>CAZEOI010000038.1:0-36493 GCA_964513775.1 uncultured Sangeribacter sp. | reverse complement strand
AGGAAAGGAAACGAAAGTAGGTCAGAAAACTTTCGTTTCCCGACCTACTCGATTCGGATAAAAATTTTTCTCGATATTTACCGGTTAGGATTATTGATAAAGGTTGATATGCTCAAAAATGACGAAGTCAGGAAATATGATACCACTGGAAGTTGCATACTCTGACTGTGTTGAGCAAAATTGGCACGTGATTTGTTATAATGATGGAGCAGCCCATAGGTGGGTGCTCTATCATTATTTCTATTTAGTTATATTATGGAAATCAAATCACATTTCGACCATGTAAACTTCAACGTCACCGATCTTGACAGAAGTATAAAATTCTATAAGGAGGCTCTTGGCCTGGAGAAGGTAGGGGAGATAAATCACCCTGAGGGAGATTTCAAGATTGTGTATCTTTCCCGACCCGGAGAGAACTTTCGCCTTGAACTTACGTGGCTTCGAGATCATCCCCAAGCTTATGAGCTGGGCGAGAATGAAAGCCACCTTGCCATGAAGGTGGAGGGAGATTATGATGCCATTCGGGAATATCATCGTCAGATGGGGTGCATATGCTTCGAGAATGAAGCTATGGGCCTTTACTTCATCCATGATCCGGATGACTATTGGATTGAAATCCTCAAGTATTCGTAATAGAATGAATCAGGCATCGGAACACTTCAATAGGAAATAACTCAACCATCGTGTATAGTTAATTGTTTAAAAAGTGGAATGTGGATGATATCACACATTCGGATGCCGGATTCTATATCTATCATCTAACTGTATATAATCTTATATTCAACGCATATGAACTTTAATAATTTCACAATCAAATCGCAGGAGGTGGTCCAGAAGGCTATCGAGCTGACGCGCCAGAACGGTCAGCAGCAGATAGAGCCTGTCCACATTCTGAAGGCTCTCATTCAGGAGAGCGAGACGATTGTCAATTTCGTATTCCAGAAGCTCGGAGCCAATCTGAACTCTGTGAATATGGCTATAGACAAAGATATCCAGAGCTTGCCGAAGGTTTCAGGTGGGGAGGTTTTCCTCAGCCGTGAGTCGAACGATGCTCTTCAGAAAGCCATTGACTTCTCAAAGTCTATGGGCGATGAATATGTGTCGGTAGAGGCTATGCTTATGGGCATACTCAAAACAAAATGCAAGGCATCTCAGATTCTGAAAGATGCCGGAGTGACAGAAGATGGTCTCAAGGCTGCCATCAACGAGCTTCGCAAGGGCAATAAAGTGACTCAGCAGAGTGCCGAGGAGAGTTATCAGGCATTAAGTAAATATGCCATAAACCTCAATGACCGTGCCCGCAACGGTAAGCTTGATCCGGTGATCGGACGTGACGAGGAGATTCGCCGTGTGCTTCAGATTCTTTCGAGAAGAACTAAAAATAACCCGATGCTCGTAGGTGAGCCGGGTACTGGTAAGACAGCCATTGCCGAAGGTCTTGCCCATCGTATCGTGAGAGGAGATGTGCCTGAGAATCTTAAATCGAAGCAGATCTATTCACTCGATATGGGTGCGCTTGTGGCAGGTGCCAAATATAAAGGTGAGTTTGAGGAGCGTCTGAAAGCTATCGTAAATGAGGTGACTCAGAGTGATGGCGAGATTATCCTCTTCATAGATGAGATCCACACCCTTGTTGGTGCCGGTAAGGGCGAGGGTGCTATGGATGCCGCCAATATCCTGAAGCCTGCACTCGCACGTGGTGAGTTGCGCTCAATAGGCGCTACCACACTTGATGAGTATCAGAAATATTTCGAGAAAGATAAAGCCCTTGAGCGTCGATTCCAGAAGGTGATGGTGGATGAGCCGGATGAGCTTTCAGCCATCTCTATTCTCCGTGGACTTAAAGAGCGTTATGAAAATCACCATAAGGTGCGCATCATGGATGAGGCTATCATAGCCGCCGTTCAGCTCAGTGTGCGCTATATCACAGACCGTTTCCTGCCTGATAAGGCTATTGACCTTATTGATGAGGCTGCTTCAAAGCTGCGTCTTGAGATGGACTCCATGCCTCAGGCTCTTGATGAGGCTCAGCGTAAGATTGCTCAGCTTGAGATTGAGCGTGAGGCTCTCAAGAGAGAAGGTAACGATTATAAGATAAAGGAGATTGATGAAGACCTCGCCAACCTAAGAGATACAGAGAAGAGTCTCAAGGCTAAATGGCAGGCTGAGAAGAATGAGATCAATAAGATTCAGCAGAACAAGATTGACATAGAGCAACTCAAGCATGAGGCTGAGATGGCCAAGCGTGAGGGTGACTATGCCAAGGTGGCTGAGATTGAATATTCGAAGATCAAACAGAAAGAGACGGAGAATGAGCAGATTCAGGAGCGTTTGAAACAGCTTCAGGGCGAGGGAGCCATGATCAAAGAGGAGGTTGACGCCGAGGATATCGCCGAGGTTGTAAGCCGCTGGACCGGCATACCTGTCAAGAAGATGGCTCAGAGTGAGAAGGAGAAACTTCTCCACCTTGAAGAGGAACTTCACAAGCGCGTGGTTGGTCAGGATGCCGCCATCAAGGCTGTGAGTGATGCCGTGCGTCGTTCACGTGCCGGTCTTAACGACCCGCGTCGTCCTTTGGGCTCGTTTATCTTCCTTGGCACCACCGGTGTAGGTAAGACAGAGCTTGCAAAGGCATTGGCAGAATATCTTTTCGATGATGAGGATATGATGACCCGTATCGATATGTCGGAGTATATGGAGAAGCACTCCGTGTCTCGTCTTGTCGGTGCGCCTCCGGGATACGTCGGCTACGAAGAGGGTGGTCAGCTCACAGAGGCAGTGCGTCGTAAACCTTACAGCGTAGTGCTCTTTGATGAGATCGAGAAGGCTAACCCTGATGTGTTCAATATCTTGCTTCAGGTGCTTGATGATGGCCGACTCACCGACAATAAGGGACGTTTCATCAACTTCAAGAACACCATCATTATCATGACCTCTAATGAGGGCTCACCGATAATCCGTGAGAACTTCAAGGATATCGATTCCAAGACAGAGCTTGAGCGCGAGAATGTGATAAGCAAGACAAAGGAGGATGTGCTTGATCTTCTTAAGATGAAGATACGTCCGGAATTCCTCAACCGTATTGATGAGATCGTAATGTTTACTCCTCTTAACAAGAAGGAGATTCAGGAGATTGTCGATATTCAGGTTAAGAGCGTGCAGAAGATGCTCGCCTCCAACGGCGTTACACTTACAATCAGTAAGCCGGCTCTTGAGCTTCTTGCCGAGGATGGCTATGATCCTGAGTTTGGTGCACGTCCTGTGAAGCGTACCATCCAGCGTATGGTGCTCAACCAGCTGTCGAAGGATATTCTGGCTCAGAAGGTCGACCGTGAACATCCTATCGTAATCGATCGTGAGGGTGATGAGCTTGTATTCAAAAACTGATCTTCACCCGAGGCTAAATAGTGATTCAAATCTGAGAAATATATAAAAGATAGTGTGTAGTTTTCACTGCACACTATCTTTTTTGTGTCTATGACAATTTCATTTTAAAATTCTTTAAAATCCGCATAAAATAAGGGTTGAAGGGCAATAATATGTTTTAAAACACGTTTTAATAACATAAAATAGAATGATTCTGACTGTATATCCGTAGTCAGAAAGATGAAAATCGTGACAAACCATGGGAACTGACAACTCCCATCCGTGACAACCATATAGGGCATCAAGCTCTTATTTCGTGACAATTCAGGAGGCGTGACAACTCCTTTTCGTGACAGCCCCGAGGGGATTATTTCTTTGACTTGCAGGAGTGGCGTCCTGTGACCTCCCCTTGTATTAGAGATTATTAATGCCGTCAGCGTGACAGAACATTCGACCGAATGTAGGGAGACGGTGATTGTAGAACGAAAACATGTAATTGTGAAAACTAAAAAATTATTTTTGTCATTAATCTTATCTGTATCAATAGCCGCATTTCTCTCATCCTCACTACCCAATGGTAGCCATACGCTTGCAATAGGGGCGGAGGCACCGAAACTCTCTCTCTCCAACACCACTCAAGTTCTCGATTCATTAAAGGGTCAATATTATGTGGTGAATTTCTGGTCGGCATCTGATGGCCGCTCAAGAATAGCCAATAGAGAACTTGCCACCACAAAGAAGGTCAACGGACGTGATGTGCAAGTTGTAAGCATCAACATAGATTCCGATCAGGCTCTCGCCCGCGAGATAGCTAAAGCAGACAAAATCGGTGATGATGTGATAATGCTCTCCGGAAGCGATCTGAATTCTGATGTGCTCGACGATTATCAGGTTTCATCCGGTTGCCGTACATTTCTAATAGATCCTTATGGCAATCTTGAGTCGATTCTATAATCGATCTCAAAAGAAATTCAGGCATATTTCCATATACTATTATATTATTCCATAATATTCAACAGACAACAGCGCTCCGGATCCCAATTTTGGGGATTCGGAGCGCTGTTGTCTTAAATAATTCATTCTACATATGAATACACAAAGCGCTTCTACATTTCTACAATCTCAGATCCGCTCAGAGAGTGAACGATACTTTCGCTATGAGTTGTCGGCCACGCAAGGAATAATCATAACTGAATCTGTCGAGTCCGCTGAAAATCGTATATGAATAGCTGCGGCAATCGAGTATATTCTTAAAAGTTAGGTCAAATCTAAATTTCTTATATCTATAGGTGGCCGACACGTCAAATAGATTCGACATCTTATAGCGTTTGGGCTCTATTTCGCGGTCGGTGATTTCAGTAGAGAATTTTACTTGCCAGTTCCCGGAGGGGTAGAAAGCCAGGCTGCCATCGTGGTTAAAGGTCTTAAAGGAGCGGCTACGGTCAAGATATTTTGTAGTGGTATTGGAGAAATCACCTTGATAAGATATTTCCAGCCAATTCAGCGGACTGCTTGAAACCGTGAGATTACAAGTGGAGATGTCTCCCTTTGTTTTCACCGGCATATCATTCTGGGTGATACTGCCGACAGAGTGCCGATAATTGCCACCGAGAGATATCTTGGTCTTTATATTTCTGATGTTTTTGGTGATTGCTCCGTATAATGACGTCGTTTCCGATGAATTTGGTTTCAGCACCTTAGCGGTCACTATCAATCCCTCACTCACATTCTGGTCTGCCTCAAGATTTGAATTTGATCTGCTGTAGTTTGCATTGATATTTACAAACCACATGCTCATCGGCAATCTGAAGTCATACCTAAGATTGGCGTTAAACTGATTGTCTTTTGAAAGGATGCCTGAGCCATACGTGGCCGACATATAATCTGTAATTACCGGAGATATCATATAATCAAGCAGATTCCCTATTTTCCGGCTGTAAGAACTATAAAACGTAAATGTGGATTTTGAGGAAAGAGTATACTTAATTATCATATTGGGAGAGGTGAGAAATCTTGCTTCCGGCGTGGAGTGAGAAGATGTGGCGTTATTACGATAAGCAATCCTCTTTAGTTCGAGAGGAATCGTGACGTATAATGTGAGGCGTTCATATGGGGTTGCGAGGAGATAGGTTGGAGTGGCTTTAAGATTCAGAGTTTCTCCGTAAAGCTTGTTTTGAGAATTATTCATTTGGGAGATGACTTCCGAATAGAGGGAGGTGTTAAGCCGCTCATTCGTATAGCTTAAATTTATAGGCATATACAGTCTTGAGTTGCCAATTATAGTCATTGGAGAAAATTCCACCAATCCAGCAAAGCTTGTGCTTCTTCCGTTTTGGGAGATGAAAATCGGAGATTTATCACTTTCTAATTCGTCGGCTGTATAATTTTCCGATATGTTTAGGGCTACCTTTGGAGAAGCATTCAATTCAAGTATCCCAAGAATAGAGTATCTCCATGGGCCATGTTGCCACGACCAATTGAAATTATCATGTAGTTGGAAGTTGGTCATTTTCTGATATTGGGATATCGTTGAATTTACTGTTGTCACCGGGAGGTGGTTGGTGAGGAAAGATGTCCCACCTTTAAACTCATTGATAAGATATCGGGCATCGGAGTTAATTTTGTATTCATTGGAAACGGATGCTGTATGTAGCACAGCATGCGGATTGGAGCTTTGTGTTATGTCGATATCTCCAGCGCCATCGAAGTATTGGCGGGAGTCTGAAAGCTCATATTCCGACTGTCGGTAGGAATAGTCAATATTGGTGCGTAGAGTGATTTCATCTTTAAGTTTATTAATGAAATTCAGGGAGGCTCCTGCGTCAATTGGTTCTATCCAGCGTTGGCGATTTAATGGAGCACTTGATGCGGTGAGCCGTGGCATGGCAGAGGTAGCCAAATCATTAAGTAGAGTTGGGCCGGTTTGATAAAATCTATTGTTGCTTCTTTCTGAAAATTCCTCAATGTCGGTGCCTTTTAGCGAAAGCATAGACTGGAAATCCGAACGAAACATCATTGCTGCGCCTGAGGCTTCCCAACCCATAGGCTTCCCTATGCCTCCCCCAATAGTGTAAGTGCCCGTGGGCCTGAACATAGCTTGCTTCTTGAGGCGAATATTCAAGGCCACATTGTCTGAAAATGTGCCACGGTCAATCTTAAGATCGTGATGATTGCTGATAACTTCTACGGCATTCACATAGGAAGATGGTAGGTTGGTTGTGGCAACGTCATATTTACCTCCATTGAGATCCATCCCTTCGATATAGAAATTGGATATATCTTTTCCGTTGTAGCTTATTTTTCCACTTTTATCAACCTCAATACCTGGAATCTTTTTGAGTGCATCTTTGAGGGTGACATCACCTGCACCGGCAAAAGCTGAGAGCAGATAGGAGACAGTGTCGCCGCGCAGACGGATTTCCGGAGCTGCTACAGTGACTTCCTTTAGAATTGTGGCGGCTTTATAAAGGGTTATGTCAAGTGCCTTATACGGAGGGACTATCCTTACAGATTCTTTTTCATAACCGATTTTGCTGAAATCGAGAGAAATGGGTTTGTCTGTAATGGTGTCAATCGTAATGCGGAAATAACCCTTTTTGTCGGTGAGTACATGTTTGCCGGGGCGCCCATCAAAATATGGACGTATGATTACGGCCTGTAAAGGCACCCCGGCATTATCTGTTACCGTCCCTGTGATTACATTGTCTGAATCTGACGATTGAGACGATTCTGCCATCAGCAGGGCCGGAAGTATTAAAAAGAGCAGTAGGATGACTCTGAGACGATTCATATTATTTACGTATGCTGCCGGAGCCGACACCTATTACTTTAATCTCATTCTGAGCTTTGGGTTTTATAGTTGGCAGATACCCATTTTTAATTTCTGCTTCAGAATATTCAAGGGGTTTGTAGCCCTTTTTATAATTACGTATTCTCACTCCGTTTACGAGCAAAGACTTGTTGGGCATTACGGTGACTGAAGAGATGCTCTCTCTGTCGATTGAACCCATAGGATCGCGGTCGAAACTGTTCTTCCGCTCAATGAATTTATCTGCTTTGATTGAATTGACATTTGGCACTTTGGGCTCTGATATTTCAGAGGAGGCATTGCGGAAGGAGATGGCCTCAAAATCATGGGTTTGCGTGGAATCAATAGCCTTTAGCACCAACCCGGGTAGACCGGAAAGTTTCCAGGGCCCGAACGGCACAGGTATCTCATCCGCATACCATACGGTCCATTCTCTTCCTCCATAATTCCCGGTGGCCTTATGGCAGAGGTAGCCACACACTGTCTCTGTGTCGTCAGAAAGGTTCCAATCAATGAGTGGGAGTTTCTGAGTGTAGCGATAATGGTCGGGAGCCATGTCGCAGTATACCGTGAGTTCATTGTCGTAGAGATCTGTGATGACTTTGGGCTCAAAATATTTATCGGCTTTCTGATAGGCCGTAGTAAACTCTTTGATCACATCATTACTCGCTCCCGGTGTTGCGACAACAGAATCAAGACGGAATGCCACATAATCATAGAAACGCGATTTATCATCACCAATCTGAAGAATACACTCGCTCTCTTCAGAAGAGGGTTTCTCGGCATCATTTATGGCAGCACGATAGCTGTAGATACATTCGTAGAGAGCGGGAGAATTGGCATAGCAATGGCCTGCCGCCATAAGCATGGCAGCTGCAATAAATTGTTTCATAATGACTTGTATTATTTATTATTTGGGTTAGAGGGTGGAAATGTGCCTACAGCCACCACCAGGATTTCATCAAGTGTCTGCGGATGATCCTCTGTGCCAATTGAGTTGCCGGATAAACTTTCACCTTCTTTTAGCACAACTTCAATCAATCCTTCAGGATGTTGAGGAGAATCTTTTCTCACCGTGATTTCTTTTATTTGATCGGGTGATGTTTTATTCAGGATGCTCATGTCAACCTCGATACCATTGATCGTAACATCTGGCACCGGTTTTAGTACGGTGAGGTCTAAGACTTTACGCTCGGTTGCTACATTCAGTCCGGAGATGTCGAAGACTTTACGCTCGGTTGCTACATTCAGTCCGGAGATGTCGGAGACTTTACGCTCGGTCGCTACTTTCTTAGTTGCTGGGAAAATTGCCGACTTGCTCAAATCTACATTCGTGGCGGAAAGCAAGACGGGAGAGAGCAAAGGAGAGCTGATCATCACCACAGCGGCTACGGCTCCGAAAATCATAAGAAATGCACGCCGAAAACTGTTTTCAGATTCCTTTTCCTTATTAATCATAACCAAACGTTGACGCAGACGGGAATGTCTGATGCCGTGACTCGGGATTGGGTTCCTTTTCCCGATAGCGCGGTTTAATAGCAAATATTGGTAGTCGTGGGCTGAATATCCGTCGTTGATAACGTCTTCATCTGCCTGATACTCGTGAACGTCCTGAAGTTCTCTCAGCATAATCCATGCAAAAGGATTCCACCATTGGATAATTGTAAGAAGCCTTGCAAAGAGAAGATCATAAAAGTGTTGGTGATATACATGGCTTTTCTCATGACAGAACACCATATCCGACATTGATTCTATCTCCTCTTCTGAAACAAAGATTCTATTGCCAAAGCAGAAAGGGGATAAGCTATTATGCTTGAGCACAGTGATGTCAACTCCGTCAATAATGATGGTTCTGCCCTTGAAGCGCAGATATGCCACATGGATAAAGGTAGAGGCAAGATGTAAAAGCAAAACAAAAATTCCTGCCATTAGAATCATTGCCAACACGCTATAAATAGAGAAATGAGAAGTCGCAGACATGATCGGAGTGTCGGATTGTATTCCACCGATTAATTTTGTTGCTCCTGTGGTGACTGTATTTGGATGCCATCTGAAATCAAACAATGGAAGGACAGCGGCGGCAGTATAGGTGCCTAAAAGTATAAACCGTTTGATACAGGCACCTTTATGACGTTTGACTGTAATCATATAGATGGCAAACATCACGCTGAGGATGATTGCGCTCTTTATTGAAAATACTAAAATGTATCCCATGATAAATCTGTTATCCCCCTGATTGCCGATATCTGTTTATTATAGACCGGTAGCTTCAAAGAGTGGTAAATATATTGTGCTTTCTCTGCATCTGATATTGAAGTTGTTTAAACTTTTTACGGGCTTGTTGATTTTTATATGTATTATTTGAATATGGAGTCCTCTTTGCCCGTCTTCAGCCATCTTTCGGGTTGCTTTTTCATCTCTCATCGGTCGTTTAGCCCGCTAAACTTCCTCTTCGAGCTAAAAAATCTCCTCCGAAAGCTGTCTAAATCCAGACAAAGAAAAAGTTTAAACAACTTCACTTAAAGAAAAATAACTTCGGTTATTTTCTCTTCTCAATAATATCGATACATTCTTGTATCTCTTCGTCGGAGAGAGACTTCTCCTCCACGAGGGCCGACATAAGGCTCTTCAGATTGTTGTCGAAGTAATTTCTAAGCATATCGAGAAGGGAGGTTTTTCGATAGTTATCCTTGGCGAGAGTAGCATGATAACGATATCCTCCGCCCTCTTTTTCATGTCCGATATATCCCTTTTTCTCAAGCACTCTCACTACGGTAGAGACGGTGTTGACGTGTGGCCGTGGCTCCGGAAAGAATGAGAGCATCTCTTTAACCGGTAGCGGACCGTTATCCCAGAGAATCCTCATAATCTCCTCCTCCTTGGCTGTAAGACGTAGACGTTTGGGGTTGCCATTCTTTATATTTTGCATTATGATGTCGGTGTTATCTTTTGAGTCCATATGTCTTGTTATATTTATAGGTGGAAATGATCGGGCTTACTTCTACTACCCAATCAACGGAGGCAAAGTTATAACTATTTTTGCAGTTGAACAAATAAAATCAACTATTTTTGCAGTTGAAATATATTTTTTTCTCTAAATTCAAAAATTATCATCAATAACGTGCTTAATGTCGTTGGATTGCGAGAGTATTGGTTTTCAGTTTCTCGTTATTCATATACTTAACTCTAAAACTTGGGAAGCAAGGGATCGATGAATTCCAATAGTGCATTTGAATGTGAAAATGTCATAAAACCTTATAATTTGTTGTGAAGATTAAAAATATTATCTACCTTTGTAATCAAGTTGTCATTCCGCTTGTTTATTAAATAGGATTGACGTAATGACAGGTCTCTCCATGGAATCTCACACACTCTCCTGTGAAAGACTCAGATATTATTCAGGAAATAGGAATTTTAACCCAATATAAAAGAGACAAAATGAGCAAACCTTATGTATTAGGTGTCGATATAGGAGGCACCAACACAGTTTTCGGCATAGTTGATGCCCGTGGTCACGTAATTGCCAGTGATTCAATCAAGACCCGCAAACATGCCAACTTCGATGATTATGTTGCAGAGCTCCATGCCGGAGTAGAGCGTCTTCTCAAGGCTAACGATGCGGAAGATAAAATCTATGGTATAGGCATCGGCGCCCCGAATGCCAACTATTATACCGGTGAGATTCAGAATCCGCCAAATCTCCCTTGGGGACCTATCATCCCTCTTGCTGAGAAGGTAAGCAAAGCATTCGGTGGCATTCCTGTAGGTATCACTAATGATGCCAACGCGGCGGCCCTTGGCGAGATGACTTACGGCGCGGCCCGTGGTATGAAAGACTTCATTATGATCACACTTGGCACAGGCGTCGGCAGTGGTATCGTGGTAAACGGTCAGGTAGTGTATGGTCACGACGGTTTTGCCGGTGAGCTTGGCCACTTGACAGTGAAGCGAAACAACGGCCGTATCTGCGGTTGTGGTAGAACCGGATGTCTTGAGGCATACTGTAGCGCCACCGGTGTGGCCCGCACCGCACGCGAATTCCTTGAGGTGCGCAATGAGCCCTCAACACTTCGCAATCTTCCCATAGAGGATATCACCTCGAAAGATGTATATGATGCAGCGGTGGCCGGCGATCAGCTTGCCAAAGATATCTTCGAATACACCGGTACAATTCTTGGTCAGGCTTTGGCAGATATGGTAGCCTTCTCCAGTCCTCAGGCCATTATCCTCTTCGGCGGTCTTGCCAAGAGTGGCGATCTCCTGATGCGTCCGCTAAAGGATGCGTTCGAGAAGAATCTCTTCCCCATATTCAAGGGTAAGACTAAGATTATCCTTTCCGAACTTAAGGAGAGCGACGCTGCAGTGCTTGGAGCATCCGCTCTCGGTTGGGAGGCTAAATATCGTGCTGATGTTCCTTCGTTCGATCGTTCTTTGCCGATAAATGAAAGCGAGAAAAACTAATCTAAAATAAAGAGTAATGGGGGGTGTTTCAAGATACGGTATCTTGAGACACCCCTCATTTCTCTTTTGTGATACATACTTGGTAATCAATCAGAACAGCCTAAACATTTATGGATATTATAAAAAATATCATCAAATTTATTGTCGGATTGATGCTCGGAGGAGCTGTTGGATTGCTATTAGCCGGACTCGGATTTGTATTGTTCACCGACACAACCTTTCCGGAATATGTGGATTCTTTCAGAAAACTGAATATTTCTGAGGGAATTCTTGTGGGCTTGGTTTCTATATTGTCGTTTATTGTTTCTTTGACGATTCTGGTGATCGTTCATGAGGGTGGCCACCTTTTATGTGGTCTTCTAACAGGCTATAAGTTTGTGTCTTTCCGGATTTTCAATCTTACCTTTATCAAGGTAGATGGCAAATTGAAGATAAAGCGTTTCGGAATAGCCGGTACAGGCGGGCAGTGCCTTCTTGATCCTCCTGATCTTCCTATTGACAAGATTCCTACAGCATGGTATAACGCCGGAGGTGTGCTTGCCAATATAATTGTAGGATTGCTTGTATTGCCATTACTTTGGGCGCATCTGCACCCCATGCTGATGGTGGCTATAGTGATCTTTCTAATCACCGACCTATTTCTAATCCTGATGAACGGTATACCCATGCAACCCGGAGGGCTGGGAAATGACGCATACAATATGCTTTATCTGAATCGGAATCAGGCGGCCAAACGAGGGCTTGTGATGCAACTGCGCTCAAACGCACTTATTCAAAATGGTGTGCGTCCGAAAGATATGCCGGAGGAATGGTTTGAGGTCCCGGCAAAGATCAATTATTCAAACCCTCTTGAGCTGGCCGTGCCATTGATGAGAGCCTCCCGTCTTATGGATGAATATAGAATGGAGGAGGCTTTGACAGCTTTCGAGGATTTGTATGGCCATAGAAAAGATATCATGCCTTTATATCAAAAGGAGATTGCATGTGAATTGTGTTATCTTCTGATGACAACGGCAAATGAAATAGAGAAAACTTCGGTAGATGAGCAATCTATGATTGAATGTTCAGAACAATTTGAACTGATAAAGACACGGGTATCGAATATTCTGGACAAAGAGTTGAGGAGATACGTAGCGGCATATCGCAAAGTGATGTCGTCGAAGGAGCGGCTCGAATGTGCGATTGCCCTTTATCTGGATGGCGACCGAAATAGGGCTGAGAAGATTTTCAGTGATCTTGATAAGCGCCGGAATGAATATTTACTTCAAGGTGAGGTCAAAAGTGATCTCGCATTGATGGAGCGAATGTTTAATTGTAAGTAATGCTACTTTTTTTGCCTTTATTCAGCTTTTTAGACATTAGAATACCTTTTCAGACGTTATACTTATAAACGGTGTAAACCGTATTGTTTCGATTTGATATGATTGATATGAAGGCTAATATAAAGGTTTTTAAAGATAATTTGACAAAGTATGCGGGTTACTATAATCCAAATGCTTTGTTTGAGAAGATAAAGAAGTTTGCCAAGAAGGCGGGGGAGAAGACTGTCTATCTTGTCTTGATTCTCTATTATGCTACATTCGACAAAGCTTTACCGGTGAAAGATCGCTTGATGGTTGTGGCAGCCCTGGGTTATTTTATTCTTCCTCTTGATTTTTTGCCGGATGCTTTGCCGGGGGGATTTGTGGATGACGCAGGTGCGCTGTTCTATGTCGTTAAACATATATGGGGCAACCTTTCGGATGAGACTTTCCGGAAAGCTAAACAAAAATTGAGCGAATGGTTTGGCGATGTTGAAGAGGGTGAGTTGAAAATTGTAGATGAATAGCCTCATGGCGGATGGCAGCATGACGGGAAGACAAGATCATATTTCCAATTAATTATGAATATATTAAGGAGATCTGTCGGAAAATTATTTTCCGACAGATCTCCTTAATAAGCATTTTTTAGAAAGAATTGCAGATTGTCGCGCCTGAGAAAGTTCAGGAATGTTGCGTGAAGAAAGATCAGAAGAGTTTCAGTTCCTGATAGAGACGATGGACGGGTAGTCCCATTACGTTGTGATAGCTTCCTTTGATTTCGGTGACAGCCACGGAGCCTATCCATTCCTGTATGCCATAAGCACCGGCTTTATCAAATGGTTGGAAGTTATCTACATAATAATCGATCTCTTCATCAGATAATTCGCAGAATGTCACATCTGTGACAGTGGTGAAAGATGTGCGACGATTTTTTGTGGTGATCGTGACTCCTGTTGCCACCTTATGAGTCTTCCCGGATAAGAGACGCAGCATCTCTCTTGCCTCTTTGCCGTTTTTCGGTTTTCCGAGAATGTGGTTATCGCATATCACCATCGTGTCAGCTGTGATGACTAATTCGTTATCTGTGATTATCTTTTGAAATGCATCGGCTTTTTTTTCGGAAACGAATTGCGGCACATCAATGCGTGGTACTGAATCAGGAAAACTTTCGTCAATACCACCTAAGGTAACTACATTAAACGGCAGGCGCAGTTGCTGAAGCAATTCGCGACGGCGAGGCGATTTGCTCGCCAAAAGAATTTTGTATTTATCGAGGTTTGATAACATGACTTAAAGTGTTCTGTTTATTTATAATTATGTGCCATTTGAAGCAGGTGATTTGAAGAATTACAGAGTCCCGTTGACGGGACTTCACCACCCGAACGCATCATGGTCGGAGATCCAGTGGTCTTGTGCCTTCATCACCTGTTCAAGTATATCACGTCCACATCCATAACCACCGGTAAATTTAGAGATGTAGAGTGCTGTCTGCATAGCCTCACGACAGGCATCATATGGGGCACATGGAAGACCCACATACCGCATACAAGGGAGGTCGGGGATATCATCTCCCATATATGCCACCTCTTCAGGTAGCAATTCCTCTCTCTCCATCCAATCTTTCAGGATAGGCAGCTTATGAGTGGCATTTAGAAAAATCGCCTTTATACCAAGTGATTCGAAACGCCGGAACACCGGCTCACCCTTTCCTCCCGATATTATTGCTATCTTATAACCTTTCTTCACAGCAAGCTGCAGTGCATAACCATCCTTGACATTGGCCATGCGACGTGGATAGCCGTCCTCCTCCAAAGGTATTGTAGATGGGGAAAGCACTCCATCTACGTCAAATACAAATGCTTTTATCTTCGTTAAATCGTAGTCAACCATTGCATTTTGTCAATTAAGTAACTATTTAAGTATGCGTCGCAATTTATTGACGCCATCCAAGGCTATCTCTGACACCGTTTTCACCTATGACAGCACCCATTACACCATCAAAACGGTATCCGGTCTCAAGCGCATAGGTCATCACTCAAGCGGCTGCATACCATGTCGGGTTGTTATAGATTGGGAGAGAGTGTGGTAAATATCAAGATATTCGGGCTTATCCGCCAGCATCTCTTCGTGAGCCTTCATAACGGTAGTATCGTTACGAACGGCTGGACCTGTCTGTGCTTCAGATGGAGGAAGAAGATACAATTTGCCGACAGTCTCCTTCATAAGAGGGAGTAGCACCGAATAGTCCATGCCATTCTCCTTTAGGATATCATCTGCAATCCCGACAAGATGATTCGCGAAATTACATGCAAACACTGCGGCGATATGGATTCGTTTTCTTTTATCGGAATCCGCTGCATATACTTTGTCAGAAATCAGTCTTGCCAGATTCGTGAGCGTGTCGGCAGCAAATGGCGATGAACCCTCTATAAAGAAGGGGATCTCCTTATAATCTAACTCCTTTTCCTTTGAAAAGGTTTGCAGAGGATAGAAGACGCCATATTGTTCGGCATATCCTTTTAGTGTATCAATCGATACCGATCCGGATGTATGGGCTATAACTGTTGCTCTCCCTGCAACTCGGGCCGCTACTTGAGCTATGGCATCATCTTTAACGGCAATCAGTATTATATCGCTTTTCTCGGGAAGAGCTTCGAGGGTGCGGGAATTAACAATAATGATGTCAAGAGCAGAAAGGGTAGCCTTATCGGAAGTGTCGGCTTTACAAGCTGAAGTATTTAATTCAGAGAGAGCTTTATATAGATGGCTCGCCACATTTCCTGTGCCGATGATACTGATTTTTTTCATAGATAGATTATCTCTATTTTGTAGTTGCTTGCTTTCCGATTGGGAGTTATTTCCACGGAAGTGGTTTACCTAACGCGATGATTCCCATAGTGAGACGAAGATTGATCTCGACACAAGGATTCAGAATGCCGCCGGCATCGATTAGCATATCTATACCCACCGGTCCGGAATAATGAGGGGCAATGATTGCCTCAAGTGCGGCTTTCTGAGCGGATGTCACGGAGGAGGACCAAGAAGGAGAAAGCGATCGAAGTCGGTTATCTATTTCTTGCTGAGACAGAGATGAGTTGCCTGTATAGCGTCCCTCTTCAGAAGTATTGAAAAACGATAATCCTAAAAAATCAGCCTTCCCACCGTCAATCCACCATTCTGTGGCAAAGTTGGCCACCCTGTTGAAAGCCCGTTCACCCATTACACTTCCCTGCTTGCGGATGAATCCGCCGAGCCATTCCCTCAACTTTTGTAAAGAAAGTGGGTTGTTGTCAGACTGGGAGAGATCATAGTAGAGGATGCCGCGTCCGGAACTGCTCCAAGGCGCTTTGAAGTAGACCTTAGATTCCCTCTTTGCAAACTCCACGGCTTGATCTACTTCACAAAACTCTTCCGCCACAGCTATTGAGAGATGGGGTAGCATCTTTTGCAGATGGAGCTGAAAGGGTATGGTGGTTCTACGGTGAGACAGATTTCGGATTATGTCGATCTCCTCCTCAGTCTTAAGCAGTGACGGATTTATGGAAAATGTCTCAAGCATATTGCGGAGAGAATGGTTCCAACCCCAGGGTATGATACGGAATTCACCGGGAGATGCATTGTTGAGAATGTTATGCAACTCCGGCAGCTTTACGACAATGATTCCGGTAGAATTAATACGCTCTGTAGCTTTCCGGTCCGGATATGCTTCAGGAGTGTAGTCGTCGGCCACTATGATAATATCGTTATTATCAGCAATAAAGGCCGGGGTCAGTTGCATCTGCTTACGGAGGGCAACTATTTTTGCAGGAGGATTATAATGCTTCCGGCCTTGCGCAAGCGCATAATCGGTCTCCGGATTGAAGATGAATATTGATCGTGGCATATGTCTTAATCACAGGCCATGAGAGAATCATTAGTACAAAAAAAGCCGGAATAAATCCGGCTTTATCATAAACTTTTTAAAGTCTCAGTCGTTGAGGCGATCACGCTCTTTAGCCGGGTTGGCGAAATAGAGCTTATGCTCGATATATTCCTGAGTTGCAATGAGAGTGGGCTTGGGGAGCTTCTCATAGAATCGAGAGATTTCGATCTGCTCGCGGTTTTCCGACACCTCTTCAAGATTATCGGTTGAAGCGAATTCCTGAAGTTTTTTCTCAAGTTCCTTTTTCATCTCCACGGCAATCTGGTTGGCACGTTTGCCAATTATGCAAACGGTTTCATAGACGTTACCGGTCTGTTCAGCCATCGCGATCATGTCGCGGGTCACAGTGTTGAGCGGAGCGTTTGTCTTTTTATAATCCATGACGGAGTATGTATGAGTTAAGGGTTGATGATTAAAACTGAAATGACTATATCCCGTAGGGAGGTTTATTCCTGCACGTGCTTGCGTGCTATCTCATATATATTGTCTGCTTCCTTGCGATTCTTGGAATCGGGATAGTTATTGATATATGAGAAATATTCGTCGACTACATCACGGTACCTGTCGGTCTGGCGTTCGTTGACCGAAAGGCGTGCCTCCTGATATTTCGACTTCAGGATAAGCAACTCGAAGTCCTCACGGAATTTTGAGTATGGATAGTCTTTGAGAGCGTTTCGTGCGGTGATTACAGCGGCCTCATAATTATTGCCCATAAACATTCCGAGGTTGTAGTACAGCTGAGCATTCTGGAGCTCCTTGAGGGTGAGCTTGTCTTGCATTTCGAAAATAGCGTTCTGCGCGATTGTCACGCGGTCGCTTTTGGGAAAATAGTCAAGAAAACCCTGAAGCTCCTCAATTGCCTTTATAGTCTGCGACTGGTCGAGCTGAGGATCGGGTGAGTCGAGATAATAGCCGTACCCGGAATAGAACCGGGCAAGTTCGGCATATTTGCCACGAGGATAGCGGGTGTAGTAAGTCTTGAAATAGACACCCGAGTTAAGATAGTCCTTGTTCTCGTAATGTGACATTGCGAGGAGGAAAAGAGCCTCTTCTCCGTTTGGGCCGCCACGCAGAGGGGTATAGACAGTTTCGAGCACTGTGGCGGCCTGTGTGTATTTGCGGTCGTCAAATGCCCGTTTTGCGTAGTCGAAACGGTAGTCTACGTCTTTGCTCTTCAATACCTTATTATACTCTCCGCAAGAGGAGAGGAGAAGGAAGAGCGGTATGATATATAGGAATTTACGCATCTATTTTACGCTTTGAATTGCAAAGTTAATAATAAATCTGCTAAAAATGAATTAAAACTCATTCTAATTTAGAATTATTAACAATAAAATCAGTCATAATGAGGATTTCGAAAAGACCTGGCTTGATTCTGAGCTTATAGGGGCGGTGCCTGATGCGTCCGCTTGATTCAGCCGGATAATGAGTTGCGACTCCTATGCATTGAGAGGCCTGTGTGGAATCCTCTCTTTGAGTTTCAGAATGTTATATTGCCGGAGGTGACAAAAATCCCGATTCCCGGGGCTGAATTTCTGCGTTTGGTATGTATTCTCTGTTTTTGATTTTCGGATTCCATTGGCAGAGGTTTGGCGATACGGGAATTTTTAACTAACTTTGGGGGCTTAAATATAAGGAAGCCTATTCTATTCCAAAAGAGGAAAATTGACGAGGCTTCACGATGGGAGTTAATACAACCTCATAAAAGACAAAGTTTTGAAAGATACAGACCAACCGCAGAAAAGAGGGAATGACGGCTTTATTTCGCGACATCCCATACTGGCCAACGTGCTTGTGATTTTTTTAGTGGCCATATTAGGTATATGGATTGTGTATATATCTCTACAGCTTTTCACAAAGCATGGGGAGAGTAATCTTGTGCCTAAAGTGGAGAATATGTCTTACACACAGGCCATAAACGTGCTTCATCAGCATGGGTTTAGAGTGGATATCCGCGACTCGATCTATAAAGATGATATAAAGCCGGGATTTGTGATTGAACAGTTCCCGAAATCAGGTTCGCGTGTAAAGCCGGGCCGCAAGATATTTCTTTACATCAATGCAGTGCATCCAAAAGAGGTGGTGATTGATGATGATAACAACCCGAGGGAAGATGCTCTGAAGAGTTTCTCCTTCCGTCAGGGAATGGCCCGTCTTGAGGAACTTGGTTTTAAAAATATCCGGGTGGTGAAGGTGTTGGGCGACAACGACTGTATCGTGAAGATCACGGCCAACGGACGAGTGGTGAAAAAGACCCAGAAGGTACCTCTTAATGCCAAAATTGTAGTGGAGGTGTATGACGGACGCCTCGGTGAATTGCGCGACTCCCTTCAGAATGAGGAGTATATGCGTTATGTGACAGAGACAGAGCCCAGCGATGAGGTAGAGATTACGGAAGAGATAAATGTAGAGTCGGAGCCGGAGTCCAAAACCGAACCGGAGGGCGAACCCGAAGAACCGGTGTTTATTCAGTAAGTACGTTTACTTCATAATACAATTGTAGCATATGGCAGACAACGATAAACTGATTGAAGAGAACGACGAGCTGATTGCAGATCCCGGTCTTGCCGTGACAGAGACGACTGAAACAGAGGCGACTGAAGCAGATCCAGAGGAGGTAGAGGCTGAGGCAGAGGTGGAAGAGCCTTCATATGTCACTCCAGATGGGCGCGAAATGTATGAGCATTTCCGCTTTGTGGCCGACAAAGGTCAGCAGATGATAAGGGTCGACAAGTTTCTTGTAGACCGGATGGAGAAAACCTCACGCAATAGAATTCAGCAGGCAGCCGATGCACAATGCGTGATAGTGAACGGTAAGCCGGTGAAATCAAGCTATAAGGTAAAGCCAAACGATGTTGTCAGCATCGTGATGGACCGTCCCCGCTATGAGTTTGAGATAATTGCCGAAGACATACCTTTGGATATTGTATATGAAGATCCTTATCTCCTTGTGGTGAATAAGCCTGCTGGGCTTGTGGTGCATCCGGGCCACGGAAATTATCATGGCACGCTTGTGAACGCTTTGGCCTACCACTTCAAGGATAATCCGGATTACGATGTCAGCGACCCCAGACTCGGACTTGTGCATCGTATTGATAAAGACACGTCGGGATTGCTCGTGGTGGCGAAGACACCTGAGGCGAAGACACATCTTGGCAATCAGTTTTTCCATAAGACAACTAAAAGGGAATACGTGGCGGTGGTATGGGGTGATTTCCCGGATGATAAGGGCACAATAATCGGGAATATAGCCCGTAATCCGCGTAATAAGCTCCAGATGTGTGTCACCGGAGATCCGGCAGTGGGTAAACACGCTGTCACACATTATGAAGTGGTGGAGCGATTTGGCTATGTCACGGTGGTGAAGTGTGTGCTTGAAACAGGCCGCACTCATCAGATAAGAGTACATATGTTGAGTGAAGGCCATCCATTGTTTAACGACGCACGCTATGGTGGCGACCGGATATTGAAAGGTACCACTTTTGCCAAATATAAACAATTTGTGGATAACTGTTTCGCCATTTGCCCGCGTCAGGCTCTACATGCACGCACATTGGGCTTCGTGCATCCTGCCACCGGGGAACAGATGGATTTTGAATGTGCCGTGCCGGAAGATATGACCACACTCATTGAGCGCTGGAGGAACTACCGTAGCACAAATTGAAGAAATTAAAAGAAATTTTACTACCTGAATTGTTTATTATTTGGGTCATTAGCATTAACTTTGCAAATGAAGCGGTCAAATTCATTTTTTTTGACCACTGAGTATGTGAGAATCCCTAAGCCTCAGATTGTATTCTCTTTCTTATTGAGAAAAGAGACGAGACACTGAAAGCTATTACAAAAATTTAGACAAGATGAGTCAGCAAGATTATAATTTCAACGATATTGCCCCTTACGAGGATTCGGAATTTCATGAAAAAATGAAACAGCTCGTGAAGGAGCCCGGTTTTCTACATGCGATAAACTATACCATGCCGCCGGAGGGTGTGCCAGCTTTGATTGAGGACCTGCTAAAGATCCGTACGAAGTATGACTTCCAGCGACAAGTGATGTTTCCCTTTCTGGAGATGCTTGCGAAGACAACTACGTCCGGCATTACTCTCGGGGGTGTGAAATATCTGAATCCCTCACTCAGCTACTCATTTATCACAAACCACCGCGATATCGTGCTTGACGCGTCGTTTCTAAACCTTGCTTTTCTGCGTCGCGGTTTCCCGACATCGGAGGTGGCCATCGGCAACAACCTGCTTATCTACGACTGGATCACTGATCTTGTGCGACTCAACAAGAGCTTCATCGTGAAGCGCAACACCGGTCTCCGCGAGGGTCTTGAGGCAGCCAAGAAACTTTCCGCCTATATACATTATTGTATATTGGAGAAGCATGAATCGATATGGATAGCCCAGAGAGAGGGTAGGGCAAAAGACAGCAGCGACCACACTCAGGAGTCGCTCGTGAAGATGCTCTCCATTGCCGGACAGGGTTCGTTTATGGACAAGATTAAGGAGATCAACATTATGCCGGTGTGCATATCATATGAGTTTGATCCCAATGATTATCTGAAAGTAAGGGAATTCCTGATGAAACGCCGTAATCCTGACTTCAAGAAATCTCAGCGCGACGATCTGTTCTCTATGGAGACAGGATTGCTGCAGTTTAAGGGTAGGGTTCACTTTCAGCTCACTCCGCGTATCAACAGCAAGCTCGACCAGATAGGTGATTTCTCCGATAAGAACCACGCCGCCAAGCATGTGGGCTGCCTTATAGATCAGGCAATCCACAGAAGCTACGAGATTTTTGAAATCAACTATGTAGCCTTCGATCTCCTGCACAACACCGATCGCTTTGCCAGGAAATATACTCCGGAGAAGAGAGAGGAGACCATTGCCTATTTCAACCGTCAGCTCGACAAGGTTGATGTGGCCGACATAACACCAGAAGAGCGCGAATATATGTGGCAGATGATGCTCACCATGTATGCGAATCCTCTTCGCAACAAGTTACGTTCGCTCCTCGGAGGAATGGAGTGAAGTGAAGTTTAAAACTTCTTTAGATATTTTATTATGAGAATACCGGTCCTAATGATGATCATCATGCTTTTGGGAAGTGTGCTGATCGACCTTTATATAACCTTAGATATCCGCCGCAGCGCCAAGAAAGGCTTCTGGTGGAAAGCTTATGCGGTGAGCGCATTGCTCTGCATAGGCTTTATCATATATGTGCTTTGCCTGCCTCGCCGATCTGAATCAAACGATATTCTGCCGGTGATGTGGATGTTGTATTCCATTCTGTCGGTATATGTGGCCAAGCTTGTCTACATGATATTCTCATTGATAGGGAGGCTTATATCCCGTTTCACAAGCAGGAAAAGAAATGGAGGGGGCCATGCTATGCAATGGGTCGGTTTAGTGTGTGCTCTTTTCATATTCATATCTTTATGGTGGGGTGTGGGTGTCACACGTCATGAGATAAAGGTGGTAGATGTGGATATAGAATCGCCGAAAGTGCCCCGTCCTTTCAATGGCTATAAGATTGCTCAATTAAGTGATCTGCATGTAGGGACATGGGGCAACGACACGACATTCATATCCGCACTTGTGGATTCCGTCAACTCGTTGCATCCGGATCTGATCGTATTCACCGGTGACATCGTAAATCGCCGGACAGATGAACTCGAACCGTTTATGCCTGTTTTGTCAAGGCTTCATGCCCCCGACGGTGTGCTGTCGATTCTCGGCAACCATGATTATGGTGATTACGTTGACTGGTCGGCACCGGAGCTGCGGACGGCAAACAACAAAAAGCTTGCAGAAGATCAGCAGAAGATGGGTTGGAATCTTCTCAATAATCGGAAGGTATTTATGACCCGGGATAACGACAGCATCATGGTGATTGGAGTGGAGAATGTAGGCGACCCTCCATTCCCTACTTATGGCGATCTTGATAAAGCGTTAAGTAATTCGAGAGACTCTGTGTTTAATCAGAACGATCATCGGTTTAAGATTTTGCTCTCTCATAATCCGGAGCATTGGAATCAGGAGGTGTCGAAAAACACCAATATCGACCTTACACTTTCCGGCCACACCCACGCCATGCAGATGATGTTGAAGTTCGGCGGCTTCGTATGGTCGCCTGCAAAATATCGTTATGAGCAATGGGGCGGACTTTTTACAAGGCTCAATGACTTCGGACAGAAGACTGAACTCTATGTGAATATAGGGGCTGGTGAGGTGGGTATGCCCTCACGATTGTTTGCGGCATATCCAGAAATCACCCTTATCACACTTCACCATCAGGCTCAATAAACGAAATCGGTCACAGTAAAAGAAATGGAAAAGATTGTGGTCTGCCTCGGTTCGAATTTCGGCGACAGGAGAAGAAATGTAGCAGAAGCTCTGGAATGGATAAAAGAGAACCTTGTGGGTGTGAATGATTCCGGCATTTATGAAACCCCGGCATTCGGACACAGCGGCGCTCCGTATATGAACGCTGTCGTTTCAGGCGATTGTCGGGAGGAAAAAGTGGCTGATTTTGAAAGGGCTTGTAAGGAATATGAAAGTTCGCATGGCAGGGATGCCGAAGCACGTAGAAATAATCATGTCCCCATCGACATTGATATCGTAAAGGCAGGAAACCGGATACTAAGATATACTGACTTCAATTGTGAATTTTTCCAAATTGGCTACCGTATGCTTGAGTTGCCGGTTGCTGATAATTGAGTTACCGGTTGCTGATAGTTGATCTTTCCTGTGAAAGAGAAAAAGCCGGGGCGTCAAAATGTTTCGTTCAGAAGCATTTTGACGCCCCGGCTTTTTTAGTGAGTCACCGATTATGACACCTCACATATCGTGATGCCGTCATCAGTATTTTGATGCTCTGTAATAGAGATAGATTGCGATAATAAGGAAGACTACATTTGGAATCTCCATCGCTATGAAAGGAGTTGTGAGGCCGCTGATTGCAAACGAACTTGCCACTGTGGAGAAAAGGATATAGCTGAAGCTGAGTCCGAGACCGATGCCGATGTTCAATCCCATTCCACCTTTTACCTTGCGTGATGAGAGCGACATTCCAATCAGCGTGAGAATGAAGGCAGCTGCAGTAGCCGCTATTCGTTTCTCCTTCTCTATTTCGAAAGCCTTTATGTTGGCCACACCTCTCAGCTTCTGTTTCTCGATATATTCCGTGAGCTGAGGAGTGGTTAGAGTCTCCTGGTCGTCAACGGAGATCATGAAGTCACGAGGCTCAAACGGTATGATTGTATCAAGCTTTGTTCCTCTCGATATCTTCTCTTTCATACCATCGAAATCACGAGTGATGTAGTCGGAAAGAATCCAGTGATACATTCTCGTGGTGTCGTAGCGGGCCGCCTGAGCGGTGGTGCGCGACACGAGTTCCTGACCTTTGAACTTATCAAGCGAGAAGCGGTAGCCGGTCTTATTGCGGTCTTCGAATCTACCGATATATGCCACTACACCCGGCGACACCTGAAGCTGAACGTTGATATTGCTCTCCATCTTCTGATTTTTCACATACTTATAAGTGTATGCTATTCGTTTGATGTTGGTCGGGGGTATGAGGTAGTTGCTCAATACGAATGTGAAAGCCGCAATAATTGCTGCTCCAATCATATATGGCTTCAGGAGACGGCCAAAGCTCACTCCGCTCGATAGGATCGCAATGATCTCAGAGTTGCCTGCCAGCTTTGACGTGAAGAAAATCACCGAGATAAAAACAAAGAGAGGGGCGAAAAGATTGCCGAAATAGGGTAGGAAAGAAAGGAAATAATCAAAGATTGTCTCCTTTAGCGGGGCATTGAGGAAAGCGTCAAGTTTCTCTGTGACGTCAAACATAGCGGCCACCGCAAGAATCAGGGCCGTGGAGAGAAAGAAAGTGCCGAGAAACTTCTTCAGGATGTAGCGGTCGAGAATAGTGATTTTGAAAGGGTTGCCCCATCGCCAGCGCTTAGCTTTCTTCACCGAATCCTTTTGTGTGGCTACGACCGACTCCACGACAACGGTGTTGTCTTCAGGAGAAGCATCGTTGGCATCATTTCGGCTTATTTCGTTTTTATCATTGCTCATAATCGATCGTTGGATAATGATGAGATCAGAGACGGCGGGTAACTCTCTCTACCATTTCTGTTTTCCAGCTCTTGAAATCTCCGGCTACAATATGCTTTCTGGCCTCTTTCACAAGCCACAGGTAGAATGCAAGATTATGGATCGATGCAATCTGCATTCCGAGCAGCTCCTGACTCACGAAGAGATGGCGCACATAGGCTTTTGAGTAGACCTGATCCACCCAGGCAGTTCCGTTTTCATCAAGTGGAGAGAAATCATCGGCCCATTTCTTGTTGCGCATATTCATGATGCCGTTTTGCGTGAATATCATGCCATTACGCCCGTTGCGGGTGGGCATCACACAATCCATCATGTCCACACCACGGTCGATAGCTTCAAGAATATTCGCGGGGGTACCCACGCCCATCAGGTAACGTGGTTTATTTTCCGGGAGAATCTCGTTGACCACTTCAATCATCTCATACATCTTCTCCACAGGCTCTCCTACGGCGAGGCCACCGATGGCGTTGCCATCAGCTCCAAGGTCGGCCACATGTTTTGCGGCCTCTCTGCGGAGGTCGGGATATACGCAACCCTGTACAATTGGGAAGTAGGCCTGGGAATATCCGTAAAGACCCTCTGTCTCCTTATATCTTTTCCAGCCCCTTTCAAGCCAGCGTTGAGTGAGTCCGAGCGATTTCTTGGCATAATCGTAGTCGGCCGTACCCGGAGGGCACTCGTCAAGAGCCATCATGATGTCGGCACCGATCACCCTCTCTATATCCACTACACCCTCGGGTGTAAAAAGATGTTTAGATCCATCTATATGGCTGCGGAAATATGCTCCCTCCTCTTTTAGTTTACGATTGGCGGAGAGAGAAAACACTTGAAAACCACCCGAGTCGGTCAGAATGGGACGATCCCAGCCGTTGAATTTGTGCAGACCTCCTGCACCTTTGATAATCTCAAGGCCCGGACGCAGATAGAGGTGATAGGTGTTGCCGAGAATTATTTTTGCGTCGATATCGTCGCGTAGCTCTCTCTGGTGGATACCTTTCACGCTTCCAACTGTGCCGACAGGCATGAATATCGGGGTGGGGATAACACCGTGGTCGGTTGTGATCTCGCCGGCACGTGCCGCTGTGTCGGGAGCTATAGCTTCAATTTTAAAATCCATACTGCAAAGTTAGCGAAATTAATTCATAATTCATTATGCAGGATGAATTATAATCGTTAATTTTGTGGCGGAGAGCCTGGTTGCCCCTTGTGATCAGCTCGCATAACAAATTAACTGATTATAGCCCATGAGAATTGCAGTGGCCGGCACTGGATATGTCGGTTTAAGTATAGCCACTCTCTTAGCACAGCATAATGCGGTGACGGCAGTGGATGTGATCCCCGAAAAGGTGGATATGATCAACAATCGGATATCGCCTATTCAGGACGATTATATAGAGAAATATCTGAAGGAGAAGACACTTGACCTGAGGGCCACTACTGACGGAGCCTCAGCTTATCGTGATGCGGACTTCGTGGTGGTGGCTACGCCCACCAACTATGATCCCGTCACCAATTATTTCGACACTCATAACATCGAGGATGTCATCGACCTGGTGCTTGAGATGAATCCCAAAGCTGTGATAGTGATCAAGTCGACTATACCGGTGGGTTACTGTCGCTCACTCTATATTAAATATTCGGCCAAGGGTGTTAATGAGCTTAATCTTCTCTTTTTCCCGGAATTTCTCCGTGAGAGTAAGGCGCTCTATGACAATCTTTACCCCTCGCGCATCATAGCCGGCATACCGAAGATTATCGACGAACCTCGTTTTGTCGAGGAGAATGAGGCCATAAGGAAGCTCACAGATGTGGAGAAACTGGATAAGGCTGCCCATGAATTTGCTTCACTTCTCGCACAAGGTGCCCTTAAGGAGGATATCGCCGTTCTCTATATGGGTATGAAAGAGGCTGAGGCGGTGAAACTTTTCGCCAACACCTATCTCGCACTCCGGGTGAGCTACTTCAATGAGCTTGACACATATGCCGAGGTCAAGGGTCTTGATGCAAAGGCCATAATAGAGGGTATAGGTCTTGATCCACGTATCGGGATGCACTATAATAATCCCTCGTTCGGTTATGGTGGCTACTGTCTGCCGAAAGACACCAAGCAGTTGCTGGCAAACTATGCCGATGTGCCTCAGAATATGATGTCGGCAATCGTGGAGAGCAACCGTACCCGCAAGGATTTCATAGCCGACCAGGTGTTGAGGAAGTCAGGATGGTATGGCTATGGCTATAATTCAAATTTCGACTCCTCGATGGAGGGTGAGTGCGTAATCGGCGTCTATCGTCTCACTATGAAATCCAATTCCGATAATTTCCGTCAATCATCCATTCAAGGTGTGATGAAGAGGATAAAGGCGAAGGGTGCTACTGTGATAATCTATGAGCCTACATTGCCGGATGGCTCCACATTCTTCGGCTCAAAGGTGGTAAACGATATAGAGGAGTTCAAGCGAAAGTCTCAGGCAATTCTGGCCAACCGCACGGCACCCGAGCTTGCCGATGTGGCCGACAAAGTATATACCCGCGATCTTTTCTCGCGCGATTAAGTTTCTTGCGCAGCAAAGAGATAGGGGCGTGTCAAAAATGTAGCATTTTTGACACGCCCCTATCTTGATACAATAATCTAAGGAGATGTTTTATTTGGAGTCAGACTCATCCGGCTGCATGATGAGCAGAGAGCGGTTGGTGGTGATGGGTCGGAGCGGGGTAGAGATATCTTTCAATTGATTGAGCACCTCAAGATATGATGTGTGCATATCCTTCCCATATCTGTCGAATACCTTCAGCACCGAGAAAAGATAAGCATTGTCAGCGGCGTTCTCCTTATGGTTTTTAGCCATATACTGTTTGGCCTTGTCGAGTTCCTCCGGAGTGACCCCCTCAGAGAGCATCTTCTCAATAGTGGAGTTGACGATATCGGCAGTTTCCTGTTCATGTCCAGGTTCTGTCTTGATATACACAGGCATCATAAGCATGGGACTGTAGTTGCCATCCATATCTACGGTCAGAGCGCCGTGTCCCTGAATCGAGTATGTCCATCCTTTCTCTTCACGAAGGTCAGCCAGGAGACGCATCTTCAGTATTTGATTGAAGATATTCACAGCAAGCACATTCTCAAGATTATACTCGGAGGGTCCGTGATAGAAGTTGTACACCACTGAAACAGGATTCTGCATTTTTCTTTTGAAACGGATGTCATGATTGCCGGGAGTGAAGCGATAATCAATCTCCTTCGACTTCTCAAATCTGCCACCGGTGGGGAGGGGAGCGATATAACGGGCCATCAGGTCTTCAATAGAGTCGGTATCGAAGTCACCGGTGATATAGAATGTGAAATCCGACATATCGGCAAAGCGGTCGCGCACGATGTCAAGCCCCTTTGCATAGTCAACCGCATCAAGAGTGGCCGGAGTGTTCTTGAGTCCTAACAGGTGATGGTTATAGACACAACGATGAATTGAATCACCCATCACCTGAATAGGATTAGTACCGACGTTCCTGAGTTTGTTGCGTTCGGTTGTCATCATCGTGGCAAAAGATTTTTCGTCAGGTTGCAGTGCTGTCGATTTAATATAGATAAGGCGGAATGCATCCTCAAGACCGGCAGGGGTTGTGGAGGCTTCCACAATCTCTTCGGTGTTTTTCACGTTGATGCTTACGGCCACATCCTTATCGGCAAGCACACGTTTAAGCTCAAGATTGGAGAACCCGCCAAATCCGGACGCCGCCACCATTTCGTTTATCAGTTTCATTGTCGGGGCGAGTTCCGCTGTGTAACGTTGTCCGAGTCCACCCTCGCCGATTCCACGGATATATATCTGGTCTTTAACGCTATCGTTGGCCCATGCTATCACTCTGATTCCATTGGATAGTGTGTACTGTGTAGTGTTTGGGAAGTGGTATGGTTCCTTTTTCACTATCGTCCCGCGTGTCGGCTCATTCGTAAGTAAAGGACGGTCTACAGTAACCGGTGTGAATACATCCTGATCGGTGTGGGCAATCGTCATCAGGTTACTTTTCATCTTTTCAGTGTCAAGGGTGATCGGGTTGTCGGCATCACCCGGAAGATAACAGAGCACCACCATATTCTCACCGTTTAGATTTACGACAGCATTAAGGTAGTTCATGGCGTCGTCAGCAGTCAAACTGTCGAGACGGGTAAGGTCGTCGGACGCATCCTTAGCGGAGCTTACGTAAGGTTTTCTATCAAGGAAACTGCGGGTAAGACTGCGGGCTATGGCAGTGTTGTTCTCAGATGCACTTTTGCGAATCTTGTCGTTAAGATTCTTGCGCATCTGAGCCTTGGCATAGTCAACCTCTTCGTTAGAGAATCCATGCTGCATGGCACGTGTGAGTTCTGTAATCCAGAGTGCGGCGGCATCCTCTACATGACCCGGTTTGGCCACACCACGCATCACCAGGGCATCAACACCTCTTGACAGAAGGAACTTCACATCGCCTACACCAAGGTAGGTATGCGGACAGTCGGCACTCAGCTCAACTTCATCGAAACGGGAGGCCAGCATAGTAGTGGCCAGATCAGCTGCTAACGGATCGGAATATTTGGGATGACGGAAATAGAGCTGCACCATATTGACACCCTGTTCCGGATCAGTTTCATACTCAACAATCATCTCCTTGTTAGGAACTACTTCCGGCAGTTCGGTTATAAGGTTCTTACCCGGTTTGATGCCGCCGAAGAGCTGTTCAATCTCTTTTTTGGTGGCCTCCACATCCACATCGCCCACGACGATTACAGCCTGGTTGCCCGGGTGATACCATTTATGATAGAAGTCGCGCAGAGCCTTAGGCTTGAAATTCTCCACAATCTCCATTTTACCGATGGGCATACGTTCTCCATATATGGAACCGGGATAGATACGGGGAAGAGCCTTCTCAAGCATACGGTTTGTGGCGGAATTGCGATGACGCCATTCATTGACAATCACACCGCGTTCCGCATCGATATCCTTAGGGTCGAGAGTTAGGGCACAGCTCCAGTCGTGCAAGATGAGCAGACAGGAATCGACAGTGCTCACACGTTTTGTGGGTACCTTTGAGATATTGTAGACAGTTTCATCGGTGGAGGTATATGCATTGAGGTTGGCACCAAACTTAACCCCCACGCTTTCCAGATAAGAGATCAGAGAGTTGCCGGGGAAGTGTTCAGTGCCGTTGAAGCACATATGCTCCAGAAAGTGAGCGAGACCACGTTGGTCATCACGTTCGAAAACCGATCCGGCTCTCTGAACGAGGAAGAAATCGGCCGACCCGGCCGGTTTGTCGTTAGGCATGATGTAATATTTCAATCCGTTGGAGAGCACCCCCTCCACCAAGCCGGTTGAACCACTGTCAGGAGCGTCATTGGCTTTGGCTCCAACCACAGCCACCGCCAGAAGCATGGCAGTAAGAAATCTTTTGATCATATACATATTAATAGTTTGTAGTTTCTTTATCAAGGTCAAAACATCAATTTTACGCCTATAACAGCCTCCCTTATCCCTTCAAATGAATAATGCCAGTCGGCCTCTCCACCCAACAACAGTTTCTTTTTGACAGGGAATAGAACCTCACAACCGATGCCGCCACTGAAACGATGATTTGAATGGATATGGTATTGACGCATTATTGCGTCAGTAATCTTCCGGAGATCCTCCGAAGCCGGTTCCATTTCAGTGACGGAATGGTTCAGAGGAATAGATAACGAGAGATCACCATTGAGGCTGATGAAGCCGGAGCTGCCGATTGGCAAATGTTGCTGAGCTCGTGCAGTGAAAGAGAAACGTTGCCATTCCATCTGGCGCAAAGGGTTCAGGTGTTGCTCGAAAAGGGAGTGCCATGAAGCTTCGAATCCACAGTTTGTATTTCTAAATCTCATCATGGATATCAATCCTAAGTCGCGCACTGTGCGCGAGTATAGGGTTAAGGCACCGATAAGAGGATACTGTCCGGAGACTGCATCACCAAAGATATTTTCAGTGCCGCGTCGGCGTTCATAGTTACCTTTTACAGCGAAAATCCGTTTTTCGTTTTTCCAGCCGGCAATTCCCGAAAAGACCGGAGTGACAGTCTTAGCTAAGGGAAGATTGTTGAGATCTTCCAGCAGGTTGGTAATTCGCATGGTCGTGAACTCAGCAGCGGCAAAGAATCCGGCCTTCAATGGCATCATTCCAATCTGAGCGCCCCAGGAATGTCCGGTGTAATAGGTGGAGGTGGCGGTGCCGTCAAATCGGCTGTAGGTGGTTGCGAGTCCCGTAAGATGATATACTTTATTCGAACCCAACTCACTCACAAACTTAAGATTGTTGGTCTGCTTATAACGTTGATATCTTATACCTAATCCCAACAGAAAACCTCTACCGATTCTCAGTGAGGCGGCTGGATTGACCACAAGGGATCCACTCACGTTTCGTGGCCGGGGATCAACTGAACGATATGATAGGGAAGCCTGATAGCCGGCTTGAACGCCTACGCTCCAACGGCCTGTAAAGGCCATGTAGCTGCCTCCGAAGCGGTATACCTCCTTTTCGAGAGTGCCCGGACCGTCGGCATACATCAGATAGGGTCCGGTTATCGTAGGGTCGTCCGTCTCATAGAGAATCCCTTTACTGAAGTGTCCGTTGTCATACCCAGCGTAACCGGTAATATTAGCCTTCTCACTGTTTAGCCATGTAGAGGCAGAGAAGTCACCGCCACAGTAATCTGATGCAAGAGAGGCACCGGCATATACTTCCGTAAGCGAAGAGTGATAGCGCAAAGGCTGCAACGCAGGATTATTCCACACTAAAGCCAAAGGATTTGTGAAGATGGAGGAGTGTTCAATCGCGGCATTACGGATATCGCCCTCATAAGCGGGATCTGTTTCTACATCTCCCCGGGCAGCAATGCTACCGTTGCATGTAAGTAATGCGATAGCGATTACAGATGTTCTGAATATTCTTTGAAGAGTCATCTTATTGCTTTACCTCATCTATGGGAGTGACACCATCATATGTAATTGTTGATGCTACCGAACCGTTGATGTCGCAGACAGTAGACTGCAGCTCAATCTCCGAAGCAATCACATTGCCGTTGAAGTCAACGGAAGAGTTATCGGTATCCTTCAATACCGGGCGACCGTCTTGGGTGATGTAAAGCAGCTTCCGCCTAACCGATTTGAAGTAGCGGTTTTTGTCGTTGGCAGTTGAGCCACAACCTGTAAAACCACGGTCAAGAGAGGGGTGGGTTACATTCCAAGCCCATTCCGACGGCACACTACAGTTCACCACATCAATGACATCATCAATAGGGATAAGATACCCGGTGTCGCTCATTGGGAATGTACCGGCAATGGTCACAGTCTCATAATCGAAAGAATAGGCGGCGTCTGAAAGGAATGAGTTCTTGTCACCCGATATCCTTGCTATCCCCACAGCCCGGTAGCCACGGTTGTGGAGCATGAACACGCTCTTGGTGTAGCAATACCATTTGTCAAGGTTCTCAACGTCGGGACTGTCGATATCTATGTTTGATGGGACGTTTGAAAGATCATACCATTCCCAATCGGCATGAGAGAGGTTGAATGAATTTGGATTAACCTGCCGATGGTCGATGCCGGTGTCGGCGAGAAGAATATATTCGCCCGGTTGCACGGGATGGTCGTTACCGTTTCCCGGGATTGTGTACAAGGCTTGAACTGTGACACCCTCATCCATACGGTCGGGGAAATAGTCACGCTTCTCGGTGGTAAGGAATTTGCTTTCGAACAGGGTGACACCGTCGGCATATACCACATGGTCGGTATTGTTATAGAGCTTCACATAGTCGTCACCGTAATATTGGTTGCCGGATGTTTGGAGAGTGCCGGAGAAGAATACTTCAGCAATAATAAGGTCATCCGTATTGCGGTTGACGAATGCAGACATTCTCACGAGAGAGGAATTGGAGACTATCTCGACAGAGCGGGCAACGGCATAATACGTCATATCATCAGCCACACCCTCGAATGTAACGTCATAAAGCCCTAACAACACTTCTGCATCCTCCGGCATAGGGTATTTGAAAGAGGAGGAGGTGCCGGTAGATATATTCTTGAAAGTTAGGACCGCATGATCGAAATCAGGCAGCGGTTTGCCATCGTCGGTAAAGACTTCTACCTCCACACCGAAGCGTTGCAACGACCCGGATAGATTGTCGTTGCAACTTACGCTGAGGAGTGTCATTAATAAAGAGATAATGTATAGTTTTCGGTTCATAATCATTCAATCATATTTTAATATTGACTTCCATACCAAAATAGGCATCCGAATTACGACGTATTGTGAGACCATTGACGCGGTAATCCGGCAGGTAGTCGAGTATACGGTTTACGAAAACCGACACGTTTAGCCATTTACCGATGCTCTTGGTAGCTTTCAGGTTGAAGTAAAGGGCCGTGGGTATGGTGACGGTGTTGAATAGATTGTCGTTGTAGGTCTTCACGAGTTTGGAGAGCATGGGGTCAGCCGCCGATTCGGCAGTGAAGGGATGTAACCCGCCATCATATGCATCAAGATAATAGAGAGGAGTGCCCTCTTTGTAGAGCTGTCGCGTCTTGACAAACCACATACACTGCAGCGTGGTAGTGAAGACGAGACCGAAGCGTGTGATCTGCGTGTCAAACATAAAATTTGTATTGAACTGCGAATTGCGACGTCCGTCGTCATAATTATAGAGACCCACATAACGGTCGGATACCGCCTGATTGTCGACGACATCATTGACGGGAGAATAGAGCATCTGCGAATTTGAATATACACTCTCAAACCACGCTCCGGTTACGGTGAGAGCGGTCTTAAGGAGGTCCCAACGTGCCGAATTGAATTGAAATTCAAGTCCGCGTTTGTCGATGCGGCTACCGTTGGAGGGTGTGCGGTATCCGGCTAAAACCATTTTTTCGACAGAGGGGAGATCAGTGAGCGACGGAGGGGTGGTGAGGTTATCAGGGTTGATTGCCGAAGAATCGTAAAGAGTGTAGCTGTAGGGTTGATAAACACTCTGATAACGGAATCCGGAACGTAACCTTTCATCGAAATAAGTTAACGACAAGGCATTTCTGCCTATGTTGAATCCGGCTCTGATCTCCCACTTGCGGTTGCGTGCAGCCTGAAGGTCGTAGTTGACAGTGTTGTCAACAAAAGTCATTAGATTAATTCTTGACAGTTGCTCCGGCTTATTCACGTCATAGTAGTTGAGCTGGACAAAATCCGCGAAATGTTCCTGTGGATAAAGATAGTCGACGGTAGGCATCCTTGTAGTCATGCCGTATCCACCGCCGAGGAAAGGCCTGACACGCCAACCATCTCCTATGTGCCATAGAAGGTTGAGACGGGGATCCACATACATTTTGCCGGCCAGCTCATACGCCTTGTCAAGGCCCGGGAGAGATTGTAGCCGGAGTCCGGCCTGAAAATCTATGGAACCGGCTTTTCCGGCTTCTATCGAGAGTTGCTCCTGGAGGAAAATACTAAGATTATGGAGAGCCGGAATGTCACTGAAGCGACACGGGCGGGTGGTCCATGAAGCAGACAACGGTTTCATAAGATCGTATACCTGTCCTCGACCGAAATTCTTGGCCAATGAATATTCAATGCCGGCTTTATGTTCGCCACGAATATGACTGTTGCCCACGTTGCCCGATGCAGAAAGCTTGCCATATAGATTGAAAGGTTTCCCCTCCGAGCGATAGTCGGCGATATATTCCCCGAGTATGAAACGACCGTCGCTTACGCCGGCATTCATTGAGGATGGTGCTACAGCGGGATGAGTGGGAGCCACCTGTTTACGCTGTTCGAGTATTTCGTTCTGAAGATCGGTTGAGGCATTAAGCTGAAGAAGGTCAAGAAGCTTGAACTGAGGTTGCCAGCGCAGTTCGGTGGTGACGGCACCGCGACTGAAAGAGCTTCTGTATTCATCTATTTTGCGGAGGGAGAGATCCGGGTCTGATTTTGTATTGTCGAAAGATCCCGTATAGTCAGCTGAGATATTCCAGTTGAGAGGACCGTTTGCGGTGGCGTGACGCATGGAGAAACGGGCGGAGGCAGTAAGGCGTTTATAGTTTTCCCGCGCTTCCCGCGGGTCGTTCTTCGCGTCGAGGTATCCGAGGTCAATGTTTAACACATTATCGAATCCACTGAAGCGGATCCCTTTTCCGGCATATAGGAGTTTGCTATACTCATCGGCTTTGAATCGTGCATTAAAAGGGGTGGCACGGTTGATGCGACGGATGTTGACCATACCTGTAGAGAGATTGCCATACTCGGCTCCAGGTATACCTCTTATAATCTCGACGCTTTCGATATTGTCGGTAGCTATGGTGCGCATATCCACACCTTTATTAGTGATATTACGGGAGTAGTGGGGAGATGTTGCATCCGATGTGTTGCCGATGCTTTGCATACCGGCGTCGTTAGAGAGAGGAGCGCCATCCACCACAAAGAGAGTGCCGAGCGATGATACGGCATAATCATCGTTTACAGATGAGGCACCGGTGGCACCAAGATTCCCGGTCTCCCGTAGAGTTATAGTGTTGGCGCCGGTAAGCGAAGGATCCTTACTTACATTTCCCGGAAGAAGTTCGAGAAGATCGGTGAAGCTGGAGGGTTGAAGATGGTCCATGGCCGAACGGTCGATTTTCGAACCGGAAGATAATCGTTCACCCTCTCTGGCTGTAACCACCACTTCAGAAAGTGTGTAGGAGTTCGGTTTCAACGTGAAGTCGCGCTTGGTGGAGGTCGTTATGTTGATATCGGTCTTGATGTCGACATACCCGAGATATGATATGGATACCTCATATTTCCCGTCGGGAAGTTCAAGACGATAACGACCGTTTGCGTCGGTGTTTCCACCATAAACTTGTGAGCCCTGCTTAGGGTCGGTAATGACCGTCAGGGATGCGAACGGGAGTGGTTCTCCACTGTTCGCATCCTTGACAATTCCTTCAAACACAGCAGCATGAAGGATAGTGGTCATAAACAATAACAAATATAATGAAGTTACTATGCGGTTCATGATTTACGGCTGCAAAATTACAATAGGGAACCGCTTCGGGCAATACTGATAATTGAGTAAAAAACGTGGTTGGAAGGCCCGACAGAATGGTTGTAGAATACTCACAATTGAGTATTTCCCGATTAATAAAATGATTATAATTTTGCACCGCAAATTTTAAAAAGCATACAAACACAAAACATAACAACTTATGGTAAAACCACTACACCAACTATTGGTAGGATCGGCCCTCATCATGGCCACATCCGCTTTCGCACAATCCGCCCCGGAGTTTGTTTGGGGTAATCTTCTTACAGGAAAACCGGGTCAGGATCAGAACAGCGGTATCGCAGTTTCAGGTGACAACTCCGTGTATTGGCTGTCGACCAACGGTTCGACAACTGATGATACGGATGTGACCTATGCCGGTAGATTCCTATATCACATACATTCGCTGAGCGCTTCCGTAGCCACTGTGAAGTCCAACACCAAGGTA
>CAZEOI010000037.1:0-37007 GCA_964513775.1 uncultured Sangeribacter sp. | reverse complement strand
ATTCGACTTCTTCCAAGACACTTTATATGTTAATTTACAGCTATTTAACTTAGGATAAATTTAGGTCTAATAAATCGCAAAACTTGAGACAGTGGCGAGATACCGTCCTAATTATTACTCTAACAGGTTCATTTTAAGGATTGTTAAGCCGGTGACTATTGCATTTGCGAGAAAAATTGGCTAAATTTGCATTACTGAAACCGAGATTAGACCTTGGTGAAGACAGACGGATTGCAGAGGCTTTCCGCAACGCATAACAAGGCATTGAATAATGATGAAGCGAATGGGTGTGCAAGACGTGTCCATTTCACAAAATTCATCATGGAAATCTTTGAATATTATCCACTTAACTGGGATAATGCAGTACAAGTGGGACCACAAATTAGAAATCAAGCAGTTACGAACATAATTGTCGCTGCTTTACCACTCATTATCAGGAGTAATTTTGCAGTGTCGACAGCAAACAAAAACAACCCCGACACCGGGATTAACAACTCAAAATTATTCCTAAATATGAAAATTGAAAACCTTTTGAACAAGCCCCTGTGGCAGATGACAGGAGAGGAATTCATGTTCCTCTCGAAGTCAGCAACGAGTGACACCGCTCCCCGGCAGTCGGAGGTTACGGTGGATGCCTCCTCTCCTAAATTCGTCTCAGCAACAATAAGGCCTCTGACCTTATATCAATGCTGAAATGCAAGCGGATGATTGTGTTGGACAGTTCCAGGAGGTATTCCTACAACCCGGACTTCGTGTATTAGCCTACAGCTTTAATTTATTTCGGAGGGCTTATTACAGGGAAAATACGCAGTAAGTAAAAAGTGTATATATGACCGTAAAAAGTACAAGTTGTATCAAGATAAACAGATGTAATTTTGCATACTATTCACTATAGAGAATTATAAACCATAAAATATAAGTGATGAAAAGAGTGATTTATCCCATCTTAATTATATTGGGGTTACTTGACTCCGGGGTTGTATATTCCCAATCTCCACAGTCAAATGAAATGGCATACCGTGTTAAAGACGAGGCTTTCAATCATTCTCGTATTGAAGAAATAGCCCAGTTTATGACCGATAATCTCGGTCCGCGTCTGGCAGCCTCCAAAATGAAAGTCAGAGCAGAACGGCTTGTTATGGACAAACTTGATTCTTTAGGGTTGAATAATCCAAGAAAGGAATTTGCTTGGGAATTTACAAAAGGCGGTTGGGACAACGAACGTAATTATGTTGCCATGACCGCACCTTATTATTGTAGCTTCGCAGCAAATCCCAAAGCATGGTCCGGCAGTACCGACGGTCTTGTAAAGGGTGAATGTATAATATTGGAGATAAACGACACTACCGACATTAAAAATTACAAAGGGAAACTGTCCGGTAAGATTGTGCTTATGCCTGAGCGCGGTAAATATGAGCTGTCGTTCCGTCCGATGGCAAGTAGGTATACTGATGAGCAGCTTCAAGAAATGACTAAGGACACACGTCCGTATGACCCTTGGGGGTCTCGGTCTTCGCGAAGAGCCGGCAACAATCGCATTAAACAGATGACGGACTCGTTGATAGCGGTAGAACGACCGCTGGCGGTTATTGTCGGAGACGGAACATTTAATGTACCCGGTTCGAGAGGTGTTGATTACAAAGCCGGAGCTCCGGAGCCAGTCACTGAGATTGTTTTGCCTATTGAAGACCACGGGCGCATGGTGCGTCTTGTAAAATCCGGGGAGCGGGTAGAAATGGAACTTGATATCAGAAATTCGTTCTCCGACAACAAAAGTATAAACAATATCATAGTCGAGATTCCCGGAACAGATCCGAAATTGAAAAATGAGATTGTACTGATTGGCGCACATCTTGATTCCTGGCATGGAGGGACAGGAGGAGCTGATAATGCTTCCGGATGTATTACCATGATGGAAGCCATGAGAATCTTAAAGGATCTTGAAATCAAACCGCGGCGCACAATACGTCTTGCGTTGTGGGGCGGAGAGGAGCAGGGACTATATGGTTCGCGAGGATATGCGAGACAACATCTTTATGACCTTGAAGAGAAAAATCTGAAAGATGGATATAAAGACTTTGCAATTTACCTGAATATGGATTTTGGCTCCGGACGCTTCAAAGGAATATATACTGAAGAAAACGATATGGCGTTGCCATTCTTTGAAGCCTGGAAGAAACCGCTTGTATCGCTTGGATTCGACACTTTTTCACCCCGTAAAGTCGGGAGTACCGACCATGTAAGTTTTTCTCGTCTCGGATTGCCGGCTTATCAATTCATCCAAGATCCTCTGGACTATTTCCGCACATATCACACAACAATGGATACCTATGAGCGTCTTTCTCTTGATGACTTGAAGGTTAATTCTGCAATTGTGGCGTGGCTTGCATATTGTGCGGCTATGGATGACAATCGCATTCCTATAAAGCCGGGCTTCCCTGAGAAATTATCAAGATAAAATACTTAATACGACAAAGCCACTGACAGAGTGTCACTCTGCCGGTGGCTTTGATATTTTCCGGGTTTACTGTTTATTTAGCGTTAACCTTGAATTTATCTACAACAGGGAGTAAAGGATTTGAATATTCCGAGCCGAGGTCTGTTTCGATGATATGGATTCAACCGTGAAGCTTGAAGTACGGCTTGAGAATGAGACTGTGTGGCTGACACAGCAGATGTCTGATCTGTTCGAGAGAGATCTAACAGTGATTGCCCGTCATATAAATAATATTTTTAAAGAAAGAGAGCTTGAGGAAAAGAGCAATGTGCATTTTTTGCACATATAAAAACGGCATGAAGAATATTTTTAAAATTGATAAGTAGCTACGAACAATTAATGATCATATGTCTACTACATTCTACGGCGATCTCTGCCTTGGCTTTTCAGTAATAATGTCAGTACATTACTTCTTCAAATCCGATGCAGATCTCAACTGTAGAATTTCGCATCCATTATGACATTAATTATCCGCAGGTATTTATTCGTTAATCGTCATTTATTTTATCGGATTATCTGTCTGAAGATTCTTCAATACTTTCAGTTCCACATTATATTGTTGTTTGAAACGGATACGGGCTTGTTCTATTTTAATTCTTGAACTACTTTTCGGGCCACATCCACCTGTGATTATTCGGGCTCTCACCTTGTCATTGGGAGTGGGATAAGGTTTGAAAATGTTATTTTTGATAGTTTCCTCCAGCTGATCTACCGCGTGGGAGATATCCACCCCCTTCAATTCAATGAAAACTGCTGTTCCTACAGATTCAAGATGATTCTCAGCGACAACAGAAAGAAATTTATCACATTTCTGGCCAATTTTTATTATTACACCATCTATCGGGAATACAGCGGAATCAAGATGACGTCCGACTTCAACCTTATAGGTCTTTCCATTCTCAGAGACAGAAACCATGTTGCGTGATTTCCATTCCTGTTCCGGTTTATAGCCTTTTGCTTCAAGACGACAAGCCCTATCATATGCATAATCAGCCATATATTATGTTGTTAAGGTTGATAATTAGGTCCTCATAAATATCTGAGGTATTATCGAGATATGTGCCGTCAATAAGTCCCGCAGTAGAATCAAGGAGACTCTCACATTTACCGTCTCGAACACTCCATGCACTTGTTTCGGTGACATCCAAAAGGGGAATATCAATGCTGAGGCTTTCAAATGCTGATTTGTCAGTCTTGGATGCCCTGTCGGCAAGCATCATGATGTTTAGGGCGGTCAATATGTAGGGACTATGTGTTGCAATTGTAAGATCCATCTCCGACTTCTCGGAAAGCAGACATTCTCCAATGAGGAACTTCATCAATCCCCATTGATTCACAGGAAATAGACTTAGTTCCGGCTCTTCTAAATGGATACTGGTGCGTTTGTGCGGGAAACTTCCGATATTGGAAGCGGCGGAGAATTTGGATAAGTTGTCACCGGCTGCCAGGAATCGTACGATTGTGGAGTTCATGGAATCAACAATATCATAGTGTCGAGAGAAATACTTTATTATGAAATGAAGGGCTACACTACTCTGCATGCCAGACGAGGCACTGGTAAGGGGGAGGTTGTCAAAAGGATTTATATCCTTTTCCAAAGAGCTGACAAATACCCGTTTACCTACGTTATTTTTTTTCACCGTCATCTTAACTCCCAAATAATCCATTGCCGACTCGGGAATTACATCTAATGCTTTCCGGAAATTCAGAAATGTCTCGTCAAGATAGAACATACCATGTCGCAAACTCACGTTGCCGGCAGCCAAATCCGGTATAAGGACCCTTTTATCAGAGATATATGATATCTTCTGAAGAGTTAACTCTTGCTGATCCACATTTTTTCGTGGAAACTTTAGGCCACCTTTTATAAGTTGGATAATGAAGCTTCCGTTTTGATATGTAATTTCAGAATTATGTCTTAGAAAATCTTTCAGTCCATTGTCGGTGAGTATGGCTTCAGTACGAAATCTAAAGGGAGTCTGGATACCGGAGGTCTTGAAGTATGTACGCACACAACACATCTTGTAAATCCATCTCATCATTGCGAGCACTTTCATTATAGTGCTTTTCCCGCTTCCGGATTCACCGATAAAGATATTGAAACGTTTTATGTCAGGTAATTCGATATTGATAATCGGGCCGAAATTTCTGATGGTGAGACTTTCTCTTGACATAAGAATAAGATTATTGGTTAGCTCTTATGTATGAGGTTCATACTTAAGAGACTCTAATTGTTTAAGTGATGCAAGGAATATGACATCTTATATGTCAGGACTGCATTCATTGGCGGAGAGAACGAGATTCGAACTTTAAGTATACAAAAAAAGTCCACATTTCTGCGGACTTTTTGGCGGAGAGAGAGGGATTCGAACCCCCGGAGGTGTGACCCTCAACGGTTTTCAAGACCGCCGCAATCGACCACTCTGCCATCTCTCCAGACATTCTTGAGATTGTTAGACCTTTTATGTCTTGTTATCTCTCGTTTGCGAGTGCAAAGTTATAAAGAATTTTTCATTCCACCAAATTTTTTATGCATTTATTTCAAAAAATTGATTGCGGGAGAGAGGTCAGGGGGTTGCTGTGAGTAGGTAGCCTCGTTTCTTGATGGAGGTGATGGCGAGGCGTGGATCCGTAAGCAGACGGCGTATGTAGGTGATCTGCACGTTAAGAGCCAATGAATTGGAATAGCTTGCATCGCCCCATATGCGTCGGAGTATCACATCCCGCTCCACAGGATAGCCAAGATTTTCCACAAGCAACTGCAAGATCTCTGTCTGCCGTACGGAGAGGGAATGAGTCTCTCCGGCATAAGTGATGGAGGATAGGTTGGGCCGGAAAATAGTGTCACCCAATACGTATTCCACATTCTGACTGACAGTAAGACTCTCGAAACGCTCGTTGATTTTCGCAATAAGCTCCTCGGGATAAAAAGGCTTCGGTATGTAGTCGTTCCCCTTAAGGGAGAAACCATGAAGACGGTCAACTTTATCAGTGCGGTCGGTGAGAAAGAATATTATCACCCGTTTGTCGGTTTGGCGGATGGTCTGTGCCATTTCAAAACCATTAATCTCCGGCATATTGATATCAAGCAGTATAAGATCAGGGTGGGTGTCACGATACAATTCAAGCCCAACCTTACCGTTGGGCGCATATGTGACTTCGTAGCCCTCCGCCTCGATGAAGCGCTTGAGTAGGAGGGCATTCTTGATATCATCGTCAACTAAAAGTATTTTTGTCGGTCTCATCCTTGTGGCAGTTTAATGGTGAAACAGGTTCCTGTGCCCTCCGTACTTTCCGCCGTGATCCGGCCACCGTGGGCTTCAACGAGCAATTTTACATATGTGAGTCCGAGTCCCATTCCCGGTTGTTCTCCTGTGGAAGCCTTTCCGCGATAGAAGCGATTGAAAATATGCTTCAGGTCGGCCGGAGCAATACCATTGCCTGTGTCGCTGATCCGGAGTTGCACAACTCCATCTATTTCTGATGCGTGTGCGGTGATCTCCACAGAGTCGGCGGAATATTTCACGGCGTTTTCCAGAAGATTGTTGAGAATATTATGTAGATGTGAACGGTCGGCCGATATTTCCAGCATAGGGTCGATCTCATTGTGGATTACAACCCTCTTGTCAGGGGGGATGACTAATGCCTCCGCTACGGTGTCGAACAGAGAGTGGAGTGAAAGCGGCTGTAGATTCAGGGGAATCTGCTCCACGTTGTTGAAAGTGATGTCGCGCAATTTTGAGAAATATGCCGAGAGATTGTCGAGGGCGGTACGGGTCTCTCCTAAAAGCTCCCTTTTTATCTCCTCATCCTGCATCATACGTCGGTTTTCAAGACCGGATACACACATTTTCAGGGTGGATATGGGGCGTTTCAGCTCGTGGATCATTGTGGTGATAAAACTATTGCGCATACGGTCGAGACGTGTGAGCTTCAGCACCGTGGAGAACTGCAGAAGCAGACACACAATCAGCAGGGAGGATACGAGAATAGTGATTATAAGTGTCTGCCACATTCCGGGGAGCACGCTCAGCGGATTTATCGGACAGAGGATTCTGACAACACGCCCCTCTAACTGTGAATAGGGAATCACCATGGATATCTCAGGAGAAATAGGGGATAGGTCATAGTCAACCGAGGTGCGCCATACCATACTGTCGGCTCGTTCAATGACAGCCGTGGCTTTTAGGCCGGCCTGATTAAGCACGGAGTCGATACCTTCGGTTGTAAAGGGGTTTTTACGTTCAGTGTGGACATTATTTGTAGCGTTCCATGCTTCGTTCTCATCCTTAGCCCCCGATGCATCGAACACTACCGAATCTACCGGATTGCTGAGATTTGCTTGAGCCAATTGCATCGCTTTCTCTTTCTGCTCATCACTCAGAGGGGTTCCGGGCTTAAGGCCGAGAAGCTCATGGGCGGAAAAGATATAGGTTGAGAGCTTGGCGGTGCGGGTGGTCTTGACGGTGTCGCCATATTGCTGATGCAGGGAGAAGCTCGGGATGGAGAAGACGTTCTTGTTGTCATTGTCCCCAAGGGTGTCGGCGGTTTGTTTTGATGATGCCTCGCGGATGGCGTTATAGGTCTCCACGCATTTAATGATGCGTTGTGCGAGTGAGCGTCCATGCTCCCTAAGTGCGAAGTCGTAGCGTCCGTAGAGCCAGAACGCCTGCATCGCGAGAAATGCAAGTATGGCTATTATTGTGACTATATAGAGCGACTTTATCCGTTTTTCCATTACTTTATCATAAGCTGTTTGATGGGTTGTTTCAGCAAAATTAAGAAAATACCGGCAATGGGGAATGTTTTACACAAAGCTATTTCCGTGGGAGTAATAATTTAGTAATATTTTCATAATGTTTGAGTAATGATTATTTTCGGCGAGAGCGGCTTCATGGATATAACTTTGCGGCATGAAACAAAACCAGACATTTATGAATATGAAAAGAATCATCTTAACCGTCGCCGTCCTGGCGATAGGAGTTGCGGCAATGTCGGGCAGGTCAATCAGACGCCAGTTAAGCATCTTTCCCTCATCTGTGCCGGAAACAGAGACAATCGCCGATGAAACCATGGAGTTTGTGTATGACTACCGCTGTTGTGTGGATACCACCGGACAATTGGATGATAACTATTCGAGCGACAATATGCTGCTTCAGATAGGCCCGGACGGCCTCTCTAAGTTTTCAAGCTACAAAAACCTGACAGTTGACTCCATCATAATGCGGTCGAGCAAGGAACAGTTGGCACAGGCCGCCATGGAGGGTAAGCTCAGTAACGGAGAGTTTATGACTATCTATAAGAATTACCCGGAGGGACGCCTTACTCACACGGAGTTAGTGTGTCAGGATTGGTTTCGATACGATGAGGAACTTCCGGAACCGGAATGGGAACTTACAGACTCAGTGACCAATGTGTTGGGTTACGAATGTAGGGGAGCCAAGTGTAAATTCCGTGGACGGGAGTGGACGGCTTTCTATACGGAAGAGATACCTCTGAGTGACGGTCCATGGAAACTTCAAGGTCTCCCGGGGCTCATCATGGCTGCTTCTGACAGCGACGGCCACTACACGTTTGAGTGTATCGGGATCAAATCAAATGCCACACGACCGATAACCATCTATAAGGTCCCTTTCAATAAGGTGAGCCGCAAGGACTTTTATGATGCGAAACACCGTTATGATGTGAATCCTTATGGATATTATGAGGCTACCACCGGAGGACACATCACCGTGACAGACTTGTCGGGCAATCCGGTGCTTGATGCCTATGATCCGATTGAGTTGCTTTATGATTACATAGAGCGCGACTGGAGGAAATGATGAAGCGATACAGTTTTTTCTTACTTTGTGTCATGCTCGGCCTGCTGTCGGCGACGGCGGCAGAGCCGGGTGTGCTACGCGGGCAGGTGAAGGATTGTGTCACCGGAGAGCCTGTGTCAGGGGTTATTGTAAAGATTAAAGGAGGCTTCGCTAAGTCTGACCGTGAAGGACGTTTCATGCTGAAACTGAATACTGCGGTGGATTCGGTTTCGTTCCGAGGAATAGGGTATGAGCAACTTGTGCTTCCGGTGGATACCGATTTACGGGAAGTATGCCTTAACCCGAAAGAGACCCGGCTGAACGATGTGATAGTGGAGGCTCCGGATATCTATGCACGGGGTGACACACTCGTATTCAACGTGAGCCGTTATGCCAAAGCTACAGACAATGCCATAATAGATGTGATAAAGCGTCTGCCGGGAATCAAGGTGAAGGATGACGGTACGATCGAATATCAGGGTAAGCCGATCAATAAATTCTATCTTGACGGCAACGACTTCATCGGAGGACAGTATGGATTGGCCACAAACAATATATCACATAAGGATGTGAAGTCGGTGGAGGTGATGGAGAACCATCAGCCTGTAAAGGCACTTGAAGGTATCGAGTTTCCTGAAGAGGCCGGAATCAATCTGACGCTGAAAGAGGATGCCAGGAGTCGTTGGGTGGGTGTGGCTCAAGGTGCCGTGGGTGTCCAGCCATTACTTTTCGATGCGTCGCTCTTCACGATGCGTATGGCTTCGAAGGCACAGAATATGTTTACGCTAAAAGCGGACAACACCGGTTGGAATCCGGCCAATGAGATTCGTGAGCATGATTTCGATGATATGTTTTCATCGGATTACACCGGCTCGTTATGGCCGGAATATATATCGGCCGATATGGTGAACGCACCATTGTCGGAGAAGCGCACACGAGATAATCTCTCCTGGCTCGCCAACGCCATCACGGCATGGAAGAGGGGTGACAATTCGATGCGGCTGAAGCTTAACTATATGGCTGACCGTCTCGACTACCGCTCCGGTTTGACGACAGATTATTTCAGCCTGCAGATACCGACGTTCGTGCAACGCAACTCGCAACGCATACAGACTCATGATCTTTCAGCCCAACTTTACAGCGAGACCAACAAGCGCGGTTATTACCTCAAGGATAAGCTTACCATCAAAGGGGTGTGGGGAATGTCAAATTCGGCTATAACAGGTTCGTTCGATCTCCTGCAGCGGGTGAGGAGAAGGAATCTATCGGCTGTGAACGACCTTAAACTCGTGAAGCGTAATGACAAGAGACTCTTCACGCTGATATCGCGCAATTCTTTCGGTTGGCGACCTGACAGACTTACGGCAAATTATGATGAAGAGACCGGGGATGCGGTTCTGCAGAGGAGAGCCGTTCAGAGTGTGGCTGGCACCGATCTCAGAAGCACTACAGAGACACGCTTCGGATGGTTGACGAGGTTCTGGAAGTATTATCTCACCGCCGGTGTTGACCTTGATTATCATAGGATGAACAGTGTTCTTTCAGGTATGGAAAACCTTGACAACGACGGTGTGCATGATGCGTTTCAGTCGAATCTATATGCCACGCCACAGGTGGATTTTGAGAGAAGCGGGTGGCGCTTATCGATGTATCTTCCGTTGAAATGGCGGCATTATTCTGTGGGCGGGCAATATGACTATCTCAACCTCTCGCCACGGTTCTATGTGAGACGGCAACTTACAGCGAAATCGGAACTTTCGGGAAGCATAAGCTATCGTCTTGGGTCGCCACAGGCTTATAGGAATATCAATGTGCCGGTTCTATCAGATTACCGTACGCTTTTCATCGCTGAGAGGAGCGATAAGTATAGTAATGACGTATCCGCGAATGTCTCATACCGTTACCGTAACCCGATAAAGTCATTATTTTTCAATCTCTCCGGTGGTTACAACTATAGCCGAAGCTCCTTGATGAGTAATCAGATATTTCTTGAAGATTTCATCATTTCCACGTATGCTGACCGGCTGAATCACACTGCCACATGGCATTTAAAGGGTGATTTCAGCAAAGGCCTCGGTCACAGTAAGATGGTGACGGGAGTGGAGATCACCACCTCAGGCTCCTCCGCTTCCTCTATGCGCGATGACAAGGTGATTCCCTATCAGGGATTGTCGGCCGGAGTGAAACCGTACTTCAAGGGTAGTCTGTTGCGGTGGTTATCGGTGAACTATGATGGGGAATATACTTTCTCACGTCTTGATATAGAGGGAGAAGTGAGCAATTACAATACACTCCATCAGAATCTTTTCGCATCTGTGATCCCGACAGACGCCGTCTCTCTGACGTTTGGAGGGGAGCATTTCCTGACCTGTTTTCCCGAGGGGAATACTGCCAATCTGTTGCTTCTCGATGCTTCAGCGGCATGGAAGGTCACGGGGCGGCTACGGTTGTCGCTGACGGCAAATAATCTTCTTAATAAAAGATGGTATGAATATGTGACCTACGGCACCTTGTCACGTTCCGAACATAGCTTTCGCCTGCGTCCGCGCTCGATACTTCTCTCTCTGCAATATCGCTTCTGAATCATTCAAGTTGGTTAGCAGGGGTCTTTCACGAAAGCATAAGATGTGCGATAAAATGGAATTAGGGTAATTATTTCGGTAAATATGGTAAAAGTTGGCTTGGTTTGTGATAAACTCAGAAGCGAGACACCTTGTTATATTACTATGTGAGAATAGTTTTAAATAATGGAAAATATAGATCTTAATTCAATTAAATCGCCGGAAGATATCCGCAAGATGTCGATTCCGGAACTTACCAAGCTTGCTGCGGAGATGCGCAGCACATTACTCGAAAAACTTTCAGCACATGGTGGTCATATCGGTCCGAACCTCGGTATGGTGGAGGCCGTGATCGCCCTGCATTACGTGTTTGACACACCTCAGGATAAGATTATATTCGATGTGTCACACCAGACATATCCCCACAAGATGCTGACGGGGCGTATGCAGGCCTTCACCGATCCTGCGCATTACGACGACGTGACAGGCTATACGAATCCCTCTGAGAGTGAATATGATCTCTATTCGCTCGGTCATACCTCATCGGCCGTGGCATTGGCTGCCGGTGTGGCAAAGGCGCGTGACCTCAAAGGGGAAAAGGAGAACGTTGTGGCAGTCATCGGTGATGGCTCCCTCAGTGGCGGTGTCGCTTTCGAGGGTCTTGACTATGGCGCCACCCTCGGCACTAATTTCATCGTAGTTGTCAACGACAACCAGATGAGTATCGCCGAGAATCATGGTGGCATTTATGCCGACCTTCGTCTTCTAAGAAACTCAAATGGCACTGCCGAGCCGAATCTGTTCCGTAGCATGGGCTATGCCTACCGCTATGTGAACTATGGCAACGACCTCAAGAGTCTTATAGATATGTTCCGTTCCGTAAAGGATATCAATTATCCGGTGGTGGTGCATATCAACACTATGAAAGGTATGGGTCTTCCGGTGGCAGAGGCCAACAAGGAGGAATTCCACTATAACGGCCCGTTTGATCTCAAGACAGGTGCTCCGCTTCATGAGGATGAACCGAAAGATGAGCCTCAGGACTATAGCGAGCTTTTTGCCCGCGGCATGTTGCGTAAGATGAAGGAGAACGAGAGGGTGGTTGCGATCACCGCAGGCACTCCGGGTGTGCTTGGCTTTGATCCTGCACGCCGTAGGGAGGCGGGCCGACAGTTTATTGATGTCGGCATCGCAGAGCAGGCGGCCATTGATGTGGCCAGCGGACTTGCCAAGGGTGGAATGCGTCCGGTGGTGGGCTTCGTGAGCAGCTTCCTTCAGAGAGCATACGATCAGTTCAGTCAGGATATCGCGCTCAATAAACAGGCCGCTACATTCGTGGTGTTCTACGGTTCGATGTTCGGTATGAACGATGAGACCCATCTTGGCTTCTTCGACATCGCTCTTCTTTCAAACATCCCTAATCTCCTCTATCTCGCGCCTACCTGCAAGGAGGAGTTTGAGGCTATGCTCGACTGGTCGGTTAAGCAGGATAAGCAGGCGGTAGTGATCCGCACTCCCGGCTCTATGGTTGTTTCTAACAGTGAGATAAAGCTACTCGACGATTATTCGAAACCTGACTACGAGATTGTTCGTAAAGGTGGCAATGTGGCTCTCATAGGTGCCGGATTAATGTTCGGCATAATGGCAAAAGCGGCTGACCTGCTCGCTCAAAAGGGCGTGGAGGTAACGCTCATCAATCCGCGAAATCTGTCTACCCTTGACACTGCAACCCTTGACAGCCTGAAAGATTATAGCGTTGTAATCACAGCCGAAGATGGTATTGTCGATGGTGGCTACGGACAGAAAGTGGCATCCTATCTCGGCGAGGCACCTGTTAAGGTGGTAAATCTCGGACTTCCGAAGGAGTTCCTCAACCGCTACAAATACTCAGAGCTTCAGAAAGCATGCGGACTCACTCCCGAGCAGATCGCCGATAAGGTAATCTCCGAAGCCAAATAAGAGGAATATTATAAATACTAATTGACTTTCATAAAGCGGCGGCTTGTCTTAACGATGGGCCGCCGCTTCGTTATGTATAATTATTCATAATAAGTATGTGTCACAAATTAATTAATATATTCCTTGTCGCCCTCTAAGGCGATCTTTGAAACCGCTTTTCAGTTATAATAGAACCCTATTACGCCTTCAAAACGGTCTCAAATCTCATCCTTATATGTCTTATATGTCACCAATCAATTATATTATTAATTTTTGACACATACTTAGATCGGAATATTTATCTATTTTCTATTATAAAATTTGTAGGTTATATAAATTTGCACTATCTTTGCATCATATGTTTATCAGAGGTATATGGTCCGGCATATGGTTGCTTTCTTATGTTTTCAAACTACTTGACCATAACCTCACTAATTCTTTTACACATCATCATGAGTGAGAAAATAAAGAGATATACTCTCCCGGAGAATGAGATTCCCCGTAAATGGTATAACATCCAGGCTGAGATGCCAAATAAGCCTATGGCCCCATTGCATCCCGGCACACGTCAGCCACTCAAGGCTGAAGACCTCTATCCGATATTCGCAGAGGAACTCTGCCGCCAGGAACTAAACCAGACAGATGCCTGGATCGACATCCCGGAGGAGGTGCGTGAGAAATATAAGTATTACCGTTCAACTCCCCTTGTGCGTGCTTATGCTCTTGAGGAGGCTCTCGGCACTCCGGCCCATATCTATTTCAAGAATGAGAGCGTGAGCCCTATGGGTTCGCATAAGCTCAATTCTGCAATTCCACAGGCTTACTACTGCAAGAAGGAGGGTGTGGAGAATGTGACCACGGAGACCGGAGCGGGACAATGGGGTGCATCGTTGGCTTATGCTGCCAAGATGTTCGGTCTTGAGGCTGCCGTCTATCAGGTTAAGATCAGCTATGAGCAGAAACCCTATCGCAAGAGCATCATGCAGACATTCGGTGCACAGGTTACTCCCTCACCCTCTATGTCTACCCGTGCGGGAAAGGATATCATCACCAAGACTCCGAACCATCAGGGCTCTCTCGGCACAGCAATCTCTGAGGCTATCGAGCTTGCGCAGACCACTCCCAACTGCAAATACACACTCGGATCAGTGCTCAGCCACGTTACCCTTCATCAGACCGTGATCGGTCTTGAGGCTGAGAAGCAGATGGAGATGGCCGGGGAATATCCCGACATTGTGATAGCATGTTTTGGCGGCGGCTCCAACTTCGGCGGTATAGCTTTCCCATTCATGCGTCATAACTTCACAGGCGAACGCAACACACGTTTCATTGCCGCAGAACCGGAATCGTGCCCCAAACTGACACGAGGCCAGTTTATGTATGACTTCGGCGACGAGGCCGGCTACACCCCGCTTCTTCCTATGTTTACGTTGGGTCATAATTTCCGTCCCGCCAACATTCATGCCGGTGGTCTGCGCTATCACGGAGCCGGGGTGATTGTGTCGCAGCTTCTTAAAGATGGCTTGATGGAGGCTGTTGACATATCCCAGCTCGAATCGTTTGAGGCGGGCACACTCTTTGCGCGTACTGAAGGTATTATTCCGGCTCCCGAATCATGCCACGCCATAGCTGCCACTATCCGTGAAGCCCTCAAGGCAAAGGAGACCGGAGAGGAGAAGGTGATACTTTTCAATCTCTCGGGACACGGACTGATAGATATGGCATCTTATGACAAATATTTTGCCGGCGATCTCCAGAATTATGCAGTGACAGATGAGGAAATTGAAAAGAATCTTGAGGAACTTTCCTGATCTGGCGTTTTTCTATTGAATCGGAAGAGAAAGTTGCTATCGTATATGATATTGCCCTCCGACGGTGGGGTGCAATAGTAATCTGGCTCTATTTGCTAACATCCGATAAAATCAGATGTTATGCTTCAATGCCTCCGGAAGCCCTCTTTTATGAAGCTTTATTTTGTAAGATTGACGTTTATAAAGCTCAAGGGGTTTGGTAGATAATATATTTTTAGTAACTTTGCACCCAAAACCCAATTAAATCATCTAAATAAAATGACTAAAGCAGAAATCGCACAGGAGATTGCGAAAACCACAGGCCTCGACAAAGCCTCTGTAGTAGAGGTCATCGAGCAGTTTATGAACGTTGTTAAGGGTAGCCTTGCAAGCGGCGAGAACGTGTACCTCCGTGGCTTCGGTAGCTTCATCATCAAACAGCGTGCTGAGAAGACCGCCCGAAATATCAGCAAGAAGACCTCACTCATTATCCCGGCTCACAACATCCCGGCTTTCAAACCGGCTGACTGTTTCAAGGAGGAAGTGGCTAAACTCTGATCTACTTAATCGCAGGGGCATTAACCTGCATAACCGAAAAGACACAAAATTACCCGGTCGATTCATACGGCCGGGTAATTTTGTGTCTTTTCGGTATGTATCTACGATGATCAATCCGGATAACTATGGTCGATGCCAGGAGAGGTGGTCTCGTATTGGCGCATACATTGGCCTGTGGATGAGCCTACATAGGTGGGATCGGAAATGAAGTAGATCTTACCGTCACTTTCGTAAGATGTGCCCTTTATATTGGCTCCCGGAATGCTCACTGATGCGCTCTCATGGCCTGGGAAGGCCAACAGTTGGTTTTCAACTCCGAGTGCGTTCCAAAGCATGTAGGTGTAGAATATGGCACGGTCTTCGCAGTCGTTTTTCGGATAATAGAAATTCTCCTCAAGGAAATAGGGTTTCTCAAATCCATGAAACTCATCGTCGGTGGCATAATCGAAGCCAAACTGCATAAAGCGCAGGAACTCGTTGGTGGCGGCAAGTTTGTCTTTCCCTCCGAGCTGATTCTTCAGCTGGCTCACGAGATCGTTGCGCAGCCCTTTGTCGAGCACACTCACTGCGAAGCCTTCCGTATCCATCTGGGGATACTTATAGACCAATGGCATAAGGTTCTCATTGAGTGAGCCGGTAAGGGTAATATCGCCTGACGACACTTTGAAAGGACGTTCTTTGACCGGAAGATTCAGACCGTTGATGCGCATATCGAAACTCTTGCCGTTGCTTGCGGCCTTGGGAAGGTCGCACGTAGCGAGACGCACACCATTCACGTTTACTCCGGGAGGAGCCATAAGGAAATATTTACGGCCGTTCATGGTCATATAGGGCACCCCGTAGATCATCTGCTCGCAAGGCATGAGGATAATCGGATTGCCGCTATCGGAGGCAATCGCTATTCTCACATCGTAGCCCAGGTTGGCGAGAAGATAATGGACAGCCGACATCTTCGGTGTGATTCCTGCCTCGGGAAATTTGGAGTCGAGCCAGGCGCTCAGAAATTCGTAGGTGAGATAATCATTGAGACCAAGACGCTTGATCTCAGGCATAAGTTGCTCTTCAGCTAACTGCGCCAAGTCTTGCTCCTCCAGAATTTTCCAATGGCGGGAGAGATCGGCGGCATTGGAAAGACTGTTGCTGATGCGGAAATCTATTTTTGGTACCAGAATCTCCATACCATAGAAGTTGACCACATCTTTCCCAGTACGATCTGCCTCAGATGGAGTGTCGTCGGGAATCACAATCGGAGGCAGATCCACACCCTCTGCCAATGTGGGTATTTCCGGAAGTTGCGGAACCACATTGATGATTGGTCGCGCCTGATCTGCATTTATGCGCATATCAGGTTTTACCTCCTTGCCGGCTTCGTCAGGCACATCCACGGGGGGTGGTGCCAACAGAGAGCCGGGAGTGGAGGGGGATACGGGCGACACCGGATTCTTCTTGCCGGGGTCATTATTGTCGCCGACCGGAGTGGCTGGTGGCACCGGAGGGAGCGAGAGATGAGGAGTCGGGAGCTTTACAGGGGCTGTGGCCGGTTGCGAGAGCTTCACGTCAGGCACCTTGATAGGCTTGGGTGTGTTGTCGCGCTTGGCCGGAGCGAGAGGCTCATATTCATGCCAAGTCCCTTCGAGAAAGTCGGCATAATGGCTGAGTATGGTGCGACGGAATTCCTGATAATCGTCAAGGATCCCCTGACGGAATTCCTGAAAGCTTTGTGGCTGGGCATCGGCTGCACCGATTCCGCAGATAAAGGCCGCGCCAATAAGAAATATTCGTTTCATAAGCGGGAGATTTTTGATTGTGGTCAGCGGGGATGAAGTTTGAGGTTAATCTGCTTCACTCCCATCTTGGAATCGTTGCGTCGGCTTTTTACAAGCCATTTCGAGAAATCAGACTCAGCTATGCGGCGCAGGCCATCGCTACCCGTGTGGGCGAGAGGATGAGAGAAGGCTGTGGGGGAAAACACTACATAGAGCTTATTAAACTCGATCTCATCCGGAGCGGCTATACCGAAGGCGTCTGCTTCTCCGAACGAGCCCTCCTTTCTGTCGGGATCGAAGAGCACATAGTCGTATCCCTTCTTGAGTTTTCCCTCCTGGCGGGAGTCTTGCGAATATGGGAACATGGTTATCACGTTCCCCTCCTCATCAAGAAGATAGATGCCGAGATAGCCGTCGCAAGGAGCGGAAACATACATGAAAAGGTTGTCGCCATCCTGATAGTCGGTGGCGGCATTCCCTTTGGTGGTGCCGTTGCGCAATGCCATTGCCTCGAAATCCACAGCTTCATTGGTGATCTCTTTGGCTGTGCCCTTCACTTTGCAGGTGACTACGAGATTATCGTCTTTGTCGAGTCCTACTTCATATGAGGGTTCGCCATCATCGGCTATCCATTCCCCTTTCACTTCAGACGCAGAGAGGGAGAAGAACTTTGTCTCCTCGCCACCGGCTCCAATTCGGTCGGCCTGCTGGATATCCTGGCTCACGATGGTGCCGAATTCTTTCGAGATGGCATCGATGCGAGCACCTTCGAGAGCTTTGCGCTTGGCACTGGCAGGGGAATCGGATTTATCGGCGTAATAGGTGTAGGAACCCTCCACCTTCTTCACCTTAGAATCGGCCATGGCCACTCCGGCTGAGAAGATCAGACAGAGGGCCATGGCTATTTTAAGAATCTTTTGAATACTGAGTCTCATTTATTTACGCAGTTTCTTTTTGTTGAGTTCATCGGCTATAGGACCGCTAACAGTCATCTTGGGGTGTTGCGGTTTATGGAGAGTGGTGGAGGCAGTTTTCTGCACTTCCGAGCTCACATAGTCAGCAATCTCCTGAAGCGACGCATTGCCCTTGGAATCCTGAAGCTTCTTGAGAAGGTAATATGTGAAGAGACCGTGGTTTTTCTCGTTCCATGGGAGGGCCGTCTCCTGACCGTCGGCGGCGCTTAATACAAACATATTGCCTTTCGGCTCTACCGGTTTCGGCCTTAGCACAACGCCACGGGCATCAGCAAGCATACCGTCGCCACGGTTTGAACCGCTGAAGCAGGCATCCATGAACACCATCACATTGGCGGCGCCCATTCCACCAAGCTCCTTATAAAGAGTGGAGAGGGGGTAGGCAGTGGCCATAACCATCGGATCGGCATCAACCGGAAGCATATACGCCTCTTTGCTGCTCTCGTCGGGCACACCATGTCCGGCATAATAGAAGATGACATCTGTGTCGGGGCCAAGGGCACTCACAGAGTTCTTGAGCTGACTTATGGCTGAGAGTGTGTTGCCGTAAGTGGCATCCTTATAGACGAGCACCTGATTGTCGGGAATGCCGAGTGTCTCACGGCAGTAGCGTGCGAAGACATCGCCATCATGCTCAGCCGACGTCACCACAGGCACCTTACCATAGTTCTCGTTGGCTATTATGAGCGCAAGAGTATTGGTGTTGGTCTGCTTGTTGGCAGGAATATTCTTGTCAACATCGCTCTCCACTGTGATTTTAGTGGAGCGTCCGCTACTCTTGGATGAGGTATTGCCTTGACTCTTTGGAGTCTGGTTCACCGCCACGAGCTTATTGAGATCCACTTCCACCACCGGAGGCTCATATGCGAGCGCGGCGTTGGCGTTGTAGGTGTAGTCCTTACCGTTGGGGCTATGGAATGTGATGGTCGAGATGGCGATATTATCGTCGTTGATGAAGAACTTGGCATTGCGTATCTGCACCTGCTCCCATGAATTTTTAAAAATTTCCGCCTCCTTGTTCTTCAGCGGCACCTTGATGTAGACCGGACCAAAGTCTGAGGTTATGGCGTAGGTCTCGTTCTCCACATCATAAGGCTGGAGCTTGAGTTCGGAGATCATGAGATGGCTGGCATATTCCTTGAGATATTTCTCCTCAGTGATGGCGCTTAGACGCTTCTGCTCACTGCGAATGTTTTCGGGTGCGAGACGCTTGGTGTAGTCTTCCACTTTCTCAAACTCGCCTCTCTGCGCCCACTTGGTGATCTCTTCGGTCACGTAAGCCTGTGCAAACTCCTGATAGGAGGGTATGTTGCGACTTTGCGCCGCTCCGGCAGGAGCCTTGGGATCGCCCATGATGACGGGCATATCGTTCATAGCCACAACGGATGCTCCCAAAGCGGAGAGACGTGTGTTGGCGGCATCCACCTTCGACTTGTTGCCGAGCACGGCATATGATGATGCCATCGCCTTGAGATACTTTGTGTTGTTGGGATCATTCTCAGTGAGCTCCTCATATTTCTCGGCGGCACTTGAGAAATAGGCATTGCTCTGTCGGCGGCTCTTGGCCGAATCCTTCTCATTGGTGGCCGTGATGCTCTCGTTGTAGTGGTATGTGCCGAGGTTATAGTAGCATCTGGCTATCGACTCGTTGATGGATAAGCTATTGGGCTTCATCTCATCAAGCTGCATATAGATGTCGAGAGCCGGACGGTATTCCCTGTTGTCTTCATACACCTGAGCCTGCAGGTTGAGAAGCTTCTCATCATTGGGTTTGAAGGTGAGGGCACGCTCTACGAGAGGCCCGACGAGATCACGGCGGCCTGCGTCGAGACACATCTGCATGGCTATGGTGAGCAGCTGATAATTCGAAGGGTATTCGTTGGCCGCTGCCACTACTGTCTCCAGTCCGCGGTTAGGTTGTTGAGTCTGGAGAAGACTCTGCCCGTAGAAGAGAGCCACGTTCTCGCGGTTCTTCTGGTCGCCGGTCTGAAGATAAGTCTCGAAATAACGGATAGCGTCGTCGATCTTCCCCGCATTGTATGAGCCTGATGCTGCCACATAAACCATTGCGGGATAAAGCTCGGGGTCGCGTTTGAATTCGGCAGTAGCCATCTGCGGCATCAACTGGGTGTCGACATAAGCTTTGGCGAAGCGGGTCATCTCCGCACTGTTGCCCTGAGATGAATAATGCACGGCTGCACGGGCAAGGCTGGTGTTTAGATCGAGAAGAATGCCACGCAGCTGGTCGGTGGCTTCTTCAGCGAGTCCGTCGAGGAGGATTGCTTCCGAAGCAGCACGATAGGCATCGTAAACAGTGTTATACACATCATCTTCGGCAGCTCCATCCATTTGCTTGGTGCGAATGCTCTTATAGAGCTCCACGGCTTTGTCAACGGAGGGGAGGTCTTGTGCCGCGGTCTGCTGCTCCACAATATCCTGAGGGGCAGAAGCCACGGTCATAGCTCCTCCTGTGAGGAGGATAATAGAGAGAAATGTAGTTTTATGTATGGTCATAGTTACTGAATCTGATAAATGCGCATCCAGCTTGGTTGAAGCAGTCTGAATTTCTTAGAGGAAAAAGTTTACATAACGTCCTCATTCAGACCTGCGATTTCAAAGACAGGAAGCCATATTGATCGGAATGAACTTATATGGCTCACCTGTCTTTATGAATCATAGGCTTAGAATACGTCGACAAATACGAAGGAGGCTTTGATTCTGCGGAACTCACTGCCCTTTCCCTCGGCTACGTCTACCTTGAAGGTATAATCGGTGTCCATCTTGTTCAGATTAGACACATTCTCCTCAAGGTAGTTTTTCACGCCCTCGGCACGAAGGAAGGCGAGCTGGCGGTTTTCCTTGATGCCATCAGCCTTTGTGACAGTGATGGCGGTGAGGTCGCCGTTCTCGTAGATAGGCTCATCTACGAAATCACCGTAAACTCCGGTGTAAGGGATAGTACGGATGATAGGGGAGCCATCGGCTGTGCCTGAGATTGTGATCTTAAGTTTCTTGCCCTCTTTAAGGTATCGGGCGAAGTCACCCTCAAACGCCTCCTGCACGATCTTGAGCATCGAGCTTGCGGCACCCGATTCCTGAATCGTATACTTGCCCGGAGGGAAGTCTTCAGCGGCAGAGAATTCAGGATCTACCTGATAGGTGAAGTTCACCTCATAGTTTGTGATCTTGTCGCCGTTGGCGTTATAGTCGGGCACCACCTTTGAGTCGACCGTGATATTTGTGTGATTGGAGATCACGTCGTTAGTACGCGCCTCTTCCACCACCTTCTCACGCAGCTCCTGAAGACGCAGCTCCTCCATCTGCTGCTGTTGCAGGATCTCGAGGCTTACTACGTTGTCGCTGTTGCCCATGAAGTCCATGGCGGCACGGTCGTGGTTGTTGTATTCGTAGGTTTTGCCATCCGCCTTGTTGAACACCTTGGCATAGACTATCTCGAAGGTATCATCAGGAAGAAGACCATACTGCACATCGGAGAGGAGAAGGTCGCCGGCATCGTGGAATGATGTCACGTCGCTCTCGGGCACGGGGAGATAGATTGTGGGCATCTCCGAGAATGAGAGGGCGAGCACCTGATTGGCACGGTCATAGTTGCCGAGTGTCATTGTCTGTCCGGCGAGAAGGTCGCCTGCAAGACGCGTAGATATGGAATCCTCGAAGAGGCGACGTTGTTTGGCACGGCTTTCATCGTTGACTCGGAGCTTATTGTCGTCCATCGTCTCCCCGGGCATCATCTTGCGCCATTCGGCCATCATCTGGTCGACCTCATCTTTTACGAGCTTGGCGAAGTGAGGCTCAAGGTTGGTCATACGTTTTGCTCCGATGGCCCCGGATGTGGTGTAGGTGAGGATAGGAAATCCCTCCGAATCCTTGATAAAGGCAACATCATTCACCATTGCGGTCTCTATGGGGAGGGTGTTGCGGTCGGAAGGACGCACGAGGTTGACCATCTCGATGGTGTTGGGAGAGGTAGCGACAGCAATGTATTTCCCGTCGCCTGTATATGTGCAGGCGAGACCTTCTCCGAGATCTTCTATGTCGTTCTTGATATTGAAAGAGCGTGTGTCATAGATTGTGAGCGCACCGTCATTGGTGAGCACGGCCAACTCGGTGGATCCGGGATTGAAGGTGACATCGTTAACGTCGACACCATAATTCCAGTTGCGTCGCTCTTTCTTCTCTTCGAAGTTGTAGACAACCACACGATCACCGGCCATGGCAACGAGATAGTATCCGTTGTCGCTCATAAGAATCCGGGTGGGAGTGAAGGGAAGCTCCATCTTTTCGAGGAACACCATCTTTCGCGGATCGAAGATGTAGAGGCCCGACTCGGTGGCAACCAGCACCTTTCGTCCATCGGCGGTATATGTGATGGCGGAGGGCTGGCCATATTTCTTGGTGTCGAATTCAGCTATCTTCTTATCGGCCTCTTGTGTGGAGAAGAAAAGAGCGGCTTTTTTTCCTTTCTTATCCGTTTCGATCACACCGAAGCTGATGCCGGTGGGGTTTACCTGCAGGCCGTTGAGAAGTTTCTTTGTGGTGTATAGCTCATCGCCACGCATTGTGGCGGCTGAATTTTGAGAGAGCGGGTAGACCACAGTGTTGTATGTAGAAAGTTCGATAGGTGTGGCTTTCTGACGGAAACGGTAGTCAGTCTTCTGCTGAGTCGTCTGAGTCTGATCAGCTTGCTGAGCGGAAATCGGGTTTACGGCTATGCAAGCAGGCACCATAAGGAGAGAGAACGCAAGTACTCTTAAATTCATTATCAGGTAGTGTTGGGAGTATGTAAATTTGAGATGTAGGAAAGGGAGAGGCACATTTATGGCCTCTCCAATTAAGCACAGTAGTATATCAATATTATTCCGCTACGGGATCGCCGATGTAGGAGCGGATCTTCTCGCCATATTGAGCGGCAAGCTGGCTGTCTTTGAGCGCGCCTTCGAGAGCCTGCTCGCGCGCGATGCGTGCCTTTGATTCGTTGACGATGAAGAACGACTGTATCTCATAAGTGCCGTCGCCATTGTCTTTGATGATAGAGTAGCTCGGTTCGAGGGCATTCTTCACTTTCTGCTCTATAAGACGCTCGTAGGCAGCATAGAATTTTTCAAACTCGGCCTCGTTGTCGGTGCTTGAGCCATCGCCGAAGCTATCGCTCACCACACGTCCCTTGACGGTGCTTCCCGCTTTCTGGGCATACTTTAGAGTGGCGTTGTTGAGAGCCATCTGCTCTCCGAGGTTCTTCGATTTGGTGCGGGTGGAGATGCCGTCAAATACTGTGGCGTTGTCGCCATATTCGTTTAGTTTGGCATAGTGTTTCACGAGAGCCACCTCCATAGTGCGACTCCCCATGATCTCGAATCCTTTCTTCTTATACTCCTTCATTTTCTCTTTGAGCTCTTTCTTCTGAGCTTTTTCCTCCATCTTGCTGTAGTTTTGCGCAAATGTGGGGAGGATGAAACAGAGTGCCAGGATGAAACTGAAAATCTTTTTCATTGTGATGATGTTTTTGAAGTTTGTTTGAGATTAAATTTGAAATTGAAATTGAAATTATATACAGGCTTTTATAATCTGAGAAAATCATTTTTCCTTACTTCAGATTGAAGGCATATCTTGGTTGGTAGCCTTGATTTCCCGAAGCAGGAGTGTCGTTGTGCTCTGTCTTGTCAATGACATGAAGCGTCAGTAAATGGCATCTATCTAATCATTACAAGCAAGTCCATTCTATTCAAATGGTCTTTCCAGTGTAGCGAGTAGCGTATGTATGGCATGACAAGCATACGTAATGACAGGCAACGATGTGCTGAATCACACTGCAAATTTAGTAAAAATAACGGAAGTCTCAAATTATTTATTATCTGAATTTTAATGATGTGAAAACTTTTTTGACAGATTGATATTATTGATGTCGGATGTCAACTGTCGGCTATGGTGGGATTATGGATGGATAAGTGGTTGACAGATAGGGGTATTAGTATTAAAATGAGTAATGAATGATATCCCGGCTGTGTTTTTGGGAAAAGTATCCGATTCTGCCAAAATTGTATTCTAACGAAGCAAAACGGGGAGATGGTTGTGATTCTTGTGAAATTTTACTAAATTTGGATATCGAAAACCAACCTGACTGTCGGCGGGAACTTGAAAATATTTACAAGCGGAACAGCCGACGTAAAGTATGAAATTGAAAATGCGAGAGATATTACTGATGAAAAGGACCATTACAATGGCGTTGTCATTGCTGTCGCTTTCCGGCGTCGTAATAGCGGCCACGCCTTCAAACGACAATGTGAAGACCACTTTTCAAACATCAAGGGCCTGGAGACCCAGCATTGATAATCGAGCCGATGCCGTGATGGTGTACGGAGTCGGTGGCAATCCGAGCGATCCGGAGGGTCGTGCGCGAGCCTTTGAGGAGAGAGTAAAGAGCTGGAAAGATAAAGGCTATACGGTGCATTTCATGACAGGTATAGCCTGGGGGGAATATCAGGATTATTTTACGGGGAAATGGGATGGCCGCAATCACCTTGACGACGGACAGGTGACAGAACGCGGCGATACCATATGGCACGGCCATATGGTGCCGTATATCGTGCCCTCCCGCGACTTCCTGACATATATTAAAGAGAACCATATAAAACGGGTAATCGATGCCGGCATAGATGCGATCTTCCTTGAGGAACCGGAATTCTGGGCACGCTCGGGCTACAGCGACTCCTTTAAGAGAGAATGGAAAGAGTATTATGGCACAGACTGGCAGCCACAACACTCCTCGCCCGAAGCCACATATCTTTCCAACAAACTGAAATATCATCTTTATTACCGCGCACTCAACGATGTGTTTACCTACGCCAAGGAATATGGCAAATCGTTGGGTCGCGACATAAAGTGCTATGTGCCCACTCATTCGCTTGTCAACTATTCTCAGTGGCAGATAGTGTCGCCGGAAGCAAGCCTTGCCACCCTCCCGTGTGTAGACGGATATATAGCACAGGTTTGGACGGGCACATCGCGGGAACCCAACTATTATGACGGTGAATATAAGGAGCGCGTGTTTGAGACTGCTTTTCTTGAATATGGCTCTATGGAGTCGATGACCGCTCCTACGGGCCGCAAGATGTTTTTCCTCACCGATCCAATTGAGGATCGCGCCAAAGACTGGGATGACTATAAGCGTAATTATCAGGCCACTTTCACCGCCCAGTTGCTTTATCCCGGTGTGGGAGACTTCGAGGTGATGCCCTGGCCTGAGCGTATCTACGAGGGACTTTATAAGGTGGGTGCCGACAGCGATGAGAAGACCCGGATACCACGCTTCTATTCCACACAGATGCAGGTGATGATAAATGCTCTCAACAAGATGCCGGTGGTAAAAAACGCCGTGGAGGGTAGCGATGGGATCGGAATACTTATGGGCAATTCACTTATGTTCCAGCGTTTCCCATTGCACGAGGGTTATGATGATCCTCAGCTTGCAAATTTCTATGGACTGGCTCTCCCGCTTGTGAAGAGGGGAGTGCCGGTTAAGACTGTTCACATCGAGAATCTCGGCGTGCCGGCTACTCTTGCGGATATTGATGTGCTTGTGATTACCTATTCCAATATGAATCCTCTTGATCCGGAAGCCCATACCCTTAGAGCTGATTGGGTGAAGAAGGGGGGCAATCTGATTTTCGTGGGTTCCGACAAAGATCCTTTCCAGAATGTAAGGGAATGGTGGACTACCGGCGGCAACAGTTATTCCGCTCCTTCGCAGCATTTGTTTACACTTATGGATATGCCGGCAGATGCAGCTGATGGGAATTACAAGGTAGGCAAAGGTGAGGTGCGGGTGATGCGTAACGATCCCAAGGAGCATATACTTAACCGGGGAGGAGACGCTCGCTTTATGAAGTCGGTGACTGAAGCTTATGGCAGCCGCTCACCTCTCTCTTTCAAGAATAATTTTCTGCTTCACCGCGGTCCTTACGTGATAGCTGCTGTGATGGATGAGAGTGTGGATGAGAAACCGCTTCTTCTGAACGGCACATTTATCGACCTGTTTGATCCAACGTTGCCTGTTGTGAAGGAGAAAGTTGTGGAGCCCGGTTGCCAGACTTTATTGGTAGATATAGCTAAGGTGAAAGATAGAAAACGTCCGCAGGTTGTGGCGGCCTCTTTCCGCGAGAGCGATGAGAAGGTGGAGAAAGGGGGCTATTCATTTGTCGCCAAGAGTCCGGCCGAGACAGACGGTATAGCCCGCGTGCTACTTCCGAAAAGACCGAAGAGTGTGACGGTGGATGGAAAAGAGGTGTATGATCCTTTGAAGTGGGATGCAGCTTCTTCCACTTACCTTGTTTCGTTCGAGAATACACCCGATGGGCGAGTGGTGAATATGAAATACTGATTGATTATAGATTATGGAGATCCGACCTTTGGAGCCGCATAAGGATGCGCCTGAGATAGCTGAGATTTATAAATGGTATGTCGAAAATACCACTGCCACTTTTGAGACCGTTCCTCCCACCCCCGAGGTGATGGAGGAGCGGCTTCATGCTATTGCTTCCGACTATCCTTGTTACGTTTGTGAGGAGTCGGGTAGGGTAGTGGGTTACTGCTACGTTCATTTGTGGAAAACATTCGCAGCCTACTCCCTTACCCTTGAGACGACGATATACCTGCGTCCGGGCATGGAGGGTCATGGCATTGGACTCACTCTTATGGAGCATCTTATACGTGAATGTAGGGAGAGGGGTTTTGTATCATTGATCGCCTGTATTACGGCTGAGAACGATGGTTCGCGGCGTTTCCATGAACGGCTCGGATTCTCGCAGGTATCCGACTTTAAGAGAGTGGGGTATAAATTCGGTCGTTACCTTGACGTAACCGACTATCAGCTCCAACTATGATTTTAAGAATTCTTGACAAGGATAGGTAACTGAGAGATACGGCCTATTTGAAGCTGAAAAACCTGAAAACAATGAAATATTCTATATATGTAATAACTGTTGTTCTTGCATTTCTCATTTCTTCCTGCTCGAAGTCAAATTTCAGATATAACAGAGATATAGACAATGCAGAAAAGTTGATGCAAAGTAATGCAGACAGTGCATTGTTTATATTGGAGACAATCGATCCTTCGGAATTAAAGGTAGACTCTCTTCGGGCTAAATATCATTATCTCATGGCTTACGGCCACATGCGTAGTAATCGCTCGATGATCGGAGATTCCCTTATCTCTTACGCTCATGAATATTATCGTGGCAAAGATGTGGTGAGAGATATGCGTAGCGGAATGGCATTTGCATGGTATAAGTTTTGGGTTGGTGATCTCCAAGGAGCCATGACTATGCTTGATTCCCTTACAGCTTTGCCAGACGTGCCGGATTCAATCATGGTTCAGACTTTAAGGACGCGTGTATTGCTTGGGGCGACGGAGTATCAGGGGCATGAACTGGTGCCTTTCGCCAAAAGGCTTGAATCCCTTGAAACAGACTCCTTGAGAATGATTGAGGCAAAATATATGCTTCTGGCAGCGTATGAATATGCCGGTGAACTGGATTCAGCTCTTTGTATATTAGATGAACTTGTAGACTACGCTGGTAAGAATAAATGGGGCGACAAGCATTTCCAGTTTGAAATTGAGCGGGCACAGTTGCTGACCGAACAAGGGAGGAATGGCGAGAGCAACGCACTTATTGATAAAATTTTCCGAACGGCAGGTCCCGACAATGGAGCGGCAGATCTCCTTCATCTCCAGTATGCGATAAATGCGCTGAATTCCGGTGATACCGGAAGGGCTTCGCGACACCTTGCTATTGCTGACAGCCTCGCCTCCAAACTGAGGAATGAGGACGATGCTTATTTTCGCAGCTACAGTAATCTTCTTCATGCAATGATTGACTTTAAGCGAACGGGCGGCATCAAACTCATGCACATAAATGGATTGAATAACCGACAGAGCGAACGTTTCAACCATATGAAGGCCTCGCAGTGGGAGTCTGAACGCGCTGCATTGCACCAGCAGAACCGAGCTCTGGCACTGAAAGCGGAAAGCCAACATAAGACCGTGGTAATTCTGGTAATCGGTTTTATTGCCTTGCTGGCAGTTGCCGGTGTATTCTGGATTATCAAAACGCGTCGCCAACGCGAGCGGGAAAATGAGGAACGGATCGAGGCCTTGAAGAAAATGGTAGAGGAATATAGATCCGCTTCGTCTGCTCAAGAAGGAGAAATCAATGATTCTTCAGCATTGCGCAGCGTCATGCTCAAGCAGCTCGGCATTGTCAAGATGGTGGCTGAGACTCCTACTGAACAGAACCGGGAAATGCTTCGTAAGATCTCATCAATCGATGGCGAAACCAACGGCGAACTCGTAGACTGGGAAAATTTCTACAAGATAATAGACAATCTGTATTCCGGTTTTTATGGTAAACTCCATAGCAGATATGGCAATCTCCTAAGTCCGAAAGAGGAACAGATAATAGTGCTGATGGTGGCCGGTCTCTCGACAAAGGAGATCAGTGTAATCACCGGTCACACCACTTCTACAATCTATGTCCGTAAAACCTCCATAAGAAAGAAGGTCGGAGTGCCGGAGAAAGAGGATATTGTAGGCTATCTGCTTAGTCAGAACAAGGATTAAGAGGCTGATAAGACGATAAAGCGATCCATTAAGACTTTTAAGAGATGCAACAACTGATAATCAAGTCGTTGCATCTCTTGTATTAAAACTTTTATATTTGGTATTAAGATAGTTTCAGGTGTAATTTTGCATCAGAAAAATCATTAAAAACTGATGTGAAATGAAACAGATCCTTTTGATGCTATTTGCTGCATCGGCAGTTGTCTCCGCCTTTTGCAGGGAGATTACAGGAAAAGTCGTGGATGAAAACGATATCCCCCTCGACTTCGTAAATGTGGTATTATATCGCGACTCGGCTTATGTGGCCGGAGCCGTGACCGACACTGAGGGTCGGTTTTCGATAAGCACCGATGTCAACGGTGATCTTACCTCTAAAATTTCATTTGTCGGCTATGAAACTTATTCATCCGAAGTTCCGGCTACCGGAGATATGGGAATCATAAAACTTACCCCGTCAACTGTCGAACTCGGAGAGCTGGTGGTGAAAGCCACACGCCCGTCTACTACGATGAAAGGTAACGCATTTGTCACTAATGTTGAGGGTAGCTCGCTTGCTATAGCCGGAACAGCCAACGATGTTCTTGTGCGTGTGCCGATGGTGATAGACAATGGAGGCTCTATCGAAGTGTTTGGTAAAGGTTCTCCTGAAATCTACATAAATGGTCGCAAAGTCAATGATCTTCAGGAACTCTCTCAACTCAATTCTGGCGATATCAAAAATGTAGAAGTCATCACCAATCCCGGCACAGCTTATGCGGCGAATGTGAAGTCGGTTATACGTATCCGGACCAAACCGCCCAAAGGTGATGGCTTTAGCGGAACGTTACGTAGCGATAATGGATTTCAGCATTACTTCCGTACAGGCAATTCCCTCAATCTCAAATACCGCACAGGTGGACTTGAAATTTTCGCTGACTACGGTTGGTGGAGAGGAAACACACGTATGGTTCGTCTTAATGACATGCTTACCACGACATTACAAGGTACTTATCGCCAGAATGTCAGCACCATCGGTAAAGAGATGTATAATGACATGACCGGTAAACTCGGTTTTTCATATATGATTAACGACCGCCACAGTATTGGGGCATACTATCAGAACAGTCGGAACCGACACCACACCGACGGGACAATCTCAAGTGAAATATGGCAGGATGGTGAGTTGCTCGACCGCTCTAACTCAGATGTCTGCAATCAGGCGACGGCCGTTCCCCGGCACTATGCCAATCTCTATTATAATGGTATCATAGGCCAGCTTAATATTGATTTCAATGCCGATTATTTATGGTATAAGAGTCGTGAGCTGACATTTAACAATGAACTCAGCGAAATGGGTGATGATCGCGAGGTAAATACTACATCAACGAGCCGCAACCGTATGTTTGCCGAAAAACTGGTTATGACTTATCCGTTATGGAAAGGTGAGATCGAGATTGGTGAGGAATATACCGATACCAGAACCTCTAATCTGTTTTTTGCCAATATACCTGAAACCCCTGATGCCGACAATCGTGTGGATGAGAGTAATATCGCTGTGTTTGCAGAATTAGGACAGCAATTTGGACGCTTTATGATAGGTGTGGGCCTGCGTTATGAATATGTGAAGTTCAACTACTATGAGATGCGACTTCTTCAGGAGGAACAGAGCAAAAGCTACAATAATATATTCCCCTCACTCAATATTGCCACTCAAGTCGGCAAAGTTAGAATGGGGCTGAACTACACTGGCAAGACGGTGCGTCCCGGATATAGTCAACTTGATGGTGCCGTAAGTTATATAAATCGTCTGACATATGAAACAGGCAACCCCTATCTGAAACCTACGAAGTTGCAGACTGTAGAATATATGCTACAATGGCGTCAATTCTTCGCGCAACTCTCCTATACCCACTTCAAGGATGGCGTATATCATATCACTGAACCTTATGGTCAGGATGGCGAGGCCACCATCATCCGTACCGCTAATCTCAATCACCGTCACTATCTGCAGGCTTTTGCAGGTGGTAGTTTCCAAGTGGGAGTATGGCAACCAAAAGTGAATGTCGGAATGATGAAGCAATGGCTTACTCTGCCTGTAAATGGAGTGCCGATGAGTATGAACATCCCAATCTTCATGTTGCAGTGGCAGAATGCAGTTCATCTTCCTTTTGACATCTGGCTTAACGTGGATTCTCAATTGATGACTCGCGGCTGGGACAACAATACACGCCTGACAAATACACCGTGGTATGTCAACGCCAAGGTCTATAAAGGATTCTTCAACGATGCGTTCAGTGTGACAATCGAGGCCAAGTATCTTTTCGACTCTGCCAAAAACAACTTCTATCTATGTAGCGATGCCGTTCAGATACGGCAGAGAAATTTCTCACCCGGGCGTTCGGTGATGCTGACACTGCAGTATCGTTTCAATACGACCCGTGACCGCTATCGCGGAACAGGCGCAGGTAACTCCGAAAAATCACGTTTCTAATACTCTACATTGCTATGAAATATCTGATCTTTCTACTTTTAAGTGTTTCGTTGAGTGTGGCCGCGTATGCAAAGCCTCACTGTCAGGGATTCAACAACTACGACAACAAAGTCACTATCGTATTTACAGATGATGAGGCCGGAAGTGAATATGTCGTTTCCGATGCGATATTCATTCCTTATTGGAAAGGGAAGGAATATAAAGCTGTATCAATCAGTACAACAGTTGAGAATGGGATGGCTACTGTAACCTTAGTCTTTCCACACTCAACTCAATTCTCTAATCCTAAAGTTACACTCCGTATAAACGGAAAGAAAAGGACGTTTAAAGTGTGTAAATAGACAATGGCAGATAGAATGTAATTCATGTAAGAATGAGAGACCTCGGCAGTGATGCCGAGGTTATCTCTCTTTATAAATATGCCACTGCTTAAGCTTTAAGTAGTGGTACCACTTGGGAAACTGCTCAATATACTGTTGCCTTGGAATAATCTTCATGTCTACAAAGGTAGCCGATTTTGTTAATCATACCAATCGGTTAGTTTCTTGATTCTGGATTTTATAGAACCTTCGTTCCTCTGAAATATCGACATAAGAGTTTTAACATCTACCCCGGAATTATATAATTCAATAAGTTTTTGGTCATCCTCTTCACTCCACCGTTCGTATGCATTGGCATAAATGCTTTTCTGTTGTTGGATATATGAATCTTGGTGATTTTGCTCCGTTGACTTTTTTAGATCATTTGAGGTTACTGAATTCATCCCCGTTCCAGAACTGTTTATTCCGAAAATTTCTTTTATGTCAGCAATCACACGTTTTTGATTCTCTTCAACAGTTTCTGGCGTCCAGGCAGTTGGATAATTCTTATAAATCTTTTGCGTATAGGCAAACGAACCAATATTCTTTTCAAAATACCTTTTCAGTTTTTCTTGGTAATCCAGATTCCCTAATGAGGCATTCTTCCTTCTTCCGATAAGGCAGAGATTACCTATTCTATCCGTATAAAAGCTTCTTTGCTCCTCAGTAAAGTCTTTAACCCATTTGCTGTTCAATTTTGGATTTTGTGGAAGAATATGTTCTATAGAGATAGTACCAAACTCCTTCCACTCCGACTTATCCTTATATTTATATTCAAGCAACATTAACAAAGCATAAGTATACCTACGTCCATATATCTCCGACTGTACGTTTGCCATAAACACCTGTTCATCGAAAGAGTAGAATTTGGTTGACTCCAATACAGCGTCGCTATCCACAGAATCTTCTATAAGATTAATGATACTGTTAAGATTATCAATTCGATATGAAGAAGACTTGCCACATACTGCATCACCAATATTCTTGCAAGCCACTTTAAGGGTAAACTTCAATAGTCCGGTATTGCCAAATTTTCTTCCATACGACAGGACTACCGGTATCCAATCAGTTGATGGCATAGAGTTATTGAGAATCCGAATTAGTGTACAATACTCAGCATCATCATTATCATTTAAATTTATGAGTTTGTTGTAGTCTTCGTACGCCTTAAAAACATAGTTAAAGAATTCCTTCCCTTGTTGCATCTTGCCCGCTTTGAATATCAGTTTGTCATACTCATCGAGAAGATTAGTTTTCTGACGTTTCTTTAATAGCATTGTTCTGACATACGCAAGGAAACGGTCGAATTCATTTCCCATATCTTCCTGCATCTCCTCCCATCCTCGAGCATAGTTATTCCTATCCGTATCATCATCGATCTTTTCAAGATTTGATGATTTTAAAATGTCTGCATTACTTAACTTCTGCCCCCGATCATTCATAACGGAAAACAATCGGAATGCATCTTCAAGGGAGTCTGCCGATATATAGATCATGACTACATTATTGAGAATAAACCCCAGTAACGTGTCAAGATCTATTTCAGTATGCTCATCGAAATACTCCTTGAAGCACAATAATGCATTGCACATCCTTTGAATAGATGTGGATTCTTTCTTGTCATTAGCTTTCCTTACAATATGAGACCAGTATTGAGAAATATTTCCAGCCGGCATTATATATTGCTCAATGAAATTCTTGACATTGCCTCTTATTTCATAGGAAAGCCGGATTCGTTGTGGTATCTTACGTATCTTATTCTCTTTTTGGACGATTAGAGCTTTGCAATTCTCTCTGACCTCATCGGAGGATCTATTATAGTCTCGAAGAAAAGCAAATAAAAGGAACAAAGTGGTAATTCGTTGTTGTCCATCAAGCAAATCATTGTTCTGCTCTTTATTTTGAATAATATAAGAGCCAAGAAAATATTCCTCATTGCCATGTTCCGCATAATTAGACGTAAAATCTTCGAGCATATCATTAATATTGTCGCTTTCCCATACGTAGTGCCTTTGATATGATGGTACGGTGTACCACTCCTCGAATACCTCCGCTATGGTTTGCTTTCCAAAACCTATTTCTTTATAGCCGGTTTTCATTTTACGTTATCTAAATTTCGCAAGTTAAAGATTATAGAAATAATGGCATACAAACGACATGGGTTCTTGGCTAATTATAATAATAATGAACAATTATAAGCACCACCAAAAACTAACTTATAGCCATTTCGATACACAAAGTTACACCATTTATTTCTGAAATCAAAACAGGGGTGTATCAAAAGAAATATTTAACACTTAAATCTCTCCCGGCATTTCAGAAATCAGTACTAATATTCATTAACCCTGTTTTAGAATACTAAGGTGAGTCATCGGCAATATGTCAATACAATCGGCCGTTTAGGAACAGCGGATAAAATACGCGAGAGCGAGAGAAAAATCAAGATTTATCAAGATGAAAATCGCGCAGGCTCTTGATTATCTGAGGATTTTTTTTGGTACCTACCGTCGCAACCATGAGGGTGATTATCATTGCTCACTCGACGAAATGTCGCTGATGTTTCGTGATGCTGCTTATGTCACCCAGGATGCAAAGGTTCTTGATAAGATGGATATGACGGTATTCTGTAAGGATACAGTCAAAGGCTATCGCAACTTCTTCCGTTCCACTCATACCAATCATCTTTGGAACAATGAGGACGACGAGATGTTTTTGCGTAAGATCGGCGCTATCGGAATAGGTGAGGATGGTAAATATCATCCAACAGCTGCCGGACTCCTGATGTCCGGCTACGAGTATGAAATAACACGCGAATTTCCGAACTACTTCCTCGACTATCAGGAAAATCGTTCATTGGGAGCAACCCGATGGACAGACCGCATCGTCTCTACTTCTGGAGACTGGAGCGGTAACATCTTCGATTTTGTAATTGAGGTTTTGCGACGCATGCAACAAGGGTTAAAAGTTCCCTTTGTGTTGAAAGGGAATCTCTGCGTAGATGACACCCCAATACATAAGTTGCTACGTGAAGCAATTACCAACGCCTGTGTACACGCAGATTTTTATGGCCGTCAGGGACTGGTGATTCAGAAATCCGAAGATGGCTATAAGTTGTCAAATCCTGGTTGCGTTCGGATCTCAATTTCAGAAGCTGTCAACGGAGGAGTTTCCGATCCTCGCAATGGTATTATGCTGAAGATTTTCTCGCTAATAGAATTCGGCGAGCGAGCTGGGAGCGGACTCAGCGGTATCTGTAAAGTATGGGAAAAAGTCTATCATACCCCCGTTAGAATTGAAGAAACTCACAAAGACGGTGTAGACCGCACAGTGTTGACTCTATCAACAGGTGGGCATGAGCAAGATGTAAAAGCCATGCTCGAACTCTACGTTGACATGATCGATCCCACTGCACCCCAAACCGACCAAGAAACTACCCAGAAAACGAATAAAACTGACCAGGTAATTGCCCGGACCGCCCAAGAAACTACAAAAAGCACTTCAAACTACCATTGGACAGACCAAGAAACAGTTATAGTCGACCAAGAAAAAAGTAAAACTAATTCGTGCGACCAAGAAACAACTGTAATCGACCAGAGGTCTGACCAGAAAATAAAGATTTTTAACCTCATTAAATCAAATCCTAAAATAACTCGATCGGAGATCAGTAAAAGATTGGGACTACATGACAGCAGTGTTAAAAGACGACTTGAAGGTTTGATTTCGGAAGGTCTTATCCGGAGAATTGGTTCAACAAAAGCGGGGCATTGGGAAGTGACTTGAATTGAAAAAAGTGGTTCTTTCCTACTTTAGTTGAAAATCCAGAATCTATTTGAGTCAAATATACTTTCGCTAACCAATATTATGGATAGTTAACTGAAAAGATAATGGGATTTCATCCCATTGATTTTATATTTGAGTTTTCCTACGACTTAAATACAGATCAATGAAGATTAATCCCATTACTGAATGCAAAAAAACAGAATTATCATGTAACGTCAAAGAGAGGGATGCAGAAATCGACCTGAATTTCTTCTTTCGTGGATCCTCACTCAGAGTGGAAGGGTGGGAAGATATGGGAAATGACGGGTGTGTAACATTGTATGTGCGCTCCATCGAAGAAGGCGCGTCGTGTCCCTACTGCGGACAGTACTCGGAGAAAGTCCACAGCCGATATCACCGTCACCTGCGGGATCTCCCTGCCTTAGGCAAGGAGGTATCCATATGCTTCGAGGTACGTAAGTTCTTCTGTAACAACCATCAGTGCAGGTACAGGACTTTCGCCGAACAGCCTGGCAACGAAATGTTTCGATACCGCCGCAGGAGGCGTCGTTGTGAGGTAGTTGTCTACAGACACGGGCTGTGTCTCTCTTCCATGACAACCTCGTCGCTTCTCACAAATATGGGTATACCCATATCCAAGTCCACTGTGCTACGTGATCTTAACAGACTTGATGTTCCTGAATGCAGGGACATACGTAAGATCGGGGTGGATGACTGGGCATTCCGCAAGGGTATCGACTACGGGACAATCATCATTGACCTGTCGAGAGGTGTCCCGGTTGATCTGCTGGGTACACGCAATGAGGAAGACTTTTCCCAATGGCTTGATTCTCACAAAGAAGTATGCCTTGTCAGCAGGGACAGGTCGACTGAATATTCCCATGCGGTTGCTTCCTCCGGACTTGATATTGTTGAAGTGGCCGATCGATTCCATCTCATAAAGAATATGGGTGACTGCGTGACGGACATACTCTCAGCCAAATACGACATGATAACGAGGATTCTCAAGGGTGAGGGAAGGTCAGAGGAATCAGGTACCCATAAAGTCAGCAAGAGAAAGGGAACATATGTAAACGAGGTGAAATTCAATGAGGTAAAAAGGCTGCAGGAGGCAGACAAGAGAATCAGTGAGACCGCATTGCTTCTCGGCATAGCACGTCAGACCGTCAGGAAATACCGGGATCTGGACAAGTTCCCTGTGCCAAAGGGTAAACAAAGACACGACTATCACCTTCATCAGAAGTATGTCGAGCAACAGTATGCCCGTGGGGTAAGCCTTGACACCATTCGTCAGGAACTGTGGGCGAAAGGTTTCAAGGCCGCCAAGACTCCTTTCCATGACCATTTCAGCTATCTTGCTGACGGACACAAAGGATACCGCTCAGCACAGCAGAAGGCAGAAATGGAGAGAAAAGCCGGGGAGACTTCCGTAACAGACAATACCATACCACTGCCACCGACAAATCATCTCGCACTTATGGTAAACAAAAGTATTCTGGGGAAAGATCTGACTGATTATGAGTGCGAAGTCACCAACGCCCTGTTCGGGGAGGAATGGTTTGACCACATGTATGAGGCCGCTGTCGGTTTCCATAAATGTCTCGGCAACGGTAAGCCTGCCAGACTAGACAAATGGATCAAAAAGTATGAGGGATCATCCATACCAAAGATTAAAACTTTTGTAAAGGGTATTCAGATGGACCTAAAGGCGGTGAAAAACGCTATCCTTCACCCTGTATCCAATGGGATTACGGAAGGATATGTGAACAAGCTTAAGCTGGTCAAAAGGATAATGTATGGAAAAGCCAAACTACACCTGTTGAAAGTAAAAATGGTAATGGGTTCCTGGATTTTCAACTAAAGTGGGAAAGAACCAC
>CAZEOI010000036.1:0-38527 GCA_964513775.1 uncultured Sangeribacter sp. | reverse complement strand
AAAAATCAACAAGCCCGTAAAAAGTTTATACAACTTCAATAAATGGATACCTTAAGGAGGAAAACCAAAACTTCTATAAATTTGAATTATAATAAGCCGGATTGCCAGTGACATTCTCACCTACAAACGGAGGCAATTCATAAGTAGATTCCTGACATGGCAATTCTATCTCGGCCAGACAAATTCCCTCTCTACTCCCATGAAACTCATCAACCTCCCAAACATATCCCCCATATCTTACTATGTAACGATTTTTTTCAAGAATATCTCCTACACACATCGTCAAAAGTTTGACAGCGTCGTCAAAGGGAATTTCATATTCAAATTCATCTCTCACATCTCCATGAGTCAGTCCTTTGATCGTAAGGAATCCCTTATCGTTCCATGTCCGCACTCTCACTGTGCGTAAAGGCTCCTTGCACAGATAACCCTGCCGGATCTTGACACAATCTTCAGCCATAATCTTATAGCTGCCATCCTTTACGAGATACTTATGTTCTATTTCTAAAGCCATAACGAATTTGTAGATTTACAATCATTTTTCTTTCGAGACTCGAAAAAATTATTTTCGTTTCTCAAGACTATCAAGCATCATCTGGAGCTCATCTTTCACATCCAACAGCTTGTTTATTATATCCATTCTTTTGGTAATGTTGGTCTTGTTCAATCGCATCTGTTCTTTGGCTGCCTCGATTTTCAAGCCCCTCACTTTTACCAGATATTGGATTATCCGTAATGTCTCTATATCCTCGGGGGTATAATAACGTTGATTGGATGTGCTTCGCATGGGACAAACTTCAGGAAATTCCCTTTCCCAATACCTTAGTGTCGGTTCCGATACATTCAGAAGTTCGGCTACATCTCGTATTTTATAATATTTCTTTGTCAGCTGTTTCATTTAAGTTTCTTTAATCCATCAGATAGCCGGCATTTTCTGCCGTAAGAATCATCTCATCAAACTTTTCCGGAGTTAAATCCATAAAATAATAGTTAACCGGATTCTGTGGTTCATCCTTGAATTTCACCTCATAATGAAGATGCGGCGCCGACGACTTACCTGTTGACCCCACTTTCCCTATCAGGGCTCCCCTTTCAACCGTATCTCCGGGCGTAACCAACAATTCTCCGAGATGAGCATAGCGGCTCACGTAATGATAACCATGGTCAATTTCTATCATATTGCCATATCCCGGCACACGCTCAGAATGAACCACAACTCCCTTCCCCGTTGCATACACTTCGGTGCCGGCAGGGGCTGCCAGATCAATTCCTTCGTGCATCCTTGAGACACTTGTCACCGGATCTCGTCTCACTCCATATCCACACGCCACAGAATATTCTTTCAAAGGGATTACAGATGGTATGTATTCAAGTTTAACCTCCTGCCCCGCCATATTCATACGCAACTGATCAAAACTCTGAAGCTGAGCATAGAGTTGACGTTCGAGAAGATCCATATTCTGCGAAAGCCTTATCACCAGCTCTGCATCGTTCAATCCTTTCAAGTCTTTATAACGTCTCTCGTTTTCAAGTCCGGAAAGCCGTTGGCCGGGAGTCAGAGGCTCCATCTGCATCATAACCCTATAGAAATTATCATCGCGATCCTGAAGATGATCCAATATTTTCATAGAATTATCAAGACGCTTGTTCAGAAGGTTATATTGGCTTCTCAGACGATTATTTTCTATCCTAAGATTTCTCTCTGTCGGAGAGTCAAAAAAATAGAATACCAATACAAAAAGTAAGGCCGCCATTATTAATGCAAGTCCACCGGACTTCACCAATGACAGCATCCGAGATCGAAACGTAGGATAAACGCGCTCGAAATTATCGGTTTCTGGATTATATTTATAGTATATGTTTTTTGACACCACCAAAAAATTATTCGTCTGAAGCAATAAAGCAGCTGTAACTTTCTTTTGGGATCACGTATGCCTCGGAAACCTTTTCACAACCTGATGAAGTGAATGTAGCACATTGGACTTTCAATCTCCCTATAAAAATCATCACGCCATAGAGAGGACTGAAGAGGTGCAATTTCGACTCGATGTGAAAAAATTTCTTATAAAAGCCAATAATACTGCAAAAAGTTTTAACAACTTCAATAACTTCTTTGCAAAATTAGTTGATTTCAACTAATTTTGCAAAATAATTTATTTGAAGTGTTGAAGCGCTTCTGGAATTCACAACCACTAAATATGCATCATAAATTGATTATATAATTGAACGGTGACATATATGGATGAGATTCAACACCGTTATGCTTGCGTAATAGGGTTTTCTATTATAGCTGAACAGCGGTGGGATTATCGCCAAAGAGGCCGACAGGAAATATATCATTTAAGGTGCGACACATACTTACTGGTGGGATTCACAAGGCAGACTTCTCTCATTTCAACTATCGAAAGAACTATCAGGCAATGATGACATCTAACGAAATCAGAGAATCATTCAAATCATTTTTCCGCGATAAAGGCCATCAGATCGTACCTTCAGCACCAATGGTGATCAAAGACGATCCTACGCTCATGTTTACCAATGCGGGAATGAACCAGTTTAAAGACATTATTCTTGGCAACCGTCCTGCTACATACAAACGTGTAGCCGACAGCCAGAAATGTCTTCGTGTGTCAGGAAAACACAACGACCTCGAAGAGGTAGGTCACGATACGTATCATCATACGATGTTCGAGATGCTGGGCAACTGGTCGTTTGGCGATTACTTCAAGAAAGAAGCTATCGACTGGGCTTGGGAATATCTTGTAGACGTTCTTAAGCTTGATCCTAACCGTCTCTATGCCACAGTTTTTGAAGGATATGCTCCCGAGGGCCTGGAGCGTGACAACGAAGCTGCGGCAATCTGGGAAAGCCACCTTCCCCAATCTCACATTATCAATGGCAATCGCCACGACAATTTCTGGGAAATGGGTGACACCGGTCCCTGCGGACCATGTAGCGAAATCCACATCGACCTTCGTTCTGATGAGGAACGTAAGGCTGTCGACGGTGCTTCACTCGTCAATAAGGATAATCCTCAGGTGATAGAGATCTGGAATCTTGTGTTCATGCAATATAACAGAAAAGCCGACGGCTCCCTTGAACCTCTTCCAGCGAAAGTGATCGATACCGGTATGGGATTCGAACGCCTTTGTATGGCTCTTCAGGGTAAGAAGTCAAATTATGATACGGATGTATTCACTCCTATTATTTCTGTGATTTCCAACCTCACCGGCCTGAAATACGGCGACAACGAGAAGGTTGATATAGCCATGAGAGTGGTGGCTGATCATCTTCGCACAATATCATTCTCAATTGCCGACTCTCAGCTTCCATCCAACGCGAAGGCCGGATATGTAATACGTCGAATTTTGCGTAGAGCTGTTCGCTACGCATACACGTTCCTCAACCAGAAAGAGGCTTTCCTATATAAATTGGTTGATCAGCTCGTAGCACAGATGGGTGATTCCTATCCTGAGCTGAAAGCTCAGAAAGAGCTTATCAAGAAAGTTATAAAGGAGGAGGAAGATTCATTCCTGCGCACCCTTGACAATGGCATCCGTCTTCTTGATAATCTCATTGAGAAGTGTAAAGCTGAAGGAAAGACGATGCTCTCCGGTAAAGATGCGTTTACATTATACGATACATACGGATTCCCCCTCGATCTTACAGAGCTGATTCTCCGTGAAAACGGCATGACTCTCGATCAGAAAGAATTTGATTCTGAGATGGAGAAACAGAAAAGTCGTGCCCGCAATGCAGCTGCCGTTGAGACAGGAGACTGGACAGTCGTTGAGCCCGGAGATCAGACATTCGTAGGTTACGATATGACCTCCACCCCAACCAAGATTCTACGTTATCGTAAGGTGAAGCAGAAAGGCAAAGAATTCTATCAGCTTATACTTTCCAAAACACCGTTCTATGCCGAGATGGGTGGACAGGTTGGCGACCGAGGCAAACTCGTTTCCCCCACAGGTGAGATCATCGAGATTTTTGACACAAAACGTGAGAATAATATAGGTGTACATCTCACCAACTCTCTTCCCTCTGATCTCACTGCTGAGTTCATTGCTGAGATTGATGAAGATGCACGTATGGCCACTTCTGCCAATCACTCCGCCACCCATCTTCTTCACGAGGCTCTTCGCGAGGTGCTTGGTTCTCATGTGGAACAGAAAGGTTCTTTCGTTTCACCCGAAGTATTGCGTTTCGACTTCTCCCACTTCCAGAAAGTGACGCCGGAGGAAATCCGGAAAGTAGAACATCTCGTCAACTCCCGCATCCGTAAAGCGATGCCACTCGAAGAGGCGCGTGAGATGCCCATTGAAGAGGCGCGTAAAATGGGTGCCATGGCTCTCTTTGGCGAGAAATATGGCGACAAAGTGCGTGTAGTGAAATATGGCACATCCGTGGAGCTATGTGGTGGCACCCATGTGGCTAACTCAGGAAATATCGGTATGGTCAGGATCCTTACCGAAAGCTCGATTGCGGCAGGCATACGCCGAATCGAGGCCGTCACAGCTGCCGGTGTAGAGGGTGTGCTGGATAATTTCCAGGATACAATGAAAGATCTTTCCTCTTTCCTTGGTAATGCTTCAAATATCAAGGCAGCCGTAGAAAAGGCTGTAAAAGAGAATGTGGATCTTCACAAGCAGATTGAAGACTTCGTTGAGGAGCGTACTGAGAATCTCACTAAGGATATACTTGCAAATGCCAAAAACGAGAATGGAGTCATGGTTTGCACACTCAACGGTCCGGTTCTTCCTGAGATGGTAAAGAACATCGCTTTCAAAATCCGCAAGGCATCCCCGGAGCATACAGTGTTTATCGGAGCCACAGTAGCGGCCAACAAACCACTTCTCACGCTCATGATAACTGATGATCTTGTTAAACAGAATCTCAACGCATCTCAGATTGTGAGAGAAGCAGCCAAACTTATCAAAGGCGGCGGTGGCGGGCAGCCCTTCTTCGCTCAAGCCGGTGGTAAGGATGCCGATGGTCTTTCAGCAGCTTCAGATAAAATCATATCTCTTCTGAATATCTAATATCTTCCGGGAATTGGTGACAAACCAAACACAAAAAACACGCCCCTGCAGAATAATCAACTTTCTGCAGGGGCATGTTTTTCAATCCTATTTGTATTGAAGCTGAAGTTGTCAAGCTTTACATTCTATAAGGATCAGCGCAAACTTTCAGGTAGAAAATACTGACCTTTTTTAGCCGTCTCCTTTCCATATTCCACCGCATGACGCGGACAGCTATGGTAACAGGCCAGACAAGAACAACAATTCTTTCCCCATTTAGGTCTCCTCTCCTCGTCAAGCTCTATGTTGTTCAAAGAACAGCTTCTCACACATATTCCACATCCTACACAGGAATCTGTGCTGTGCCATTTGCTCGTAAATATTCCCCAATGTTTGAAAAGAGGGAATACTACTGAAGTCTTGAGAGTTGCCATCTTCCCTCTTGTGACATCCACACATTGCCGATGTTGTTTGATACCCTCAGCAATCTCACGTATTCGTGCAGGGGCTGCCTCAAGTTTTCTCTTTTCAACTTCTCTGCTATCCACATCAAATCCCGGAAGAAGAACATAGTTGTTAGGCATAATCACACTCCATATTGATTCAGCCTTCATGCCCGACTCTGAAAGGATTCTCTTCATCATCTCGGGTGCTTTGGCCACCTCATCTCCACACGTCATGACCACCCATACAGGAATCTTACCCACATTGACAGAATTACGAAATCCTTCCGACAATCTTCTTATAAACTCCGCTACATTCGGTGGAACTCCCCATGAATAGACAGGAAAAACGAATCCTATCGATTCTCCCTCCGGCTCCTGAGGAGCATTATCACTCATAAAATAGACATTCTCCCCCAGTGCCTCACCTATTCGACGGGCCACAAATTCTGAATTTCCGGTGCCGGTAAAATAACAGATCATTTTAAAATTGTTATCTTGATGCGCTTATACAGCTGTAAAAATCTTAAATATTAACTCCTTAAGAAGTTCATACTCATTCTGCGTTGAGCCGATTCCCTTGCTTTGGCAATCAAAGTCTCTTATGGCATGCACGGCTGCCAATGCCTGACGTGAATTATATCTCTGCAGTCCATCTCGATAGTCGCTCAATGCATATTTACTTTTAAGTTCAAGGATAGCCAAAAGACCTGCCTCACTTTTATCTCGGCTCACAGTTGCCACAAAGAGCTTGGAAAAAAAACTGAACAGTGTGGCCACAATCACAACTCCGGGGTTCTGCTTTGGATTTTTCGAAAAATGATCCACAACGAGCATAGCTTTCGGATAATCCTTCTGTGCAAGCGACTTCAACAATTCAAATGTATTGAAATCTTTTGATATCCCAATATTTCGCTCTATGAGATCTGCCGAAATACGTTTCACATCTTTCTCGGCAGCCAACATTAGTTTATCGATCTCTCCAAACAGTTTGCTAAGCGGATTCCCGATATAATCTGTCAGCAATGCTACAGCCTTCTCATCTATACCCCAACCCTGACTCTGACAATAATCTCTGATCGGGGCGCCCAACTGATAATCTCTGAGCCTCTCACTCACAAACACAACACAGTCAGAAGTCTTGGCTCGCTTCATCAATTGGGACGTGCCGCTTAATACATCACCTTTATAGACCACCACCAATACCGTATGGGGATTTGGGCGTGCCACATATGAGGCGAGTTTATCAAGCTGATCCTTTGCCCGTGTCAGAGTTTGAGCCTCCTTTAGAAGCACAATCTGGCGGTCGGCCATCACAGGATACTGCTGGGCACTGGCTATCACTTTCCCAATCTCTGCATCCGCACCGTAATATGTGATGGAATTGAAATCTCTGTCAGCCTCATCCACCACATTGTTTTCGAGTGCCTTGGTAATCTGATCTATATAATACGGCTCATCTCCCATCAGCAGATAGACGGGAGAAAACTGTTTCTTTTTAATCGCAGTGATCACCTCTCTAAAGGAGACACCGCTCGCTTTCTTTGCCATTATCTTCCGGAGCTTTTAAAAAAATAATTTCTAAATCTCCAAAGGAATAGTCCGGTTGCCACTACGCTTGCAATTGCCGTCCACGGCCATGAGCCACTGCTGGCCACGCCGATAGAATCTATGCAAGATTGAGACTTTCCCTCAGAAAGCCACATACTTACCACAACTATTGAATTATTCAAAGCATGCGCAAATATCGAAGGCCAGAGACTACCGCTCCATAGAAACAGATAACCGAAAAATGCCCCCATCAGTACTCTTGGCACGAAGCCGAAAAATTGGAAATGCATTACACTGAAAATAAATGCCGTGAACCATACTGCCACAATTGGTCGAAGACTTCCTCGTGTGAATATATTTTGCAATGCACCCCTGAAAAACAATTCCTCTGAAAAGCCGGTGAGTAGACCTATTACACAAATGGTCGCGATCAACTCCCATATCGTAGACATCTGCATCATCGATTCCGCAACATTCCTATTTGCCTCTTCAAGCTTCCTTAGAGTAGTCTCCACATCCGAAGCCCATTCCGGAAAAGAGATATGCTCATTCCATTGTATAATCTGATTCATGGCCGGAAGCGCAAGAATATAAACTGCCACTACACCTATAAAAGGTTTGATTCCGGGATATTGTCTAAGTCCTAAGAACCTACCCGCATTTCCGGCAGTGAATCGAGCCGTAAACCATGCTGGTATGCAAAATGCCACGATACACTGGGCAATTGCACTCAAAAGCAATGTTGTTCTTGTGGAAAGACCATCCACCATATCTATAGAGGCACCTATCCCTCCGGCTATGAGAAGACAGAAGAAAAACAATGTGAAAAGCACAACCAACCGGAAAGCCGGCGATTGTTTCACGGGATAAATAGGCTTCATCAGTCAAATCGTTTACGTGTGAATACAAAATCTCGTCCGAGATATTTCTCTCTCACCACCGGATTTGAAGCCAATTCCTCACTTGTACCCTGGAAAAGTATTTTTCCCTCAAAAAGAAGATATGCACGGTCTGTGATTCGCAAGGTCTCATTGGCATTGTGGTCGGTAATCAAAATGCCAATATTTTTCTCCTTCAGTTTATATACTACTTCCTGGATATCAGCCACAGCTATAGGGTCGACTCCGGCAAACGGCTCATCAAGCATTATGAACTTTGGATTGATAGCAAGACATCGGGCTATCTCCGTTCTTCTTCGCTCACCACCACTCAATTGATCGCCCAGATTTTTTCTTACTTTCTGCAGACGGAATTCAGCTATAAGGCTCTCAAGTTTCTCCTTCTGATACTCAGCTGAGGTGGGGGTCATCTCAAGAATTGCCTTGATATTGTTTTCCACACTGAGCTTTCTGAACACCGACGCCTCCTGAGCAAGATAGCCGATTCCAAGCTGTGCCCGTTTATAGACCGGATAACTGGTTATGTCTTTGTCATCAAGAAATATTTTGCCCGAATTAGGGGTAATCAATCCGGTGGTCATGTAGAAAGTTGTTGTCTTGCCGGCACCATTCGGGCCAAGAAGTCCCACAATCTCACCCTGAGTCACATCTATCGACACATGGTTGGCAACCGTACGTTTTCCGTAACGTTTCACCAGATTGTCTGTACGCAACACTCCCTTTTCCGGCACAACTACCCTCTCTCTTAACTCTACAATTTCAGAACCATTATCCACTGTTACATCGCCACTCACATCCTCCTCTCTCATGTCAGGGACCACGGCATTCTCCATCTGTTCAGCTTTTTCCTGTTCCTCTGGTGAGAGCTGAACATCCTTTTTACGAATAAATGGGAAAATTCTCATAGTCCTTGTGATAATTGGTTCCGTCCGCCGGTAAGCAGTGATCTGATATAATCTGTAAGTAATTTTACAGCCACCTTATTATTGCCACCTTGAGGCACGATCAGGTCGGCATACCTCTTCGATGGCTCTATATATAGCTCATGCATAGGTTTGAGAGTCTCCTCATAACGGTCTATCACCATCTGAGGCGTACGCCCTCGCTCAATACAATCTCGCCGGATCACTCTTATGAGCCTCTCATCGGCATCTGCATCAACAAACACCTTCACATCCATCATATCTCTCAGACGTTTGTCGGTGAGCACAAGTATCCCCTCCACCACCACTACATCGCGAGGCTTGAGAGTAATTGTATCTTTCAGGCGAGAGCATGTCAGAAAATCATATGTAGGCATCTCCACTGTGTTTCCCTCCCTCAGTGCTTCGAGTTGATTGCAGAGCAAGCTCCATTCTATTGAAGCCGGCTCATCATAATTCATTTTCAGCCTTTCTTCCAAAGGAATATGGGCATTGTCTTTATAATAACAGTCTTGGGGCATCACAGCAACCTCATCTTTGGGAAGAGATTCTATGATTCTTCTGACCACCGTAGTCTTTCCGGATCCTGTTCCTCCGGCTATTCCGATCACCAACATGTCTATTTCGTTTTAAATTATTCTGTTGCAGTTATCACCCTTCGCAATGCTCAGAGTTTGTAAAACACAAAATTACGAATTTTTCGCGTATATTCCAATTGAAAAAGAGTTACGGCTACTTCAATTCGTTTATCGAAGTTGTTTCAACCATCTTAAGGTCTTGTTGATTTCTATTAAAGCAACTGCGCATAATTAATCCACCTTCTGATCCGCTCAATCACCGCATCAAGCTAAAAAAATCACCTCCTAAAGCTCTCTTTTTCTAAACAAGGAAATAGTTTAAACTACTTCACCCAAAAGTGACTGAATTGGTTTAAAACACCCGATTTATTATCGTTAACTAACCTTTACTTCTTAAATTGAAGATTTTTTTTGTAATTTTGTAGAACAATAGACATATCTCCGGCATTTACCTAAAGGTTAGTCATGCCTTCAGGACTATCCGGACAATAACAACAATAACTTAATCAGCAATGTTTGTATCCTCTATTTCATCATTAGGACGATATTGTCTTTTCATGAGTCAGGTGTTCCGTATGCCTGATAAGGGAAAAGTATTTTTTCAGCGACTTGTGGCGGAGATCAGCAAACTGGGGGTTGACTCCATTCCTCTTGTAATAATTATATCGTTGTTTATCGGTGCTGTAATCACCATACAGATGACGATCAATATCGTCTCACCTCTTATTCCATCCTACTCCACCGGTCTGGCCACCCGTGAGATTCTTTTGCTTGAATTCTCCTCCTCAATGATGTGCCTGATTCTCGCCGGAAAGGTAGGAAGTAATATAGCGTCTGAAATTGGCACCATGAGAGTGACCGAGCAGATCGACGCCCTTGACATCATGGGCATCAACTCAGCTAATTTCATAGTTCTCCCTAAAGTGATCGGCTTTGTATTGTTTGTGCCGGTGTTATGTGTCCTCTCCATGTTCACCGGTCTTGTCGGAGGATGGTTTATCGCCCAATTCACATCCATGCTTTCTGTAGAGAATTACGTTTATGGCATACAGTCTTTCTTTAACGAATGGTTTGTTTGGTATGGCATAATCAAGACCATAGTCTTTGCTTTCATTATCTCCACAGTGGCTGCCTTTTATGGTTATTACGTCAAAGGCGGTGCGCTTGAAGTTGGACAAGCAAGTACAAAAGCTGTGGTATCAAGCTCAATACTTATTCTCCTCGCCGATGTTATCCTCACCAAACTCCTTCTCCAATGATTTTTACCTATGATTGAAGCTAAGAATATATCAAAATGGTTTGACGGACAAAGAGTATTATACGATATCTCCGCCACATTCGAAACAGGAAAGACCAATCTGATCATCGGTCAGAGTGGCTCGGGAAAGACAGTATTCATGAAGTGTCTCATAGGATTGCTCTCACCTGAAGAGGGCGTGATTCTTTACGATGGCCGGAAATTCCGCTCCATGGACGCTGAAGAGAAACGCAAATTACGCACTGAAATAGGTATGCTTTTCCAAGGATCCGCATTGTTTGATAATGAGACAGTGCTCGGCAATGTGATGTTTCCTTTGAAAATGTTCAGCAAAATGAGCCGCGAGGAACAGCTTGATAGAGCTCACTTCTGTATCAAGCGCGTAGGTCTTACCAATGCCGATGAGAAGTATCCGTCTGAGATCTCGGGAGGTATGCAGAAACGCGTAGCGATCGCCAGAGCCATAGCGTTAAATCCTAAATATCTCTTTTGCGACGAACCAAACTCCGGCCTCGACCCTCGCACTTCCATACTGATTGATGAGCTGCTTAGCGATATCACCCACGAATATGGAATCACAACGATAATCAACACCCACGACATGAACTCCGTGCTGGGCATCGGCGAGCATATAGTATTCATCAATAAAGGACATTGCGACTGGTCCGGATCCGACCGCAACATCTTCAGAAGCACAAATAAGGATCTTAATGATTTCGTGTTTGCGTCCAAACTCTTCAAGGAGGTGAAAACATTCCTTGAGAGAGAATATGAAGCGAGCCATGACAGAGATTAAAAACTGTCAACATGATATAAACGCTCATCGGGAGTTTAGCAGGCTAAACTCCCGATGAGCGTTTAATAATATACACACTGAAAGATGATTCGTTTCAATTGATCAAATCCAAGAAATTCTTAACAAGGTTCTTTTTAACCTCCTCCATATCTATTTCCCTGCCGGTTTCCACCTTCAAAGATGTCACACCTTTATCGGTAAACCCACAGGGATTTATCATATTAAACCAAGTGAGATCCGTATTGACATTCAGTGCCAGACCATGCATTGTGCAGAAACGGCTGCACTTCACCCCCAAGGCACATATCTTTCGTTCGTTCCCACTCCCTTTTCCTATCCATACTCCCGAAGCTCCATCCACTCTTTCTCCCTTTATTCCATATCCGGCAATAGTGTCTATCACCGCTTCCTCCAGAAGATCTACATAACGCTTCACCCCCAAGCCATGCGCCTCCAAGTCAATGATAGGATACATCACAAGCTGACCCGGACCATGAAATGTAACATCCCCACCCCTCTCTATATGACGGCATACCACACCCCGAGATTCATATTCCTGCTCTTGCAAAAGTAAATTCGACGCATGAGCATGCTTCCCCAATGTCACCACCGGTGGATGCTCCACAGTCAGCAGCCATTCATATTCTATAGGTTCTTTTCTCTTCTTGACCTCTACCATCCGGTCAAAAAGCTCATGCTGAAGTCGCCAAGCTTCGTCATATGGCATGAGCCCGAGATCTTTTACAATTATCTTTCCCATAATCCGATTTTTAGGTTATCGAGGTTATCCTGACAATTCCACATTTCTCAACCTTGGAGTCACTTCCTCAACTGAAAGTGTTATACGTGAATGAAACTCATGAAGTCAATGCACGTGCCTCTCAGCATGATAACTTGATCTTACCATCGGACTGCTCTCTATATGTCGGAAGCCCTTTTCCTTTCCAATCTCTCCATACTCCTTAAATATATCCGGAGAAATATAATCATGAAGAGGATAATGCTGTTTCGTAGGCTGAAGATATTGTCCGATAGTCATAACCTCACAGCCTGCCTTCAACAAATCATCCATCGTCTCCAGAATCTCCTCCCTTGTTTCGCCAAGACCGAGCATTATTCCCGACTTGCTTCTTATTCCGCTTTCTGCTATATGCCTGATCACAGCTAAAGAGTTATCATAGGTGGCGAAAGTCCTCACCTTCGGAGTCAGCCTTCTCACAGTCTCCAGATTATGGGAAATAACTTCAGGTTTCTCGGCAATCACCAAATCTACAAGTTCCATTCTCCCTTGAAAGTCCGGAATCAGCACCTCCATTGTCACATCCGGACATTCCTCCTTCAATCTCCTTATCATTTTTGCCCAGTGTCCAGCTCCAAGATCCGGCAGATCATCCCTATCCACAGACGTAATGACCACATGCCTGAGCTTAAGTTGCTTTATGGAATCAACAATATCCTCTATTTCCCTTTCTTCCAAAGGCAATGGTTTCCCTGAAGTGACATTGCAGAATTTACAGTTTCTTGTGCATATATTTCCGCCTATCATGAATGTAGCAGTTCCATTACCCCAACATTCCGCCCGATTAGGACACATTCCGCTGGAACATATTGTGTGAAGATTCTTCTCGTTAAGCAAGCCGACAACCTGACTTGTCTTAAAGCCTCTTGGAAGTTTGATCTTAAGCCAGTCCGGTTTTCTACGAAAATCAGCTTTTCTTTCTGTATCTTTTGCTGCAACATCAGAAGCGCTGCTTGTCACCTCTTGGATATAATCGTTTCGGAGATTCATGATGTTATTCTTTTATTTTTAGAATTAAAAGCATTGGCTTTTATAAATTGAAGATGTCTATTTGCTGCGCACGGATTTATACTGGCGCAAAATAGGTTTATAGGTCTCAAGTTACAGATGGACCGGGCAACCTATTGAACCATGAGTTGAAAATAAACCGGTGCAAGAGCACTGATCCTGGACTGAAAACTTCCATACAAAGATTTTATAGATACTCTATGCCATTGAAAGTTCAGACTGCCTCAAACTTTTAGCCAATACACCCTACAAAATTAATAAATCCTATTGATTATACAAAGATGCCTTTGAACATAAAAATAACCTAAGACAATCTCAACAACTCTATCTCCTTTTAACAATCAGAAAGTAGAAATCAACAACATTTAGCTTTTTATCTCTTATACGTCTTATTCCACATTCAAACGTTATAATCCATTCAATCAAGACCTATAAAATGATATATAATAAATATATAGAAACTTTATACATAAAAGAATTTTTATACATTTCATCTAAAATTTTTTGTTCATACAGTATATTTTATTCTATTTTTTTTGTAACTTAGCGACCTCTCTGAGCACGTATTCATCCACATGTCCGGCTCCTTTGCTTCCAAAAACAAAATTCCGGACAAAATCTCACTCCAAATTTTAAGCACAGACACGATATTGATTCATGAATAAAAATTTCAAATTATAACCAAACATTTTAACATTTTATGAAAAGACTGACTCTTTCATTGTCACTCTTATTGTCTATGGTCATAGCCTTTGCGGCTAATCCCGTGACGTGGACAATCAAACTTGTCGGAGACAATTCTCCGACGCCTTCGATTGAGGCAAAAGCAGTAATCGAACCGGGTTACCACCTGTTTTCTATCGATAACCCGGAAGGTGGATCCAATCCTCTCGAATTCCTGTTTGAAACCAAGGGGTGTAAGCTCGATGGTTCCCCTGTGGCCGACAAACCCTACGTCAGCGAGTATGACGACATTTTTGAAGTTGACCAACACTTCTACACCGGCACTGTTACATTTACTCAAAAACTGACCCCCACAGATTCAAATTTCTCGGTAGATGTAGAAGTCAAGGGACAAGCATGCAACGACACTGGTTGTGTACCGGTATTCGGTTCCCAATCTATTTCAGGAAAAGCTCCCGTAACAAAACAGGAAGAAAAAAAAGCAGAAGAAACGACTCCTGTAGAAACTAAAACAGATGAGGCGGTCACAGCTTTGGTGGCTATGACTGATTCTCTTCAGGAGAGTGAAAAAGACATGATGCCTGCTGTCAACAACAGCAATGTTCATGCCACCGACGATTCCTGGTGGGAAAATGTAGAGGCCGAACTTCAAGTCTTCTCTGATGATCCTGCCCAGCAAGGCCGCTCTCTCCTATATATATTCCTTGCTGGCTTTATTGGTGGACTTATTGCGTTGGTCACTCCATGCGTTTGGCCGATGATCCCGATGACGGTAAGCTTCTTCCTAAAGCAGAACAAAAGTAAGAGTAAATCTGTGATGACGGCAGCTATCTATGGACTTTCAATCATCGTGATTTACGTTGCGCTCGGTCTTATAGTCACCATTCTCTTCGGTGCCTCAGCACTCAATGAACTTGCTACAAGTGCCGGATTCAATATCGCTTTCTTCCTCCTGCTCGTGCTTTTCGCCATCTCTTTCATGGGTGGTTTCGAGCTTACTCTCCCCTCTTCCTGGACCAACAAGATGGATTCAAAAGTTGATGCCACAACCGGATATATAAGCATCTTCTTTATGGCATTCACCCTCGTGCTTGTCTCATTCTCATGCACAGGTCCCATCATAGGCACACTCCTTGTTGAAGCAGCTGCCACATCCAACTTCATATCTCCGGCTATCGGCATGTTTGGATTCGCCCTTGCACTCGCTCTCCCATTCTCTATCTTTGCAATGTTCCCGACAATGCTCAAATCTATGCCTAAGAGCGGAGGATGGATGAATACAGTCAAGGTGGTGCTCGGCTTCCTTGAGCTTGCGCTTGCGTTGAAGTTCCTCTCTGTGGCCGACCTTGCTTATGGATGGCGCATTCTCGACCGTGAGGTTTTCGTTTCTCTCTGGATTGTAATTTTCGCACTCTTGGGTGTGTATCTCCTCGGCAAACTCACATTCCCTCACGACGACAAGGTTGAGAAAGTTGGTGTAGGACGCTTCATGCTTGCCTGCATCTCTCTCGCATTCTCCGTGTATATGCTTCCCGGCCTTTGGGGTGCACCCCTCAAAGCCATCAGTGCATTTGCGCCTCCTATCTCCACTCAGGATTTCTCACTCTATGAGGGTGAGGTTTCAGCTCAGGTTGACGATTACGAAGAGGGTATGCGTCTCGGACAGAAGCTTGGTAAACCCGTATTGCTTGATTTCTCAGGTTATGGCTGCGTGAACTGTCGTAAACTTGAGGGCGCGGTTTGGACTGATCCCGATGTAAAGGCATCTATCGACAACGACTTTGTGCTTGTCACTCTTATGGTGGATGAAAAGAGAGCTCTTCCCGAACCGATCAAAGTTACCGAGAAAGATGGAACCGTCCGCACGCTTCGCACCTATGGCGACAAGTGGAGCTACCTCCAGCGTTCAAAATTCGGAGCAAATGCACAGCCGTTCCATGTGATTGTCAATAACGACGGCAAGCCTCTGGCTCCTGCGTTTGTTTACAAGGAGGATATCCCGGCCTACAAGCACTTCCTCAACCTCGGTCTTGAGAACTATAAGAAATAAAATCAATTTTCAATCCTAATATGAGGGGAGTCACTGAATTGAGTGGCTCCCCTCATTCATTTTAATGGAGAATAATATACAAAATTTCAAAAAAACCGGTAAATGTTTAGACTATCCTTATAATTCAATCAGTCTGTATTCGTTTCTATTTATAGAAGTTCTGTATCATTTTAATGATATAAGACACATACTATCCAATTGAATAAGTGTTCATGAATCGAATAAGATTATTATCTTCCTTACTGTGTGTTGCAGCATGTTCATCACTATTTGCAACATCTCCACAATATATTGCCTTAGCCGATTCGGCCGACAACTACATAAAAGCCGAAAACTGGGATATGGCGGAGAAAACCATCCTTAGCGCTCTTCGTCTTGAACCGGGCAACTTCTCCAATTCCCTGCTTCTCTCGAATCTTGGTGTGATTCAGACTCGCCGTGGCTGTCCTGAAGATGCCCTAGAATCATTTCGTCTTGCCCTGTCGATCGCACCAAGTTCATCCGTAGCTTATTCAAACCGCGCCCGTACATATCTGCAGCTCGGCCGTTACGACGACGCTTTGGCAGATATAAATTCCACCCTTTCTATCGATTCCATTCAAGAATGGCCCCTTCAGATGAGAGGTTTTCTCCTTCTGAACAATGATCCACTGAAAGCAAAGGAAGATTTCTCACTTCTCTCGATGCTTTACCCCAACAATCCGTTAGCCAAGACAGGTCTTGCTGCCGTGGCAGAAAAAGAGGGTAATTACGAAGAGGCTATAAAACTTTATGACGCGGCAATAGCCCTCAACGATGACCCGGATGTCAGGTTCTCGCGTATTCTTCTGAAAATTAACAATGATAAATATTCCGATGCATCAGAAGATATCTCTGAATCTTTAGCACTATACCCTAATGAAGGCCAACTCTATCTGTTGAGAGGCTATCTTCACAAGCTCAACTATCGTTACGAAGAAGCCTCCATTGATAAAAAAATCGCCCTTGATAAAGGTGCTGACAAACAATTGGTTGAACAATTTATTCCATAAGAGGTTGATTTACTCTTTGAACTAAAAAAATATTTTACTAATTTTGTAGTGAAATAGATAATCTTATGAACTCACTCTTCCGACATATTGAATTTCTGCTCACACGCCATGATTGTGTGATTGTGCCTGGATTAGGCGCTTTTATTGTCACAACTGTGCCTGCAGTTATTGACCGTGTCAATCGAAGGGTTTCTCCCCCTTCCCGATCCGTGATGTTCAATCAGGCCGTGACCCTCGACGACGGGTTGCTTGCCAATTCATATGCACGGCGTCTTGATCTCTCATTTGAAGAGGCGCGTCAGATAGTTTTGAAAGATGTGGCCAATCTGCTCGACATCCTTCATGCTGAACTACAATATCGTGCAGGAAATCTTGGCATGTTCACTTTAGGCGATGAGAATCAAGTGGTGTTCCAACCGCATTCCTCCTCATCTCAGATTGCAGAAAGAAACGGTCTCTATTCTTTTTCACTCTCCGAAATTCCGGCACAGACTCCCTCTTCAAATAAGGATCCGGAAGATTTTATAGAGCAGATTTCCACATCGGAAGCAGAGGATATCAGTGATGATAAGACCGACCACCAATATTTCCAATTTAGAATCAACCGCTCGCTGATTAAATTCACTGCGGCTTTCGCAGTTTTCGCAGCCATAGCCTTAGCGGTGCTTCTATATCCCATACCCCACGATCTCCGTGAGCATAGGGCTTCAGTGGTGCCGGTTGAGGCTCTCATTCCCACACAAACACAAAAGAAGCAGACTCCGCCGGTTGTAAATGATACTTTATACAAAGTAGAGAAGACTCTCCAACATCCCGGTGTTATTCCTGAAACAAAACCGAAGACTGCTGAATATTTTCTTATTGTTGCCACTTTCCATAGCAAGAAAGAAGCTGAACGGTATGTTTCACTCCACTCTTCCGACGAATTTAAACTTGAGACTGTATCCTCAAGAAAAGTTACAAGAGTTTATGTGGCTTCCTCCTCTGATAAGAAAGAACTTCTTACAGAATTGAATTCCTCCCGAATCTCCGACACATTCCCCAACGCCTGGATTTGGGCTTCAAACGATTAAATAGTCAACTTCAAAAAAAGAGAATCCCATCAGGAACGTTCCTGATGGGATTCTCTTTTTATTGTATACGGATAATAAATATCTTAAAGTAATACTACAGATGACATCCGTAGGCACATCACCCTCCCTACTCATCTATATTATGGACGAAAAAGATGACTCCGAATATTCTTAGCATCTCCCCAACGCTCAAAAATATCTCTGAACAACCTCTCCACTTTTTCTGCATCTATGGTTGAGTCAAACAGATGAACGGTTACAAACAATCGCTTGGTATCAAGAGTAAGCATCGTGCGCACATTGTCGCTTGTAGGAGTTCCTATACCCCCTTTGGCATCACGAAACACAGGAAGACCCTCTATATTTATCTCTCCTCTGCCAATACCCTCATAAGGCTCACCCTCCTTACCGACTCCTAAGGTGATTATATCACCCTCCACAACATCAGCGTCAAAACAGCCCACAGAACAACCGGTCTTAAGCGAAAGCTCATTTCCGGCATCAACCAAAGCATTTACATTATATAATCCCAAGCCCCTTACGATTCTACGCATCATCTGTTCTTGAGAAGGCCGATATCTATTGGGATCCTTGCCACAAGCCTTGTAAGCCTTTCTTGTAGCAGTAATTGCCGGGATTGAATTTATATCTCCAACCTCATATCTCTCCGCTATGTCGGCAGCCAATTCTTCCATAGCAGTTTTCTGAGCCTGTGTAGTTTCTTGATTCACTACATCAGCCTCAAAAATCAATGCTCTGTAATTATCTACTTTATCTTTAAAGTCAGTGTCAAATAAAATTGTTCTTGTTGTATTCATAAAGAAAAAAATGAGTTTTGCCCATCTGATAGTTATTGAGCTGAAGACTCTTAAATCTTATCCCTACTTACCGGCAGCCTTAAGGTATTTCAACCTCAATTATCCCAAACCGGCAAACCGACAACTCTGCAATCCACCCTGTCAACTCATCATTGCAATCTTTTAACAAGCATGATAGAAGCTGAAAATGTCACACTGATTTCGAAATCACACAATGTGAAGATTGCCCGAGATGAAGAAAACCTAAGCCCCCTATCCTTGTAGCCGCTGAAATTTATATCAGCTTTTCTTTTATAAAATAAAAAAAGCCTGAACATCATTTCTGACATTCAGACTTTTCAGTGTCCAAGATGAGACTCGAACTCACACAGCCTAACGGCCACTACCCCCTCAAAGTAGCGCGTCTACCAATTCCGCCACCTGGACTCTTGGAGCGAAAAACGGGACTCGAACCCGCGACCCCGACCTTGGCAAGGTCGTGCTCTACCAACTGAGCTATTTTCGCATTGATGATTGAGAATTAGAGCGAAAAACGGGACTCGAACCCGCGACCCCGACCTTGGCAAGGTCGTGCTCTACCAACTGAGCTATTTTCGCATTCTTCGCAAATTGAGTGATTTTCGTCACCGTTTCCCCTCATTTGCGGTGCAAAGTTACAACGTTTTTTTATTCTGTGCAAGCATTTCTACAAAAAAATTTACACCTCTGATCGTCATACATGCTTATATATCTAATGCTCACCATGTTATAATAACAACATTTTCACACTTTTCTTTATACGGATTTAGCGGGCATGGAGCTGCGAATAATAAATGTCAGGCTGGATACCTAATAATACGGAGAGATCATCTTCGGATTCTAAAGAGCCGGACACTGAAATTCTGCCTTATAATACGAGATGGTGGCCACCGTAGAATGTAGACATTTATTATTCGCTACATATCATTACAGATTGCCAATGTTGATATTTAATATCATTCTCTGGTAGAACATGAAGCCACCTTGTGTGAAATTAAAATTCAATTGAGCTTCAAGGTCTATATATTTGTTGCGATAGATATGCCCGTATAGATCCAGACGATCGTAAAACTTCGACTGATAATATCCTTCGCCTTGATATAAAAGTGATCCAAATTCTCCATATAATGGCAGGATCCCTCTTCTTCCCATATAGAGTGAATTTCTGGCTCCAAGCATACGCCATTCGAAAATTCCATCTATCCATAATCCTCCCGGGCAATCCCAACCGGAAGAATTAAGACGATGGCGCTCCACTGTCTGTAGAATACCGGCTTTTACAACCAGACTATCAAGTGCGGTGCTTCTACTGTAATCCAAACCCAGATAGGGATTGATCAAAAAATTATCCACCACACTCTGGGAAGGGCCTGCTTTTTTTGACTTGGCGAAATGATTCATCAAAACATGCGCCCCGATAAGCAAATGTCTGGCACGCGGTCGCAACTCTCCATGAAACATTATATTAAACGCTTCGCGTTTTGTCTCCGACTGAAGAGCCCGCCAATCTATATAGGCATCAAAGAAACCGTGACGGGATTCATATTGCACTAACGCTCCTCTTACATTCTTCTGAAAATAGGTAAGCGAATCGCTCCATAGAAAACCCGGTAGTGGCTCACGCAATTGCGTCCTTGGAAACATCCCCATCGAGAACTTCCATTTCTCACCCTCGTGTCTGTAATACACTGTCGGCTGAATCCTTCCGAATTTATTCTCAAGGGGCTGATTCCAATTCACGCCCCCGGCTATCCTGTCTTTAGGCGTAAACCGCAACCCTATTTCCGGAGCCAGAGTTACAAAAAAATAAGTTTCTGCTTTATTGATCTTACCGTCACCCTCACGATTATCAAACACCGAACCTAAATCTATGTCCCATGTGGGTTCAATTGAATAGCTGCAAAGACGCGTGAGAATAATCAGCGCCAATACAAAATAATAACCTCGTTTCACTTCAAAATCAAATTAAACATCGCTTGATCTAATCAATAATTCGAAATTTTTTATCCCGAACAAGTTTACACAACTTCTAAGATTGTCAAGCATTTTCCAGATTCAAAATTACTAAAAATTACCGTAACTTCTCTGATTTTTTTTAATTTTTCACAATTTTATTTGCATATCTAAAAAAATCATATTAACTTTGCATTGCAAAAGCAAAAACAATATGCTTTGCTCCCTAAATAATGTCCAGGTGGCGGAATTGGTAGACGCGCTACTTTGAGGGGGTAGTGGCCGTTAGGCTGTGTGAGTTCGAGTCTCATCTTGGACACTTAAGAGTTGGAAAGAATATTCTTTCCAACTCTTTAATTTTTAGATAGCTGAGAATAATCAATGCAATTTTTTTAGCGAAATACTAATAACGATATATACATAATAAAGTCCCGATAGAGATCTGTAATTATAAATCTCCATCAGGACTTTGGTAATACCGACCTTACAATCCTGACACAACATCAAAATCAAAAGATTCGTTGACACAGCAGGCAGCTTATTCTAATAATTTTCCACTATCTCTATCCTGCTGAGGGCCGGTGACTCTCTCCGCACTCTTATCTGCACAGGTATCCGCTCCTTCATCTCTGCCACATGACTGATCAATCCCACCTTTCTGCCACCTATTCTATGAAGCTTCTCAAGAGTGTCCATCACATTACCGAGATATTCAGACGAAAGAGTGCCAAAACCTTCATCGATAAATAAGATATCTGTAGCCATACCTCCCGAACGTAGGTTTGACAATGCCAAGGCTAATGATAAGGAGGCCATGAAGCTCTCTCCTCCCGACAAAATAGACGCAGGCTGTGGCTCACTCGGTTTGTAGTCATCCTTAACCAATATTGCCAACGTTCCCGGATTACACGTGAGAGTATAGCGGTCGTTAAAACTGCGCATATAGATATTTGCATTCTCAAGCAACGACTTCAGAATAAAGCTTTGCGCTATTGAACGGAATTTCACACCCTTTAGATCGCCTAACTTATTATATAGGCCCTCCCATTTCTCAAGCACCTCTCTCCTCTCATCAAGTTTCTTAATCTGAGTTTCAAGCTCATTCCTCACTTTTCTGTCTTGATCAATAGTCTCCACAAGTCGGCCGTTGACCTCCGAGATCCCCCTTACCTCTTCATCAAGCTCTTTGATGAGTTGCTCAAGAGTTGTCACATTATCGCCATCCTCCAACATCGGACGGGTGTCAAGATGATTCTTTATCTGATCTTCCACCGACTCAAGCTTCCCTTTCGACATTTTCAGGCTATCCTCCGCTTTGTTCAGACGAAGTTTCAAGTCGGAAATCTCATTCTCCTTGTAGCCCCTTAATTGTGTGAGTCGCGTCATTGTCAGCTCAGGATGATTAATGAAAAACATACGCATACTCTCCCAACTGTTATCGCGGGTTGCTTCAAGAGTCTTGATTTCTGCAGACGCCTCCTTTAGTCTTAAAATGGCTCTATGGGCAGCCTCCTTACTTTTTTCAGCTGCCGACATCGACTCCTTATATCTTCTACGGAGTTTTTTCTGTTCCTTCTGTAAAGATTCAGCATCTTTCTGTTTCTCTCTTATTGATGAAAGCTCCTCAGAAAGTGTGTTACGTTCTTTTTCGCAAGCAGAAAGAGTAGCCTCATCGGCCACTTCCGTCATTCCGGCTCTACCCTTTATCTCCCCCATCTGTTGTTTCACAGTCTGAAGAGATTCCGTAGCTTTCTTGATTTTTGATGCCGACTTCTCCAGCGACTTATTGTCGATCTCTATTAATTTAAGTGCCGACTCCTCATTTGCCCGTAGTGTTGTGTAGGTCACCTCTGCATTCCTTTTAGACTCCCGTAGTGGTTGAAGCAACGACTCGAAATATTCGTTATCTATATCCTTGTCTATCCTGACGCCACACACCGGACATAAATCTCCCTGTTTCAATCTCGAACGCAAATCTCTTACCATATCGCTCACTGAGACCTCCGCCTTGTCAAGACGTTCACAGCTCAACTTATATTCCCTCTCTGCTTCGGCTACTGGACTTCTCAGACATTCCGCCTTTATCTTATTGGCCGATATCCTGTCAAGAAGTTCCCGTTTCTGACCCTCCAAAATATCAAGAGCTTTTATCTCTCCATTCATTTTCTCCATTGAAGCCATTAGCTCCGTGAGCAGCTTATCGCGGAGAGTCAGATCATGATAACGCTTGCTGAGCCCTTCCACATCTATCTTCTCAATTTGATCCTCAAGTGCAGACATGGAGTCTTCAAGCATCTTACATCTCTCGCCTGCTATCTTATCAGCCTCTGCGGTTTCAGCCACATCCTTCTCTATTCCCGGCAGTAAACCTTGACGACGCTTTATTTCGATATCATTTTTCTCTATGCCGTCAAGCAAACCTCTTCCTTCCGTAGATGTCTCATATTCCTTCACAAGTAATGTATCTGCCTTAAAGCTTTCACTCGACATGCTTTCCTGGAGCATCTCTATATCCTTTGTGATCGTATCCCTCAATTTTTCCAACTTTTCGAAGGAAATAAGCCAAGTGAGTTTCTGATAAATACCCGCACGTGTCAAAGTGAGAGTCTCCATCTTGCTTTTCAACTCGCCGAGCCGCTGTTCCATTTGGCCCCGCTCCTCGTCAGTCATCACCTTTACTCTCTCTATCTCCGCTTTCAGCTCTTGCCATCTGCTACGGGCTTCATTATAATGCTGGGCAATCTTTATGCCCAACTTTGAGTATATCTCGGTGCCTGTCAGTTTCTCAAGAATCTCTGATTTTTCTGATCGATTGCTCTTAAGAAATTTTGTGAATTCCCCTTGCGCAAGCATCACGGTTCTACAGAACTGATCATATTCGAGTCCTGTAAGTTCCACCACTTTCACTCTTATCTCGTTAAGACGATTTTCGGTGTAACTTCCATCCATGGCACTCAAAACTCTGGTAGGACGGAGCAGGCGTTTATGTGCCTTGTTATGCGCCCTGTGCACCTCCCACGTAGCTTCGTAATCCTTACCGTCATTTCCGGTGAAGAGCAACTTTGTGAACCCCTCTCCGGCACCCCTGTGAAGAAGCTGGGAATTATCATTGCTGTAGTATTTCTCACTACGTCCCTCCGTGGGTTCTGTCAGTTCAAGCTCCTCCTTGCTCACCGAAGTCATTCTTGGAGTTTCCCCATATAGCGAAAGACATATGGCATCAAGAATAGTGGTTTTTCCGGCTCCGGTCTCTCCGCAAATCAGAAAAATTGGAGCCTTCTCAAGCTCCGGGCCTGAGAAATCTATATATGCATCCTCTACTGAGGCAATATTATGTATTGTGAGTGTTTTCAGTCGCATAGAATCGATTCTACTGTTGAAATTGTTATGCCCTGGGATTTCTGAAAATTCCTGTTTTTAAGAGAATCATCCGGCTTTCTCCTCATCATGCAGCTCCTCCTCCAACTCAGTTATCATTTTTAGATACTCTCGTGATAGTTCTTCGTCTACTCCGGAGGTCGTGAAGAAAGATTCCGCAACATCCACCGGTGAAAGCTCTTTAAATTCAAAGGCATGAAAGTCCTGATTGATGCCCTCGTCCCTTCTCTTGACCGTTGTCGACACCTTGAAAGTGCAGAACCTACAGCTCTTTCCTATGGCTCGCGCTACCGCCTGTTCCATACAATCCACAGGCATATCCTCCGGTTGACATACATTCAGCCTTATATACGACATATCCTTATCAGGCCATTTTTCAAGCGCTTTCAATGCCTTTTTAAAAGGAACCCCCTCTTGGGGTATGGTATGCAGAGGCCTGAGGGGCTTGATTTCAAGTTCCTCTGAGTCCGGAGATTTCCCCTTTTCAATGTTTACCACCGACACGGTGTGAGGATAGTGTTCGTCAAAGCTTATTGCTATTGGGCTGCCACTATATGCTATACGCCCGTTATCAAACTTCTGTTGCTTATGGATATGACCCAATGCCACATAGTCGAAACGATCTCCGAAAATACTTTTATCCACAGTGTCAAAACCGCCGATCGTTTTCTCTCTATGACCTTCTCTGTCGCAGTCCTCAACTGCAAGATGCGCCATAAGCACCACTGGCAACTGCTCCTTATTTAAAGACTCCACCTTTTCTGATAGCCTTGCTAACAACTCGGCCTCACCATCGTCTTCTCCTCTTCTCCGTTTAAGCAACAGACGATTTACAAACGGTAGAGCCGCAACATATCCTTTATCTCCCACTTTTATTATCATGTCGGAGAAGTCAAATTCCCCTTCGTTCCTATCCAGACCTCCGATCACATGGATATCGCTCGATTTCCATAGATTTCTATCTATATCGATCCGTGAGGCACTGTCATGATTGCCTGCGGTTATTATTATCGACATGTCAGGCACAAGCGAATGTAGTTCAAGTATAGTGTCTTTGAACATCCGGCATACAGAAGCTGCCGGATTGGAGACATCATATATATCACCGCTTACGAGCAGTGCATCAGGCATTTCCCATCTCACAATCTCCTTGAGTTGCTGAAAGAAATGCTCATACTCATCTGTTCGGTCATAACTATATAGCGACTGGCCGAGATGCCAGTCTGATGTATGGAGAATCTTCATAATCTTTTCAGGTAATTCCTTAGCGAATTAACAAAAAAATTTTGAATTATCCAAAGAATATTCAGAAGTCGTCTACACTTTTCTTTTTAATGCAGTGAATAATAAAATGAGTTATTCTAAAGAAGTGATCTCCTTCAGATCTTAGTGTATGTATGCAACAGCGTTGAAGTCTTAATTTTTTCCAACTTTAACAAATGTTAAGTTGTTATAAGGATAAAGACCTTTCTCCATCACCTATAATAATTCCACAAAAGTAACTCTGCTCAAAATCTGATCAAGATCTTGACAGCATCTAAAACCCTTCAATAATCTTAATTCTTATGAGCAATACAGCTACCATATCTCAAACTGAAAGACTGAACCACATATTCCATAAAAATGGGATATATGCCTTTCTACATTTACTGATACTGGCCCTCTCGATCTTTCTTGTAATTTGCATCTCTATCGATAGCTACAAGAATGAGGCTTTCTACAAGGAACCGCAGTTCATGAAAGTGCAGCTTTGGATCTGTGTGATTTTTCTTGCCGATTTCTTTATTGAGTTTTTCCTTTCGCCCGATAAAAAGAATTATCTGGCCACTCGATTTATCTTCTTTTTTGTCTCTATCCCTTATAATGCGATAATTTCACACTACGGTTGGGAGTTCTCGCCGATGCTTACCTACTGCATCCGCTATATCCCTCTGATAAGAGGCGGTTATGCTATGTCGATTGTGGTGAGCTGGTTCACATATAACCGTGCCACCGGGCTTTTCATCTCTTATCTGATGACCCTCTTGTTCACAATATATTTCTCATCACTTGCATTCTTCCTTTTTGAGAAAGGTGTGAATCCTGGAGTAAAGACCTATGGAGATGCAGTTTGGTGGGCTTTTATGGATGCGACTACGGTTGGTTCGAATATTGTAGCAGTCACTACAGTAGGTAAAGTTCTTTCGGTTCTTCTTGCCGCTATCGGCATGATGATGTTCCCGATATTCACGGTTTACGTCACCAACATTCTCACAAAACATAATCAGCAGGGTGAAAATCCTCTTCTAAGCCCCACATCTAATGGAAGCAACGGAAAATCGTCCGATACAAAGCCGACAGAGGATAGCTCCGGCAATTCCGGCGACAATCTCTCTGAAACTGCCACATCCGACAGCTCTTCATCCAACTGATTCATTGCTCCAGTCAGTTGGCAGGAGTAACCAAGTATATATCTTAAACTAACGATATGATAGATTGGTGACACATCACTACTCAATCACACCGAATTTTAATCTCTAAGCTCAAATATTATGGCATTCGACAAAGTTTTTATCCAGACTTCGGTCAAGGAATTTCCACGCACAGTTGCTCGTGGAGTGGGACAAGTTATGTTCCAAGATAATATGTGGACCGGCATTCTTTTTCTTGCTGGCATTTTCTGGGGTGCTTATCAGGAGGGATTCCCTCTGGTGGCATGGGGCGCGCTCGTTGGCGTAGTCGTGTCAACCCTCACCGGCTATATCCTGCGCCTTCCGGATAAACATGGGGCCAATGGCCTGTGGGGATTTAACGGTGTGCTCGTGGGTTGCGCTTTCCCTACATTCCTTGCCGACACTCCCTGGATGTGGATCGCCATGATAATATGTTCCGCTCTCACCACGGTTGCTCAGTCTGGAATGGACAATGTGCTCAGCCGTTGGAACCTCTCCTCTTTTACCTTCCCCTTCGTGTTCTGCACCTGGATATTCCTCCTCTCCGCACGTCTCTTTGCGGGATTCCCGGCCGAATATATGGGCACTCCTGAATTCGCACATGGCGATATGGGACATATCTCACTTGGTTTTGGCGATCTGGTAGTATATTGGCTACGTGGCATTTCTCAAGTATTCCTGATCAAGTCTTGGGTCACCGGGGTGTTCTTCCTTGCAGGTCTTGCCGTCAGCTCCTGGAGAGCGGCTCTCTGGGCAGCGATAGGTTCCGCTATATCCCTTGCCATTGCTTTATTATGGAAAGCTCCAGGCGTGGATATCGCCAACGGACTTTATGGCTTCTCGGCCGTTCTTACTGCCATCGCACTTGGAGCAACATTCTGCAATTTCTCTTGGCGTGCGGCATTGTGGGCAATTTTCGGCACAATTGCAACTGTCTTCCTGCAGGCTGCCATGAATGCATTCTTTGCACCGATGGGTCTCCCCACCCTTACAGGTCCTTTCTGCATCGGCACCTGGATATTCCTTCTCCCAGCATATAAGTTCTTCCTTCCGAAGTCCGCTAATTAGATATGTTACATTTCAGCCGGATGCTATCTTCCGGCTGATTTATTAACTTTATAAAAATTATACACAGATGAACTACACTATCAATAATGCGCCGCTCTCATGGAGACATATCTGGATCACAACGGTAGCCTCCTTGGGACAGCTAATCGGGACCGGCCTTGCCACCTTGGTGTCGATTATCATACCCCTTTATCAAATCAATGCTCATCCGGAATTAAGCTCCTTCATGCAGGGGCTTATAGGCGCAATGGATCTTATCGGTATCGTATTTGGATCTGTCATATTCGGTCGTCTTTCCGACCAGTATGGCTATTTGAAATTCTTCCGTCTCTGTCCAATCATGATATGCGCCGCTTCCATAGCCGCTCTTATCTTCCCTTCAATTCCGGTCCTGATTGTGGCACTATTTATTATGGGAGTTGGGATAGGAGGCGAATATAGTCTCGATTCAGATTATATCTCCGAACTTATGCCCGACAAATGGAAATTCATAATGGTAGGTGGAGCTAAAGCTGCGAGTGCTCTCGGCAATATCGTAGTTGCCGGAATCTGTTTTCTTATTGTAAAAGATTGGAGCAACGCCGACTTATGGCCCAAACTTCTTTGGATCATGATCTTCATTTCTGCTTTGATGTTTATCACAAGAATCCGTTTCTGGGAAAGTCCGACATGGCTTGCCGGGCATGGGGATATGAAAGAAGCCGAAATTGATGCCCATCACTTCCTCGGTAATAATGTCAGCGTGGCGCCACCGGCTGCAAAGAAAACCAATCCAGCTCCTGCCGCGAAAATATCAAACTGGCAGTTTATAAAGAAAAACTGGCGAAATGTGATTTTCACCGGTATTCCATGGGCTTGTGAAGGACTTGGAGTCTATGGCATCGGTGTGTTCCTCCCGATCCTTGTGATGGCTCTCGGTATTGAGCATCAAGCTTCAGGTGAATCAAAACTTATGCATGTGGCCAACTCCGTTGAAGTCACATTCTGGATCTCTTGTATAATGTTGCCGGGGTTTGTCTTAGGACTTTTCCTAATAAATAAAATGAAAGGAGCGAAGATCCAATGGGTCGGTTTCTTCCTCAGTGCAATCGCACTCACAGTGTTGTTATACTCCTACCATTACGGGCTCTCCAAATGGCTTTCAATCGCTGCATTTATGGCCTTCGAGCTATTTCTTAACATGGGTCCTCACCTTATGACTTATGTGCTCCCCGCAAAGGTTTATCCTGTTGAGGTCAGAGGTCAAGGCTCCGGGCTTGCAGCATCTATTGGTAAGATTGGTGCCGTATTGGGTGTTTTCTGCATTCCGGTGCTCCTTAAAGCCGGAGGTACTACTCTTGTGCTTGTGGTCTCCATCGCTGTCATGCTGTTAGGAGGTATCATCACAATCCTTTTTGCCCCACGTCAACTTGACGATTGATCCATAAGAAGCTACTTTTAATATTCTTAGTAGATGCTCTTAATATCCTTATAGGATACTCCCTGAAAAATAACTACTTTTGACTGTAACAAAAAGAAATCGGTCTGACTCCTGAATTGGAATCAGACCGATTTAATTTTATCGTGGCTTATGAAATAATTATTTCACTTTGTCTACGATAGCCTTGAAAGCCTCAGGATTGTTCATAGCGAGGTCAGCGAGAACCTTACGGTTGATCTCGATGCCGGCTTTGTGGATAAGACCCATGAGCTTGCTGTAAGAAAGATCCTCCATGCGGGCAGCGGCATTGATACGCTGAATCCAGAGAGCGCGGAAATTACGCTTTTTCTGCTTACGATCGCGGTAAGCATAGGTAAGACCCTTCTCCCAGGTATTTTTTGCTACGGTCCATACGTTGCGACGGCTTCCATAGTAACCGCGGGTGAGTTTCAGTATTTTCTTTCTTTTAGCTCTTGAGGCTACATGATTGACTGATCTTGGCATTTTTGTTCAGTTTTTGAATGTGAGCGGCCTTGGTTAAGCTCTTGCGGTGCTCTACATTCGGTTAATAATTGAATGATAAAAATGATTTAGAAGAATTCAGACTTATAGGCTTAAGGCAATATGAGTTGATATTCTCTATTACCCCCCACCCTTTTCAGTCGATTCCACTAAGTTTGAAGATTAGCGGAGGTTGAGAAGCTCTTTCACAGCCTTTGCGTTAGCGCCGGCTACGAGTGCTGTGTGATCGAGGTTTCTTTTACGCTTCTTCGACTTCTTAGTAAGAATGTGGCTGTGATAAGCGTGTTTTCTTTTAATCTTCCCTGTGCCGGTGAGCGCGAAACGCTTCTTTGACGCGGCATTGGTTTTTACCTTTGGCATTGTTTAAAAATTTAGTTGTTTGAATTTTCACCTCGGCACATTGTGCCTACGGTCTCTGTCAATTTTTATTCTTTTTCCTCAGATGCAGCGGCATCTTCAGATTTGGTTGCGGTGTCCGGTGCGGCTCCTTTCTGCTCCTTTGCCGGTTTCTCCTTCTTGGGAGCGGCCTTTAGGGGTGAAAGCATGATGATCATGCGCTTACCTTCAAGCACTGGCATCATCTCCACTTTCCCATATTCCTCAAGGTCATTGGCAAAACGAAGAAGTAAAACCTCCCCCTGCTCCTTGAACAGTATCGAACGACCTCTGAAGAACACATAGGCTTTCACCTTTGAGCCCTCCTTGAGGAATCCGATGGCATGCTTGAGCTTGAAGTTATAGTCGTGGTCATCTGTCTGCGGACCGAAACGAATCTCCTTCACGACTACCTTCGCAGCTTTCTGCTTCTGCTCCTTCAGGCGTTTCTTTTGCTGATAGAGGAATTTCTGATAGTCCAGAATTCTGCACACCGGCGGCTCTGCGTTGGGAGAGATCTCTATGAGGTCAAGCTCCATCTTCTCGGCAATGCGGAGGGCTTTATCTATTGGATAGATACCCTGTTCTACATTGTCGCCAACCAGACGCACTTCTTTGGCGCGGATGTGTTCGTTGATTACATAAGGGTCCTTGCTGTTGCGGTCATTGTTACCTTTTCGGCCACCTCTACCACTTTGTGGCGCTGGTGCGGCCGGACGTGGCGGACGAGGGGCTCCCCCGGCCGGGCGGCGCGGACCTGTGAATTGTGGTTTTTTCTCCATTCAGTTTTTGCCTCTGTTCGTAGGCAGATTTCTTTGTTTTTGGTTTATTTTATCATTGAATCAACTTCTGCATTCAATTCGGATGCAAAGTTAGCAATTTTCATCGTACCTTTGTCACCTTCGCCCTGTTTTCTTACAGAAACTTCTCCATTTTCTGCCTCTTTCTCTCCTACAATGAGAAGATAGGGCACTTTCTTAAGCTCATTATCGCGAATTTTCTTTCCGATCTTCTCGTTACGGTCGTCGATAAACGCACGTACTCCGAGCTCCTCAAGATCATCCACTACCTTTCTGCCATAGTCGTTAAACTTCTCGCTGATCGGCAATACAACTGCCTGTTCGGGAATGAGCCACAAGGGAAGCTTGCCGGCGGTATGTTCAAGCAACACTGCCACGAAACGCTCCATCGAGCCGAAAGGCGCACGGTGAATCATCACGGGACGGTGCTTCTGGTTGTCGCTGCCGGTAAACTCAAGACCGAATCTCTCCGGAAGGTTGTAGTCCACCTGAATTGTGCCAAGCTGCCAACGACGGCCGATGGCATCCTTAACCATGAAGTCGAGCTTCGGTCCGTAGAACGCGGCTTCGCCCTCCACCTGCTTTGCCTTGATACCCTTCTCCGCACAAGCCTCGATAATGGCATTCTCTGCAAGATGCCAGTTCTCATCAGATCCTATATATTTCTCCTTATTGTTAGGATCGCGAAGAGAAATCTGCACTTCATAATTCTTAAAGTCAAGAGTCTTGAAGATGTAGAGGATGATATCCATCACCTTAAGGAATTCACCCTTGATCTGATCGGGAGCACAGAAAATGTGGGCATCATCCTGAGTAAAGCCTCTCACCCTGGTCAGGCCATGAAGCTCTCCGCTCTGCTCATAACGGTAAACGGTGCCGAACTCTGCAAGACGCATCGGAAGATCACGATAGCTGCGGGGGCTTGATTTGAAGATCTCGCAATGGTGAGGACAGTTCATAGGCTTGAGCATATACTCTTCCCCCTCTTCGGGAGTGTGGATAGGCTGGAATGAATCCTTGCCATATTTTGCCCAGTGGCCTGATGTCACGTAAAGAGCCTTGTTACCGATATGCGGGGTGATAACCTGAAGATAGCCATATTTCTTCTGAATCTTACGCAGGAACTGCTCAAGACGGTCACGCAGGGCAGCCCCCTTCGGAAGCCAGAGTGGAAGACCCTGACCCACAGTCTGAGAGAATGTGAAGAGCTCCATCTCCTTTCCGAGCTTGCGGTGGTCTCGTTTCTTAGCCTCCTCAAGAAGAGTGAGATACTCATCAAGCATCTTCTTCTTGGGGAAAGTGATACCATATACTCTCACAAGCTGATTACGCTTCTCATCGCCTCTCCAGTAAGCTCCGGCAAGCGAAAGAATCTTAACGGCCTTGATCGGAGCGGTGTTCGGAATGTGTGGACCACGGCAAAGGTCTGTGAACGCACCTTGTGTGTAGGTAGTGATCTTACCATCCTCCAGCTCGCTTATAAGCTCACACTTGTAGGTCTCACCTCTATCACCGAAAAGTTTCAGAGCGTCCGCTTTTGAGATATCTGCTCTCACGATAGCCTCCTTCTTGGCTACAAGCTCCATCATCTTCTTCTCGATCTTTGCGAAATCCTCCGATGTGATCTTATGCTCGCCCGGATCTATATCATAATAGAATCCATTCTCGATTGCCGGTCCTATACCGAATTTCACACCCGGATATAGCTCCTGTAGAGCCTCCGCAAGCAAATGGGCCGATGAATGCCAGAAAGCATGCTTACCCTCTGCATCATCCCATTTAAAGAGTTCTATTTTGGCATCCTCGTTGACAGGACGGGAAATATCCCATTCCATGCCGTTGATCTTCGCCGCAAGCACATCTGCCGCAAATCGGGGGCTGATGCTCTCGGCTATCTGATAAGGTGTGATGCCGTTCTCGAACTGCTTCACGCTGCCGTCTGGAAAGGTTATATTGATCATCTGCTGTAGATTCGTTTTCTATTGTTGGGTTTAGTGGAAGTGACCCCATCCGGGCTCCTCCTACGATAAATCGCGCAAATTTACTAAAAAATTCCCATATACACACCATCATCACATATTTTATTATCTCCTTTAAGCCAATTTTAAACATTTATCAACATGTTTTAATCTTAGTTGCAGGTTTTTCATCTGTTATTTGGAGATATTTTGTTAATTTTGCAACATCATGAATCGAATTAGACCCCTCAATAAAATCAAATGGATCGCACCGTTGCTGTTGTGCGCCTCCGCTTGGCCTGACATATCACTTGCTCAGACTAATGCCGACCAGGTGCTCGCCATCGGTCGCAACGTCCTGTCGATGGACGATTATATGCTGGCTATCCAGTATTTCAATCAGGCCATAAAAGCAAAGCCCTATCTCGCCGACCCATATTTTTTCCGCGCTATTGCCAAACTCAGTCTCGATGATTTCAAAGGGGCCGAGGCTGACTGCTCATTGGCTATTGAACGCAATAAATTCAAGACGGAGGCATACAAAGTAAGGGGTTTCGCACGCCAGAACCTCGGACTCGACTCTCTTGCTATCACTGACTATGACATAGGTTTATCTTATAATCCGGTAGATAAATATTTCCTGTTTTATAAGGCGGTAGCCCAGACAGAATTGAAGAGATACGATAGCGCCGATTCTACATTTTCTACACTTTTGAGGCAATATCCCACTTTTGAAGAGGGCTATTCAGCACGAGGACGCATGAACCTTCTCCGAGGCGATACCATAGCTGCGCTAAACGATGTTGACAAAGCAATCTCCCTCACTCGCAGCCTTATAAATCCCTACCTTCTGCGTGCCCAGATTGAATGGAACCGCAAGGAATGGGACAAGGCGGGCGAAGATCTTAATTCTGCCATACATCTCCAGCCGGAAGTGCCTGACCTATACGTCAACCGGGCCTTCATACGCTATAATTCAGACGATTTCTTCGGAGCGATGAGCGATTATAACTACACTCTCGAACTTGATCCGAAAAATACCTCTGCCCTATTCAACCGTGCGCTTCTCCGTTATGAAGTCAAGGATGTCTCACGCGCGGTTGACGACCTCTCGAAAGTGCTTGAGATTGACCCTGAAAATTTTCATGCCCATTACAACCGTGGCTTGATGAATCTTGAACTTGGCAATCATAAAGAAGCCCTCGCGGATTTTGAGATAATTGCCCGCCGGTATCCCCGCTTCTATCCTGTGTATTATGCCATCGCTGAAACCAAGCGAAGCATGGGCGATATGCGGTCGGCTATGCAGTATGCGCATAAGGCAGACAATATGGTAGAGAATTATGTCAAGAATCCGGAGAAGAATCCTCTCGACCGGCCAACCATTGCCGCCGCCGAGACCAAAGATGCCCGCGACACTCAAAACGAAGATGAATCGGAAGTAGAGGTAATGAACAGGTTCAATCGTCTTGTAACCGTATCGGAAGCAGTGGAGACGCAACTCTCTTACAATGAAAAGATCAAGGGACGTGTTCAGGATAGAAATGTGCAGGTTGAAACCGAACCTCTTTATCTTGTGACATTAATTCCTACACCGGCTACATTGAAATCTGTTTCCAACTATTTCCGTGAGCTTGATAATCTCAACGACCAGCGCCTGCTCTCCCGTCGCTTCTATCTGTCGCCGGCCACCTCAGGATCTCTCAATGAGCAAGAGGCCGCTCAGCTCTTTACATTTGCCGACGATCTCTCAAATCTAATTAATTCCGGCAAGGGTCGTCCGGTCGACCGACTTGCTTTGGGCGTGACCTTAACCATTCTGAAGAATTACCCTGAAGCTCTCAATAATCTCGACATTGTAATCGAGAACGATGATAAATTCACCGTGGCATATATGGCTCGCGCTTACGCACGGTTTATGAACCTCTCATCCGAACAGAAGAACCATGATGCCGATCCCCTCGAACGCCGGGCTTCCATGGCAGCCCTTCAGGAAGTAATCTCCGATTATGACAAGGCGCTAAGCCTAAATCCCCGCCTCGTGTTTGCTTGGTTTAATAAAGGCAATATCTACTATTCGATAGGTGATTTCACGTCTGCTCTTCATTGTTATGCAGAAGCACTGAAGATTGACCCGGAGTTTGGCCAAGCCTACTTCAACCGAGGACTTTCATATCTGCAGGCAGGCAATAAGTCGCAAGCCTTTTCCGATCTCTCCAAAGCCGGAGAATTGGGTGTGCTCCCCTCTTACAATATCCTTAAACGCATGAAATAAGCATTTGTCATAAAGCAATAAAAAAACTCCCCGATAGCCCTGAAGCCATCGGGGAGTTTTTTTATTGCGTATTCAGATAAGGAATTACTTACCCTCTTTTGCAGCGGCACCACGTGCGGCACGTGTAAGCTGAACAGCACAAACCACAGCGTTCTTTGCGTTCATGAGCTCAAGACCCTCATAGTGAAGATCGCCTACTGCAAGGCTCTTACCAAGACCAAGAGTGTCTACGTTTACTACAAGACGCTCAGGAATCTGGCTGTAAAGAGCTTTAACTTTGAGCTTACGCATAGAAAGTGTAAGCTTACCACCGGCTTTCACACCCTCAGCGTGACCCTCAATCTGAACGGGAACCTCCATAATGATAGGCTTCTCATCGCCTACCTCAAGGAAGTCAAGGTGAAGGATAGTGTCTTTCACCGGCTGGAACTGAATCTCTTTGAGCACAGCCTTACGCTGGTCGCCGTTGATGTTGAGATCAATCTCGAAAATATCGGGTGAGTAAATGAGCTTACGCACATCCTCATTCTTTACAACGATATCTGTTGTGATAAGACCGCGCTTGCCGTCTACATCTACAATCTTCTCACCAGCCTTGAGTTCTCCCTCATAAGGAAGATCTACATGCTTGCCACCGTTGAGAACTGCGGGAATTTTACCCTCGGCACGAAGTGCCTTCACCGATTTCTTGCCGAGCTCTATACGCGGCTCAGCGTTCAATGCAAATTTCTTCATTGTTTAATTTGTTGTGTTACTCAAAATAAGTTTTTTGCTCCGGCTATATCGCCTTTGGGAGCCAGCCTGCAGCCTGACACGGTTGCGAGGCAACAGATTTCCCATCACACGTTTTTGCTCGTAAGCGTCGCAAAATTACAAAAAAAATTTCACATGGCAAAATCCCACTTCCGCATTATGGCACAATTTGGATTATTCTATCCCGTTCTTCAGCCCCGGAAGTTGTTTAAACTTTTTCTTTGTCTGGATTTAGACAGCTTTCGGAGGTGATTTTTTAGCTCGAAGAGGAAGTTTAGCGGGCTAAACGACCGATGAGAGATGAAAAAGCATCCCGAAAGATGGCTGAAGACGGGCAAAGAGGACTCCATATTCAAGAAATTCATATAAAAATCAACAAGCCAGTAAAAAGTTTAAACAACTTCCAGATTAATATCCTAATGTTAAGAGCCGTTGCCACAGAAAACAGTGGCAACGGCTCTTCTTTAATTATTCTGGAGACACAATGCAAGTTGCAATCATAAATCTAAAGATGGCAACGTGCTCCAATATTATAAGTAGCTGCGGATAATAAATATCAAAATGCTACTTATCACTTCTCTTCTTTATAATACTCAATGGCTTTATGAACTTTATGCACCTCTTTTACGAGACAAAAAGCAGCAGCTACGGCAGCAGCCTTAAGCACCAGCTTAGCCACGCCAAATCCAATATGAAGTGCTTTTTCACACTCCTCATGATTCTTTTCCATAATATAATTATTTTCAGGTTGTTATAATTTCAAATCACGCAAAAACCGCAACAAATCCTTTTGAATATAAAAAATATTCTTCCTACTGTAGCAGTAATTACATGTTCAATGCTAAAAATCTCACTTAGAGAGCTTAAGTGTATAGTTCAGACCGGGAGCATCTGATTTCTGAAGATCTGAGTTGACCATCACGATTGTTGAGTCAGACTCTACAAGGAAATAGATCGGGCTGTCAGCCGAACCTTGCTGAGAATCATCCCTATCCTGCACCAGTTTCAGATATTTGTTGCCATTCTTCTCCATCACTGAGAAATCACCCTCACTCTTGAAGCTCTTATCATCACGGTTGCCCACTGAGTCCGACACAAGATATGTCTCAAGAAGATCGTAATCACCATCGGTATAATTGTGATCATCATCATACTTAAGCTGGAGAGCATATCTTATACCGTCGCAATCGGCTGCGGGCAGAACGCCTGTATAGATCTCAAGCTTATCACCTGCTTTCTGAGCATCACCTGATGCCTTCTGATTTCCATTACAAGCTGCCAGCGACATCATTGAGAGCGCTGCGGCGGCTACATAAATTATCTTTTTCATTTTTATAAGATTAAAGTTACTATTCTTTTATATTTTATAACATCTCACACATATAAAAAGTTGTAACTATGAGCATAAAACATATCGTAGCCTTTGGTTCTCCTATAGAATCCTACTATTATAATGTGTGAGAAAGTTAAAAAAACCAAGTAGCCGCGGATAATTACTTATTAAAATGATTCATTGCAAATGCAGGGCCCGACAGACAGAAAGCCTTCACTGCTTCTCCGGCCTTTTTAAGCTTCTCCGGCATCTGTTTCTGTTCCTCCGGAGGAAACTTACCCAACACAAAATCTATCTGACCACCTCTCGGGAAATCATTGCCAACTCCAAACTTGAGACGTGCATAATTTTGCGTGCCAAGTTGTTCGGCAATATTTTTCAAACCGTTATGTCCGGCATCAGATCCTCTCTCCCTTATGCGGATTGCTCCGAAGGGAAGTGAGATGTCATCGACAATCACAAGAAGATTCTCTAAAGGAAGCTTCTCCTTGTTCATCCAGAATTTCACGGCCACGCCACTGAGATTCATAAATGTCGAGGGCTTGAGCAGCATCAATTCGCAATTTTTCACCTTAACAATAGCCATATCTCCATATCGGCATGATTTAAACGGCACTCCCGCCTCAGCCGCTATGGCGTCACCGACCATAAATCCGATATTATGCCTTGTTTCCTCATATTCAGGACCAATATTGCCAAGGCAAACCACAAGAAATCTTTTCACCTTTTCTGTATCTTTTTGTTCCATCTCATTGCACACTGAGGCATCGGTTGCTGACGATGACTTCCTGCCATCGTCAGTTGCCCGAGACCCCGCGACATTTGAGACTCCTAATATTCTCTTTATGAAATCCAACATGATTTATTCATCTTCGTCATCCTCGTCATCCCAATCAAGGAAAAATGAATCAGCATAACTTTCCTCCTTGAAACGTGACATCTCCCGACTATCGCGTTTTGTAGGACGACCAAGACCCTTCTGACGGTCTACAAAGCCTGAAATCTTTGTCATCTCAAGAAGCTCATACTGACTGGGAGCTGTAAGATTCTCCAGATACTCCGGCACCAATTTGGCTCCCAACCGGTTTGGGGCTATCTGAAGCACTTTGAACGTATAGGTGATCGGTGGCTTCTTTACATCAATCACATCTCCTGGTTTAATCATTCTCGATGGCTTCAACACTGTGCCGCCAATTGTCACACGTCCTTTCTTGCACGCGTCAGTGGCTATGGTGCGTGTCTTGAAAACCCGCATGCACCATAGCCACTTATCTACTCTTTCCTCTGTCTTAGGCATTTCTGTCCTTTTT
>CAZEOI010000035.1:0-38560 GCA_964513775.1 uncultured Sangeribacter sp. | reverse complement strand
GCTTGCACGGTTTGCCGACCAGACATTGAAAAATCTTGATGTCTCCGGTAATGTTGAGATGATATTCCTGCCGCAGGAGAGCGATTCTACCTACAACCGTATGGTGGCGGCAGAAAGCTCCTATCTTGCTTTGGAGATGAAAGATAACAAGATTGACAGGCTCAAGATGTGGCCCGAGGTAAACGGTACGGTCACACCGCTTTTTATGGTGAAGAAGTCGCAACAGTATCTCCGTCAGTTCAGATGGTGGGGTAGTCTGCGGCCTGAAAGGGAGAGAATAGGAGAGCGCTGGCGTTGGGCCGATAACTTGGGTGAGGTGTCAGATGCTCTTGACGCTTATCTTACCTCACCATCAGATTTCTCGGAGCCAAAATCGTTTCCGGCTTCACGACCTGCAGGATCAGGAATTCTCTTCCCTGAGAATCTCCCGGCTATAAAAAAAGAATCAGCCACGGAGAATGAGGAGGATGAAGTGATAGAGCAACAGACTGAGAAGATAGAACAGGCTGAGGAAAATCATGAGAAATCGAAGAGTTCCGAAGAGGAATCAGTCATAAACAGTGAGGAAAAGGCAGAGAATTCAAAAGAGGAAACAACCACAAAAAATGAGGAGTAATGAGCGATATCATTAAACTGTTGCCGGATTCGGTGGCCAATCAGATTGCGGCCGGAGAGGTGATCCAGCGTCCGGCTTCCGTTGTAAAGGAGTTGGTGGAGAATGCAGTTGATGCGGGTGCTTCCGATATCCGGATATTTATAAAGGATGCGGGACGCACACTCATTCAAGTGGTTGATAATGGTAAAGGCATGAGCGAGACAGATGCCAGAATGGCTTTCGAACGTCATGCTACCTCAAAGATACGTGAGGCTGGCGATCTCTTCACGCTTCACACAATGGGCTTTCGTGGCGAGGCTCTCCCTTCCATATGTGCGGTGGCTCAGGTAGAATTGAAAACCCGCACACCGGAAGGCTCTGTAGGTACCCGACTTGTGATAAATGGCTCACATGTGGAGACTCAGGAACCGACGGTGTGTGACGTAGGGACCAACATGATGGTCAAGAACATTTTTTTCAATGTGCCGGCAAGGAGAAAATTCTTGAAAAGTGACAATGTGGAGCTTTCAAATATAATGAGGGAGTTCGAAAGGCTTGCATTGGTCAATAATCATATCCGAATGAGTATTGACACCGGTAGCCGAATTCTTGACCTTAGAGCGGGATCTTTCAAACAACGCATTGCCGACATATGGAAAAATAACCTCGATCTGCATCTGATTCCGATAGAAGTTGATACTTCTCTGATAAAGATTCATGGTTATGTGTCGCGTCCGGAATTTGCCAGGAGGCGCAATCCGCTTCAATATCTCATAGTGAACGGACGTAACATGAGGCACCCATATTTTCATAAGGCGATAATGACCTGTTTCGAGCCTCTGATAGCTGCCGACACACAACCTTGTTATTTCTTGAAATTCGAGGTTGATCCGGGCAGTATAGATGTCAACATCCATCCCACAAAGAATGAGATAAAGTTTGAGTACGAGCAGGAGATATGGCCCATACTTCAGGCATCAATAAAAGCGGCATTGGGGAAATTCGGGGCTGTTCCATCGATTGACTTCAATAGTGATGTGCTTCCTGTGGATCCATTGCCGTTGGGAGTGAATCCAGAAAGGCCGACCCTCGATATCCCTGAAGGGTATAATCCTTTTGCGGTCGAAAAGAATGACAGGCATGAGTCCATAGCCGGTTACACTCCGGCTGAATTCAAGAGAAAAGATCATGTGCCACGTAATTGGGACTCGCTTTATTCCGATTTTCTGAACGGTACACGTGAATCGTCAGCCCGCAGTATGGCATCTCAACAGCCCCCGTCGGTTGATTTCACCACAGGAGCAGGAGTTGCCGATAATATGGATAATGACAATGTAATCTCAACTCCGTTTGGTGTGACAAGCGGAGGATCATTATCGCTTGATGAAATAATAGAGACTTTGCCTGATGAGGATCCGTCAGATAGCAGGCAATCACTTTTTCCTGAAAATAAGGAGATTGCTCCAGGATCTTTTTGTGTGCAACATGCCTTACGCTATATTATCACCACTTCAAGGGATGGATTGATTATCATAGATCAGCATCGGGCTCATGTGAAGGTGCTTTTCGAAGAGTTCATGCAAAAGATCGGGAAGGGTGAGACAGTGAGCCGCACCATGATGTTTCCGGAACAGATTTCTCTTGATCCCGAACATCAGGAAGTGCTTGTTGAAGTTGAACCAGAACTGGTGAAATTAGGATTCCGATTGGAATATGAGGAGGAAGACCGTTGGAAGATTCTTGCTGTGCCGGCCCTTCTTCCGACTCAGGATGTGAGAGATATCATTCTCAGAATACTTGATTCCATAGGAGAGGGGGGGGTGAATTATGGTAATGAGTCAGAACCCCTTGGTGACATCTCTTCGAAACTCGCTCTTGTTTTGGCGAGAGGTGCGGCGATACAGGGAGGACGTAAACTCACCACTGATGAGATGGAACACCTGGTGGGAGAGTTGTTTTCATTATCAGATCCTCAATATTCTCCCAATGGTAATCCTGTGTACTGTCTGCTTGATTCCGCCCGTCTTGAATCAATGTTCCGATAAGGTTTCCAACTGAGAAACCGTCTAAATATAGAGTTGTGTTATAGATTTCTTTAACCCATATCACATAAGCTGCATCCCAAAGTAATAGATAGCTTTTGGGATGCAGTTGTTGTTTAGTTGCTACTTAGAAGTTGTTTCAACTTTTTCTTTGTCTGGATTTAGACAGCTTTCGGAGGTGATTTTTTAGCTCGAAGAGGAAGTTTAGCGGGCTAAACGACCGATGAGAGATGAAAAAGCAACCCGAAAGATGGCTGAAGACGGGCAAAGAGGACTCCATATTCAAGAAATACATATAAAAATCAACAATCCCGTAAAAAGTTTAAACAACTTCATAATAAAGAAAGGGATTATTGTGTTATAATAAGTGAGAACCCTCCGTGTCTTTAGGGATGCGGAGGGTAAATGTATGTTATAGCGTAGAGATTACCGATGGAAAAACATAGTTATTATTCAGATAATTCAGATAAAAAGGAAACCGGATTACCAAAATCGGAAGATAGAAGGCTTACCGATATATTGCCGGATGAACCTGCAGGGTCGGCCCGCACCATACGCCGGGTTGTAAAAATAGGATGTGTGGTCAATGCGTTGCTGATGTGCCTTAAATTGGGTGCCGGTTATTTCGGCCATAGCGAGGCTCTTGTGGCCGATGGTTTCCATTCTCTCAACGATCTTGCCGCCGATATCATCATGCTCATTTTTGTGGGTATAAGTTATAGGGCTTCGGATAATAAATATAATTACGGTTATGGTAAGTTTGAGACGTTTTCTTCGTTCATAATCTCAACGTTGCTTATAATCATTGGTTGCTCGATAGCATATGAGGCTGTGGAATCGATAGTTGGATACTTGCATGGTGAGGAATTGGAGCAACCTGATATCTGGACAATCGTGGCGATATTGATAGCGATGTGTTGCAAGGAGGGTCTTTTCAGATTCTATTCATATACCGGCAAGAAGGAAAACAGCACGGCATTGGTGGCCAACGCATGGCATCATCGCAGCGATGCCATGGCTTCGGTAGCCACCTTGGTTGGTGTCTCTTTCTCCCATTTCTTCGGCCCTGCTTTCAGAGTGCTTGATCCGTTGGCGTCTCTTGTGATCGCGTGCTTCATACTTGTTCCTGCAGTAAGGCTTTTCCGACCGGCATTCTTAGAGTTGATGGAACGTTCGCTTCCGGAAGCGGATGTGAAGAAAGCTGAGGCGGCAATAAAAAGTGTGAAGGGTGTGGAAGAAATTGATTATCTGCGTACTCGCCGTATGGGACATCACCTTATGTTTGATATTGCAGTGACAATAGATCCGGATCTCAGTGTCAAGGAAGGCACTGAGATAGCAAGTGAGATTAAGTTAAAAATGGTGCAGACATTCTGCCCTCACATCATGCTCACAATAGCTTGTAATCCTCCGAAGTAAGCAAATTTGCGAAAATAAGATGATTTAATATCTCATTTTTTAACCTTGAAACAACCTATATCATGACAAATAAAAATATTATTCTATTGCCTTTTCTGGCAATTTGCAGCGTAACGCCGATCTTCGGTGTCACCGCTGAAAATAGATCATCCCGTCAGAGCATCTTGATCAACGAAGGCTGGAGATTTAGTCTTATGCCTGATTCTGCCTCAGTAGCCGGAGAAGTAAATAAAATTGTGGATCTCCCTCACGATTGGAGTGTTGAATTTCCGTTTGACCGGGATGCACCGTCAGGAAATGACGGGGGATATGTGCGCACAGGGAAGGCTACATATGTAAAAGATCTGACGCTGACTGATAAGGAGCTTGACGGTGGCAGATATTCTCTGCTGTTTGAAGGCGTATATGAGAGGTGGACTCTGAAAGTAAACGGGGAGACTGTGGGATTCAGACCTTACGGCTATTCCTCAGTGGTCTACAATATAACCCCCTATCTTCACGCCGGTAAGAATGTGATAGAGGTGGAGGTGGATAATTCCAATCAGAAAAATTCACGTTGGTTTACCGGATCGGGCATTTACAGGCATGTCCGGCTTATCCGGACAGGTGAGGTGGCGTTTGCTCTTTGGTCGTTATACATAACCACTCCCAAAGTAAGTGTAAGCGAAGCTACTGTGGATTTCAGTTTTGATATAGATGGTCTCACCGAGCAGATGCTGCACCCTGATGGTAGATATTATCCGGACGGCGGTCAGAAAGCCATCGGTAAAGGTGTGGAGGCTCTTGTGAAGATTATAGCACCGGATGGTAAGGTGGTGGCTGAATCGGCCCGCACAGTAAAGGATAGTAAGGTTACGGGTAATATCAAAGTGGCCGACCCGCAGCTTTGGAGCCCCGAAACCCCGTCACTCTACAAATTGGAAATATGTCTCACCGATAATGGTAAGGAGACTGACAAGATCGAGGAGACCTTCGGAATCCGGAGTATAAGATATTCTGCTACCGACGGCTTTCGTCTTAACGGCAAACCGATTGTGCTGAACGGAGCATGTGCCCATCATGATAACGGAATGTTGGGAGCTGCCTCCTACGATGCTGCGGAGGCAAGGAAAGTGCGTCTGCTTAAGGAGGCCGGTTTCAATGCCGTGCGCACAAGCCATAATCCCCCCTCTCCGGCATTTCTTGATGAGTGTGATCGTCAGGGGTTGCTCGTGATCGATGAGGCTTTCGACGGTTGGCGCGACCAGAAGACTCCCAACGACTATCACCTCTGGATTGATGAATGGGGTGTGAAGGATATGGGAGATCTTGTGAAAAGAGACCGCAACCACCCCTCTGTAATTGCTTGGAGCATTGGTAACGAGGTGATAGAGAGAAAGCATATAGGCGTGGTCTCTACTGCCCGGAAACTTGCTGAAGAATGTCGGCGGCTTGATCCGAGTCGACCTGTGACAGAAGCACTCTGCGCTTGGGACAGCGATTGGGAGATTTACGATCCCCATGCTGAGGTTCTCGATGTGGTTGGATATAATTATATGATACATAAGTCGGAAACGGATCATGAACGTTGTCCTGACAGGGTTATGTGGCAGACAGAGTCTTATCCACGAGATGCCGCTTCCAACTGGCATAAGGTAAAGGAGAATCCATATATTATCGGCGATTTTGTATGGACCGGTCTTGATTATCTCGGAGAATCGGGTATTGGCAGATATTTTTACAAAGGGGCTACAGAGGGTGAGCATTATCAGCGGGATCAATGGCCTTGGCATGGTGCCTATTGCGGAGATGTGGACATTACCGGCTGGAGGAAGCCGATATCTCATTATCGTGATATGCTCTATAATAATGATGGGCCGAAACTGTATATGGCTGTCAAGGAACCTGATGGCTATTACGGCGAAATCAAGGAGACACTATGGAGTGTATGGCCCACTTGGGAATCGTGGAATTGGAGCGGACATGAAGGTAAGCCGATTGAGGTAGAGGTCATGAGCCGCTATCCGAAAGTAAGGTTATATCTCAATGATCAACTTGTAGGAGAGAAGCCTGCAGGGGAGGCTAACGATTGTAAGGCAGTGTTCTCGCTCGCATATACCCCGGGTGAGTTGAAAGGAGTCGGTGTGGATGAATCAGGACAAGAGTTGGAGAGGGTGACACTTTCCACTACGGGCAGACCGACCGCAATTCGTCTGACTCCTGACAAGACTACATTCACAGCCGATGGTCAGGACTTGGTATATGTGATTGCGGAAGCTGTGGATGCCGATGGTCGGGTTGTTCCAGATGCAGAGGTGCCGGTTTCATTTTCTGCCAACGGTAGTGCAGCGGTAAAGGCTTCCGGAAGTGCGAATCTTACAACCACAGATTCATATTGCTCGCCTGATACGAAGACGTGGAAAGGCCGGGCAATGGTGATTCTGAAGGCCGGTAAGAAGAGGGGTGGAGCCACTCTAAAGGCAACTTCCTCCGGTCTTAAAGGTGCCACCTTGAAACTGCAAGGAAAATAAAGCTTGAGTCTTTTATCACCATTGTATCTCTTTCCTGAAACCAATATCCGTTTGTAAAAAATTGATTCCGATGACTTAATTTTGGATAAGTATTTATGGATAATAAGGTGAAGAATATATTTCTGACGGGGGCTACCGGTGTGATGGGTATGAAGGGTATGCAGGAGATTCTCAGTCTTAGAGATAAGGGTGAGAATCTCATGCTGACCGTGCTTGCCCGTCCGGGAAAGAGAAATGAAAAGAAGCTGCAGCCTTTTATTGATAAGGGTGTCAGGGTGATATGGGGAGATCTCCTTGATCGTGATGTAATAGAGCGAGGGGTGAAGGATGCTGATGTTGTGCTTCATGTGGGTGGCATGGTGAGCCCGGCGGCCGACTGGGAGCCGGAGAAGACTTATCATGTAAATACCGAGTCGATGCGTCTGATCGTGGAAGCCGCTAAGAGACGCGAGTCTGCTATGAGAATACAGAGTGCTGAGAGGCGGGGATCTGTTCGGGTGGTTTATATCGGGAGTGTGGCGCAATATGGCAACCGCCCTTATCCTCACCAGTGGGGTAGGAGCGGTGATCCAATCTGTAGCGCTACATTCGATAAGTATGCTCTTTCGAAAATTGAGGCTGAGCGCATATTAGCCGAATCGGGTTTGAAAGAATGGGTGTCGATAAGGCAGACAAGTATTCTGCATGCCGGCCTTCTCGGTAAAGCCGATAATCCGGTGGCTTTTCATGTGCCGATGGCCAATGGCCTGGAATGGGTGACTGATGAGGATTCGGGGCGTTTGCTTGCCACTCTTTGTCGTGATGATATTCCGGGAGAGTTCTGGAACAACTTCTATAACTGTGGTGGTGGTGACAGCTACCGGATGAGTAACTATGAATTTATGAAGGCTACTTTGACGGCTGCGGGATGTCCACTTCCCGAACAGGTGTTTGAGTTGAATTGGTTTGCCACCCGGAATTTCCATGGTATGTTTTTCCAGGATTCTGCCTTGCTTGACAAATATCTGCATTTCCGGAGCGGGGAGTGTTTTGACTCTTACATGAGGCGTATGAGGAAGCAATTGCCTTTTTATTTCCGTCTGGCACCACTTGCACCGGCTTTCATAATAAAGTGGGTGATGGGAGGTGTGGCCGATAAGGAGAAATTGGGCACAAGACGCTGGATAAAGGAGAAAAACATGCCGCGAATAGAGGCTGCATATGGAAGCCTTGAGGAATATTCGCTTATCCCTGACTGGAAGGGGTTCAGCCTACCTCCGTTAAAGAGAGATGGTGAGACTCTTGATCATGGTTACGATGAAAGCCGGGATTTCAACAATCTTACGTTTGCCGATTTGCGTAAGGCAGCTGAATTCCGTGGAGGATATTTGGAGTCTGAACGTATGGATGCCGATAAAGTCGGAAATATGGATATACCTCTTACCTGGATATGTAGCGAAGGACATCGGTTTCAGCTGACTCCGAGGACAGTGCTGAAAGGTGGACACTGGTGTGGTGAATGTATCAGGGAGATGGAGCGTGATCCTAAAGCTTTCGAAAGGCTCGCTCACAAAAGTCCCTTCCTTAGTCAGCTAAATTGCTAAAAATCACAGCAGTATGTATTTTCGACTAAAATAATCTTTTCAGCTAAGGATATGAGATCCCGTATTTTCATAATTATGGTTATTCTTGTCGGTTTGGCAGAGTTATCTCTTCATGGACGTAAGAGTGAAGGGATACAGGTCAATGGCGGTGATGTGTGGGATGTGACTGAATTGCCGGAGCTTATGGTGAAGTCCGGGCGAGATAAGATATTACATATCTTGGCATATGTAAGGGAGTTCTCTGAGTTGACAACCTATACGGATACAGTAGCTCTTTTTCGTGAAAAGATGGTGGATTTTATGCTTGTCGGTGGCAAGAAAAGTAAATTTAGGGGGTGGGTAAATCCTCGGGTGTTGGCAAGTGATTCTTATTACAGGTTTTCTGATAGCGACGGACTTGACAGTGTAAGCGATTCTTACCGGCTGCATTTCTCATGGTCAGACAGGATGAAGTTGCCATCAATAATAGAGCTGCCGTTGCAGTTGTCGGATAAAACTGATGTACGCGACACTATAGCCGGCAGATATGGAGCGGCTGAGGTCTGGAGCCGGAAAAGTGAAAAGATTAGCGTGAATATTGATGTGCTCGCAGATACATCTGCGAGGAGGTGGGCTGCCGACTTTTCCCGTTTCTTTCACGAGGGGCTTGACTTTGACCGCTTCAAAATCAATTATTCATACGACAACATCACAGACTCATTGCTCAGACCGGAAGATCTCACATCATTTACATATCATATAGATTCTTACGGACGAGGAGCCGATCTGTTTCGGTTTAAGGGGAAGGAGGAACCCTATTTTGTGACCACGGATGCCGACATATACATACTCGATAGGGAATATATATCTGAACGTGAGGCAAAAAAATGGCTTGCGCTCGAAACTGATTCTGATGCACTTGAAATATTGGTGCCCGAAGCTGCTCCGCAACTCTCACCATCGATTCTGTCGCTGATTGATCGGGTGAACAGTAGAGACAGCGTAAGCATTAGAATCAATTATGTTCCTGACAAGCGTCTCAGCACACAGTATAACACGAAAAGAGCGTTGACTCATGGAGAGAGAGCTCTTCAGATGCTCAAAAGCGTCACGGGTATAGCCAAAGCGAAACGTGATTTGGAGTGGCACAAAATGAATAATAAATGGAAGAAATTCCAGAAATCAAAATGAACTCGGGAGGTTGCCTGATCTCTTTTTGTCCGGGTCAAGAAAGACTTCCGGAGTTGATTATTCATCCTTTATAGGACGGACACCATAACCCATAGTGCGGGATATGGCTGAGATGTTGATACTTAGACTTGATGATAGTGGTAACTCACCTGCATTTTTAAGATTCATAGAGGTGTTTAGCCATATCGGGCCTATGGTTTGGCTGTTTACCTCAGCTCCGGTAGTGCTCGAGAGATAACCGAATAGAGTAAAATCTAATTTTCCTGATGGAAGCGTATACTCCAACGATGTATATTCCACATATTTATTCACCACCTCGAATGCATAAGTGGTAGTAGATGTGAAGACTACCATCTGTCTCCCCGGAACTTTAAACCCTACAGGAGAGGGATCGTAGATTGACTTATAGCTTTTGATGCCGGAGCGATCAGTGGTCTGTACGTTCCATAGATTCAGATATTCATAAGATGGAGCATCGGCACCATGCTGAGCACTCCAGAATATTTCCGGATTCAGGATCGTGGTAGTCACGTATGGTTTGTCGGCGGGACGCATATCATAGGAAGTGAGAGGTGTGGCGGTGACAATCGAATGATCGGCATGATACCAATTGTTTACACCGGAGTTGAACGGGTCTTTACGTCCCCATTGATAATAGCTATAGTGAAAAGAGGTGGTCTCCTGATGTTCCTCACGATTGATAGTGAGGATTACGGATTTAGGTTCAAAAGAGCCGTCAGAGATCTGAGTGAAGCGCACTTTGGCAGTTTCAGCCTTGAAGTCAGCGATGTCGCCACCGGTGGTCTGGCCTATATTGCGCGCCATGATGTGATAATCCACGTTTTGGTATGAGAATGTCTGAATATCATCATCGGGAGTATGGGGTGTAAACCATATCTGCCAGCTCCACATGATATTGGAGTCTTTATCACGCACTGCCACAACTGCGTTGCCCTGACGTATGAAATCAGGACTTACGGTGAAATTAATGAAATGCTTATCTTCAGACAGGGTAAGATTACTGATTGAACCTATTCTCCCTTCCCACACAAGATAGGCATCTTCCGGTTCACATCCACTGTTGTTGTAGATATAGGGATCGGTTATGGCGTTGCCAAGATGATTCAGGAAATTTGTGAGCACATTACGGGTGCGGGTATTCCATATATATGCCGATTGGTTGTCGCTACCATTCTTTACGGCATTGCCATAGACTAATGGGAGGGAGTACTCTCCCGGTGCCGAGACAATATATGTGTTGGCTGTGTTTTCTACGTTTGATGCGCCTGTGGAGTTGGAGAGATTGTATGGGGTATTGCCGGAGGTGGCATTTATATCGGAGGCAGAGCGGAGGGTGCTCGTCTCTTCACTAATGGCTGAGAATGTGGGTATTTCTATCTCAGTATTAGCCACGCAAGAGGCATCACCATCGTTCTCAGTTGGAAACGAAGAGATCCAGACTGGTCGGTCTGTCACGTTGCCGTTAGCATCGATAAATTCCGCTTTCCATGGAATCTGTTCCGATGTCTGTGAATTACTGCTCTTTACGCTGAAGTTCAGATTGCCACCGGTGTATGGTGCCTGAAGAGTGTTAATAGATTTACCGTCAGTGTCGAGAATATCAAGGATAAGAGTGTCTGCCGACGGATTTGCCGAGAGCTGGTATACCATGGTTTTACCGGCAGTCCATGTCTGGCTGGCAAGCGTGGCTGTGAATGTATGCTCGGTTCCGGCCTGATCGATAGTGAGGGTTATAATATTGTCGGAAGATAGTGTCTGGGGAAGTAGGAGTAAGGTTTCCTCATCAGATGTGATGGGTGTTGACGCGGCAACGAACGAACTTCCTTCTGCTGCTGTAAGAGATATAGATGGCGAGATAGTATAGTCTGTCATATTATTGCCAAGAACCCAAATCCCTGTTTCAAGGTTGAGGTCGCCGGAAGTTACAATGTTAGAAATCTTGATCTCTTTGACAGTGCATGGAGCCATCTCGGAACCGGTGATGAATTTGATAGCGGTGAGAGCATGATTGAATGTGAGGTTGCAAGGAGAGGAAGAGGCGTCGACCGGAGTGGCCCACATAAGGTCATACTGAGCTACCACATCTTCCGGTGTGGTCCAAGACAATATCGGTGAGTCGGTCGCATCCTTGGCAGGTAGGGAAGTTATGCCTTCCGTTCCGAGTGATTTGTCGGCAGCCGCATAGGGTGAGTAGGCATTGAAGTGGAGTGATGCTTTGTTAGGCCATAGATATTCCTCATCCGGAGCCCATGAGTTATCTTTAGTGACCTGCACATTCCACATATAATCGGGGTTGAAGGATGCTGATGTTGCGTCAGAACCATCCGGTCGCATTGATGCAAATACTCCGAAGTCGGCGATATTATCGTTGTCGGTGAGAGTAGAGCGCGTTGAGACTTCTTTATCTCCTCCAAGAGATATTCCGTCATATACTGTTGGGATAAGATAGAGATTGTTCTCAACTTCAGAAGAGGTCAGGGTAATGGGTCTTGATGCTTCGGGAGCTGACTTTTCAGAAACTCCGCCACGTGTTAAGCCACTATTCCAGCCATCTGAAGTTTTCACTGAGAAGCAGATCACGTCAGAATTATCCTTTTTATTAATTTCTCCAAACTGTGTGTCGTCTTCACTACATGCAGTAAGAAATGCCATCATTGACAGTATGGAGATAAGAATTGCACACGCCTTATGTGGGTGGATTCTCACGGAAGATTTATGAAATTTATTGCTAAGATAAGCCATAGTTGTGGAATTGTAGTGGAATTTGACGAATCCCTCCGGCAGGGAGGGATTCTAACTTGTGACCGTAAGAGGAACATTCAACCTCTTACGGCCTTATGATTTACTACTCCATGACCGTAATCGGTATAAGAGTTTTATAATGTCTCCATTGGTACGTCGATTGGCTCTCCGGTAGCCCAGTCAGTAACATTGACCTTAAACTTGATCGGGCCACCTAAGATAGGTTCTCCCGGCTGAGGGTCGTGAGGATCAACATATCCACCTCCGTGAGAGAAATCAAGCACATAGACATATTTTTTACCCTGTTCCCAATTGGTTTTGATAGGGATAGCCGCCCAAATACAGTTGGCATCACTTGGGAATGGATATACCTGAGCACCGGCTGCTGTGTTGATCTGAAGTTTTACAGAAATGTATGCGCCGGCTGCGCTGTTGGAAGCATCAGTCGAAGGATCCCAAGCTGTAAGCTGTTGGGGAATAAGCATTACGTTACCCTCTTCACCCATCACGCTGACGGCATCAGCTGTAAGGGTTTTAGGTTCCGTATAAGTCTCTTCGTAGATCGCCTTGTCGGTGCCGAGTGTCCAGGCATCTGTGGTGAAGTCGAAATCACCCTTTGAAACCGGTTGCCCGATACGCACGCCTGAAATCTTGAAAACATATGCTTCGTTGTCGGCTTTTGCCATCACTTCAATCTGAGAAAGGCGATGGTCGAATGTAAGTTCCACACCGGTGCTCTCGTTGGCCGATTTTTTGCCTGATGCCTTTGAGGTGATGAAATCCACCTGCGAGGTGATGTCGGAAGCCGGAGAGAAACCCGTAAGAGTCTTAGTGTCGGAGGTCATGGTCAATGTGCCTCCGGGAGCTTCCGGTGAATAGGCGAAGAAATCAAGCTGACTGTCGTCACCGGGCCAATAATATTCCGGAGATGATGTAAAGTAATTGTCAGAACCTTTGGTGAAGGTGGTAGGGTTGAAGAATGGAGATGTCTGGGAGCCTTGGAATGCGGCTACTGTAATCTCGGAAAGATTTGCATTGGTGGTTTCCGAGGCACGTGTGCCCAAAGCCGGACGGAAATCTATTGCACTACCTTTATCAAGGTTTACTGTTTCGTCTTCAGAGCAAGAAGCAAATGCCAATGCGGAGAGGCCAATAAGGAATAAGGATGTCTTTTTCATAGTTATAATCGTGTTTTTCATTTTCTTAGAACACTATATTAGAATAAGGATTCAGAAGCCGGATAGTTCACTGAAAGAGTCAATTTAACATATCAGACAGCTATCCGGCGAAGTATTTTTCGGAGAGTGATCAACGCATCGGTATGTCAACGGTCTCTGTCTGCCAGTCGTTGACGTCGGGATGCAGGCCTGCATCGTTTTGCAGAGGTTTGGGGAGGGGGAGTCCTTTCACCACTATTTCCACATGTTTGGGGTCTGTGGCTTGATGCACCTGATCTGTGACATCGAAGTTGTAATACCATTTGCTACCGTCAGACAGGAAGAGATAAATGGTCAGATTATGTGGCTGTTGATTGTCGGGACATTCTCCAAACGTAAGGAACTCCCCGTAGAGGGATGCGTTGTCAGAGTCGATGGTGAGAGTGAAGGGATAGGTCACTAAGTTGTTGTCGGCTTCTCTTTTACCATGCACATATCCCTCTGCCATACCGGATAATGTGCCGTCGATAGTCTCACCTTTGGCATTCTCTATATTGACCACATCAATTATCCTGACCGAGTAGTGGCAAACAATCTCCTCCGGAAAGAGGGTGATGGTCTTCACTGTGTCGGCATATGTCAGGGATACTTCGTCGGTGCGGGCACTCCAGGCCATATGAGGAGTCTCCGCCATGCGCTCATCTTCCGCACCTCTGACACGGGGCACTGAAGACGGCATAAGGTTGTAGGCCTCAAGACGGGAGGCATCTTTAGTGTAGAGTTCCACCGACTCTATATCCGGCTGGTTTCGGAACAGAGCCCAGTCGTTGAGATCTGCATTAAGACCGAGGACATCGTAATCACCGATAGGGAGATTGATCCGGCCTCCATCGCGACCGGAGAATATGAATCTCACGGGATCTTTTTCCAGATGACGGTCAAACATCACGGCTGCCATAGATGATGGATTTGCATCGGGGGCATTTCTCCAGTCAAACACCACATCGGTCTCAATATGATGATTGTGTTCATAGCAAAGATCCTTATGATTGCACCCTGCAAGGAACGGAAGCAGGATGATTGAGACTAAAGCTGTTTTTATATGTGTTAAAGTTCTCATCTGTCGCCTCCTTTCTTGTTGAAATTGCCACATCCGATCAGCCATACAAGGGAAACTTCCGCTTTTGTTGGTCCGAACCAATGGAGCTGTTTGGTTTTCTGCCATACATAGTGCCCATCTTCAGGCACATATTCGAGCAGTTTCCCTCCAAGATATCCCAGCCCGATTGTGAAATCGATATTAAGTCTTCGGGCTATTGGAAGTGAATAGCCGTATTCAATACCCCCGAACCAGTTGCAACGGTCCCAAAGGTTATGTCCGGGTCTACCTCCCATATGTCCCTTGCCACCGAACTCAAAATCATAGGTGACGGCACCGCCATATACACCGACATGGTGTCCTGTGAGTGGCTTTTCGGCTGCCTTTCGCCCGAACCAATATCTCACACCCAGATCGCCACCGTAGGCTCGCCAATAACGATGGATGTTATCCTTATCCCACCAGCCATACATCCAGTTGCCTACGATCGACCAGTTTTTCCCCAGATAGACTTCCGCACCGATATTGGGAAGAATGAGTAGATCGAAGAGCATATTAGTGCGGAGATCCATATAGAAATTCCGGCTACATTTTTTACATGCCATTTCAGGAAGGGGCAATAGTTGCATCGAAATGTCAGGTATGCCAAGAGAAAGGGTTGGTGAAAATTCCTGAATCCTGATGTTTCCTATTTCAGGGATGTAGTCGAAGATAAGCGACGACTTCCTGAGAGCCGGAAACATCTTGCGATACATATATCGATAAGGTATGCCCTGTTGTAATTCCTGTAGCCTACGGAGGTTGCCTTCTCCATCCTGATTATTCTCAAGAATTTCATTGATAAGTGCAAGCGTCTCGGTGCGATAAGGCATGGATGTATCCTCTTCCACCAGCTTTCTCAGTCCCCTCCAGTCGCGTCCGAGGAAATAGAAGGAGGTGATTGAGTCAGGAATATCAGCATAATCGGAAAGAAAATCAAAGATATTATCGGCGCGCTTATGAGAGAGACTTCGGTTTATGGCCACTGAACCTTCCGGAGATGCTGCTCCCACCACGGATATGTGTCGTAGTCGCTGGATTGAATCAGGGTTATTGAGGTCCTGAGCCATTTTTTTAATTTTCAGAAGGGTGGAATCATTATTTCCTACTTTATTTATGATAATTGATTTTCCCTGGGGAAATTCAATTGAAAGTGTGTCGGAAATATTGGTGAGATCCTGTGACTCTTCAGAAATTTTCGCTGGTGTCTGAGAGTGGGCATAGACCGACAGGATCATTATTGTAACTGTCAATAATAACCGAGGATAATTCATCACTCCGTATATGTGTTGAGTTTTAATCAGATTGGAAGTCATAATTCAGGAATCGTGTTTTTCATTTGGTAGATATGTAAATCGCAGAAAGCAACATTAAGGAAGCAATGCCTCTATAAATATCGACAGGAGCGATGCTCTGCTAATTGTGGAAATCTGTGGTTACCTATATCTTATTATATCTTATTAACAATCCAACTACTGAAATTCCTTGAATTATTGATGAAGTAGGTAAAAATATTTTAATTTAACTATAAATAATGTGAAGATTCCTCCGGGTTAAGGGATGCTTATGTTATGATTCTCGATGGTGGAATATGTTGGAAAGAGTAGTGAGTGTGGCTTGATGGCGTTGTGCTCAAGTGTTTAGGATATAGCGCAGAAAGGCGTAACAGCGACGGCGCGGAAGGTAGGTGAGATCTCCACCATGTGCGTATGCCTCACGCTCGAAAGATATATTCTCATATGCCTTCTGCTGATTGCGATATTGCAGAAGTCGGAACAGCCATTCCAATATGTAGAGAATATAGAAAGGGATATATAACAACTCTCGCTGTTGGGCGTCATGGATGCGCTCGTGATTAATTACGTATTGGTTTATCCAACTGTCATCACGTGTGAAATAGATGCCGAAGAGGTTAAGACAATACTTCTTCGGCATCATTGCGGTCTTTATTATTATCGGTTTTTTCATTTCATTCAGGATTGGGTGCGGCTTTGGAAATGGTGACAAGATATACACCCGAGAAGATGAGGAGAATTGCGAAAACTTTAGGGAGTGTGAAAGAGTCGAGACCGAGACATATGCCGACTATTGTCGCTACGATCGGCTGAACGTAGTTATACATTCCCACGATGGTAGGGCGGAGATTTTTCTGCCCGATCATAATGCAGATATATGCTATATAGGTGGCAAAGACAGTCACATATGCCACACCGAGCCATTCATTGGGAGTGATCGCGCTCCAGTCGGTATCCAAAATAAGGGGAGAGGTGGCGGGGAGAGAGACAATTGCTGCGGAGAGGAACATCCATTTCATCAGGGTTACGAGCGAATATTTTCTGATGAAGTTGCGGTAGATCGTCAGGTAGGTGGCGTAGCAGAGCTGAGCCATAAGCACAATGAAATCTCCCAAAGCCGGAGATGAACCACCGGCCACGGTGGCGCCGTTGCCGAAAATCAGGATGAGAGCTCCGGCAGCTCCAAGCAAAATGCCTCCGGTTTTCTTCATAGTGATAGGCTCACGAAGGAAGAGCCATGCGAGGAGCATAACCCACATAGGCATGGTGGTGGTGACGAGAGAAGCTTCGCCGGGAGAGGTGAGGCTCACACCTATTATGAAGCATCCTTGATTAAGCAAGACACCAAGCATGCCTGCTCCAAACAGACGGAGCACATCAGACCAGGGCACATGTTCGCGTGGAAGGAAAATAGATGAAATCCAGAATAGGAGTGCCGCTCCTGCCACACGGAAATCCACCATGATTAGAGGAGCTATCACGCCGGATGCGAGCACAAGTTTCACGATAGGCGACATCAGACCCCAGCAGATATTGGCGCCGAGCATTGCGATGTGGCCTTTAGGATGGAAATCGTTCATTTCATTATTTTTTAATCACACTGCAAAATTAGTAAAAAAGAATTGAAGTGGTCTAAACTTTCTCTTTGTCTGAATTTAGACCGCTCTAAAAAGATGTTTTTTAGGTCACACTGAGAGATTGGTGGGATAAGCTTATACCGCAAAGGCGTAGAAATCTTTGCAGAATATGTAGACATCTTTATTGTGTGTCGTGGTATGGAAACAATCAATAATCCAATTTAAGTTTTTGGAAACAGCTTTTTCATATCTCGGAAATTCTTCTTACCTTTACAAATCATATCTCAGATTCCTATTTCATTCCTTATTATGGATGAGTTGACAAATAATAATCTTCAGACAGACAACGGACAGCAACCATATTTCTCCATTCTCATTCCTGTCTATAATGCAGCCAAGTATCTTGGTGAATGTCTCGATTGCATACTTGAACAAGACTTTAATGATTGGGAGACAATTATAGTAGATGATGGGTCGACCGACGGGTCAATGTCAATTGCTGAGGATTTCAGTAAAAAAGATTCAAGAATCAAGATATACGGATCGGCGCATAATTCCGGCGGTGCACACATCCCGCGACTACGGGCTGCCAACTTGGCGGAAGGTAAATATCTTGTCACAATCGATGCCGATGATAAGGTGGATGCGGATTTCCTTCAGATTCTGAAAGACCGGATCGACGATACTGACGCGGATATTGTGATTCCGGAAATGTGGAGACTGACAACCACCGGAGCGTCGAAAATTCTGCCGCTTGAATCATTTGATTCTTCAAAGATATGGATCGGAAAAGATCTTGTGGCCTACACTCTTTGCAATTGGAGCATTCCTATGGCAGGGTTTGCAATAAGACCTCAGATATATCTTGCAGCCGACTCAAATATATCACGTGAGGATAAGAGATCTATTTTTGCTGACGAACTTATGTCGCGCTGGATATTATTTTTGTGTGAAAATGTGGCGATGTGTAAGGCAAGATATTACTATCGTGTAAATGAGGAGAGTGTGACACACGTAAACTTGCCTCGACTTATAGAGAGCAGAATGAATACATGCGACGGGTTGATAATGATGGCGGCAAAAGCTTTTGGAGAAGATACGCCAACTTTCTATCGCGCTCTTGAGAATAAGCTGTACTCCGCCGCCGGGCTTTTACGCACGATCAATAGATCAGGGTTTAAAGGAGCTCAACGGAGAGCTATGGTTGCAACCATATCATCATCGATGAAGAATTTTGATTATGCCCGACTAAAGGGGAAGACGAGTCCCCGCTATCTCGCACTGATGCGGCTCCCGGCTTCCTTGGCAAGAATCGCGCTTAAAATGATCGATACTTTAATGGGTAAATAGTCATGTGTAAAAGAAAAATAGCCTCATATTTTTGTGGCTACATAAGTGAAAATGGCATCGGATAATTCATATAAAAGTATTCTCAAGGGTGCTTCCATGTTTGGAGGTGTCCAGATATTTCAGATTTTAATCAATTGGATTAGAGGGAAATTCGTAGCGATATTGCTCGGAGCTGACGGTATGGGTGTATCGGCTCTTTTCACATCTTCATCAAACACTATTCAGAAATTTGCTTCACTCGGGCTTAATCTTGCTATTGTGAGAGAGATGGCGGATAGCTCTGCTGATAAGGAGACGGCATCACGCTTCATTGCTCTTTCCCTGAGGATCCTTATAGCCACATCATTGCTCGGAGCCTTGGCGTGTATCCTGTTGGCAGAACCGCTGAGCCGGCTCACTTTCGGCGATTCCGGCATGACTCTGCAATTCATGTTTCTCGGGATAGCGGTAGGCTTGGGAATTGCCGGCTCGGGAGTACTCTCTATGCTTCAAGGACTCCACGAAGTGAAACGTTTGTCGAAGGCCTCGATTGTGGGAGGCCTTACAGGCCTTCTTGTCGGGGTGCCGCTATATTATTTTTTCGGTATAAATGGTATTGTGCCCGCAATGATCGCTCTTTCTTTGGCAATGTTTCTTTTCTATTACTTTTCACTGCGGAAGGTGATAGATGTGGCTCCGTTCAAGGGATTCACACGGCAACATATGCCGGTGATAAAGCGAATGATTGCCATGGGGATAATCTTGATGGCGAGCGATCTTATCGGAACTTCGGTTACATATGTTATCAATCTATTTATCAGGTCATTTGGTTCAGATACCGCAGTGGGTCTTTATCAGGCGGCCAGTTCCGCCACGGCTCAGTATTCCGGTATGGTGTTTACAGCCATGGCTATGGATTATTTCCCACGCCTGACGAAGGCTGCTTCCGACAACCGGTTGATGCATGGCATTGTCAACCGTCAGACAGAAATAGTGTCTTTCATAATAGCTCCGGCGGCATGTCTGTTAATATTGACGGCCCCAATAGTAATCCGGATACTATTTACTGAGGAATTCGAACCGATATTGCCTCTCATGAGATGGATGGGACTCGGAATAACACTCCGTGCCTTATTGATGCCTATGGGTTATATCACGTTTGCCAAGAATAATAAAAAGGTGTTTTTCGCTCTGGAGGGTATATTTGGTAATCTTCTTACTCTTATCCTCAGTTGTTTAGGTTTTTATTTCTTCGGGTTGATTGGTCTGGGATATGCATTTGTGGCTGACAATGCAATCTGCCTGATAGTGTATTATGAGGTCAACCGTCATCTTTATGGTTACGGGTTCACCAAGACTGCTGGATTTGCCATCTCCTGTGCAATCATTCTTGCCTCGGGATGCTTTGTAGCGTCTTTTATAGATGATGCTGTCTGGTCATATTCATTGATGGGGATCGCGTTGTTGATAACAATGGTTTGGGGCATAGTAAACTTGAGACGGAAACTTAAGAAGACTGAAGAGTGATCCTGTAGCGTGAGAAGACACCTTGGGTTATCGATTAATTGATTCCCGGTATTGGATTCCCATATCTGAATTTTCATATCTCGGAAAAATTTCCTATCTTTACACTTTCAAACAATAACCTCCACGTTAGCTGTCTGTTTCTCCTTAAAATCCGGTAATGACTGTGTCCATAATCATTCCATCTTGCCGACAGCAATACGATATTATGATATCCTCATGAGCGACTTAAATATTCAAGAGACTCCTACATACAATCCATTTTATAAGGAAATCGATTTTCAAAAGGGTAAATTCTATACACTTCCTATCGTTGCCATCAGAAACGAGGGCTCCGATTCATTCTTCATAGTGGCGGCCAACGGTCGCGAGTATGCAATAAGGATGTTTGCTTTCCAGAAGCAGGATCCGGAGGTGATGGTCCGTACGGAGCTTCCGTGTATGGTGAAGGATATACATGGCGACAACATCGTGTTTGTGCAGAATTTCGCCGAGATGTTTGGCAGCGAGTATGATCCGTCGAAGTCTTATACTTTCATTGTCACCCACTATGTATCGACTCTTCCGGACGGACAGAAGTATTATGACGTACACGATGAGAGGGGAGTGCCCTTCCGCCTGAAGACACCCGGGAATGTGTTTTTGCAGCCTCATCAGCGCATCAACTGCAGGGTGGTGCGTCCATACAGAAACAAGCTCGTGCTTCAATTCGAACAGGAGCGTAAACAGATAAAAGGGAAGTGTATCACGCCTGAGGAGTTTATAAATGAAAGTGGAGTGGAGCTCAGTATGGTGGGCATAGTGCGCAACCTTTTCTATACAAATTCTATCTTTGATGAGGCCCGTTCCTATCTTGAGCGTAACGATCCGGAATGGGTGATCAAGGCTCTCCTGGCTATGCAGGGTGTGGAGAAGTGGGGCAGGCTGCGGCTTATCACTAAGGTGAGGATGCTTGATGCCTACTATAAGATGTGTCTCTATGTGCTTGAGGAGTCGAAGTTTCTTCAGCAATTTTCAGAATCGGAACGGGAAAATTTCCAGGAGTGGCTTGATTGGAAAGTATCGAGGGTTGAGATTTATCGCGAAAGTCTGCGCCTCATAAGCGAGGAGAAAGATGGAGAGGAGATAGATGATATTCTCAGAAAGGTGAGAAATTCCGGCTATATCTATAACCCGGAGAGGAAAATGCAGATTCTGATTGCGATATTCTCCATGAAGCCGGAGATGCTTGAGGAGAGGATAGACAGTATTCTTGATATCATCGCGGAATCGGCCAAGGGATGGAAACTCGCATCGTTTAAGAAAGCTTTCTCAGGATTCATTCAGTATTATATACTGTCGAACATCGACAAAGTGAATCGGGAGGCTTTTGCTGAAGATGAACATTCGGCCGAACTTCTCAATCATATGGTGAGAGCGATATGCTATCTTCTGCTGATGACAGATGGGGAGGGTATAGATGTGCCGTTGTTTAAATCGATGCTTTATCATTATCTATCGTTTGTGAGATGTAAGAATGTGCTCGGTCAGCAGCAGTTGGGCATATCACTATCCGACACTCTCATAGACCAGGCATTCTCCATTCTTGTGGGAGCTGAGCCCGGCTGCCGGGAACTAAGCTGGGATAAGGATTTCGGACAGACGGAACTCTTTGCATATCAGATGTCGATGATGCCGAGGAAAAACACTATGCTCACCACCCGTTCCTATGAGTCGGACAGGGTGCGTTTCACAGTGAGCCACGACAGCATTACATTGGCCAAGATAGGAGCGGTGGGTAACGAACGAAACATATTGCCTGAGAATTTCCTTGATTGGCATAATATTCAGCTCTTCCTTGATAATCCGACAAAGTATCCTATCAACCGACGCTCGAAGATAGAGGCGTGGCGCAACTGGTGGAAGAGAGTGGAGGCTGCCCTCTTTGAAAAGCAGGAGAAGAAGCCTCGAAGTGTGAAGAGAAAATTGCGTCCCGATATAGGCACAGAGGTTACCATAAGGATATTGCGTCCGGATAATGAACACACCAACCGTTTTTATTGCAGGATAGAGGATGATATATATCAGGGAGAGGGTTGGATCGACACATATACGAAAGGCGGATTAAACGGGATGTTTCATTATGATCCTACATTTGACCTCGATAGTTTTTATCTTGACGGCGCTCCATTACTGTTGAAAGCAAAGGTGAGCGCAATGAGCAGTCCGAACGACTTGAGGCAGACATATACCTTTGATGCGTTGCCACTGATTGATAATTTCATTCTGGAGAATGTGGAATATGGACAGGAGAGCGATTGCCGTATAATATATCATGACAGGGCTAAACATGTGATGCTTGGCATAACGGAGTATGGCTATGGCTTATTTTTACCGGATGCCACACCTGATATGGAGTATAAGGAGGGGGATTGCGTCAGAGTCCGGCTAAGGTCGTACGATAAGGTGAGGGCTATGCAGGGAGATGTATTGGGCCCGGCAGAGAATGAGGTGGATGTCAGAGAATCGGCCGAGCAGTTGCTTCAGGATTATACTGAAGGAGAGGTATATCATGAGACTGCCGATGAATTGGCCGAGGAGGCTATGTCGGTGTCGGAAGATCAGTTTGATTCAGAGTATATCACTCAGATGATCTGTATCCTTGACCATAAGGCTGTGGTGGAGACGGATAATACCGTCGCTTATGGTTATCTGTCGGTGGCATATATATTGGCCGGCATGATTGGTGATGAATCAGCCACGAGATATCTTGACCAGCGTCGCAATCTTCTCTGTATGCTTGAGGAGTATGGCAAGAATGGGAGAGTGGATGATGCGGAGCTTGACAAGCTGTGTATTGAAAATGCCGATATTGTCGAGAAATTCCCGGTGCTCAAGCAGCGTCTTTGTGAGATCAGAATTGTAAATAGTTTCGGAAAGCAGGAGAACAACGGCTATCTGTGGGATCTTATCTCAAGTTATGAGACGGGCCATATAATATGGCAGCTGGCACGCCTGATGCTTTCATATAACATGGCCGACGGTTTCGGTCTTCAGGAATTTCAGAATAATATCATCACACAGATAAAGTCTTTGCTCAATATAAACATAGAGCTTCCGAAAATCTATTCGTTCGGACAGGAAGATCAATTGAGAGAATTCAAATCGTCGATAGTCTTTCCGCCTGACAACGGCATGAAGCCGGATATCGAGGAGCAGACTTTCAACATTATGAAAGTGATCTGCGGCATGGTCAATGCTTATGGTGGAACACTTTATTTAGGGGTGTATGACACAGGCACGGCCAAGGGTCTTGAGGATGATCTGGTTTATTTCGAGGATAGCCATGATAAATTTGATCTCTATGTGCGTAATCAGATACGCAGGTCGTTGGGTGATGCTGTGAATGCCGCTGTGAGTGTGGAGCATCCGGAGGCCGGGAAACATTGGATTTATGCCATCAAGGTGAGAGCGGCCAAGACCCCTGTGGCTCTTCGTCTTGACAACCGTTATTATCTCCGTGAGGGAACCTCTACCTATGCGATTGATAATGTTGACCAGTTAAGGGAGATCATGGATAACCGTGATTTCAGCAATTTCAAAGTCGAGGGTCCTGTGTCGGCAGAAGATCCTCAGGATGATCTGTCGGAAGTGTTATCGCCTGAAGAACAAGTTGCGGAAAAGGGTAAAGAACAATGGGAGGATGAAATTGAGAAAATTCCCACGAGTCGTCACCGTAGCAATATAACCGACAGTTGGGTGGAAGGTTTCGGAGAGGATACATGCTGTTACCTGAGAATCCATAATGTGGGAGAATGGAGCCGACTTGACGATGTGGAGTGGGATGATGGCCTTCTCACACTCGCTATTCATGAAGATGAGAAAGATGGCAACCTGATAGTGGTGTATGAAGATGGAGAGGTGTCGAGAATCCCTATGTCGAAGATTCTGAAGAAGAATACCAAAGTAAGGCATAAGATGGTGGCTGGAAAACGCCCTGTGTTTATTAGCCCTGCCCGCAGGAACGATGCTTTACTTACGGTTTATAACGATCGCGGCAAGCGTTATGTCCGCCTTGATGATATCTCCGATATCGAAGAGGGTAAGATGAACGCGGTTGGGTCAAGGCTTACGGATGTGAACGTAGGTGAATTCAATTGTTGCGAGATTGTGTCGCCTGAATATCATAAGAGTCTTAAGCGTATGCACAATATGAATCGTAAGAGTCTGGGCTTCCCTGTGGCCGGTAGCTATGGTAATGAGGAGACGCGTCTGATAGAAAGTCTTGGAATCAAACTCTAACTATATATGCAAGGGGGCGATGTCGGATTCGACATCGCCCCCTTGCATATATAGTTGAGATTGCACCTGATTATTTTGCGTAATCCGCAGCGATGCGGCGTATTGTCTCGCAGATGTTGGCATCAGGAAATGCGTCGCCTATGGCAGAGAATTTCCACTCTCCGTTTCGACGGTAAAGTTTTCCCATTATGAGAGCGGTAGCACCTCTATATTGAGGCATGGCGGCTACGTTGTATGACGCGAACACCTCTTTTACTCGGGTAGGTGTGCCTTCATACATTCTTATGGATGCGTATGGAATCTGTGAGAAATCTTCCTTTCCGCAATTGTTGAGGAAGAAGAATATCTGATTCACCTGAGTATTGACTCTGTTGAGGTCGACGGTAATAATTTCGTTGTCGAGACCGTCATCGCCACTGAGGTCGCCTTTCAGGTCGTCGCCACTGTGATGGAGTGCTCTGTCGAGGGAATCTACCTTTCCCATAGGCATGCCATACCTGCTGAGAAATTCCCGTCTGTATAGAGGGGAGTAAATGTGGTCGATGATCTGACCATCCGCATCAATCATGAGGCAGCTGAGATCAAGATCGACATCTTTAGTGGTTTTGCCGAATCCGAGAAATCCGCCGCCTGTCACGATAGCGCCCCAGTTGCAACCGACGCAGAAGTCGGTAAGCTTTTTACCGTTGCTTTTTTCAAGATTAATTCTTTGTCCTTTTTCAAGATTAATGGCCATGGGTAGTTGGATTTATGATTTGTGGATTTATTTGTTCCTCCGTAGTTAAACGGCTCCTAAGAAGAGGGGAGATGATGTGGAGTTTATGGTTTGGAAGGTTATAAAATAAAAAAGGCCGGATTTAAATCCGGCCTTGGGGTGAAAGATGGGTCTCGAACCCACGACCTACGGAACCACAATCCGTCGCTCTAACCAACTGAGCTACATTCACCATTTTGCTTTCAAAGAGGGATTCCACTAATGGCTTCGCTTGGTTTCCCCCTCAAAAGCGATGCAAAGTTACGCACTTTTTTTGAAACCTCCAAATTTTTTCGCGATAAATTTTCAAAAAAATTTAACCGTAAATTGGTAAATAGGAGTTAACTTAATTTGTATCAATGGCATATGGTTGTAAAAATAATTTGCCCCCTTTAAGAATAATTTTGCCTCCGGGCAACTCCCATCTGCGGATATCCGGCTTGTTGGCTCTCATAGCGGCTATGATTTCTGCAGGAGTTGTAGTGAGCGGTTGCAGTTTTTCGATATATCTACGCACCAAAAGTTCCGGGGCGGGGAAGGAGAGTGCTGTAGTGCGCGGTAGAGGGCATCCCGGAAGTGGCAGGTTGCTTGCGACGCTTTTCTCAATCACATCGTTCTCGGCCTTTATGAGCTTTATAGATCGGTCAAGGGCCTTATTAAGCCCGGGCCATCTGTCTCGTAGCATCGGTAAGATCTCATTGCGGAGAAAATTGCGTCGGAAATCAGAGGTAAGGTTTGAGGAGTCGACTATGTAATCGAGGCGTTTGTAGTTTAAATAGGCTTCGATCTCATTTCTATGAAGGCTGAGGAGGGGGCGCAATATGGTGCCCGTGTCTGTAACCATACCTTTCAATCCGGTGGTGCCTGAGCCTCGCAGGAGATTGAGAAACATGGTTTCGATGTTGTCGTCGGCATTATGGCCTGTAGCTATCCTGTCGGCCTTGTATTCTGATAGGAGGCTGCGGAACCAATCATAACGGAGATCCCGGCAGGCCATCTCAAGAGAAGCGGAGGGATTCTGTCGTTGAAATTCGGGCACATCGAAGTCTTTTATAAGGAGTGTTACTCCGAGCTCAGAGCAGATTTTTTCAACAAAGTGTTGATCACGCATACTCTCTTCACCACGAAGATGAAAATTGCAATGAGCCGCTACAAGACGTAGATTTCCGATAGATGCGAGGCTGGCCAATAAAGCCACACTGTCGGCCCCCCCGCTCAGAGCTACTATAAGGGTTGATATATTTACATTCTTTATAGTGTCGGCCACAACTTTTTCGAATGGACACCGTTTATAATATTGAAGATTCATGACTGCGAAGTTAGAAATTATTTCGAGAACTGCGGTTATGACATTAAAAAATAATTATTAACCCTTAAATATAGACAGACAATTATGGCAAAAGAATGGATCTGCACCGTGTGCGGATATGTAGCAGAGGGCGAAGAGGCTCCTGCAAAGTGCCCTCAGTGTGGCGCTCCTGCTTCAAAATTCAAAGAGCTTGATCAGAAAGAACTTCTTCAATTTGTAACAGAACACGAGATCGGTGTGGCAAAAGACACCGATGAGGAGATGAAAAAAGACCTCAACAATCACTTCACCGGTGAGTGTACTGAGGTAGGTATGTATCTTGCAATGGCCCGTCAGGCAGATCGTGAGGGCTATCCCGAAATCGCAGAGGCATTCAAGCGTTATGCATGGGAGGAGGCTGAGCACGCTGCTAAATTTGCAGAGATGCTCGGTGACATGGTTTGGGACACCAAGACCAACCTTGAGAAGCGTATGTATGCAGAGGCCGGTGCCAATGCCGACAAGATGCGTATTGCAAGAAATGCGAAAGCTCAGAACCTCGACGCTATCCACGACACTGTTCATGAGATGGCAAAAGATGAGGCTCGTCATGGCCAGGGCTTCGCAGGTCTTTACAACCGTTTCTTCGGCAATAAGAAGTAAGATAAATAATGATGTCAGACCGGGTTCCGGCAACGGAATCCTCTCTGCCAGACTATAGAAACAGAAGGATGATCCCTTTCAAACGGGGTCATCCTTTTCTTGTGTAACGTCTAATGCCGTGAAATAATCATATGAGTTTAATCCGGCCACTTTACTAAAGATATCAGCGATTTAGGGGTAATGAGAATGGCTGAAACCGACCGATATTTCTGTAAGAACTGTAAATTGATTAATTTTGTAGCCGAATTGCCTGACGTCAATTTGGCTTTTGAAGCAGTATTTAGTTCAATGGTATTGCTTTCATAAGTCCTAAGATAGATTACTTACTTAATCATAAAACATATACACGATGCAGATTAAAACACCGGCCGAAATATTGGAGGCTTCAGTGAAAGGTGGATGCAACAAAGTGGAGGTGACACTCCGACACACTAAACGACTTTTTGTAGCTGCTATAGCAGCAGGTGCTTTTATCGCAATGGGCGGTATCCTGTCGCTGACGGTGGGATTCGGTTTCCCGGGGGCATGCGCCACTAATCCGGCAATAGCCAAGTTCCTTGCGGGAGCTACTTTCCCTCTGGGACTGATTTTAGTGGTTGTGTTGGGTGCCGAACTCTTCACGGGTAACAATGCGATGCTTATTCCGGCTTATATGAGACGCCAATACAGTCTACGGGCTATCCTGATTAACTGGAGCCTTGTTTATCTCGGCAATTTTGTCGGGGCGTTGGGATTTACTTATTTCTTTGTCTATCTTGCGGGTCTTACAACCCCTGATCCGTGGCATTCGGCTATAATTAACATCGGAGTGGCGAAGACTTCAATGAGTTGGGGAGTAGTGCTTCTTAAAGGAATTGGTGCAAATTGGTTTGTGTGTCTGGCAGTGTGGCTTGCAATGTCGGGCCATAATCTTCTGGAGAAATCTTTGGGATGTTGGCTGCCGGTGATGGCATTTGTGGTGCTGGGTTATGAGCACTGTATAGCAAATATGTTTTATCTTCCATTGGCTTTGATGGAGGGTGCGCCGATAGGAGTATGGGAATGTGTGACAAACAATCTTATTCCTGCAACAATTGGTAATATCATAGGTGGAGCGTTCTTTGTAGGACTGCTGCACTGGTATCTTCATCGTCCGGCAAAAACGGCGCAATAAGCCGAAGAGTTGAAGTGAAAGTAAAAAGAATATGCCATAAATCAATTCCGTAACTGATTTATGGCATATTCTTTTATAAGTTATTCCACCATCTTGGGTGAGATCTTTGGCTTGTTGATTTTGAGAGGAATCTTCGGTGCGTTAGGATCGAGACCATACTTTCTCATGAGAGCGTCGGGTGTGGGACTCTGACCACGGAAGCGGATGAAGAGGGTCATGGGATCCTCGCTGCCACCTGTCTCCAGTATATTCTTACGCAGGGAGTCGGCAGTGGCTTTGTCGAAGATGCCATTCTCGGCAAAGAGATCGAAGCCGTCGCAATCAAGCACTTCGGCCCACATATAAGTGTAATAACCCGATGCGTACTGCTCTCCGCCAAACACATGTTTGAAATAGGGGCTGTGGTAGCGATATTCCACCTCAGAAGGAGCACCGAGTTCATCTACAACTTTCTGTTCGAAAGCGTTGATATCGATGTCACCTTCCGGATTGAGAAGACCGTATTGCATATCGAGCCATGCAGCCGTGATTCGCTCAGCCATATGGAAGCCTGAACCGTGGGTCGATGATGCCTCAAGTTTCGCGATAAGTTCGTCGGGAATTACCTCACCGGTCTGGTAATGCTTGGCATATGTCTTAAGAAGTTCCGGCTCAAATGCCCAGTGTTCGTGAATCTGAGAGGGGAGCTCTACGAAATCACGGTCAACGGCAGTGCCCGATTGAGATTTGTAGCGAGCGCGAGAGAGCATGCCATGCAGACCATGACCAAACTCATGGAACATTGTCTCAACTTCATCGAGAGAAAGCATTGAGGGAGCATCGGAGGTAGGAGAGGTGAAGTTGCCCACATTGAAGTTTATAGGACGGATATCGTTGCCGTTTTCGTCAACATAAGATGCCTTGAACTTGCTTGCCCATGCACCCTGGCGCTTGGAGGCCCGGGGATGGTAGTCGGTCATGAAGACAGCGATGTGCTCACCGTTGGCATCTCGCATATCATACACCTTTACCTCCGGATTATATTTCGGAGCATCGGGAATCTCTTCGAAAGTCACACCATAAAGACGGTTGGCCATTGTGAAGATACCTTTCCGCACTGAGTCTAATGCGAAGTAGGGACGAAGCTGATTCTCATCTATATCGTATTTCTCCTTACGTACTTTGTCAGAATAATAGTAATAGTCCCAGGGCTGAATCTTGAAATCGAGGCCCTGACGGTCTACCACCTGCTGCATCTCGGCAACCTCCTCCTTCACTTTCTTCACCGTGGGTCCCCACATCTGCTGCATGAGTCGCTGGGCAGCCTCGGGAGTGCCGGCCATGACACGCTCGGTCATGTATGTGGCATAGTCAGGATAGCCGAGAAGTTTGGCCTTTGCTGCACGGGTCTTGAGAATTTCATTGATTACCGGACGGTTGTCGTATTGGCCTGAAGAAGCGAGATTTGTGTAGCCTTTATACATCTTCTCGCGTAGGTCACGGTTATCGGCATTCTTGAGAAGCGGCAGACGGCTCGGAGCGTGAAGCGTGAATACATATTTCCCTTCATGACCACGTTTCTTGCCGGTTTCGAGTGCTGCTTTCTTTGTTGATTCGGGAATGCCGGAGAGCTGGCTTTCATCGTCAACCACAAGTTCAAATTCGTTGGTGGCTGCAAGAAGATTCTTGTTGAATTTGAGGTAAAGTTCTGAAAGCTTATTGTTGATCTGTTTGAGTTTCTCCTTATCTGCGTTATTCAGGAGCGCACCGTTGCGGGTGAAACGTTGGTAGACGTTTTCTACAAGTCGCTTCTGATCAGGATCGAGATTGGCACGATTGTCGTAGACAGTCTTCACTCTCTTGAATAACTTGGGATTCATTGAAATTTCATCCTCGTAGGCAGAGACAAGAGGAGTGATTTTATCATTTATCTCTGAAAGCTCAGGGGTGATGTCGGTCTGAGTAAGCGAATTGAATACCCGGCTCACGCGTTCGAGTAGAGCTCCCATGCGATCCATGGCAAGGATCGTATTTTCAAATGTAGGAGTCTCGGGATTATTGATAATTTGATCAAGATCCCGGCGCGCCTGACGAAGACCTTCGTCATAAGCCTCGGTGTAGTGAGCCGGTTTGATAAGATCGAAAGGTGGTATTTCGTAAGGAGTATTGTATGGGGCCATGAAAGGGTTCACATTGGAATCCGGTGCCGCAGCCCATAATGAGGGAGCCGATGCAAATAGCAGGAGTGCTCCTCCGAAAATCTTGGTTCGAAGACTCATTGTATTTCAGATTTTAGGTAGTTAATGGTAATTTGGATTTCTTTACTTGACATCCAAAAGTAGTTATTATTTTCGGTATCACCAAAAAATATTAAATGAAAGTGCATCAAGAGTCTCAGATGGCTGGTCAATGACGGGTGAGACGGGCGAAGAAATCATCACGGCGGGAATCTGCTATGGGTATGTAGGTCTTACCGAAAACTATGCGGTTGCGTTCTACAATCTCAATATTGGAGAGATTTACGATGAAAGAACGGTGGACACGCATGAATTTTGAAGGTGGGAGCTGCTCCTCAATCTCCTTCATGCTTATCAATGAGCTTATGGGCTCACCATCTTTGCGTTGGAAAATGACGCGGTCGTTCTGTACTTCCACATAAAGTATTGAATCGGTGCGCATCTGGATGAGGCGTGAATCTGCCTTTATAGTTATGTATTTCTCGTTTGGCTTTGAGGTTAAGTTCTCATAGGAGTCAAGCATGGCGGCCCATTCCACAGCTTTGCCGACAGCTTTAGTAAATTCAGCAAAATTTACAGGCTTCAGCAAGTAGTCGAGCGCATTAACGCGGAACCCCTGAAGTGCATATTGCTCATAGGCCGTTATAAAGATTATGCGTGTGTGGCGTGGTATTACATTGGCAAATTCTATGCCGTTGAGCATAGGCATGTTTATGTCTAAGAACACAAGGTCGATCTCACCGGTCATGACTTCTTTTATAGCTTCGGCCGCCGACTCGTAGCTGCCCGTAAGCTGTAAGGCCGGAGTCTTTGCCACATAGCTCTTTATAAGTTCCCGCGCCAAAGGCTCATCGTCAATTATGATGCATTTAAGTTTTCTGTTCATTTGGTGATTGTTGGAATTGATTCATTTTTGATTGGAGAGTTGAATATTACGCCGGTTGACTCATTCTCAGTGCTGAGAGAGGTATGGAAAGTGAGGCAGAGAAGACACCCTCTTTATTGATAATTGAAAAAGTGTGATTATCCGGATAAAGCAATCGGAGCTGACGCCTGACGTTTTCCAGACCTATTCCGGAGTCAGATTTCTCTGAAGAGGAGTCTCCCTTTTTCTCAATGTAGCTGTTTGCGACACTTCCGTATAATTGATTATTCCTGATATCTATTTCTATCCGTATGAATCCTGTGCCGTCAGGGAGTGGAGCCACATGTTTGAATGCATTTTCCACGAGAGTCAGGAAGATTAGCGGAGTGACCATCACATCAGAGGGTGGAAACTCCATAACCTTACATTCCACCCGGATATTGCTGTTGAGTCGCAGGCTCATAAGGGCTGTATAATCGGTAATAAACTGAATTTCTTTAGCTAATGCTACTGTTGACGATCCCGATTCGTAGATCATAAAGCGGAGCATATTGCTGAGGTCGTGAAGAGCTTTCTGAGCTCTTTCAGGTGCGAAGCCAATCAACGCATATATGTTGTTGAGGGAGTTGAAGAGGAAGTGGGGGTTAAGTTGTGCCTTCAGACTCCTGAGTTCGAGTTGGCGTTGTTCGGCACTCATTTCAAGCTCACGTCTTCTCAGGAGTTCGCGGGCCTCTGACAGACGCATGGCATAGGAGAGGGCCGCTGCAAGCACCATCATAATGCCATCGCGCATTATGAAACGGAGATAGCCGAGAATATACTGCCCTGTGGTGAGTTCATTTTGTTTATGAGCTTTAGGAAACGGAAATCCTCCTGAAAGCTGAAACCATATTGGTATAAGACCACATATGCCGACTATAAGAATAAAATTCAGTAGAAAAAAGAGTGATTTTTTCTCCGGATGACGAATTAGCCATGGAACGAGGAGGAAATAGTTGACGCAGAAGACGACAGTGTAAAATGTGGCCATAACCACGCCTGTGACCGACCAAACCAAAGGCTCTCCACTCCGGCTCACGAGTGAAAGCATGGAGGGGAAGTAAAAAAGGAGGAACGCCAGCAGCAAAGCTGTCGTCGTTCCTCCCAACCTACTAACTAAAAACTTATTATCGTTCATACCTGTAAATTCGTATCATTTTGTATTATAAGTATGTGTCACAAATTAATTAATATATTCCTTGTCACCCTCTAAGGCGATCTTTGAAACCGCTTTTCAGTTATAATAGAACCCTATTACGCCTTCCAAACGGTCTCAAATCTCCTCCTTATATGTCACCAATCAATTATATCATTAATTTTTGACACATACTTAACCGCAGGAGATAATCATTCATAGCGGATCGCTTCAATCGGATCGAGATTGGATGCTTTGGCTGCCGGATAGAAGCCAAAGATGATGCCGATGACTGTGCAGACCACAAACGAAAGAATCACCGACGACATGTCGATCTGCACAGGCCAGTGTGCAAAAATGGAAATCATCCATGTGGCGATTCCTCCGATCAGAATGCCGAGGAGGCCCCCTGTGACCGATATGATCACAGCCTCGATAAGGAACTGCATCATTATGTCGCGGCCGGTTGCGCCGATACTCATTCGCAGACCTATCTCGCGGGTGCGCTCCGTGACGCTTACAATCATAATATTCATAATGCCGATACCACCTACGAGAAGCGAGATGCCCGCTACGGCTGCAAGGAGCACCGTCATCATTGAAGAAGTCGACGATATCATTTCCGCCAGCTCCTTCATGGAGCGGATTGTGAAATTGTCTTCCTCCCCCTCACGGAGTTTATGCTGGATGCGGAGAATGTCGGTGATTTCCTGAATGGTCTGGTCGGTCATTTCCTCATCTATCGCGGAGGCTTGGATTCCCTGAAGATAATCTGTGGCGAGCACTCTCTTCATAACTGTGGTGTAGGGCACAAGCGCAAGATCGTCCTGATCCTGACCCATCGTGTTGTAGCCTTTCTCCTCAAGCACTCCGATTACGGTCATAGGGATCTTACCGAAACGTACAATCTTGCCTATAGGATCCGTGCCGTCGGGAAAAAGATTGTCTACGAGGGTCTGACCAAGCACGCAGACTTTAGCGGCTGTCTTGACATCCTCCTCCGTGAACATCTCTCCTTTCGCCACCTTGCGCTGGCGTATGTCGAGAAACTGGGTGTTGACACCCTGTGCCTGCGAGGGATAGTTGTTGTTGCCGTTGATCCATTGGCCGGAACCGTTTACGGTTGGGGTGATATTGGCGATGGTGGTGGCTTGATTCACGATTGCTTCGTAATCAGACGGTTTCAGTGTCTGCATATCGTCGCTGCTCTGACGCACACCTCCACGGCGTTCAGCTCCGGGAAAAATCATTATCATATTGCTGCCCATCTCAGAAATCTGGGCTTTGATAGAGTTCTTAGAGCCTTGACCTATGGCGAGCATCGCGATGACCGCCCCGACGCCGATGATAACGCCCAACATCGTCAGGAAACAACGCATTTTATTGTTGTTGAGTGCCTTTAGGGCTATTTTCAACAGATTTTGTATATTCATTGCGGCTTCGTATTATTCATTGTCGACGGGAAGTGAATTATAGACCTCCTCAGCCGATTTAATGTCGTTGTTATATTCATCACTCACAATCCTGCCGTCGCGCAACATAATGTTGCGTGATGAATACTGTGCGATCTCAGGGTTGTGTGTTACGAAGATAATTGTCTTTCCCTCCCTGTATAGACGCTGAAAAAGAGTAAGAATAGAGAATGATGTACGAGTGTCGAGGTTGCCGGTGGCTTCGTCTGCAAGAATGATGACCGGATTGTTGACGAGAGCTCGCGCGATTGCCACACGTTGTTGCTGACCACCCGACATCTGGTTGCTCTTATGGAGCAATCGTTCGCCAAGTCCTACCTCCCGCAGACATTTCTCCGCTCTTTCCGCACGTTCCTTTGCGGAAACGGCAGAATTATAGAGAAGAGGAAGCTCGACGTTTTCGAGAGCTGTGGTCTTCGGCAGTAGATTGTAGTTCTGGAATATGAACCCTATCTTACGGTTCCGTATCCTTGCACGCTCGTTTTTACCCATACCTCTCACCGGGATTCCGTCAAGCAGGTATTCGCCGGAGGTAGGGGTGTCGAGACAGCCGAGGGTGTTGAGCAGGGTAGACTTACCCGAACCCGAGGTACCCATGATTGTCACGAACTCTCCTTCATAGATAGTGAACGAGATGCCACGCAAAGCCTTGACAGTCTCTTCGCCTACCTTGAAGTAGCGTTTTAGGTTTTCTATTTTGATGATTTCTTTTGCCATTGCTGATAAGTAAGTTATTTCTTGCGGTTGGCACCCGGGGGCTTGGGCATGAAGGGGTTTTGCTCCTTATTCTCTTTTTGAGCCTTACCTTGTATTAGATTATACTGGAGAGCTACCTTGTCGCCTGCTTTTATACCGGACGTGATCTGCTGATATACGCTGTTCATCATTCCGAGTTCTACCGGAGTCTGGATAAGTTTGCCATCACGCTCCACCCAGACCGAGGCCCCTTTCGCATTCTCATCGGCCACAGGCACCGGGAGTCCGCTATCCTTGTCCTCACTTTCCTGGGGATGAAATTTCAACGCTTTCAGAGGCACGGCGATCACATCGTTGAGCTCAAGGGTGTAGATTGTGAGATTTGCAGTCATGCCGGGGATCAGTTTGTGATCCGGGTTAGGGGCATTAACGATTACCTCATAGGTGACAACGTTTGATTCAGTGGTAGGATTAAGGCGCACCTGGGTGACAGTGCCGTTGAAGGTGTCATTGGTATAGGCGTCTACTGTGAAAGTGACATGCTGGCCTACTTTCACCTGACCTATATCGGCCTCATCTACATTGCCCACCACCTGCATATTGTCGAGGTCGGCAATTACATAGAGGTTGGCAACATTCATGCTTGAAACCACAGTCTGGCCCACCTCGACCTCACGTGAAATTATGATGCCATCGATGGGGGAGTAGATCTCGGCATAATTTAAATTCTTGGCAGCACGCACACGGTCGGCCTGACTCTTTTCGTATGAAAGACGTGCCACATCGTAGTCGCGTTGTGAGGTTTGAAATTCATAATCGGAAATGAGCTGTTCGTTGTGGAGCGCCTTATCACGCTCGTAGTTTTTCTTGGCATATTCATAGCTTGCCTTCGCTGAGGCCATATTGGCATCGGCACTTCTCAACTCGCTGTCAAGAAGAGTCTTTTCGAGTTCTGCAAGGAGCTGACCTTTTTTCACAGTGTCGTTGTAGTCGGCATAGAGGTTCTGGATAATGCCGGTGACCTGAGTACCCACATCGACCGAAGTGACAGATTCCATTGTGCCGGTGGCCGTCACAACCTCCGACATTGAGGTGGGTTCCACTGTATAGGTCTCGAGTTCCATTTTTGTCTTTTCGGAGCATGACACCGAGGCGACGGCCACTACCGCCGCTGATACATATATTGAATATCTATTCATATTGATTCTTTTTCAGATTAGAGAGTTACATTGGATGTGGCGTAGTAAGATATGGTTTTATTCGAAAGAATAGCCATGAATTTGCTCTGGAGCAGTTCCAGACGAGCGTTAAGGAGATTGTTGTGGGCGGTGAGAAGTTCAAGAGGATTCACAAGACCGAGTTCAAACTGCCTGTTCACGAGGTCTGCCGTCATTTGGGTGGCCTCAAGCTGTTTCACACCACTTTCATATTTGGCCTTGGCGTTGTTGGCGTCGACGTAGAGATTCTCGATTGTCTGGGAGAGATTATTGAGAAGTTCTTCCCGGGTGATATCGTAGTCGAGGGACGCAAGTTTTGCTTTGGCCACAGCACGGCGTGTGGCGTTGCCATCATATATGGGCACCGATAATGATAGACCCACATTTTCATTCAAGCCGTGTCCCATCTGCCATCCCCAGGATTTTCCACCTGAGTTGTAGCCCGTGCCAACACCTCCCTGTAATGCAATATTCGGGAGATTACCGGCCTTGGCAATTTTTATATCGTTGGCATAGACTTCCTTGCTTATTTCATTACTTTTTATTCCTGGAAGCCATGCCGCAGCGAGATCATAGGTCTGCTTCATGGCAGGGAGTGAAACGGAGATTTCAGAATCTGAAAGAGAGGGACGGTCGATTTCCAAATCATAGTCAAGACCGAGATTCAGGATTTTCTTCATGTTCATCTTGGCAGTGGCAAGATTACTCTCGGCTTGGGTTAAGCTATATTGATCCTGAGCCATCTGACTCTCTATCTGAGCGTAATCCACTTTAGAGGTGCGTCCCGATTCCATCAGTCGCTTTGCCCGTTGAGTCTGCGATGTGCTTACTTCGAGCGTCTGTCTGGCTATCTCCACAGTTTCCTGAGCATACATGATATTGAGGTAAGCGGAGAGCACACCGAGAGTTATATCTTTCACAGCATCGTCACCGGCGAGGAATTGCTGCTGACGCTGGAGTTTGGCCGATTCAAGACGATATTTACGTACGTTGCCTTCCCAGACGGTCCAGGAAGCATTGACTCCATATGAACTGCCGTAAGCGTTGGAAGTGCGTCCTTCGGTAGAGACGGGGTAGTTTGTGAAACTCTGATTTGTAGAAAACACGACGGTAGGGAGCCATTCATCTTTTGCTGCGCCTACATTCTCATCGGCCTGAAGTATGGAAAGCAATGAACGTCTCACTTCCGTGCTGTTGGCTATTGCATAGTTCATACAGTCAGTGAAAGTCCATTTCTGAGGCATCGTCAACTTTGCGGTAGCCGTGACATCGGCCGGAGTAATATCGGAAAAAATACCTTTCCCGTCTCCGGAGTTCTGTGCATTTCCCACAAGCGGGGTCATGGCAAGAAGCCACAAGATATGTTTATTACATTTTCGCATAACAAAATTTTTCTTCTGATGCAAAATTAGAAAAGAGGATTGGTGAGTGCAAGTAAAATCGGTAGATAAAGATGGAAACGGTGTGGAAAGTGGAAATTAACTGTTGAAGTGGTGCTTGAGGAAAAATCTGATTAAAAAATGTTAAATCAACAATGTCAGATGGTCATGAACGCTGATTATCGGGAGCGAGTAATAAATAAAATGATTAATTTTGAGATATGGGAAGAATATTAGCTATAGATTATGGACGTAAGCGATGTGGAGTGGCCGTGACAGACATACTCCAGATCTGTGCCAATGGTTTGCCCACTGTGGCTACGTGTGAGTTATTGCCATTCATAAAGGATTACTGCTCACGCGAACAGGTGGATGAAATTGTTGTGGGAGAGCCTCGGGATCTCCATGGCGATCCAAGCGAGAGCATGCGTTATATAAAGCCATTTCTTGGTAGATTGCATAAGGAGATGCCTGAAATGAAAGTTACGATGTTTGATGAGCGTTTCACATCTACTATCGCACACCGTGAGATGCTGGCAGGAGGTTTCACAAAGAAGCAACGTGCGGAGAAGGGCAGGGCTGATGAGATGGCGGCTGTGTTGATTCTCACGGGCTATCTTGAGTCGAAGTCAAGATTTTGATTAAAATGGATTTCGATCAAGCTGAGATAATGAAATTGTATTTTGGTCAGGAATTATGAATAAAGATAATGAAAAGGAGATGTTTCCGATTGTGGATGAATCTGGAAATATCATAGGAGCCGCCAGTCGTGGCGAATGTCACAGCGGATCCAAACTGCTGCATCCGGTGGTGCATCTTCATCTATTTGACAAGGAGGGGAGATTGTATCTTCAGAAGCGTCCGGCATGGAAAGATATTCAGCCGGGAAAGTGGGACACGGCTGTAGGGGGACATGTAGATTTAGGTGAGAATATATATCAGGCGTTGAAAAGGGAGGTGAAAGAGGAATTGGGCCTCGACGTCTCAAGTCCCGAACTATTGCGTCAGTATGTGTTTGAGTCAGATCGCGAGAAGGAATTAGTCAATGTTTTCAAGTTGGTTACGGAAGATCAACCGCATCCAACTGATGAACTTGACGGAGGGCGTTTCTGGACAAAGGAGGAGATAGCCGAATCGCTCGGGAAGGATGTATTCACACCCAATTTTGAATCTGAATATAAAATGCTATTCAGCTGATGCTACTTACAATCGGATTTTTTTGTAGGAAGCTACTTATAGAAGTTATTTAAACTTTTTACGGGCTTGTTGATTTTTATATGTATTATTTGAATATGGAGTC
>CAZEOI010000034.1:0-38792 GCA_964513775.1 uncultured Sangeribacter sp. | reverse complement strand
CTTAGCGATGAATTTATATTCACTCGTGAGGAAATGAGGCGATTTAGGGAGTTGGAGAAAAGGGTATCGGAGGATTTGGAAAAACCGGGGGTGGATAAATTGCTTGATAAGCTGATGGACGCGATAGACAACCGATTGTGGTTGTCTAATCCTGCTCAATTAGAAAGTCTATTGAGGTCTATTATCAAGGATTATCCTGACTTAAAGGCTGTATTGTCACCATTCGTAACGATGCCTGAAAAAATAATAGCAGATTGGATTAGTGAGTTCCCTTCGGTATTCTTCTTCAAAAAGATTATTAGGGAGCAAGCGATGGATGTCTGCTTTCTTCCCACTTATCGCCGTATTGAGGCGGATGTGACCAAGGTAGTCGACTCTCGAAACACCATTTTCATTCCTAACCGTAGAGGTGGAATAGGAATCGACCGTATTTCGGCATCTACATCGGAGATACTCCAACAAGTATTCTCTGACAATTCTTTGATGAAATTCGGAATGAAGGATGTTTCCAAAAGTATCAATGGTATTTTAGATAAAATATCAAGCAAGGCTGTAAAAGGATATAATGAGGTATCCACCAAGATGGTGGCTCATTTACTTGATTTTGGTGAGAAGAGGAGAGCTGCAATAGAGAAAAAAATAGATGCTGATCAGTTGCGGGTGGTACTTGAACGTTTGGGAGGATCAATGACGGAAAGAGAGCGAGAGCAGCTCCGGGATGTGATAAAAAACGGAGGGACCGAAAGTAACGAACACCTTAATTATTATCTATCTGCACTTTTGGATGTTTACAAAAGTACGGAAGAACTTGATTCCAGACTGGATTCCTTTTGTAAGATTGTAAATGGATTCCTATACGACAAGCAATTCGTATATGATGAAAGCCATATAAAATTTAATCTTTATTTTAAAGATGACAGCACCCTTTCATCGCCTGTTTCTCTTGAGAATCTTAGCTCGGGAGAGAAACAGCTTGTGGCTCTATTTGCATTCGCTTTCTTTTCCAACAATAAGAGAATCGTATATATCATCGATGAACCGGAGCTATCCCTTTCACTCACTTGGCAGAAGCTACTTCTTCCCTCTCTGAAAAATTCCCCTACCACCGCTTTGATCGTTGCAGCTACTCATTCTCCATTCATTTTTGACAATGAGTTGAAGTGCGATACTATCGGTAGTGCTGAATACGTTCATGAAATTCCAAATAATACCTTACGACATGGCTGATTCCATCTCTTCTCTTTCTCCTGCGGAAATGCTGGCTCAAACAGTAGATAATGAGTCGGTTGCTTTCAAGTTTTTTGATGAGAAAGTTGGAAAATTCGGTACATCGGCAGTATATTGTTTTGTGGAAGGTTACGACGCTCCATATTATTCCGCAAGAGTGGAAATTACCGACATTCAATCAAGAAGGGCAGAGTTTATAAATTGTGGAGGCAAAAAAGGGGTAGTCGATACTTGTGGATATATTGCAGGCAAACCGGCGTATAGAAAATTTGTGACTCTCTATTTTGTGGATAAAGATTATGACGATAATTCAGCATTATCCGACAAGATTTTTGTTACAGATGGTTACTCGGTTGAGAATTACTATGCTTCCGATCGTTGTATACGCTCTGCTGTAAAAGGATTGGCTGCTATCCCAATTGATAGGGATGGTGAGCTTGATAGGGTGATGCAATGGTATGATCAATGGAAAACTGAATTTTTGGATGCTACCAAGCTTTTTTGTGCGTGGTATGCAAACACAAAGAATTGTCCTGACAGGAAACTTGGAAAGGATAATTACAAAAGGTCTTTTCCTAAGGAATATGCATCATTATCATCGGCGGGAATTAAAGTCTATCCCTATTCAATCTCGCAACTTAATACTGATTACGGGTTAATCAATCCCGTAACACAACAGGAAGTTGATAAGATGCTTCCATATATTGTTTCCTTAAATGATATACGAGGAAAGTATGTGTTCCAATTAGTGGAGGAATTCTTAGATGCTGTTAGATACAATTCTCAGCGGAATAAAAAATATCTGACCAGACCTTTTGATTTTACAAAAAATCGGAATGCTCTTCTCACCAATCTCTCAGGCTCTGCCGATACCTCTGCAAAACTCAAAGCATACCTACACGACAATCTTTAAGCCTTAATGGATATTACCTTCACTCGCTATATAGTCTAACTAGACTAATAATACAATGAAGCTATATGAGGCAAGATTAATGACTTTTAATTTCTAAAAATATAGATTAACTCGTTTCTTGAAATACACCATGTATATGTTTAAAGCGGATTAAAAATAACAGAATAAACTGAAAATGAAATATGGGACGACAGATAATAACAAACTTACGCATTGCGCCTGACCACATCTCTTGTCTAAAAGAGGATGAAGTATTTGTTTTTGGGAGCAATCAAAAAGGACATCATGCAGGAGGAGCAGCTAAGATTGCTAATGAAAAATTCGGTGCACAATGGGGAGTCGGAGAAGGACCTACAGGGGCAACCTATGCTATACCTTCGACATTTAAAAGTATAGATGATATTCTGCCTCATGTCTATAAGTTTTTACAGTATGCCAAAGAGAATTTACAAAAAAAATTTCTGGTCACACGTGTAGGTTGTGGGACAGCCGGATTTTATGATAACGAAATGTGTGCATTATTTAAGGATGCTTTGAAATTGCCAAATGTGTTCTTACCACGAAAATGGGTGAAGCTACTTTTAAAAGATAAAATGTCATTTCAACAGTTTTTGGGTAATATACCGGATGATTATTGCTATATGAACGCAGTGACGGAGGAAGATCTGATTAAGCTTTCAAAGAGATATAGAAGACAGATAGTCACAGGAAACAAATCTGATTTACCTGATATAAGAATAAGATATGTAAAGGACGAAGGAGAATTTGGATTCGTTGATTTTGGAGACTGCTTCATGATTGATTCAAATCATTTCTATATATTCACTGATACCCAAAATGGAGGTGAACTGGTGAGTAATGATTACAAGTTAAAACCTTTTTTAAAAGAAGAAAATCAAAGGACAGAGAAGCTGTGTAGAATGGTTTTCGCAGGTATCGGTACCCATTATGTAGATTCAAATGGGGATGAAATATTTACAGGAGATGTCTTACACTTGTTAGATAGGAATTGGTATGTGGCGCTCGGAACGTTCGGTTGTAATTCTGAGAATAATATTGCTCAATATGCTTTTGTGCTAGATAATCACTGTTTGTTTCCTGAGGACTGTCATAAAATGACAAGGGTAGGAACCGTTTTCTTTGATTTGGATATTTATAGATCTATAAATGTATCCTCTCTTGCCCATAGCTATAATTGTCCTTTCTCATATAGAATGTCAGATGAAGAAAGAGTGATGCTCGCGATTCACACACCGTCTTTTAATCAGGAATCAAGACTGGTTCTTCCTAGATTAAATAAGAGTCGTGATGAGGGTGAGGATAACAATGATGCAGAAAGAAACCAAAAAACAGAAAAATGTATAAAATAGGAAGAATTAAATCATTTTATGTTGATCCTGACGATCCAAATGGCAGAAGGATAATGTTCACTACCCACAATTATCTGATGGTAACTATTGTAGATGGATACAAATTTTATGCCGCACGTCATGATTCCAAAGAAAGTGATGATTACGATATGGCTATAGAGACTGGAGATTTTGAATTGAATGGTATGAAGTTCAATGCTCGTTTTGATGATATTCAAGGTATCCTGAACTATACTAACATAAGTATGCAATAAATAAATTCTAGATGGAAGAAGTATGAAAAACTTAGATAAGTTTATTACACTCAGGGATTTGCTAAAGGGTAGGAATAAAGACTTTGATAATACTCCGGACAATGCAATCCAGCTTATTAGGCATGCTGATAAGAGAGTAGGAAATTTTACTCAAAAGGAAGAGTCTACTAATCTTAAGATTGGAGGGCACCCCATCCCATCTGATGTGTCAAGCTTATACGAGCTCTATATTTATCATAGGAGCCTATTTGATATATACCAGAGTGAACAGTTGAAAGGCCGCTTTGCTGGAATAAAATATTGGGTAGTATTTCTTGGCGAAAAAGGAACTGAGGGCCGATTACTTGGCGTTTATGAAATAATTGGAAAAAGACCGAGCGAATATTCTAAAAATGAGGAGATATTACAACTTAGACAGGTGCCTGAATTTAAATTTCTTGAGGAGAAAGTTATAATTGAGTGGGGAAAAGGTACTGTCAATTGGTGTCAGTATTACTATAACGACAAGGATGTTATCCGTATTGAGGAGGGGATGAATAGAGTAGATGGCACACCAATATTCATAGATTATTCTAGTGTACTTTTGAATTATTATCAACTAGTGCAGGTTTTGAATGATCCTGACTGGACACTTAAACTGAAGTCATTGAACTGTATCTATCTCATAGTTGACAAAAGTAACGGAAAATTATATGTAGGTTCCACATACAACAGATCTGGTATATATGGAAGATGGTTGGAGTATGTAGCTACAGGTCATGGTAAGAATAAGAAATTGAAGGAAATAATAGATGTTCAGACTGACTATTATGTTAAGAATTTCCAATGGACTATTCTCGAAACCCTCCCTTTGAACATAACAGAGCTAGAGGCAATCAAGAGGGAAGCACTCTGGAAAAGAAAACTTCAAAGCCTACAACACGGTTACAACGAAAACTAAATTCTATAAAGTTCATCGTATAGGATGAGAATATGGAGGTAAAAAATAGGATCTCTCTCCAGTCAGGACGACCCTGGGTGGAAAGGATTTCGGTTGTTATCTTTACACAAATTATTACTTTTAGGCAAATTCCCCGGTTTGCCATTACATGAAAAAATACCACAAAATGGAAAAGGATATGTTGCCCGAATGGGCTTACGGTATGAATTGTGCAGTTACGGTTGTTGACACCGATTGCAAGATAATCTACATGAATGAGCGCTCCCGCCAGACGTTTGCAAATCGCGGCGGCGGAGACCTTATCGGTCATAATATAATGGATTATCATAATGACCGCTCAAAGGAGATAATCCGCCGCCTTTTAAGGGAGGGTGGCTCAAATGCCTACACCATTGAGAAGGAGGGTCTCCGTAAGATGATATATCAGACCGTATGGCACAAAGCCGACGGCTCACTCGGCGGTCTTGTGGAGCTCTCCATGATTATACCGGAGGAGATGCCTCACTATATCAGGAAATAATAAGACTCAAGTGACTGAAAGAAAATCTAAGAGGAAATTGCTATGGAATCATTAGATAAATCTACGGTGATGAAGAATGCCCACCCTGTCAGGATATTGCAGTTTGGAGAGGGCAACTTTCTACGTGCCTTTTTCGACTGGATGATTGAAACGGCCAACCGTCAGGGTGTCACTGATGCCTCGATTGCGGTGGTGTCGCCGCGTTTCAAGGCCAACGACACCATCAAAGCCCTTCAGAAACAAGATGGTATGTATCATGTGTGCTTGGAGGGTATCGAAAATGGGGAGCCAAAGCAGACCACAACTCTCGTCACTGCTATAGCGGATGCCTTTTCACCGACACAGGATCCCGATAAATATATCGCGTATGTCACATCGTCCGAATTGCGGTTTGTGGTTTCAAACACCACTGAGGCCGGAATAGTCTACGACCCCTCATCTCCCGTCTCGCTTTACGATACGGCTTCAACTTTCCCGGCCAAGATCACGGCCATGCTCTACGAGCGTTTCCGCCATTTCAACGGCGATCCCTCCAAGGGACTTGTTTTCCTCTGTTGCGAATTAATAGAGGATAACGGAAGTCTGTTAAAGGAATATGTGCTTCGTCATTCGCGCGGGGCGCAGCTTGGTGAGGAGTTTGAGAAATGGGTGGATGAATCATGCCATTTCTGCGATACATTAGTAGACCGTATCGTATCGGGCTTCCCTGCCGATTCAATAGAGGAGATAAAAGGGGAGATAGGCTATGACGATAACCTTGTGGTGAAAGGAGAGCTCTACCATGTGTGGGCTATAGGTGGCGAGGGTGCTGAAATCGTGAAGAGGGAACTACCGCTCGACAAAGCCGGATTAAATGTGCATTTCCTGCCGTCGGTCAAGGAGTTTCGCGATAAGAAAGTGAGAATCCTTAATGGAAGCCACACCGGTATGGTGCCGGTGGCTCTTCAGCTTGGATGTGAGACAGTGGTCGATGCTTTCCGTAATGATAAGGTGAATACTTTCGTCAACAGAATGGTGGAGAGAGAGGTATTGCCGATGATAGATGGTGATCGCGAGGAACTTCAACAGTTTGCCGACGGTATTCTGGAGCGTTTCTATAATCCCTATATCCGGCATATGCTGAAGTCGATCGCCCTCAACTCCTTGTCGAAATGGGAGACACGCAATTTCCCCACGGTCCGTGATATGTGGGAACGGGAGGGGAAACTGGCAGAACTGGAACTGTTTACGTTTGCTGCATTGTTGACTCTCTATGCTCCCGATTCCGGTTTCGAGCCACAGGATAATGGCGATCATGTGAAGTTTATCCATGATAACTGGGACAGTGACGATCTACGCACTACCGTGTCGAAGATTGTGGAGGGTGGTATCTTCATCGACAATTTCGAGACTCTTGTGCCCGGATTTACCGATAAGGTTACCGAGTACGTTGCCTTGATACGTGAGAAAGGTATGGATGCCGCCCTAAGTGAGATACTTGGAATTTAGAGATATGAAGAGATTTATAAAGATAAACCCGAGTGACAACGTGGCTGTGGCGCTTGTGGATGATTTGAAAGGGGGGGAGGTGATAGATTGCGACGGCAAGACTATTACACTGCTGGCAGACATTCCCCATGGCCATAAATTTGCCCTCATGCCAATAGCTGAGGGTGAGAGCATAATCAAATATGGTTATCCTATCGGTCATGCGCTTCGAAGCATACAGGCCGGTGAATGGATTCATACCCATAATCTTGCAACCTCCCTCGGTGACAATCTCGAATATGAATACCATCCCGTTCCCAATAGTTGCCTTGACGCGGATTCGATTTTACTGGGGAGCACGGCAGCCCCTCAGATCAATGGTTATCTCCGAAGCAACGGTGAGATGGGGATCCGTAACGAGCTGTGGATTATCCCTACGGTGGGATGCGTCAATGGGAGTGCCCAAGCCATCGCGCGTCGGTTGCTCCGCGAGCTGCCTGCGGAGAGCGACATTGACGATGTGATCGCCTTTACCCATAACTACGGTTGCTCACAACTCGGTGCCGACCACGCCAATACGCGTCGCGCGCTCGCCGCCCTTGCGCGTCACCCGAATGTCGGAGGTGTGATTGTGCTCGGTCTGGGATGTGAAAATAATCGCATAGACCGGTTGAAAGAGGAGATTGGTGATTATGATCCGGAGAGGGTAAGGTTTATCACATCGCAGGAGGTTACGGATGAGGTAGAGGAGGGTGTAAGGATTGGTCGCGAGTTGCTTGAAGTGATGAGTCGCGACAAGCGCCGGCCGTTACCATTCTCCAAACTCAAGGTTGGTCTCAAATGTGGAGGATCAGATGGTTTGTCCGGGATCACCGCCAATCCGTTGGTGGGGATGCTCACCGATCGCATAGTGGGGTGGGGTGCCACTGCCGTGCTCACCGAGGTGCCCGAGATGTTTGGTGCGGAGACGATACTGATGGATAGAGCAGCAGATAAGGATGTGTTTGATTCCACAGTCAATCTTATCAACAACTTCAAGGATTACTTCCGTCAGAGCGGTCAACCTGTATATGAGAATCCATCGCCCGGCAATAAGGCCGGAGGCATAACCACATTGGAGGAGAAATCGTTGGGATGTATTCAGAAGGGTGGCAAGGCAACTGTGACGGACGTGGTTGAGTATGCCGGATCTGTCTGTAAGCCCGGTTTGAATCTGCTCAATGCTCCCGGCAACGATCTGGTGGCATCCACCGCACTTGCATTGTCGGGATGTCAGCTTGTGCTCTTCACCACAGGGCGCGGCACACCTTTCGGCACCTGTGTGCCAACTTTGAAGATTTCCACCAACTCCCAGCTGGCCGCTCACAAACCGGGCTGGATCGACTTCAATGCCGGAACAATGATTGCCGACGAATCGCCTGCCAAAGCTCTTGACCGTCTCACTGCCGAGATTGTAGCCGTAGCCGACGGGAAGAAGGTGAAGCAGGAGGCCAACGGTTATCGCGAGATCGCCATCTTCAAGACCGGAGTAACCCTCTAACGTCAAGACGGGAGCAACCCTCAGTGGCAAGCTTTAGATACACTAAAAGAAACAGTATCTCGCAGTGAGGTATCTGATGTCATATACCAGGTAGCGGCGAAAGGTAAATGGATGGATAAGATTTTTATTTGGGGATAGATAAAAATATTCGGTCAGGACTCTGGGTGAGGTCCTGACCGAATATGGTTTTGAGATCGAGAATGGAAGTTGGTTGATTCCGGATCTGTGCGGGTCTTAGCGGAGTTTCGGTTTGATGAGGGTGGTGGGATCGGCTACGATGCGGAGCGGATCACTCTGCTTGAGCGATATGATGCGGGTGCGACGGGGGAAAACTTTGTCGGCGGAGTTGTGGACATGGAATACGTAGCGGAGTGTCCCCTCTTTGTCGGTGAATATGTCGCCGTGGCCACTTCCGGCTTCTCCCGTCACCGACATACTTATTATCGGGTTGTCCGGATTCTTGGTCCACGGACCGTAAGGGGTGGGTGCTGTGGCGTAACCTACAGCGTAGTCCTTGCTCATGAAGTGGTTGGCCGAGTAGAAGAGATAGTAGGTATCTCCCAGCTTGAGGAGAGTGGGCCCCTCCATGATAGGTACGCTCTCATAGGTCTGTGTATGCTCCCATGGCTGATCCACACGGAAGGTGGGACGTAGTGTGCCATCTATAATCTTTCCGGTGGCCATGTCGTATTCACCTACCCAAAGATAGTTGCCGTTGTCAAACCTCACATGGTAGAGATAACACTTACCATCGCTGTCGCGGAAAAGAAAGGGGTCGATATTGCCGCAGGAGCCGTCAATAGGTTCCGGTTTGTTGGCAGTGCTCCCGGTTTCGGTTGACACTGAAGCTCTGTATCTGCCGCTGAAACCATCTGCCACGGCATGGGCCACGTGCTCGTTGGCGGTATAAAACAGATTGACTTTATCCCCCTCGGGAAGGAATTGAGGTGCCCAAAAGCCTATGGTGCCGTAAACGTCTGAACGCGGTGAAAGCTGAAGACCACCATCGGGAGATGAAACTTCCCAATTAAGAAGATCATCCGACTCCAATATTATGAATCCTTTGGATGAGTCGGGTAGAGTGCCGGCCATGTAGTATTTACCGTCGGAAAGGTATATTGAGGGATCGGCCAACAGAAGTTCTCCACTCACAGGATCTGATATGTTTACAGGCTCAGCTGCAATAGCGGAGAGGGTCATGAGGAGAGAAGCAGTGCCTGTTACGGCTTTTCTGATCAGGGAATTCATGATGACTACTGTTACTTTTTTATCAGTTGAAGAATTTGTCAACGCGGTCGGGGGAGAGCATCTGCCAGAGTGATGCCACTGTCCAGCCGGGAGCGAAGATATCGTTGTAGAATCCCTTGCCGTTGCGGCCATAGTCCCAGGTGGTGTGCTGCACCACTTCTGGATAGTAGCCCGCCTTGGCTATGTCGAAGGTGTTGTCTTCGCGTGGCATGAGCTGGAGCATGGAACTTTTGATGACGTTGGAGAAGTTGGAGAAACGGTTTTCACCGTAATGTTGCGCGAGCTTGTCGAGCACCGTCGCAAACTCAAACACGAAGACATCGATATGGTTGTTCTCAACCGACACGTTGCCCCAGCCTCGCGATTTGAAGTCAACATCGCCGAGCATCTGTCCTTTGGCGAAGGGGACATCCCACATATAATACCACGAGAGGCAGAAGTAGGCTGCCTTGCGGCACATATCCATATAGTGGTTGCGTTCCTTCCCTGAGGTGACATGGGTGAGGTAATACATGGCAGTCGATGCGTAGAGTGAGGCCTCCTTATCTTCGCAATTGGCATCGAGGGTGGAGGAGAAATAGTCAGACTTGTCGATGAGCTCCTTCTCAAGATATTTTGCAGTGGCACGCGCGCTCTCAAGATATTTCTTGTTTTTGAAATATTTGTAGGCCATGGTGAGGGGTAGGGTAGCGGAGGGGGTGCTACCTCCGGCCGCATCGGTCACGGTCATATCGGCGCGGAACTTTCTCGGGAAACTGCCGTCGGCGTTCTGAAGAGTGAGCATATTGTCGAGAAGCACCACAACCTTATCTTCCCAATCCTTATGGCGGCGTCCGGCCCGACGCTCGGCGTCAAGATAGTTGAGAGCTGCGAACACTCCTTCCGACTGGCGGCGGATGCTGAGAACACTGGCCTCGTCGCCATTGTCAAGATTCATGGTCTCCTTGAAGAAGCCGTTGGGGGTGAAGCCGTGAGCGAGCACACTTTCGAATATAGATGAGGCATTCCCTGCCATTGTGGCGTCGGAATGGGCTGTGGCATATTCAAGGGCGTTATGGGCGTTGAGAAGCACCCTGCCTACGAACCCTATCTCGAAGAGGGGATTGTTGGCGCAATCATCGGTGCGGATGCCGGCAGAGGTGTAATACTTCATCGGGTATTTGTCGACGAAGCTCGACCTGAAATATTTGGCAAGATGTCCTTTCGCGGCATCATTGTCAAGATCGGTCTGGACAGGAGCGGGCTGCATGGTGTCGTAGGTATAGTTCCATACATCGGCCACGAAATCGGAATAGTCGTCGGCCGGAAGAGTGCGCATCTCCCATTCGAGCGATATCGTCTCCCCTTTGCCCAGCTTCTCGTAGGCTCTCACCGGATTGATAAGTGTGAGCTTACGGATGTAGCGGCGGGGTGTCTCTGAATATGGGAAGCCGAATACGAGCGAGGGCTTTCCGTCGACCGAGCGGAATCCTGTGGCGCCGATGGAGGTATGGCCGGAGAGGATAACGTCGCCGCTCTGGTTCTGCTCGGTGCAGTCGGCACGGTCGGAATTGACCCGAAGCACGGTGTAGCCCTTCCTTGCCTCGGGATCGTAGACTCCGGTGAGCGGGGAGCTGAGACGATCTTCACGCACGGTCCAGCTGTCTGACACCTTGAACGAGGGCGCACCTTCCGGCGAACGGAGATTGTGGTGATACCAGAAACCGGGCATATAGAATTCACAATCGTTATGTTGCCGGTCGGAAACGGGCACCTCATTCTCAATGTTAAACCAGCAGTCGTCGGTGGCGGTGAGGGTGAAAACCATGTGCTTGGTGTTGTCTGTCTCGGTGGTGGTGCAGGAGATACGCAGGGGTAGTTTACGCCCCGATGCATCTGTGAGAGATCCATCGGCCGATGCTTTCAATTTGTATTCCTGCGGCGTGCCACCCGGTGTCTTGAGATAAAGACTTGTCGCGGCATAGACCGGACTTGCGGCCAACAACATGGCCAGAGAAATTATCGCTTTGTTCATATGATTATTAGGTTATTAATATATGTCACCAATCAATCATACCTTGATTTATGACATATGCTTACTTGTGTCACAAAATTAATTAATATCAGATGTGGGGAACTGCTGCTTTTTCCCATATTCTTGAAATTTTGATCCGAAGAAATATTTGACATGTATTGTAAACTGTTGATATATAGCGGGAGTAGATGGAGACGGAATGATATTACAGATAATCGGTACAAAAATACCTGCCGGAAGAGGCAGGCATTACGGATATGGATTCATTCGGAAGAGGAGTTCTTCTTCCCTTTCATGGAGATATATTCCCTGGGAGAGATTTCAAATTGCTTCTGGAAGCATTTGGTGAAGTAGCCAGGAGAGGCGAAGCCGACCATATAGCAGACCTCGCTTACACTCGTGTGGCCCTCATCGAAGAGCTGACGCGCCTTCTTGAGACGCTCGATCTTGATATATTCATTCGGGTTGAGGTCAAGCATACCCTTTATCTTACGGTAGAAAGAGGTGCGGCTCATCCCCATGCTCGCTATCACATCTTCTATCGAGAACTCGGAGTTGTGGAAGTTGGCCTGGATGATGTCGTTGATCTTCTGCAGGAACTCCTCATCCACTTTGCTCAGACCCTTGCCGGCCACCTTGGTTATGGGCATGCGTTCGAGGCGCTGCCGTATGCGTTCACGGTTGCGGAGAAGCATATTGATGTTGCCCACCAGATACTCTATGGCGAAGGGCTTCTCCACATAGGCGTCGGCTCCTGAGTCGAGACCGCTGAGCTTATCCTCAAGGCGCGTCTTGGCCGTGAGAAGTATCACCGGGATATGGCTGAAGTTGACGTCGGATTTTATGCGTTGAAGCAACTCCATGCCGTCGATCTCGGGCATCATGATATCGCTCACCACAATGTCTACATATTCCGTGGCAAGCACATTGAGTGCGTCACGCCCGTCATTGGCTTTGATAACCCTGAATCCACATCCCATCAGCTTCTTTTCGAGGAAATTCAGCATCTCCATATTGTCGTCGACCACGAGGATCGTGACCGACTGGGAATTTTTCTGAATCATATTCTCCAGATCGGAGGTGGCCTTCTCTTCTGCCTGCGTAACCTCCTCTCCGCTCTTGACAGGCACGGAGAGTATGAATTCGTTCTTGTCGGTGGCATCGGTCATGGCAAGGATGCCGCCGTGCATCTGGGCGAGGCTGCGTGCGTATGCAAGTCCGATTCCTGTGCCGGGCACATTGCGCACGGCTGTCAGTCGGGAGAACAGTGTGAATATCTCCTCCCGCTTCTCAGGCGCCACCACATCACCATCGTTGGCAATCACAATTGAGAAATTGTCGGGAGTCTGTTCAAGACGTATGTCGATATATGTCTTGCCATATTTTATGGCGTTGGTGATCAGGTTGCTGATTATCTTGGTGATAGCCTCGCTGTCGACATATGCCGTCACCGGAGTGTCGGGCATTGTCACCGTGAGTTTCTTTCCGGCAGACTCTATCGTGGGGCGGAAGCGGTTGAGGCAGCCTGTCAGTATGGCCGATATGTCGGCCTGTTGTTTCCTGATCTGAAACTTGCCATCCTCCATCTTCCTGAAGTCGAGCAGCTGGTTGGCAAGGAGAAGCAGCCTGTCTACGTTGAGATTGATCACATCCATATTCTCCTTTACCTCGGGATCGGCCATTATGGCCGATGATTTCGACACACAGTCGAGCGGAGCTTTGATCAGGGTGAGCGGAGTGCGTATCTCATGCGCCACATTGGTGAAGAAGTTAATCTTGGAGTCGTATGCCTCTCGCTCCTTCTCCACTTTATAGTTTTCCATGTGGCGCTGATTGTGGAGTTTTGAATTCCTTCGGTATTGTGAGAATATCACGTAGATTATGGCAAGAGCCAGGATCACGTATAATGCTATGGCCCACCATTGCATATAGAAAGGAGTGGCGATATGGATGCGCAGCGAGAGGAGGTGGCCCTCGCTGTCGTCATATTCATTGTGGGAGCCCACTTTCAGTGTGTAGTTGCCGTAATCGAGGTTGGGATACGAAAGGAATGCCTCATTGATGGGAAGATAACGCCATTCTTTGTCGAATCCCTCCAGCTTGTATTTGATGCTCTGCTCGCCCGGCGATGAATAATTAAGACTCACTATCCTGAAGGCCACAGAGTTCTGATGGCTTTTCAGGTTGAGGCGGTCATTGAGCGTGATGCTTGTGGAGAGCGGGGAGTCGTCATCGCCGGGACGTATGCGCTTGTTGTTTACAAACAGTTCTGAGATCAAGGGAGTGATGGTTGGCTCTGAGAAGTTGAAACCCACCGGGTTGAAAGATGTGAGACCCTCTATGGTGCCTAAATAGATCTTTCCGTCGGAAGCCTTGAGAGAGGAGCGATAGTTAAACTGATTGGAGAGCAAACCTCCTGCGGTGGTGAACCGGCGCATCATGCCGTTTTTTCGGTCGATGCAGTATAATCCGTGGTTGGTGGTCATCCAGAAACGGCCTGATTCATCCTCAATCACCTGATACACCATTCCTTGCATACGGTCGCAACCCAGATGGTCGCGGCAGAAAGTGGAGGTCTCGGGCTTGAATGTGCATAAGCCGTCCTGAGTCATCACCCAGATTGTCTGTTCAGAATCCTCATAGAGTCCGTAGATCTTGTCGCTCGGAAGTCCTTCGGGAGTGGAGGGATCCCAGCGGAACTTTTTCCATTCCTTCAGTCCGGCGGGTTTTAAATAAAGTCCGTGGGCGTATGTGGCCACCCATAAGTTACCCTTTGAATCTTCGAGTATATCATAGATGAATATATTCTCAAACTCCGGCACAGGATGGAAAGAATCGGTAGACTTTCGATATATCTGCAATCCTGACATGGTGCCTATGAGGATGTCGCCGTTGGTGATGCGTTTCACGGAAAACACATAGTCGTTGATCAATCCGTTGGAAGTGTTGTATTTACGGATTTTCCCGGAATCAAGGTCTTTCACAGTCAGCCCATATGAGAAAGTGCCAACCCACAGGTCGCGGTTGTCGATATATAGGGCATGGATATTGTCGCTCGTAATCCCATCCACCGGAACGAAGTGGCCTGTGGAGGGGTTGAAGCTGTGCAATCCGTGATCTTCAGAACCTACATAGATCAACCCTGACACAGGATCGGCACAAAGCTCCCTGATTCTCTGGCTACGCAGACTGTTGGGGGAGTTGTCGGGATAATATTTGTCGAACCTCATGCAGTTGACATCGGCATAGTCGAGACCCCCGAAGTAGGAACCTGCCCATATTCCCCCCTCGCGGTCGCAGAGCAAGGCATATATGGCATTGTCTGAAAGTGAGTATGCGTCGAATATATTATGGGTGAAATGATTCAGGATATGGCCTTTGAGGAGGTCGTACATGAAAAGTCCGTTTTCTGTGGCTATATGTAGAAGACCCTTGTTGTCAAAAGCGATCTGGCGGATGAAAGTCTCATGTCCGTTATGGTCATGGGCGAAGATCTTTGTCACCGCTCCTGTGTTGACATCTATCGCATGCAGACCGTAGCGTTCGGTGGCCACGTACAGCCGGTCGCCCTTTATCTTCATGTCGGTGATTATGGCGTTGCGTAAATATGGCTCGTTATTATGGGAAAAGGATGAGAGTGATGAGAAATTATCGTCGGAATAGAAGAGGCCTTGTCCGAATGTGCCGATCCATATCCTGCCTGATGGGGTGTAGACCACCTGATTTACTTTTATCCGGTCTGACAGATAGCAGGGAGTGAGCGTCTCGCTCTTTTGGGAGTAAGCATACACTCCTTCGGAGTCGACGAGAATAAGCATTCTTCCCTCCTTGTCGGTCAGAAACTGTATCACCGGTTGATTTATTGAGGTGCCGTCAGTGCGTTTGGCTTCCAGATGTCGCAGATGTTCGGTGACGGGATCGTATATGAAGACGCCATTGTGTGCCCCGACCCATAGGAGTCCGTCCGGAGCTTCATAGATGGTATTGACGAAGCTGCACGATTCCCCCTCTCCGGTGTCGATATACCGGAATCTGGAACCGTCAAACCTGTTGAGTCCGTCGATCGTAGCCACCCATATGAATCCCCGTTTGTCTTGGAGTATGTGGCGGATGGAATTTGAGGAGAGTCCCCTGCTGACGTTATAGTGGTCGAAGTATAGGCGTGGCAATGATGCTGCCTGTGCCGATATGCCCAGACAGAAGATCAGCATCGGTAGCAACACTCCTTTAAGTAGTCGTAATGAAGTTATCATGATGAAGATTTATGATGCAAATTTCGTAAATTTCTCACATATAGGAGGGAATTTTTATCCCAAAGAATAAAAAAAATGTGCCGTTGCACAAATGGTACATGAATATGGCACAAAAGTTAAACGCTGATTTCTAAAAAAATAGCAACTTTGCGGTTGATTAGTTACAAACGAATAGTACGTAAAATTAATCCCGCACCATGGGATGTGGCGCAGGATTCCTCATGTAAGGTTTATAAGGTTACAAAGGTTGAAAAATTAGGTTCACACATTTCAGGACCGCTTCCTGTCGGCGACAAGGTGGCGGTCCTGGTTTTTTTCTGCGGTGGTCTATGAGATATACTTATGTGGATGAGTTGTGCGTTTCTAAAATGTTGCCGGGGGGTGATTCATTCAATTCCGTCGGCCGCTGAACATATGCTTATGACAAAGGAAACGTTTTATCTTATCTTGGGAGCCGTGGCTTTTGTGGCGGTTGCTGTCGTCGTCGCTATCGTGAAATGGAAGAGGGGATGGAAACTCAGAAAGGGAAAGATAGGGGAGAGGATGGTGGCCGATGAGCTGAAGCGTCTGAAGAGGAAAGACACGATAGTGTTCAACAACCTCCTCCTCCCTACATCTGCCGGGCGCACTTCGCAGATTGACCATGTTGTGGTGTCGACACGCGGAATATTCCTTATAGAGACCAAGAGCCATGCCGGAGGTATATATGGAAGCGAACATTCCCAATATTGGACTCAGTGTCTTGGTTCGCAACGCAGGCGAGTCTACAATCCCTTGCTTCAGAATGACGCCCATGTGCGCGCCTTGCGCCGCATAATCCCTGACATCGACAATGAGCTCTTCTCCTCAATCGTGGTGTTTACCGAAGCATCCCGTTTGAGTGTGAAAGCTGACGATATCGTGATTCCACGCCGAATCCTCCCTGACCGCAGGATCAAGCGGACATTTATCCCGGCGGAACGCCGTAAACGCCGCTGGTGGTGGCCCTGGGGCGAGGTAAGGCTCGACGAGGCTCATATCGTCACCCCTCTCGGCGGAGTGGTGGATGAGATAAAACGGCGCCCTGTGATACTTGGCCGCGACGAGATCCGCACGATTGCGGAGGCTATCTCAAGCAGAGCGTTGACCGGACAGTCGGCCGAACGCGCCCACACCTCCTATGCCAAGGAGACTGCAAAACGAGTGAACCGCAGCATCAGGCAGGGTAACTGCCCGCGCTGCGGCTCCTGGCTGGTGGTGATGAAGGGCGACAGAGGTGAATTCCTCAGTTGCTCCAACTATCCCCAATGTAGATTCACATCCCGGCTTGACCCCTGACGGCAGGGTTTGGCGGCTCCGGGCTTATTTTCATCTCTTGAGATATCATTTCATATATCGGGAGAAGAACTTCCAGATAATCTCCTCCGTAGGAAGATCCTTTGCTCCCCAGCTGTGCTTCCCTCCCTCGATCTCGTAGAGCTCCACATCGCATCCTGTGTTGGCTCCGGAGTAGAGTGTGTGCTTCACAAGCCGCTCGGGATCGTTGAGTGTGGGCATAGAGTCGGTGGATGTGGTTGTACAGCCGTTGCTCTTAACAACCCGGGCCACAGCCTCCGGCACGGGGAGATATTTTCCCCAGCCTCCGTCGTTGGTCGGGTCGCCCTCCCAACGAGATGTGCGGTCGGCATTGCCGTGTATCTCCATGAAAGGAACCGGCTCACAAGCCGGATACTTATCGTAAAGCCATTCGAAAGCAAGTCCGGCCACCGAGGCATAGGCTTTGAACAGCCCCGGAGTGGTGAAGGCAAGCTGATAGCATAGGTCGCCTCCGTTAGACATTCCGCCCATGAACACATTATCCCGGCTGAGGTTGAAGCGTGCTGTCACCTCCTCAAGCAGCTTCCGGAAGAAATCTCCCTCATCTATTTTCATCGATTCTTGTGGCGGGTAACCAACTTTCCAGCCATCCTTACCACGAGAGTCGGGAGAGCCGTCGGGGTAGCACACTGCGAATCCATAGGTGTCGGCAACTCTGTTGAGAGCGGGAAGCCAACGCTTGGAGGAGCCATAGCCGTGGGTGTAGACCACCAACGGCGCGTCCGGTTTAAGATTATCCGGCAGATACATGCGGTAGGTGCGCACAGTATCGCCATAGGCAAATGTATGTTTGGAGGGTAGTCCCTTATCCTTATCTTGGGCAAATGCGCAGAATGGAAGGAACAGAATCAGTAATGAAAGAAAAAGAGTTCTCATTATAGTTGTGTTTGTGGGGATGGTTGATAAAATTGTAATAAGGCCGGCAGACGCATCTGCCGGCCTCTCCAGTTAGTACTCCACTATATGCTACAGGTAATTATTATCCCTTTTTTGCTTCAAGGAGCAGCTTCCCGAACTCCAATATATTTTTCGCCGTGATCTCAGGCTGAGGATCGGATGAGAGGGCTGTCTCAAGAGTGGTCTCTCCCGAGAGCACGAGCACTCCCAACGCGCCGGCATTGCGGGCCATGGCCACGTCGGTATAGATTCGGTCGCCACACATGGCGATCTCATCGGCCTCCAATCCGTAGCGATGGCGTATGCCGGAGAGCATATCTGGATTTGGCTTCCCGATCACAAGGTCGGGCTCGCGACCTGTGGCGTATTCGATTGCGCTGCAGAGCGACCCGCAGTCTACCAACACCGTCGGCAGATCGGTGGGGCACACACGGTCGGGATTAGTGGCGATGTAGGGTATCTTCTGCGTCGCGAGCCACGCGGCATGGCAGAGGCGCTCATATTCCAGCGTAGTGTCGAATGCCACCACCAGCGCGTCGGGCAATGTGTCGGTCTCTACCGGAGCTATCTCGAATCCTGCGGCCTCAAACTCCGCAAGCATGCTGGGAGTGCCGAGCGCGAATATCCTGCGCACGTCGGGATGGTTGGCTTTCAGATATTCAATCGTGGCCACCGCTGTGGTGTACATGTTTTCGGGGGTAGCCTCGATGCCCAGTTTCTCCAGTTTCGCAAGATAGTCTTTTATGCTGCGGGTCGGGTTGTTGGTAAGGAATGAATATCCGATTCCGTTGTCGCGTAGCATCTCCAGAAATTCAGGGGTGAAGGGGAACAGCGTGGCACCCATATATATGGTGCCATCCATGTCGAGGGCCACATGTTTTATTCTCCGGCATTTCGCCATGAGTTCTTCGTGGGGGAGGGGAGAGATGTATGTGTTACATTCAGGTGTGTTCATAATCTTGAGTCTCAGTTTTTGCTTTTTGCGGCGTTTGCATGAAGAGCGTCGATAGCCTTCTGCTCCTCATAGAATTTGTTGCTGCGGGCATAACCGTCGCGGGGTGCCTTCCACATGGTCACGAATGTGATCGCGCCTATGATGCCCACTGCGATAATTATGTAGAACACCATGTTCCAGCCCCAGCGGTCGGCTACGATACCGATGCCGATCGCCGATACGAAAGAGCCGAAATAACCGAATATGCCGGCCAGACCGTTGGCTGTAGCTGAAGCCTCCTTTGTGGCATGGTTGGCAGATGCGATGCCGATGAGTGCCTGCGGACCGTAGATGAAGAAGCCGGCCATGGCGAGCACTACAGTGGAGACGAGTATGGGTAATTCCGGGAAGAGGATGAACACAGTCATGAAGATCACGGCAAAGGCCATGCAGACAAAACACATGCGGTGGGCCTTACCCTTGAAGATATGATCGGTGGCCCAGCCGGCGAAGATTGTGCCCACGATTGCAAAGATTTCGAACGCACCTACCGACCATGCAGCATCTTCGATCGACATGTTACGGGCCTCGGTGAGGAATTTCGGACCCCAGTCGAGGATGCCCATGCGCATCACGTAAACAAACACGTTGGCGATGCAGAGGGTCCAGATCCAACGATTGGTCCATACCATAGCCTTGAGGTAAGCGGCGCGTGAGGGGGCTTTATCACCCTTTACGTCTGATTTTCCGGTGCTTGTGCCGGAGAGTTCGGGCAGACCTACGGAACGAGGGTCGTCACGCAGACCGAAGTATAGCCACAGCGCACCGCAGACGGCGATGCCGGCGGGAATCCAGAAACACCATTTCCATGCGTCCCAGTGGGTGGCATAGCTCATGATGGTCTTGAGATGCTCACTGTCGGTGGGATCGAGACCAAGGTTCTTAGCGATAGTGTTAACCACCTCCGGGTCGTGGCTGAGGTCCTGACCCATAGTGCCCATGATATAGCCGCACACCACCACAGCGGCTGCCGCGCCGATGGAGTGTGAGGTGTTCCAGATCGACATCTTGGTGGCCAGCTGCGAGGGGTGGATCCATGAGGGGAGAAGTCGGGCACAGGGTGGATAGCCTACGCCTTGGAAATACTGGTTGAGCACGATAGTGACGGCCATCAGCATAATCAGCATATTGATGAAATCCGGACCTCCGTCGTGGCCTGTGATCCATGAGCTGATGTTGACGCCGAAGCCGAACATAAGGTTGGAAGCCGCGCAGAGCAGAAGGCCGAGGGCCATGATCACTCTGGCGCTGAAGCGGTCTACTATGAATCCGTTGATGAAACGTGACAGACCGTAGATGAGTGAGCCGATACCGATTACGATGCCGAAGCTTGTGTTGGATATGCCGTATTGGGCTGTGAGGCCCGGCATAGCTATCGAGAAGTTTTTCCTCACGAAATAGTAGATGGCATAGCCGATCATGGAGACGATGATTGTGCGCATCTGCCATGATTTGAAGCGTTTTATCACTTCCGGAGTCCATCCTGCGTAAATATTTTCTGATGCCATGGGTTATAGTGTTAGGTTAATGTCTAATTCGTAATTCATAATGCATAATCCTTTATTTTAATTCATAATGCATAATTCATAATGCATAATTGATTGTTTGATTCTGCACTGTGCATTATGAATTCTGCATTCTGCATTGTGCATTGTGCATTGTGCATTGTGAATTCTGGATTCTGCATTATTAATTACGCATTATGAATTATATTTATTTTATTCCGTTGGCTTTCATGGTAGCCTCTACGTCGAGGGCATCCGCGATGATGGAGATGGGATTTTCTGTTCTTACGCCGGTGCTCATCTCTATCTGCCATTTGCAAGTCTCGCAGTCAGTGGCCACCATATCCACACCTGTGGCCAGAATACGGTCGAAGAGCTCACGTCCTATGGCTTGCGAATAGGGGTAGTTCTCTTTCTTAAAGCCATATGTGCCGGCTATGCCGCAGCAGGTGGATTCTATCGGCACCATCTGTACACCGGGGATGCTCTTGAGCAGCGACACTGAGTGGAGAGCCCAACCGAGTTTCTGCATGTGGCAAGGCGTGTGGTAGGTGATGCGTTTCGAGTAGTCTTTCCTGAACACTAACTTGATGCGCCCCTCGTCTACAAGCTTATTGAGAAAGGCTGTGGCAAGAAGGATATTGTCTCTGATGTCGGCATTATCGATATCGAGAAGATGCGGATATTCATCTCTGATCGTGAAGACGCATGTGGAGCTTGTGGCTATTACGGGGCGACCCTCCTCTACCGACTTCCTCATCGAATCTATGTTGAGGCGAGCATCGCGCTTAGCTTCGTCGATCATTCTGTTGGCTATCTTGGCCACTCCGCAACATCTCTCTTTCTCAAGTAGCTCCACTCCATATCCCACGGCATTCAAGACCTTTACGAAATCGCGACCGAGATCGGGATTGTTGTAATTTACGTAACACCCGTGGAAATAAGAGATACGGTTGGGAAATCTCTTCTGATCGGGAGCTTTGTGGCGCATCCAGCTCTCGAAAGTGGAGGATGCGTATTTGGGGAAGGTGCGGTGACGGTCGATTCTGAGGGTGTGGTTCATTAGATTCTTGGTCACGGGGAGTTTGAGCATCGGGTTGACGATGAAGGAGAGCGACGTGGCCACCTTTCCCATGAAATCTGTGCTTGCGAGCATTTTATCGCGCAGCGACACCGGATTACTGTCGTAGCGCAGGCGGGCCGTCTGGATGATGTCGCCAATCCTCACGTTGGATGGACATGCCACCTCACACTGCTTGCAGTTGAGGCAGTATTTAAGGGCGGCATCATAGAAGTCGGGGTTTTTCAGGCGGTAGCGCTCACCGTCAGGCCCCGCCTGCTTTGGACCCGGATAATCTGGATTGACTGCGAGCACAGGGCAATAGACCGTGCATATCGTACACTTTATGCACTGCTCGAAGTTGTTGGGGCTGATATTTTTGACTTGGTATTTCATCTGTAGGTAGTTTAAGGAGAAGTTGCCGTTGCTTTCGGAGATCCTGATTATAGGCGCCCAGAGATAACTGGTTGACAACTTCCGGAGAAAAAGGTAGGCACGCTCATTGCATGGAAGAGACCGGTGACGATGCTAAGATTTGGCGAGCCACCTGCAGAGCGGAGAGAATGGCAACACCACCACCGGAACCCTCCCGAATCGGGTTGGTGCCTCCGAGGATAGCTCCTGTGGCATATACGTTTTGCGAGGCCACGCCTTTGAAGTTGACATGGAAGTCGCGGTCGGTGATTACGCCAAACTGCAAGTAGGGCTGATTGTCGAAGATGCTTTTCCCACACCATTTGGAATGGTCGGCCGGCGCATCGACATCGGCTCCCAACACAGGCTCATACACTCTGTCGGGCTCTGCTATAAGCCCCTGGCTGAAGAAGCTTCCTGTGGCAAGGATAAAATTGTCGGCCTCCAATTTCATTCCGCTGAGGTTGGTGGTCTCTATCTCTCTCAGGGAATTGTCGGAGAAATACCCGCAAGAGACATTGTCGCCGAGTATGTATGTGCCTCCGAGTTTCTCAAAATATCTGCGCAGGCGAATCTGCGATCTCATTCCGCATGCCGACATCGGAAGCACAGGCACGCACATCACTTTGGGGCGCACCATAGCCCTGAGCTCCCTTATAGGCGTTTCGGAATCGATGCCGATTACGGCAGGCATGAACACCACATCCGAATCTGTGGAATGTTTGTTGATCTCCACGGCCAGACGGTCAAGTGTTTCCCCTTTGAGCACTTTGGCTATAGCTGCCGCACGCATTTCAGATGAATTCTTGCGCAGTTGCTCAAGAGCCGGAAGCGAGATTGTGGCGAAATTACATTTCAGGCCGTGGCGCATGAGCCCGTCGGCCAGGAATCCCGGCATGAAATCAAGATAACCCTTGAAGTTGACGATGGTGGCCTTGCGCCAGCCCACTTCAGCCGGATTCTCGCATATGGCGTAGTCGTCCATCGTGAGCCATGTAGGCTCGCAGAATCCGAGCGGTGTGAGACGGTAATGATTTCTCGACGCGTCGCCCACGAGAGTGAGTCCGGCGTCGGCAAAAAGTTTCTTGGCTTCAGAGGCCAAGGCCGGAATTGCTCCGGCGCCAATTTTGGAATATGGATGAGAGGAGGGCAGGGAGCTGATGGCTTCGAGCGGATTTGTGAGGTCGTTGCCGTCGGCGTCATGACTCAGAAGCCCGAAAGAGCCGGAATAGAAATGCAGGGCACTCTGGCCGGATGAAATTATAGCCACTTTCTGTTTGTGAGCAGCTAATTTCACTCCAGCCATAAGTCCGCTGAGTCCCCCTCCGATTATGATAGTATCGTATTTCATCGATGTAGGTGTTTATTGATTGGTGGTTGCCGTTGAGTCGTCACCGCTCTTGCCGATGTCGGGGGTAAGCCCGCAGACTCCTCTGTAAAGCCATGCCATGAACTGAGCCTCCACGAGAGTCTGTCCCCAGGCTACGGGTTTCATACCCTTCCAGCGCTCGTCGATGAATTTAGCCAGATCGCCGAGCACTTCCGAGGGTTTCCCCGTAGTGTCTCTGAGTATCTCTGCGGCGCGACATGCGCATAGGCCTCCCTGGCATGTGCCCATACCTAATCTTGTGCGACGGCGCAGATTGATGAGGCTGTCGGCATGCAGCTTGCGGATGGCATATTTGAGCTCTCCCACAGACACCTGTTCGCACTCACACACGAGGGCATCGTCTTCATCACTGTTGTGGCTTATCTCCGTGCTAAGGGTGCCGTGGCGACCCTGGGCTGCTTTCTGGTCGGTGCTGAGTTCTATTATATGAGATTTCGGTTTCTTTGTGTTGGCATCCGGCTCTGCGACGGGCGCCTCGGAGCCGGGAAGGGGACGCTCTGCAGTGAGGCATCTTTTTCCGTTGACCCCTAATTTCTTGCATGCCATGTCGGTGGCCATCTCCGCCATGAGGCGATATGTCATGAGTTTGCCGCCGGTGATTGTGATCATCCCCTCTATGCCGTCGCGCACGGCATGATCGAGACACACTATTCCGCGGCTTATGCTGCGGCCCGACGGGTCGTCGTCTGACGCCACAAGCGGACGCACTCCGGCATATGCCCTGAGAATGCGCGTATATGCAAGGCTTGGGGCAATCTTTGTGCCCTCGCGCAGCAGCACGTCTACCTCCTCTCCGGTCACTTCCATATTATCTACCTCCTCGAAAGGTATGCGGCTTGAGGTGGTGCCTATGAGTGATATGGTGTCGCCCGGCACAAGAATGTCGGCGTCGGCAGGCTTGCGGCAACGGTTGATGACCACATTGTTTACCCTATGTCCGAATATGAGAAGGGCACCTTTGGCCGGAAACATATTGACCTTTATGCCGGCCATAGCGCATATGCGCTGTCCCCAGATTCCGGCGGCGTTTATCACAAGTGAGGCACGCACGTTGAATTTCCTGCCTGTGCGCTGCTCACGTAGTTCCACTCCGGTCACTCTTCCTGATTCCATCAGGAGGGAGGTCACTTCATGATAGGTGAGTATGTCGGCGCCATGAGCGCGTGCATCCATCACGTTGGCTGTGGTCAGGCGGAATGGGTCGATAGCGCCATCGGGCACTTTTACCGCCCCGATGATATCTTTATTCACAGCCGGTTCCATCTCTATTGCCAGAGCCGGATCAATCACTTCGGCTGCGATGCCTGCTGCGCGGCAAGCCTCCGTGAATTTTTTCTGATAGTCAAGGTCATCTTCCGGCAGAGTCACGAAGAGACCACCGGTTTCCTCCACGCAATGTCGCGCTATCCGGCGGAGGATCATGTTTTCCTTTATGCACTCAGCCGCAGATTCATGATCGGTGACGGCATAACGGGCGCCGCTGTGAAGCAGTCCGTGGTTACGTCCTGTGGCTCCGGCCGTGAAGTCAAAACGCTCCACCTGAAGCACAGAAAGTCCACGCATGGCACAGTCACGGGCGGTGCCTGCTCCTGTGGCACCGGCTCCGATCACGATCACGTCGTAGTGTTCCTTACAATTATTTTTGTTCATGGATATTATCCGGTTTTTAGGGATATGATGAAGCTTTTTTGCAGCTTCGGTATGATGTCAGGTAGAAACTTCCGAATTGCTTTCGGATATATTTCATTTTTATTTCGCAACAAAAGTATAAATCTTTTATTAAATGACAAAATTATTTTTGAGAATAATTGCTGTAGGATATAATTTTTTATCAAGATCAATCTTTTTTGGGACTTTTTTAATGAATTATGTAATAAAATTATTACATTTGTCACTGATTAAGGAGAATAGAGGTGTTCCACACTTATTGCTTGTTTATGTGTCACACTTATTGTTTGGCAACGGAGTATGATGGTTAGGGTAATAATGGAATAAGTCGGGAGCACTTCTGCAATAAAGTTTTCCAATATCCTATCATCAGATTATATAACCCCTATGACAAAGGAAGAACGCCATAAACTTATCATGGAGACCCTGATGCGTCATGAATCTATACCGGTCTCCAGTCTTTCATTGCTTTTGGATGTGTCGGCAGTGACCATAAGGAAAGATCTCACAGAGCTTGAAAGCGCCAAGAAACTTTACCGTACCCACGGCAAGGCTGTGCTCATAAATCCATACATCAACAATCGCTCCATTATAGAGAAGGAGAAACTCGCGCGCAGCGAAAAGATTATGATAGGCAGGGAAGCTGCCTCCATGATCACCCAGGATGATTCGATAATAATAGCATCCGGCTCTACGGTGGTGGCATTCGCTCACTGTATCAAGCCTATACATCGCCTCACGGTGATCAGCGCCTCGCTGAAAGTGTCGGAAATCTTGGGAACCAATGAGAATATACAGGTGATTCAGCTCGGAGGGTCGATGCGCCACAGCTCTCTTTCGGTGGTGGGTAAATATGCCGAGGGGGCACTCAACGAGTTTTGCTGCAGCAAGCTCTTTATAGGTGTGGATGGCATTGACCTTGACTTCGGCCTTACCACCACCGACCTCCGCGAGGCAGATCTCAATAAGGTGATGATGCGCACGGCTCAAAAGACGATCGTGCTTGCCGACTCCTCGAAATTCCGTCGTCGCGGTTTCAGCAAAATCGCCAATATTTCCGATGTCGACATGATCATAACCGATTCCAACATCCCCCCGACAATGAGCCGGGCTATAGAGGATATGGGTGTGGAATTGAGAATCGTAGATGTAAAAGATATCCCTGAGAAGTGAATGGTCCCTTTGCTCCGCCATTCCTGATACGTCATAATTTCTTTACTTCATAAGTGAGAGGTGCGGTTGGTGCCGGACCTTGCTTTTTATGTGTCGTGGTCTTGAATAATTGATTTTGTTCGAAATTTCATTTTGAAACCTTGTTTTTATTTAAATTTCCTATTGTAATAATAAGGATCTGATATTTAAGGGTTAAGAATAAGATTAATTCTATCTGAATCTATTTTAAAGATAAAATATTCTACAAAATATTTTGTGGATTACTAATTTTGTTATACTTTTGTTACGACTTGAAATGAATAATCTTTCGTTTTAGTTAAAAATCGAAAGATTGTTGCCCTTTAAAGTTCCCATTTCAAGATTCTCTCCAGTCTTACCCTTGTCTCTCCCGAAACACCTCTAATAAATACCTCCTTGACTAACCAAAACAAAGAAATATCCCACGTAACAGATATTTCCTTTTTTATTCGATTTCTCCGATATGGTATTGAACCGTGCGGAGAAACAGACCTGAAAATATCAAACAAAATAACCTACTAACTTAACATTATGAAAAAATCATTTTTCAAGACACTCGCGGCCTTGGCTATCTTCTGCACAGGCTTTGCGTCTTGTGGTGTGGAAGACACTGCTGAAGATGCCGTGCCTCGTCTTAAGGTAGATCAGAACCGGATTGAACTTATCAAGACCGGAACCCTCGAGACCGGGGCTACCGCCACCTTGTCGGTTATCGCCAACAAGGGGTATGAGGTCACAAGCGATGCCGAATGGCTCTCAGTAGACAAACCCACCGGAATTGGTGGCGTCACCCTTAATATATTGGCGGAACCCAATGAGACCGGTGCCGTGCGCAGAGGGCACCTCACTGTGACATCATCATCGAAACTGAGCGAGATGATCACTGTGGTGCAAAATCTTGAGGAGGACCGCGACGACCGTATGCCTGTGGGGTATGTCTATTTCGAGGATAACTTCTCATGGTGTGTCGGCGGTTCGGATGATGTCGGCAATCAGTCGATAGGCGATGCCCGCAATATCTACACCTGGGATTATGCCGCCAACGGTTTCAAGACTTCTCTACCTACTTTCCAGGCGCTTTATGAAGACCTCAACTCCAATGCCAAGACGGTCTACACGATGGATGGCTATATCAAGTTTGACAAAACCAACACAATCACAGCGATAGCGATACGCGACCTCGGCATCGCTCCTGAGAAATCAACCAATGTTGAGGTGAGCTTCCGTTGCGCGCGCTATAACAGCGATAAGACCACTGTGGTTGTGGCTCTCGAAGGTGATGGCACGATTGATGGTGGTTCACAGTCAGGTGTCCGCATGATCAGTGCTCCAGTGGCGATGTCGGGCGATAAACTTACATGGTCGCCTGTAAGTGTGAATCTTCGAGGAATCACATCCAAAACCAAGATAATCATCGGTGAGCAGACCTATGTGAAGGATGGTGTCAACAACAGCGGCACATTCCGTTGGTATATGGATGATCTGAAGGTGGTGCGCATAGCCCGCTAAGTCTCCTCATTTTCCTGTTTTTAAATTGCAGAATACTTAACATATCATGAAACTGTCTAAAAATTTCCTGATCGCGGCTGCACTGGTGCTTTCCACCGGCGTGATGACCGGGCTGACTGCCTGTAGCGACGATGAAAAGCTTCCCGCTTATTTCAAAGCCGACAACCGTGAGTTTACGTTGGAATACGACGGCCTCACAGATGCCGGAATAGAGCCATCATTCACACTCAACACCAATGGCGACTGGAGAGTGTCGCAAAAAGATGAGTGGATACATATGTCAAGAGAATCCGGCTCCCGTGGGTCGCATAAGATTTTCGTGACTGCCGATGAGAACACCACCGGCGAAGACCGTCGTGGATTTGTGGAGATCCAACTTTCCGGGTCTGACAAGAAAGAGCTCCTTGCCGTCACCCAGAATAGAAAGGTCGGCACCCTTAGCATCACTCCAGCCCTTGTGAATGTCACGACTCTCGGTGACGCTGCGGCTGATGAATCGCTCTCATTTACTATTGACACTAATTATGACTGGACTATAGCTCTTCCCGAAGATTGCGACTGGATCACACTCGGCAAGCAGGCGGGCAATGCTGGCAAGGAGATGGTGTCGTTCAGCGTGGCTCTCAATGCCACCGGTGCTGAACGTGAGGCCAAGATCACGGTCACTGCCGGCGGTCTGTCGCGCTACACCACCGTGCGCCAGGATGGCGAGGCCTTCACTGTAAAAGCCGATGGTCAGCCTGTAGGTAAGCTTTCGTTTGCGGCTGCCGATGACCTCGTTGCCAACCTCACGGTAGGCTGCATCGAGTCATGGTCTGTGACCTCGAAGCCTGAGTGGATCACTGTTGCGCCTGATAATGGCGGAGTTGGGGAGACTGAGGTGGTAGTCACTGCTGAAGCCAACTCCGGCGAACCCCGTGAAGGTTACATCACCATCACCACTGCCCACGGCTTGGTGCTCACTGCTCCGGTGGCCCAGCTCTCATCGAAGGCCCAGCCTGATTCCAAAGAGATAGGTTACGTCTATTTCAGCGATGACTTCTCATGGGTGGAAGGTGGTTCCGATCAGGTGGCAAACATCAACGGAGGCGCTCCTAACGATGCCCGCAACATATATACATGGGATTTTGCAGGCAACGGTTTCAACAATGTGCTTTCAGTCTTCAATCAGAAATACACCGACTACAATGCCGGGGCCAAGGTGGTCTACGCAATGGACGGCTATCTGAAATTCAACAAGGGTGGCGCACAGACAGCTATAGCTATCAAGGATGAGCTCCCGATCGAGAATGGCAAGTATGCCGATGTGGAGGTCACTTTCCTCGCAGCCAAGAATGGCACTGACCCGATGACAGTGTCGGTGGTGATTGAGGGTGCAGGTGAGATTGAAGGTGGAGTGAGCGCCACCCAGAGCAAGGAACTCGAACCCTACAACAATTCCGACAAGACCATACCCTGGACATGGACTCCCATGACGGTGACTGTGAGAGGGGCTACTGCCGCCACTAAGATCATCATCGGTGCCACTCCGTTTATCAACAACGGGTTCAAGGCTGTGGAGACATATCCCGACAACGGTAAGACGTCATACTACCGCTGGTTTATGGATGACCTGAAAGTAACGCGAATCGAGACCAAATAAACTAATCTGAATTCACAATGAAACACAAATATATTATGGCGGATACCTTCAGGAAGATTATCTGCACGCTATTTCTCGGACTGCTGTCGTCGGTGATCATGACAGTGGCCGCACAAGTCACCGGCACCGTCACCGAGGCAGACGGAGAGCCCCTTATCGGCGTAACCGTGGCCGTGGATGGCACGAAACTGGCTACTGTGACCGATATCGAGGGTAATTTCTCCATCAACGCACAGGCCGGACAGACATTGAAGATCACTTACATCGGTAAGAAAAGTGAAAATGTGAAAGTAGTGGCAGGGAAGACCCATTATGATATCGTGATGCAGGACGACGACCAGCTCCTCAGCGAGGTGGTAGTGGTGGGCTACGGCACGATGGAGAAGAAACGTGTCACTTCCGCCATCACCTCAATCACGAGCGACGACATGATGTCGGGTCTCGGAGGCGCAACCATCGCGACAGCCCTCCAGGGCAAGATTTCCGGCCTCACCACCACCGGCAACTCCTCTCCCAATGCTTCCAACGGTTATCAGCTCCGTGGCGTGGCCTCTGTCAATGCCGGCCAGGGTCCGTTGGTAGTGATCGACGGAGTTCCGGGCGGCGATCTCCGTGCCATCAATCAGGAGGATATCCAGTCGATCGATGTGCTTAAAGATGCCTCCGCCGGCGCTATCTACGGCACACGTGCCGCCGCCGGTGTGATCCTCGTGACCACAAAGAAGGCAAAAGAGGGTAAGACTCAGGTGAACTACACCTGCGAGCTATCGGTGGAAAGCGTGCGCAAGCATCTTGATCTCCTCTCCTCGCAGGAGTATGTGGAGCGAGGTCTTGGCTATGACTATGGTTATGACACCGACTGGTATAAGGAGCTCACCCGTGAGAATCCCTTCAGCCAGCGTCATGTGGTGACGATCTCCGGCGGTTCGAAAGATCTTCAGCTCTATTCATCGCTTCTCTACTCCAATCAGGAGGGCATCGTGAAGGGCGACGGTCGTAAGGACTATTCAGGCCGTATCAACGGACGCTACCGCATGTGGGACGGCATTGCCGAGATCAGTGTGAAATCGCAGTTCCGTCAGGCCGACCGCGACAAGCGTAACGGCACCTACACATTCCAGAAATCCATTGAGCTTAACCCTACGATACCTCTTTATGATCCCGAGAATCCGAGCGACTATAATGTGGACGGCATCGGTATGGGTGGCAATTCATGGAACCCCGTTGCTGACATCGAATATAAGGATTATTCAGCAAAAGACCAGTGGTTTCTCGGCGACGCAACCCTCAAGCTGAATCTTTTCAAGGGTTTCTCCGTGCAGGGCACCATGGGCCTTGACCTCCGCCAGTATCAGTATAATCTCTACTACAGCCAGAAGCACCGTGAGAGTGTGACTTCAAGCAAACGAGGAAAGGCTACCCACCAGTTTAGCAAGACGCTCAACAAATCGTTTGAGGCTTATGCCAACTACGTGCGTGATTTCGGTGAGAACTATATTGATGCAGTGGCCGGCTACAGCTATTATCAGAACGACGGCACCGAGAAATTCGAGATGACCAATGCCAACTTCACTGTAGATGGCATCGGCCCCTGGGATATGAGCGCCGGCACCGACCTCAGCGATGGTCAGGCTGCCATGTCGTCCAACAAATCTCCCCGCGAGAGATTGATCTCCTTCTTCGCACGTGTCAACTATACTTATGCCGACAAATATCTTGCCACTGCAAGCTATCGTCGTGAGGGTTCCTCCAAGTTTGGTAAGAACAACCGTTGGGGCAATTTCTGGTCGCTCTCTGCCGGCTGGCGCATCAACCGTGAGAAATTTATGGAAGATGTGGAATGGCTCAACGATCTCAAGGTGCGTGTGGGCTACGGTGTCACCGGTAACAACGACTTCGGCAGCGGCTACACAGTGCGCACCTATAAATCTAACGATATGTATCCCACCAACGGCATCTGGCAGCCGGGCTACGGATCTACAAAGAATATCAACCCCGACCTGAAATGGGAGGAGAAGAAGGAGTTTAACGTAGGTGTTGACTTCGCAGTGCTTGATCAGCGTCTCTCCGGTAAGTTCGACTGGTATCACCGTCGTGTAGACGATATGCTCTTTGAGGTGGCCGCACCGGTTCCTCCGATGGTTTATACCACTGTGATGAAGAATATCGGTAGCCTCACCAACACCGGCTGGGAGTTTGAGCTCACCGGAGTGCCCGTGCAGAACAATCAGTTCACCTGGGCCTCCACTCTCCGCGTATCGCAAAACGATTCCAAGATCAAGAATCTCGGAGATAGCGACTCCTTCATGCTTCCCGATGCCATGCCTGCATCAATGGGTTATGAGCACAAGCTTGTCAACGGTTCCAAGATCGGTCAGTTCTGGCTCTTCAAGACTGCCGGACTTGATGAGAATGGCAAATGGCTCATCTACGACAAAGACAATAACATTGTCCCGGCTAAAGATGGCAGCGTCAATAACCTCGTTGACGAGAACAAGCATTGGGTGGGCAACGCTATCCCGAAGGTGATTCTCTCTTGGGAGAATAATCTCCGCTACCGCGACTTCGATCTCGGCATACAGCTCCGTTCATGGATTGACTACGACGTGTTCAGCGAGTTGAATCTCTACCACGGTCTGCAGTCTACTTCACAGGAGAATGTGCTGAAGATAGCCTACACCGACAACGCTGCGATCAACGACACACGAATCACTTCCGATTACTTCCTGAGTGACGCTTCATTCCTCAAGATCGACGCCATCTCTCTCGGCTATACTCTCAATCTGAGCAAGTGGAACAAGTTTATCTCACGCGCGAGATTCTACGTGACCGTCCGCGATCTATGCACCTGGACAAAATATAAGGGCTACAATCCCGAGGTAAGCATCAACGGCCTCTATCCCGGTGTGGAGTATGTGCGTAGTTCCGCCACCATGTATCCGCAGACCACCCGCTGGACATTCGGCGCACAGCTCACTTTCTAATCCCATCTACTTTAAATTGACCGATTATGAAATCTAATTTGAAATATATAGCTTTGTCACTGCTGGCAAGCGCGTCTCTCGTATCCTGCGATCTGGATGAGAAATTCTATTCCAGCGTGACCCCTGACACGTTTATAACCTGTCCGGAGAACACATATGCGATCCTCTGTCGCCCCTTCACCCACTGGAAATGGTATCTCGGTGCCGAGCGCTGGTATCTTCAGGAGCTCACCACCGATGAAATGGCCTGTCCGACACGCGGCAGCGACTTCTACAACAACGGAGAATACATACGTCTGCAGGAGCATACATGGACCGGTGACGACCGCCACGTGAAAAATGTGTGGGACGGCACAATGAGCGCCATCGCCCGTACTCTTGAGGCTAAGGAAGACCTTTCGGGAGTGAACTATGTGGGAATAGGCCTCTCTGATGAGGTGAAGCAGGATCATATCAATCAGTTGAACGCTATCCTCGGATGGTATTACATGCGTGGCCTCGATTATTTCGGAGGGCTTCCCATCTTCAACAGCAATAACGACTCGCCATGTGCGCGTGCCACAGACAAGGAGACTTTCGACCATTGCGAGCAACTGTTCAAGAATGCGATACCCGCCATTCTCCCTAAAGCCTCTTTGGGTGAGGCACAGGATGGCTATATCCACAAGGGGGCCGCGGCAATGATGCTGGCTGAGCTCTATTTCAATGCCGAGGCTTATGGCGCAGGAGATCACTATGCCGAATGTGCCGCCATATGCGAGGATCTTATCAAGGGTGAATATGGCCCGTATGAGATCGACAAGACCTGGTATGGCCCTCACTGTTTCGACAACGACAAATCAACGGAGGCGGTGTGGTATGTGCCCTCTCAGAATTCAAAGATGGAGTTCAACTGGTATTACCGCTATTTCTACAATCACCAGGCCGACAAATACTTCAACTGTCCCTTCCCCGCCTCCCGCTACAACGGCTTTATCCTCTCTCCTTCACGCGAGAAAGAGGGTGGACCCGTGATGGACTATAAGCTTGGCAAGAGCTATGAGAAATATAACGATGCCGATCTTCGCAAGAAGCCTTACGTATATCATGGCGACAAGCAATATGAGGGTATGTTCTGCGTAGGTCTGCAGAAGAATCCTTACACCGGCGAGGTTGCCATAGGCCAGAAGGATAAAGCCGGTCAGGAGGTGGTGCTCGTAGACTATGTGAACGTCAACGGCAACAGCAGCACCATGATGGATGGCTCCGAGGTGTCGGGTGTGCGTCTTGTCAAGATGCCGATCCCTGATGTCAACGATAAGGATCTTCTCTGGAATCCCGATTTCCCCTGTATGCGTTTCACAGAGGTGTACTATATGCTCGCAGAGTGTAAATGGCGTGCGGGCGACAAGGAGGGTGCCGCCAAGCTTATCAATGAGGTTCGCAAACGCAATTTCGAAGGTGGCAATGATCCGGATCCTGTCACAGCCTCAAATCTCGACGTATATCGAATGGCTGATGAATGGCAGACAGAGTTCCTTGGTGAGGGACGCCGCCGCACAGATCTTATACGCCTCGGTCTCTACACCACCGAGAGCTGGTGGGCCCACAAGCCTACCGACGACACCAAGAAGCGTTTCCCACTCCCCTCGGAGGCTATGGCCGGCAATCCGCTGCTCAAGCAGAATCCGGGCTATTGATGCAATGGAATCAGGTTTATATAGGTAATATTTGGTTTATTTCTCTCTCCTCACTTTTTTCTCTTCCATGAAGTTTACTTTGAAGTTTAAACAACTTCTATAACTTCGAAAATTCGATTAACTTATCATCGCAATGAAATTATTTAAATATATAGTCTCGGCATTTTTGATTGCGAGCGCTTTCGTTTCATGCTCCGATAACGCAGGGCTTGAGCGCCTGCCCGGTGCCGACAACGATCCGCTCACCATCAAGGCTGAGTTCGGCAAGAATCTTGTGGGCCGTGTCACTGTAGACGGGCAGCCTCGTCAGGGTGTGGTAGTGAGCGACGGAGTAAATGTGATCACCACCGATGCCAAAGGTGAATATCAGATGTACACCACCGGGCGTCAGCACGTATTTATCTCGATGCCTGAAGACTGTGAGCTCCCCACGCTGAACGGCCTTCCCAAATTCTACAAGACCATCAGCTTCACCGACGGAGCCATTATCCAGCGTGACTTCAATCTGGTGTCGGGTCAGAAGAAAAATGAGTGGACTCTCTTCACCATGGCCGACCCGCAGATCGGAAATGATGCTGACCTCACAGAGTTCAACGGTATGTTGCCACGTATGGCTCAGTTCACCTCTACGCTTCCCGGAGCGGTGTATGGCATAGATCTCGGCGACATAGTATGGAATAAGCCTGACTATTTCACTGTCTATGCAGGTGCTATCCGTAATGTGCCTGTGCCGGTGTTCTCTGTGATCGGCAACCACGACCACAACGAGGGGATCAAGAACGACACGGAGAGCGACAAGGATTTCCGTGACGTGCTCGGCCCGACCTACTATTCAGCCAATATCGGTGACTGCCATCTGGTGGTGCTTGACGATGTGCTCTATCGTGGCGAGACAAGCCGCAACGACTATTCAGGCACTATCACCGATGCGCAGCTCGAATGGCTTGAGAAGGATCTGAGTTATGTAGACCATGACAAGACGATCATCATCGGCCTTCATATTCCTACAGCACGCCGCAACAGCTCAACCCACGTCTCCAATAATCAAGTTCTCTACGACCTGGTGAAGGACTACAGGGATGTGCAGATTCTTTCCGGCCACAGCCACAACCATTACACCACCACCATCGCCGACAATATCACCGAGACCACCTTTGCCTCCGTGATGGGTGCTTTCTGGTATCCTCTTTGCAACGACGGTGCTCCCCGCGGATATGGTGCGCTTGAATTTAAGGATGGCAAGCTTGTCAACAAATATTTCGTGGGCGACGGCTGCGACCGCAACTATCAGATGAAACTGTATGCTCCGGAAGATGCCGTGCTCTGGAATCCATCCAACAATCCCGGCGACCCTTACGATAAGATCCTTGCCAATATCTTCTGCTGGCATGAAGACTGGACTGTGGAGACGCAGGAGGATGGGGGCGCATGGACTCTGCTTCCCGCCGAGGCGAGACTTATCCCTTCGCAGAATGGTGGTAAATGCTGGGATCCGGATGTGCGCAAATGTCTTGTCGACGGTGCAATCCCTGCAAACCACGGCGGCGCCGCCCCGGAGAATAATAACGACCATATGTTTCTCTATACTCCTCGGGAGGGTTGGAAGAGCGTGACATTCCGTGCCACCGACAGCTTCGGCAACGTTTATACGGAGACTATCAACGCCAAATTATGGGGTTCATAAATCTAAGAATAGTAAACCATGCATAAATCATATAAATATTTTCTTTCGTTAGCCCTGATGATTTCATCAGGACTAACGTCTTTTTCAGTCACACCGGTTGCCAACCCTATGGTGTTTGGCAATAACCGTCTCTCAATCATAACGCCAACACTCCTGCGCCTTGAGTTTGCCGACAGTGCTAAGTTTATCGACGATCCCACGCTCTTCGCTTACGATCGCACCAGCATGCTCTCTCCCGAGGAGATAACGGTAAAGGAACTTGGTGACGACTGTTATGAAATCACGACTCCAGCACTCCGCATCTGGTATAAGAACGACGGGTTCCCCTTCTCCACATCAAATCTCAATGTGTTTTATACGCTCAACGGCAAGGAGAAGAAATTCACCAACCGTTTCCTCCCGAAGAATAATCTCGGAGGTCCGGTGGAGACCCTTGACCGTGTCACTAAGGAGATTCCAATGGACGACGGCATCCTCAGTAAAGATGGCTGGTATATGATAGATGATGAGCGTAGCGACCTCCTTGTGGACGGTTGGATAAAGCCACGCGACACCAACTCCCACATACAGGATCAATATTGCTTCATCTATGGCAACGACTACAAGGCTGCTCTTGCCAGTCTCGGAGCCATAAGCGGCAAAGTGCCTATGACGCGCAAATATATACACGGAGTGTGGTATTGCCGCTATTGGGACTATACTTCCGATGAGTTTCTTGATATCATCCGTGGTTACGATAAAAATGATTTCCCTCTCGACAATATAGTCTTCGACATGGGCTGGCACACGAATGACGCTACCGTGGGCACCGGTCATAACGGCCATCTGAATTGGAATGGTTATACATGGAACCGTGAGCTCATACCCGATCCGCAGGCACTTATCGACTCGATTCATGCACGTGGTGTGACAGTGTCGCTCAATGATCATCCCCACGATGGCATGCGACCCCACGAGGAGCATTACGATGCCTTTATAAAGGCTCTTGGCAAGACCGACGGCAAGGTGCCACGTTTCAATACATCCGACCGCGACTATATGGAGAAGTTTTTCGACTATGCCCACCGTCCCAGCGAGGATATGGGTGTAGACTTCTGGTGGCTCGACTGGCAGCAGAACTATCTGTATCCCCATGTGCCCGGCCACAACTCCACCACACTCTCCTGGATAAATGAGCTTTATTACCGCGATTCCGAACGTAATGGCAAGCGAGGGGCCGGCTATAGCCGCTGGTCAGGCTGGGGCGACCATCGCCATCCGATCCAGTTCTCAGGCGATGCACAAGCCAACTGGGAGCTTCTTGCCTTCGAGGTTAAGCTTACAGCCTGCAGCGGTCAGGGCGGCTGTTATTATTGGGCTCACGACATAGGTGGTTTCCGAGGCGATCCGAATCCTGAGCTGAGTGTGAGATGGACTCAGTTTGGCGCTCTTTCAGCAGCTCTCCGTGTACACTCCACCAAAGACAAGCGTCTTGACCGTCGACCCTGGATAAGCGGCGACAAGGAGACGAAGGCCATGCGTAAGATGTATCATATGCGTTCCGAGATGATGCCCTATATCTATTCCAGCGTATGGCAGACCCACAACACAATGGTGCCCCTCAACCGTTCGATGTTTATCGACTACGGTGACCAGAAGGAATCTTTCAATCAGCCCCAGCAGTTCACCTTCGGCGATATCCTTCTTGCCGCTCCTATCTCCTCTCCGGGAGAGGGCCCCGACAAAGTGGCTTCGCAGAAAGTATGGTTCCCGAAAGGGGAGGTGTGGTATGACTACTTCACCCATGAGATGAAGGAGGGCGACCAGACCGCCGATATCAGCAAGCCGCTCGATGAGTTCCCCCTCTACGTCAGGGGTGGCTGGGTGCTTCCGATGCAACCTTATACTCCGCGTCCTGCCACAGCTCCACTTGAGACTCTTGTGATGCGGGTGTATCCTGCTGCTGATGATGCCGACAACACTTTCAGCCTTTATGAGGATGACGGCATCTCGCTCGATTATAAAAACGGCAGCTATGCCACCACTGATCTCCGCTACACACAGAAGGGCAAGAAGGCAAGCGTGACTGTTTCCCCTGCGCAGGGATCTTACCCCGGTCAGACACTTAAACGTTCCTACATTCTCCAGTTGCCGGGTATGAAAGATGGTGGCAAGGTGAGTGTGAATGGTAAAAAAGTAAAGACTGAGTATGATAAAACGGTGGGATGCCACGTTGTTAAAGTAGGCACCACACCTGTGTCTAAATCTGTAACCATTGAATACGACATCTGAACAATAAAACATACCAATCATGAAATCCCTGAAATGCTTAATATCCGGAGCACTGCTCTTGGCAGTTGGCTGCATGGCGGCCGCGACTCCTAAGGTGATAGCTCACCGTGGCTACTGGAAAACCGATGGCTCGGCCCAGAATTCGATCCGCTCTATAGTGAAGGCAGACTCAATCCACTGCTATGCCTCTGAATTCGATGTGTGGATGACTTCCGACAGCGTTCTTGTAGTAAACCACGATCCCGACATCAATGGCGTACACATCGAAAGCTCTCCTGCTGAGGTTGTGCTTGCTCAGAAGCTCGCAAACGGTGAGAATGTGCCCACTCTCGAATCATATCTTGCCACAGCCTCGAAGCTTCCCTCCCGCATAGTGTGTGAGATGAAGCAGCACAACAGTCGCAGCCATGAGTTGGCTGCCGTGAAGGCTATCCTCGCCATGGTCAAGAAGTATGGACTCGAAGATAAGGTTGACTACATCACTTTCTCTCGCGACGGTTTCAAGAACTTCATAAAATATGCACCAAAAGGTACCGGTGTCTACTATCTTGACGGCGACTATGTGCCCGAGCAGATCAAGCAGATGGGCGGCGCCGGCATCGACTATTCGCTCAAGGCGATCAAGAAACATCCGGAATGGATCAAGGGATGTCATGATCTCGGACTTTTGGTGAATATCTGGACTGTCAACTCCGAGGCCGACATGAAATGGTGTATCGACCACGACGTCGATTTCATCACTACCAATGAGCCGGAGCTTCTACAGTCGCTCCTGAAACGGAAGTGAGAATCTCACGGACAT
>CAZEOI010000033.1:0-39304 GCA_964513775.1 uncultured Sangeribacter sp. | reverse complement strand
AATCACCTCCGAAAGATGTCTAAATCCGGACAAAGAAAAAGTTTAAACAACTTCATTTAATGAGGTTAATATGTAGTCTAAACTTTTTCGATAGGGGATGGGTCGCGAATTTTACTTTTTCAATTCCTATTTAATAGAACGCGGCGGATACAATCAGAGAGACATATATATCATATATATAAAGTGACATATATATATATATATTAGGAGGGGAGGGCATAGGGGATTTCATAAAAGTGAATTAATCTTTTTATTCAGTATTGTGTTATAAAGATAGCAAGAGTAATATTTACTTTTCTGTAAATTATTTTTAGAAAAAATTAATATGGCACTAATTATACAAATCCTATTGGTAATAATAATAATGGCAACGATGGTGATGATACTTCTTGCCATTGGGCGCTTGGCAAAGGGTTCACAATTTGATGACCCGACAACTACTACTGATCTTAAGAAAGAGGTAGAAGAGAAGCATGCGGTTCTTACGCACAACAGTGCTTTCAGTTACATATTGTCTGGAAGAGAATCCGGTAGAAACTCTTCCAAAGGTCCATCATCACGAAGACTATGAATATTTTTGATACCTAAGTCGGCGGCTTCCTGACGCAGCATATTCTCCATTCTTCTTTTTATAGAGGAATGGAGAATTATTTTATCATATTCTTTGAGCTGTGGGAGTTCATTAAGAGTGGAACCCTTGAAACCTCCGCCTAATATTAAATATCTCCTCCTTCCCCTACGTCTGCCGATTTTTGAATGTATTAGAGAAAGTGAGTCGATATTTACTTCGCTATCGATGGATAATACCTCACAACCCTTATGGATAACTCTGCTTATTGAATTTCTTGGCATAGTTGAGAGGTGAAGGTCATCACCATCGTAGAGAGCGAGAGATATATCGTGATAATTTTTCTGAAAAATGATGCTGTCCGGAGCTTTACGATTAAGAATCGGGATACATGCTATAGCAAGGCATAGTAAACTGCAGGATCCAATAACCATCATCTTTCGCTTCTCTTTATTTGTCTTTAGGGAATAAGCAAGAATCAAAACACCGAATCCCCATATTATCATAATCGGGAATTGAATTTTGAATGAAATTGTAGAATTTCCAAAAGAGGAAAGGTGACCAACTATCCAGTCGAAGCATTTATATCCATAATTGAGGATTGCAGATAGGATGCAGGCATCTATACCACAGGAAAGAAGCATAAGGTAAACCACAGCTATCCAAATATAAAAGGGTAACAATGGGAGAAGAGCTAAGTTGACCGGGAGGAAGAGTAGTGGAATAGAGTGGACATAATAGGAAATAACTACCCATGTGGCGGCTGTGGCGACTAAGGACACAAGAACTGCGGCTGTGACAGAATGTAAAATTGGATGATAACGACGGTTGACAGGATTCAGCGGACCTGTGAAGAAGAGTATACTGCCTACACAGAGCACACTGAGTTGTAATCCTATATCATATATAGCAAGAGGATTGAATAAGAGAATGAGGAATGTTGCAGCCAACAAAGCATTTTCTGCACTATTGCGTCGCTGAAGCAACAAGGCAGCTATTACAAAGGTTGTCATTATCGTTGCCCGGACAGTAGATGGAGACATTCCCGTGAAGAAAACATAGAACCATAAAAACAAAAGCGCAATGATATAGCGAGTCTTGTGTAAGCCGATCATCTTTAAAGGGAATAACAGAGCTAAAATAATTCCCATAAGAATAGAGACGTGCAGTCCGCTGAGGGCCAAAACATGAGCCACTCCTGCATTGCTGAAAGAAGATCGCACTTCATCCGACAGAAAGCTTCGGTCGCCCAAGAGGAGTGCTGTGATGAAATCACAGGCAGAACGTGATAAAGATGATTTCTCAATCTTAGTCACCAGCTTATCGCGCCATAAAAGTGCATTATTGGTCGGTGTATTGTTAAATCCTTCTATTATTACCTCATTCTCTTTGGGATAAGCACGATAGTAGATGCCGACTCTATTCATTCTATCGGCAAATCCTGTTGCCCTTAGATTGGGATTATCTTCTATGGGATAGAAATTGGCCGGGAATATGACCATATCACCTACAGAGGCCGACAGACCGTCTGTAGAAAGTATGATTTTAAAATTGTTGCAATTTTGAACTTGAGAATTAGAATCGATCAGGCGGGATAATTTTACAATAAAGCGATCGCCAGTAGAGAACGAACCACACTCTCTTATCTCCCCCTCTGCCAATATATATTTATTGAGATTATCAGCAATATATTCATCCGGTAGGTGAAAAGCCATATCAATCATTCCAATGCCACAAAATAATAGAAGCACCCATACGCGGTGAGATTTATTCAAACGTAGCGCTGCTAAGGGCTTGACAGATTTTCTCAGAATATAGATATAGACAATACAAGCTACCGAAATGGGAATTACGCTCCATATCGGCAGCTTAAATTGGTTGCCTAACAAAATTCCGGCAATAAGACCGAACAGAGGGAAAAGGAAAGGCATAGAAATGTCGTAGATCAATTCCAGATTTTCCAGGCGGCTATGGCTTGTCCGTGGAGCATCTCCAAACCATTTTTCACTTCAGCTCCATGCATGGCGGCTTTTCGCATGAATGTGGTGATTTCAGGATTATATACCAAATCATAGCAAAGATGCTCTGCAGAGATGAGATCATAAGGGATATCAGGAGCGTCATCAATTTTTGGCCACATTCCGAGAGGAGTGGTATTGACAATGATATGATACCTCTCCATTATCTCCGGGGTAAGTTGGTTGTAAGACAATTGCCCCTCATCAGGTTTTCTGGAGACGTTGACTACCTCTATACCCATTTTCCGGAGTACATATACCACTGCTTTTGATGCTCCTCCTGTGCCTAACACTAATGCCCGCTTCATATGCGGACGTAAAAGAGGCGAGATTGAATCATGAAATCCAATAGCATCTGAATTAAATCCTTCCAGGGTGCCGTCTGAATGTATTTTAATCACATTTACCGCACCTATCTCTCTGGCATCAGCATCAATGCGATTAAGGAATGGTATCACGGCCTGCTTGTAAGGAAGCGTTACGTTAAGTCCATGAAGATCCGGGTGGGCAGAGAGCAGAGCGGGGAGCATCTCTATGGAATCAAGGGGAAAGAGTCTATAGGTTTCGTCTATGCCCTCATTTTCAAATTTTTTATTGAAAAAATCTGCAGAAAATGAATGTCCGAGAGGGCGTCCGATCAGTCCGTACATAAAAAATCCAGTTAAGAAATATAATCGGTAATTATTAAAGAATTCATTCTAAGATGAGAATACTTCGAAAAGACATAGTGAAGTTGTTTAAACTTTTTACGGGCTTGTTGATATTTATATGTATTTCTTGAATATGGAGTCCTCTTTGCCCGTCTTCAGCCATCTTTCGGGTTGCTTTTTCATCTCTCATCGGTCGTTTAGCCCGCTAAACTTCCTCTTCAAGCTAAAAAATCTCCTCCGAAATCTGTCTAAATCCAGACAAAGAAAAAGTTTATACAACTTCAGTGTTTATTTATGCTTTGAAGTAAAGGAATTATGTTTACCATATGACCACACGTTCCTCTTCAGGAATAAACATGGGATCGCCCTCTTTAATGCCGAATGCTTCAAAAAACGGGGTAATATTTTTTAGTGTTACGTTCACCCTGTTTTTGCCTAAGGAATGGGGATCTGTATTTGTGCGTTTCAATATCTCTTCTTCACGGATGTTGGCAGCCCAAACATTGGCATAAGCGAGGTAGAATCGCTGAAGTGGAGATAGCCCATCGATAACTTTGGTGTCTTTATCCGCTACATAATCCTGATAAGCCGTGAGTGCAAGACGAAGGCCTCCTTGGTCAGCAATGTTTTCACCAAGTGTATATTTTCCATTAGCAAAAACGCCGGGAGCTACTTCAACTTTATTGAACTGCTCTACGAGGCGATCAGCGAGAACAGTAAATTTTTGGGAATCTTCCCCAGTCCACCATTCCTTTAGATTTCCGTCTTTATCGAATTTGCGCCCGGAATCGTCAAAACCATGAGTCATCTCATGTCCTATTACGACTCCGATGGCCCCATAATTTTGTGCATCATCGGCAGTGGGATCGAAATAAGGTGGTTGAAGAATTCCGGCAGGAAAGCATATCTCGTTGGAAATAGGGCTGTAATAGGCGTTGACTGTCTGAGGTGTCATAAACCATTCTGTCTTATCTACCGGCTGATTAAGTTTTTTATAATTATCGCTGGTGTACCAGACAGAGGCATTATAGACATTTTCAAGATAGCTTTTATCAGGATCAATAGTTATCTCAGAATAGTCTTTCCATTTATCCGGATATCCAATTTTTACCGTGAAAGAGGAGAGTTTCTCAAGTGCTTTCTGTTTAGTCTGGTCACTCATCCAAGATAGAGCCTCAATATGCTTGCCTAACGCTTTCTGAAGATTGCCAACAAGGGCCAGCATATAGTCTTTATTCTCTTTCGGAAAATATTTTTCTACATAAAGCTGACCAACCGCTTCGCCAAGCATGGCATTGGGTATAGTCATCGCACGTTTCCATCTGGGCATCTCTTCCTCTGTGCCACTCATCACTTTACCATACAATTCGAAAGAAGCGGCTTGGAAATCGTCGGAGAGAACTCCTGTAGATTGTGAAACCACTTCGTAGATCATATAGTCTTTGATCTGGCGATCAGAGAGAGAAGGAAGAAGCGTGTTGATGAATGTCAGAAAATTGGGATTGGAGAGAGTGAGTTCCTCAAATTTTTCAACACCTAATTGTGAGAAATATCTATCCCAATCAATATTGGGATATGTCTCTTTCAGATTGGTGTACGTAATAGGATTATACCGTTTAAGTGGATCTCTGCGGTCTTCTTTAGTCATTTTATTGCGGGCGAACTCGGTCTCCATGGCAATAACATTATCCCATATCCGCTGACTTGCATCTTCATCATAACCTGCCAGAGCCATCAGTTTTTTAACATAAATCTCGTAGGCCGCCATGATCTTATCGTTGGTATCATTGCGTTCGAGATAATAATCGCGATCACCAAGACTAAGACCGACTTCTCCGATGTGCATTATGTTTCTGTCAGAATCCATTGCATCCGGACCCACACCTGTGGAAAAGAACACACTGCCTAATCCATTATGCAACCAGGCTATCAACTCCTCACGGTCTGAAAGGTCATCATTCTCAATCTTATCAATGAATGGTTTCAGGGGTGCAGCTCCTTCTCTATTGAGACGCTCGGCATCCATGCCAAGATTATAGATGTCTGACACTTTCTGAGCTATGGTGCCTTTTATCTTTGCATCCGGATGATCCGACAGATTGGTTATGAGTTCGCGAAGTTGCACTTTTGCATTTTCACGTAAGTGATCAAATGTCCCATATTGTGAGAATTCCGGGGTGAGCGGATTCTTCTTCATCCATCCACCACAGGCATAAAGATAGAAATCCTCGCGAGGATCAACTTGCGGATCAAGATTGCTCATATCAATGCCATGAGTGGAGGAGTGGAGGATATTGGAGGGATCGGGATTGTTGTCCGGATGTATATTTGTTTTTGTCATAAAATACTTGTTTTCGAGTGGGTATTGAATTCTTAAAAATGAAGTTGTTTAAACTTTTTACGGGCTTGTTGACTTTTATATGTAATTTTGAATATGGAGTCCTCTTTGCCCGTCTTCAGCCATCTTTCGGGTTGCTTTTTCATCTCTCCTCGGTCGTTTAGCCCGCTAAACTTCCTCTTCGAGCTAAAAACTCACCTCCGAAAGCTGTCTAAATCCAGACAAAGAAAAAGTTAAAACAACTTCAGTAAAAAAGTTTAAGTAGCTTCAAATAGAATAGAAAGTGCATGAGCAACTTCTATTCAAGCAATGAATATCATACTGACACTGTAGATTCACGGAAGAGAAGCTTTCAACTCATCGCACTCGATTTGGGCATTTTCCCACTCTGTCATTGCCTCCTCAAGTTGCTTTTTTACTTCAGCGTATGCATTAATTATGTCATCAGCAGCATCTCCGGAAGACAGACGGTCTTCTAATTTTGCTTGGCGAATTTCGAGATCAGCTATTTTCTCTTCAGCTGTCTTTACCGCCTTCTCGGCTTTACGCACCTTCTTTTCCTGCTCTTTCTGCTCAGCGTAAGATAGCTGTCTTGAAGGTTTGTCGCTATCCTGAGAATTAATTTCCTTAACAACCGTATTGGTTGATGAAGATGGAGAGCCATCTTGAGATAGACGTGGTTGATTCTTCTCAAGTTCGTTTAGATTCTCCATTTTCTTTTTTTGCAGAAAATCATAGATGCCACCTAAATTTTCCTTGACGTGCCCACCTCCGAATTCATAAACCTTATCAACAAGTCCATCAAGAAACTCACGGTCGTGGCTCACAACGATGACGGTGCCATCGAAAGCTTTTATCGCATCTTTCAGAACGTCTTTGGTTCTCATGTCGAGATGATTGGTAGGCTCATCGAGAATAAGGAAATTAACAGGCTCGAGTAGCAACTTAATCATGGCGAGTCGAGTTTTCTCACCGCCAGACAATACTTTGACCTTCTTATCAGATGCTTCGCCTCCAAACATGAAAGCTCCAAGAATATCGCGTATCTTTGTTCGCATATCCCCGGTGGCAACATTGTCGATTGTGTCGAAAACAGTGATAGATTCATCAAGGAGCTGAGCCTGATTCTGAGCAAAGTAACCTATTTTGACATTATGTCCGAGTTTCAGGTGCCCATCGTAAGGTATCTCTCCCATGATGCACTTTACAAGGGTAGATTTGCCTTCTCCATTTTTACCCACAAATGCCACTTTGTCACCTCGCCTAAGTGTGAACTCCGCATTGGAAAAGACAGTGTGATCTCCATATGTTTTGCTGAGATTTTCTACAATAAGAGGAAAGTCGCCTGAACGTGGGGCAGGGGGGAATTTAAGTCTTAAATGAGAGTTGTCGACCTCATCAACTTCAATCGGCACAATCTTTTCAAGCTGTTTTATTCTGCTTTGCACTTGCACGGCTTTGGTGGCCTGATATCGAAATCTTTCAATAAAAGCTTTAGTATCAGCTATCAGCTTCTGTTGATTCTCATAAGCTCTAAGCTGCTGTTCAAGACGTTCATCACGCAGTTTTACAAATGGAGTATAGCTTACCTTGTAATCATAGATACGCCCGCAGTTTATCTCGATGGTGCGCTTTGTGACGTTGTCGAGAAAAGCACGGTCGTGGCTTACCAGCACAACCGCCTTGGCTTTGGTAGCCATGAATTGTTCCAACCATTGGATAGATTCTATGTCAAGGTGGTTGGTTGGCTCGTCGAGCAAAAGCACATCGGGTCGCTGAAGAAGTATTTTGGCAAGCTCCACTCTCATTCTCCAACCTCCGGAAAATTCACTTGTGGGACGATCAAGATCATTCCTTGAGAAACCAAGCCCGATCAAAGTCTTTTCAATCTCAGCCTCAACATTGACTGTGTCATCCATGGCGATACGGTCGTTAAGGTACTCCAGTCTATCAAAAAGTTTTTGATATTCTAAGCTGTCGAAGTCTGTGACTTTTTCCAATTGTTGATTTAGTCCATGAAGTTCATCTTCCAAAGCAATGCGTTGGCTGAAAGCTTTTTTTGTTTCTTCAAAGACAGTGGTTTCATCGGCAAGTTTCATTTGCTGTGGAAGATAGCCGATTGTGACCTCATTAGGTTTGCTGATAGAGCCTGATGTCGGATTTTGCAATCCGGCAAGAATCTTCAGCATAGTTGATTTTCCCGCACCGTTCTTGCCAACAAGGGCAATCTTATCGGTGGGGTTTATGACGAAAGAAATGTCTGTAAAGAGAGGTCGTGCCGAGAACTCAACAGACAAGTTGTTGACTGAAATCATTTTTCTTGTGTAGCCCCCTCTTTTCCTTTCAGGTTTATGCGCTCCAGTTCTTTACGCTGCTCTTCTGTAAGTTTCGCATCATCTTTGCTTAGTCTCATGCCGATGGCAAAGACAAGCATAAATTCCTCTTTCTGCTTAGTAGAAAGTTGACCGGGATTCTCTTGTGAGAATCTTATAGCATCATCCAAACCATTTTCATAGATTTGAATCATTTCGGTGTAATCTTCTGTGGTAAGGTTTTCCTTTTCAAGAAGTTGATTTGCTTTTTTGCTATCAAATCCAGATGAACAGCTGCAAATCAGCAATAGGCTGAAAGAAACGATGATTCGGGGAAGGTATTTCATAAGTGAATAATTGATTCTTATTTGGGTTTGATATGCTTCCTCATTCATGTTCAGAAGTCAGAGACTTGACCAAATGGCCGGAATGCATATTTTGCCAAAGTTAATCAAAATTAGTGAGAATGTCAAATAAAAACATTTCTTCATTCTTGAAATACTAAGTAAATATGCGGGTTGTATAATTTTTGATAAAAATGTCATTACATCACTCTTTCGAATCCGATGTAAATCCCATTTGTGGAGTTTTTGTATCTACTGCTATATACTTAGTAGCAACTTCAATATACAAAAAATGTGGGATTGGAAAAACCAATCCCACATTTTTGTATTAATATAGTTATCTTGTGATTGTGGCGCGTGAGATTACATCATGCCGCCCATTCCCATTCCGGGAGCTCCCATAGGAGCGGCAGGAGTTTCCTCTTTCTTATCAGCGATCACACACTCGGTGGTAAGGAACATTCCGGCAATGCTTGCTGCATTTTCAAGAGCCACTCGAGTAACTTTAGCAGGATCTATAACGCCGGTAGAGAAGAAGTTCTCAAATGTATCAGTACGGGCATTGTAACCGAAATCACCGGTGCCTTCCTTAACCTTTTGAACAATTACAGCACCTTCAACGCCAGCATTGGCAACAATCTGACGCAACGGTTCTTCTATTGCACGTCGTATGATTGCAATACCTGTGTTCTCATCGTCATTGTCGCCTTTGAGCTCATCAAGTGCAGGAAGGCAACGAATGTATGCTGTGCCGCCACCGGGAACTATGCCTTCGGCAATCGCAGCTTTTGTGGCTGAAAGAGCATCGTCTACGCGGTCTTTCTTTTCTTTCATCTCAACCTCAGAGGGAGCTCCGATATATAGCACTGCAACACCACCTGCAAGTTTGGCAAGGCGTTCGTGAAGTTTCTCCTTGTCGTAGTTGGAAGTAGTGGTTTCAATTTGAGCCTTGATCTGGTTGACGCGGTTGGCGATGGCATCTTTAGATCCTGCGCCATTCACAATAATGGTATTGTCTTTGTTGACAGTTACTTTTTCTGCTGTGCCAAGATCCTGAATATTGGCCTGAACGAGTTGCATACCTTTTACCTCGCTGATGACAGTGCCGCCGGTGAGGATAGCGATATCTTCAAGCATCTCTTTGCGACGGTCGCCAAAGCCGGGGGCTTTCACTGCACAAATCTTGAGAGAACCGCGAAGACGGTTGACTACAAGAGTGGCGAGTGCCTCATTATCTACATCCTCTGCGATAATGAGAAGGGGACGACCGCTTTGAGCAACTGCCTCAAGCACGGGGAGGAGATCCTTGAGATTTGAGATCTTTTTATCATAAAGAAGAATGTAGGGAGCATCCATCTCACACTCCATCTTCTCGCTGTTAGTTACAAAGTAGGGTGATATATAGCCACGGTCGAACTGCATACCTTCAACTATATCAACTGTGGTTTCAGTTCCCTTAGCTTCTTCAACAGTGATAACACCTTCTTTCTTAACTTTCTGCATAGCTTCAGCTATGAGACGGCCTATTTCCTCATCATTGTTGGCAGAGATACGTGCGATATTTTCAATTTTCTGCATATCATCGCCTACTTCCTGACTCTGAGCCTTGATGCCCTCAACAACTTTGGAAACGGCCTTGTCGATACCTCTCTTGAGATCCATCGGATTGGCACCGGCAGCTACGTTCTTAAGACCAACGTTGATAATGGCCTGTGCAAGCACTGTAGCGGTAGTTGTGCCGTCGCCGGCCTGGTCGCCGGTCTTGGAAGCAACCTCCTTAACCAATTGAGCTCCCATATTCTGGAAAGAGTCTTCAAGCTCTATCTCACGGGCTACAGTGACGCCATCCTTTGTGATATGCGGAGCACCAAATTTCTTTTCAATGATTACATTACGTCCTTTAGGACCAAGTGTGACTTTTACAGCGTCTGCAAGAGCGTCGACACCGTTTTTGAGCTCTTCGCGAGCTTTGATATTAAATTTAATTTCTTTAGCCATTTTAAATTCCTTGTTTTGATTCAGAAACTGATTGCCGTAGAAGTGAAAGTGACTCTGCTTAAATGAATACAGGCAAACTGCCTATATGCCGGAAAGCGTTGTCAGTAATTTACTCCACAACTGCAAGCACGTCGCTTTGACGCATCATAAGATATTTTGTTCCCTCAAATTCAATTTCAGAACCGGAATATTTTCCGTAGAGAACTACATCACCTTCATTAAGCACCATAGGCTCATCTTTAGTGCCGTTGCCAACGGCAACGATCTTGCCTTTAAGAGGTTTCTCTTTAGCGGAATCAGGAATAATAATACCGCTCATAGTGACTTCTTCTGCTGCAGTGGGCTCAATAAGCACCCTGTCGGCTAATGGTCTGATTTTCATATTTCGGGTTAATTTTTTAATATTGATAAATTCTGTAATTAGATTCAGCAAAATGTGTGCCAATTTATCCGGCAGTCTTTGAAAAAGAGTGTTAGTCCCGGTATTAAACACAAAAAAGAAACACTTCACAAGAGTGAAATGTTTCTTTCTATAACATTTTTTCAGATTGACAAAGGATCTCTTTGCAAACCTTAGGGATGAATATACAAGGCCTAAAAATATTATTTCTGAAGTATATAAGTCTTATTTGGAGCAACAATTCCTGAGAGGATGCCCTTTTTTACTTTGAATTCTTTGCCATATACTTCATCTTTATAGGTGCCGTCAGGCAACCCTGTAGGAACTTTGACAGAATTGGCAATCCCGGCGATGTTGACTATTGCCGCTCCCTTTTTTCCACGGTTTACCACAAGCACCTTCCCATCCGGCGACATCTGGATATCCTCTTTTTGTCCGGCCATCGCTGTGCGGAATTTATTTACAGCCACCACTTCGGGATGGAAGAATTCATCATTTCCGCGGGCGCCAAGCACGTTATCGCCCCAATATGCTTGTCTTGTCGATCCGTTGGGACGGCTGAAGAAAAGAGGTACGCCATTTTGCCGGGCTGTAAGGAATACCCATCCTGTGCGAATCTGATCGTCGGTAAGATGAGCCGATTCATGCGCGTTGGCATACGTGTCATGGCTTTCTACCCAAGTAGTGAGATATTCAGGAGCAGCCGAATGATGCCAGTTTATAAGATCAAGACCATTGGCAGTGCCCTTTTCCAGTGCCTCTCTTAAAATATGACCATATCCAGATGCGGTCTGCCCGAAATATTCAGCATATTCCGCTTCCGGCACATTTCTGTCTTGCAGAACCTCTCCATAAACGAAGAGGGAATCGTAGGGGAGAGCTAATTTTACACCTTTGACGGCTTTTCTGCCTGTGGCAACGTCCCAGAAATCATTCTCCTTGACTCCGGCTGCAGTGTCAACAGGATCAGAGTGGACACCTATATGCTTGGCAGTGTCGTAACGGAAGCCTCTTACTCCGAGGGCAAGGAGATCGTTGACAAACTCCATATAATACTTTTGGAACTCCGGATTCTCAGTGTTGACATCCGGAAGAGCTCCCGAGCCCCAAAGTGTGCATTGCAGGCGGTCGTTATAGTCTTCTACGGGAAGCAGGCCTTGAGAGTGGTACATTTTATCACGTCCGCCTACAGCTTTGTAGAAATCATCAGAAACAGCATCTATATCAAAAGCTGTGTGATTGGGTAATACGTCAACAATCACCTTTATATTATATTTGGCTGCGGAATCCATCATCTGCTTCATCTCCTCACGCGAGCCAAGAATGTAATTTCCAATCTTCCAATCGGTGGGCTGGTAATAATAATACCAATTTCCTTCAGTGACATTATCGTCGAAAATCTTCTTGCCGCTTCCTTCAGGTTGATAGCAATTTTGAACAGGGGAGGTCTGTACCATAGTGTAGCCTGCATCGGCAATCTTTTTCATATTCTCTCCAATAGTGGGGAAATTCCAACTCCATGCATGAAGTATGGTCTCGGTGTTGGTGGCGTCGGGATTGTGAGTGACGCGATCTTTGGCAACCGCGGAAAGTGAAAGTGTTGCCAAGATGATGAGGGATAAGGATTTATTCATATATGTTAAGCAATTACTTTAAGAAAATAAGTATGTGTCATAAATTATTTAATATATTCCTTGTCGCCATCTAAGGCGATCTTTGACGCCGCTTTTCAGTTATAATAGAACCCTATTACGCCTTCAAAACGCAGCCAAACCTCATCCGTATATGTCACCAATCAATCATATCATTAATTTATGACACATACTTAATGAATACTTTTAAGGATTATATATTAAAGATAACGGACAAATGGTATAATGTTGTTCAGAAGCCATGATAATTTGAGTAAAAAAATACACCGGGAATCTCAAACGGCACACTGCACACAAATATAGAGAGTGTGTCTAAATTTAAAATATATTAAAAATCAATGGTAAAGAGAATTGACTTTTTGAATTTTAAATTAATTATGTTAAATTTGCAAAACAATTGAAGGCCAATATGATTTTGCTGTTTTACAAAAACACAAGTTCAGGCCTGTTTTCAAATAGCCCATCATGAAAATTCGTCAAATACTTAGCATATTTCTATTAACAGGATGTTTTATCTTGGCTAATGGCCAGACAAAGGCAGTGGATAATATCCATGCCCAAGTCCATAAGATGCAATTGGCCAACGCCAAATCGCGTCTTGACAAAACGGTGATACAGGACTTTATCAAAAATGATATTGATAGAAGAGAAAAGGAAGCTGTGGCTGAAAGAACGATATCTTCGGAGTCTGAACAGATGATAAAGGATCTTTTGACAGAAGCAAAGACGCATATGGGAACACGCTACCGTTCCGGAGGGAAGGGTCCGTCTGCATTTGACTGTTCCGGTTTTTCAAGTTATGTTTACCGTCAATTCGGCTTTTCTCTTAGTTCTTCATCAAGTGCCCAGTATTCTGATGGAGAGGAGGTTGAAAAAAATAATCTGCATCCCGGCGACCTTGTCTTTTTTAAAGGTAGAAATAGAAGAGCTGGGATAGGCCACGTAGGGATAGTTGTCAGTGCGGATAATGAGAAGGGAACCTTTAAATTTATTCATGCCAGCACGTCGCAAGGAGTGAGGATAGATACAAATGATGGATATTATGCTGCCAGATTTGTAGGCGCACGACGCATTATTACTGAATGAAGATGATGAAGTTGTTTAAGCTTTTTACGGGCTTGTTGATTTTATATGTATTATTTGAATATTTTATATGTATTATTTGAATATGGAGTCCTCTTTGCCTGTCTTCAGCCATCTTTCGGGTTGCTTTTTCATCTCTCATCGGTCGTTTAGCCCGCTAAACTTCCTCTTCGAGCTAAAAAATCACCTCCGAAAGCTGTCTAAATCCAGACAAAGAAAAAGTTTAAACAACTTCGATAGGGTGTAAAGTTTCACCAGCTTCTTTATGTTAAAAAAATGTGTTGTAAAACATAAATGGAATCGATGTATTGGAAAGTTTCTAATGCATCGATTTTTTTATTTGCAACTTTGCAAAAAAAATGATTATTTTGCAAAAACAAAAACTAATGAGCAATTGTTAAAAGGAGATAAGACTTCTGTTTTGACAATGGTCTTTCTGATATCATAAAAATCATCTAATCTAAAGGATTATGCATTTTACCCCAAGAGAACAAGACAAGCTAACTCTGCTGATGGTCGGACTCATTGCAGAGCGCAGACTCAAAAAAGGTCTGAAGCTAAATTACCCTGAGGCCGTAGCGTATATTACCAGTGCAGCTCTCGAAGGAGCGCGTGAAGGCAAAACAGTTGAGGAGGTTATGCACGATGCTGCACAGGTTCTCACTAAGGATCAGGTTATGGAGGGAGTGGCAGATATGATAACTCTCCTACAGGTCGAGGCCGTCTTTACAGATGGCAGCCGCCTGGTAAGTATCCATCATCCTATTAAGTAAATTAAATCAATAACTGAAAAACCAGACCTTTATGGCTCAAGATAACACTACAGCTGCAACTCAGGCAACTGAGGGCTACAGCACCCCATATGGCGTATATCCTGGAACTCCGGATATAGCTTATCCTAATACACCCGGTTTCGAACCTAAGGATTATGTGCCTGTCGGCGGCGTGATTCTCCAGGATTCACCGATTGAATATAATGTAAACCGTCGTACTGTAAAGCTTACAGTAAGAAATACCGGCGACCGTCCTGTGCAGATAGGAAGCCACTTCCATTTCTTCGAGGTAAACCGATATATGGAATTTGATCGTCCGAAAGCATTCGGCTACCATCTCAATATTCCAGCCACCACAGCCGTGCGCTTTGAGCCGGGTGAGGAGAAGGAGGTAGAACTCGTGGCTTATGCCGGTAAGGTGCGTGTGATAGGATTTAATGATCTTGTCAATGGATATGCCGGACTTGAGGATCATCCTACGTTCTATCCAAAACACATTGAGGCTATCCGCAGAATGCAGGAATATGGTTTCAAGAGCCAGCCTGAGGATGCAGAGGAAGCTGAGTACACAGAAAACGAAATCAAAAAATAAAGACCACTTTCTGATATGGCAACAATTTCAAGACAAGAATATAATAATCTTTTCGGTCCAACAGTGGGCGATAAGATCCGCCTCGGCAATACAGATCTTTATGTCGAGATTGAGAAAGACCTCCGTGTTTACGGTGATGAAGTGGTTTACGGTGGTGGAAAAACTCTTCGTGATGGAATGGGTCTCGCAAATGAATGTACGGAAGATGCGGGTAGCCTTGACCTTGTGATAACCAATGTGACTATTCTTGACCCGGTTCTCGGCGTTGTGAAAGCCGATGTGGGTGTAAAAGATGGAAAGATCGCAGGAATAGGTAAAGCCGGCAACCCGAATGTTATGGAGGGTGTGACGCCTACACTCGTTACTGGCCCATCTACAGATGCAATTTCCGGAGAGCATATGATTCTTACAGCTGCCGGAATTGATGGACACGTGCATTTCGTATCGCCTCAGCAGGCTGTAAACTGTCTCTCTAACGGTATCACTACACTCATAGGCGGAGGTGTAGGCCCGACAGATGGATCTAACGGTACCACCATCACTTCAGGACGATGGAATATCGAGAAGATGATCGAGGCTGCAGAGGGTCTGCCCATAAACGTTGGTTTCCTTGCAAAAGGTAACTGTACGGGACATGAGGTGCTTCGCTGTCAGATTGAATCAGGAGCCTGTGGTTTCAAGATTCATGAGGACTGGGGTGCAACTCCCGCTGCCATACGTAGCTGTCTTGAGTGCGCAGATAATTATGATGTTCAGGTGGCCATTCACACCGATACTCTCAATGAAAGTGGCTTTGTAGAGGATACTATTGCTGCGATAGATGGTAGAACAATACATACTTACCACACAGAGGGTGCAGGTGGCGGCCATGCTCCTGACCTTTTGAAGGTGGCTTCTATGTCGAATGTGCTTCCTTCATCGACCAACCCGACTCTTCCTTTCGGTATAAATTCTCAGGCAGAGCTCTTCGATATGATTATGGTGTGCCATAATCTCAATCCGACTATCCCTTCCGATGTAGCCTTTGCTGAGAGCCGAGTGCGTCCGGAAACTCAGTCTGCAGAGAATGTATTCCATGACCTCGGTATAATTTCTATGGTCTCATCTGACTCTCAGGCAATGGGACGAGTAGGCGAATCGTTTATGCGTACATTCCAGATGGCATCTTACATGAAGAAGGTTCGTGGCAAACTTAAAGAGGATGCAGAGGGTAATGATAACTTCCGTGTACTTCGTTATCTTGCGCAGATCACTCTTAATCCAGCCATTTGTTATGGTATAAATGATGTGCTTGGTTCAATTGAGGTAGGTAAGATGGCAGATCTCGTGCTTTGGGAACCTGCTTTCTTTGGCACCAAACCTCAGCTTGTAATCAAGGGTGGTCTCATTAACTGGGCCAATATGGGTGATCCTAATTCTTCTCTCACAACACCTCAGCCTAAGATCATGCGTCCGATGTTCGGAGCTACAGGTCAGGCTATGCCCGACACAAGAATGACATTCGTGTCGAAGGCTTCTTATGAGGCTGGAATCAAGGAGAAACTTGGTTTGCAGTCGATCATATATCCTGTGCATGGTGTTCGTCAGCTCGGAAAGGCCAATATGGTCCGCAATACAGCCACACCGCATATCGAGGTAAATCCTGAGACATTTGATGTGACAGTAGATGGCTACAGAGCTTACGTGCCACCGGCAAAGGAACTTCCTTTGGCACAGCTGTATTGGTTTAGCTAATAGAGCCAGTTGATAGGTGTTTTATCAATAAAAGCTAAAATTACGGCAGGAGGGGACATTTTTGTCTCCCCCTGCTATTTTCTGATTACTAAATCTTCTTTTCCCTCTCCTTGAAATGTTATGAAAGTATATAATGAAATTCTCGGGAATATGAATCTTTCTCCTGAGTGGAAAGAGAAACTTGAGAATTGTGAAATAGATTACATCTTTCTGGATCAGTGGACAGCCCAGAAATCCCGTTTTCTCGGTAAAGGAGTCAGCGGGGAGGAATATCCTATCGCCCTGGCTCGTCATTCCCAGATTGTGGATGGAGATATCATTCTATTTGATCAGAATAGTAACAAGGCAGCTGTTCTTCGTATTGAATTAAGTCCGGTGCTGGTGATTGATATGAGCGGCCTCGCAGGAAAAGACCAGGATACAATTATCAGGGTTTCGGTAGAGCTTGGTCATGCCATTGGTAATCAACACTGGCCTGCGGTTGTAAAGGGAACCAAAGTGTATGTGCCTCTCACTGTTGATAAGAAAGTTATGCTTTCTGTAATGGAAACGCATCATATAGAGGGGATAAGTTTTGAATTCCAAAAAGGCCTTGAGGTAATCCCATACCTTGCGCCTCATGAGATCCGTCGTCTTTTTGGAGGAGCAGGTCATGAGAGTCATTCTCATGATCACGGTCATATTGTTCATTCTCATGAACACTGCCATAGTCACGAACATACCCATGACGGGCTTGCTCATAGCCATGAACACACACATGGTGAAGTAACCCATAGTCACGAACATATACACGACGGAGTTGCCCATAGCCATGAACACACACATGCCGGAGTAACACATAGTCATGAACATTCACATGATGGTGAGGTTCATACCCATGAACATAGTCATCACAATGATGCTGACAGCCATTGCCATACTCATTAAGAATATATAGAAACTCAATGGCAGACAATAAAATGGTTGCCGTAATGCGGCTTCTGCAATTTACTGATTCAGCATTTCCGGTTGGTACATTTTCATTTTCCAATGGTCTTGAGACCGCTTCATTTGAGAAAATAGTAAAAGATGCCTCTACATTGGAAGCGTTTGCAAGAGCACAGTCACATCAAGCGGCTTCAAGCGATGGGGTGGCGGCCTTAATAGCGCATAGAGCCTATCTTGGAGGAGATTACGAGGCGATAAAAGATATTGACCGTTATCTCATTATGTTTAAGATGAATGCAGAAGCCCGTATGATGAGCAAAAGAATGGGCAAGAAATTGGCTGAGCTCGGAGTGCGTCTATATGATTCCAAACTGATTTCAGATTGGCTCAGTGATATATCATCAGATCAAGTGCCCGGTACGTATCCGATAGCTCAAGGTATGATTTTTGCGGAAGCGGGAATAGATGAAAAAGACCTTTTCTGCAGTCATCAGTACGGTGTGGTCAATATGGTGCTGGGTGCGGCGTTACGCTGTGTGAAAGTGTCGCATTACGATACCCAGCTTATCTTGGAGAAACTTTCAGGTGAGGTCGAGGATCTCTATAACAAGGTTAAGGATATGGAGCCAAGAGATATGAATGCTTTTTATCCTGAACTTGATATTTTGGCTTCCCTTCATGAGAAAGGGAATATGCGAATGTTTATGAATTAATTTAAGTAGAACATAAGAAATAACTCAATATGTCGCAAACATGTAGAATAGGCGTCGGAGGTCCGGTAGGTTCCGGCAAAACAGCTCTTATAGAGGCAATAACACCCCGACTTCTTGAACTCGGACAGAAAGTGCTCATCATCACTAACGACATCGTCACTACAGAGGACGCTAAACATGTGAGAAAAACTCTCAAAGGTATTCTTGTAGAGGATAAGATTATAGGGGTGGAGACAGGAGCTTGTCCTCACACAGCGGTAAGGGAGGATCCCTCGATGAATATTGCCGCCGTAGAGGAGATGGAAGCCAAATTCCCCGACACGGATATAGTGCTGATTGAAAGTGGAGGAGATAACCTCACACTGACATTCTCGCCGGCCTTGGTTGATTTCTTTATTTATGTGATAGATGTAGCCGCCGGTGATAAAATACCTCGTAAGGATGGTCCGGGCATTTCTCAGAGCGATATCCTGGTGATCAACAAAACAGATCTGGCACCGTATGTACATGCTGATTTAAGTGTGATGGATCATGATTCCAAGCTTATGCGCCCGGGAAAACCCTTTGTATTTACCAACTGTATGACAGGCGAGGGAATCGATGAGCTTGTAGATTTGATCTTCAAGATGGCTCTTTTTGATAAAGCGGAGAAATAATCTCATATGATAGAGCAAAAGAAAGAGAAGACCGTTGCTCCGGAAGTGGATTTTTCCACAGCCAGAGAGATGACACCTTATCTCGAAGAGCCTAAGGCTATGTATGTCGGTGCTCCCGGTAAACACGGATATCTCAGGCTTGGTTTTGAATTGGACCGATCCGGGAAAAGTATTCTACGAGATCTTGACCGCCGCCATCCATTAATAGTGCAGCAGGAACTCTACTTTGATGAGGGAATGCCGGAAATGCCTTGTGTTTATATTTTGTCTTCGGGAGGTCCCAATGTTGACGGTGATCGCTACAGACAAGACATAACAGTAAAGAAAGATGCTTTTGCATGGGTATCGACCGGAGCTGCCACGAAATTAGCTGAGATGAGATACAACTATTCAGGTCTGGTGCAGAATATCGTGCTTGAGGAGAATGCTTATCTTGAGTTTATGCCTGAACCTGTCATCCCTTGCAGACACACGCGTTTTATTTCTGACACAAGACTGTGTGTAGACGAGACAGCTACTGTGTTTTATTCAGAGATATTCATGGGAGGCAGGAAATATTATAAGGATGGAGAGCTTTTCGAATATGATATTCTTTCTGTATGCAGTCATGGGGAAAGACCTGACGGCCGACAGCTTTTCAGGGAGAAATTTGTGATAGATCCTAATGTGGAGCATCCTCGGAGTCTTGGCGTGATGAGCCATTTCGATGTTTTCGCCAATGTGCTTGTCATGACTCCTAAAGATAAAGCTGACGTGATATATGATAAGACCAAGGCTTTTATAGATAAGAAACTTGCAGCGGGAATAACTCGTCTGCCAAATGATGCAGGACTTCTTTATAAAGTATTGGGAATGGAACCCGGACCAGTGAAGAAAATGGTGAGGGATTTCTGTAACACAGTGAGAGAGACTGTGAAGAATAAACCGGTGCCACCGGAATTCCCATGGCGCTAAATAATACATAAAAAATAGATGCCCGGAAATTTTTCCGGGCATCTATTTTTTATGTATGTGATATTGATTAGATATTTTCACTTATTTCCGGGGTCTCTTGGGGCGTATTGTCGCCTTTACCCTCTTTAATGAAAGAGACACAGAATCCGCCGATTATTATCATTACACCCGCCACAAACATCATGTTCCATTCAGGAGCAAGACCATTGGATGTGCCCATAAGAGAGAGAATCCATCCTCCGGCAAGAGCTGCGATAATCTGGGGTAAACAGATCGTGCAATTGAAAAGACCAAGATATGCACCAATATTGCCACCCTTGAGAGAGTTGGTGAGAATAGTGAATGGCCATGCCAGCATAGCAGCCCAACCACATCCAATAAGAATGAATGCGATAAAGAGAAGATATTGATTTGTCATAAATGACATGAGGATAAAGCCTATGCCGGCAAGCAGAAGGCTGAGGAAGTAAGAGAATTTGCGACTTCTGAATTTCGGAAGCATGACAGCCCATATTACAGAGCCGATTGCCTGTACTGCGTAAAGAAGACCTACCCAGTTGCCCGCATCATTATATTGAGGAGAAGCAGCATTGAGCACCGTTCTTGTGTCGTAAGAGAGTGCAGAGGCATCAGCTATCTCAATAGAAGATGCATCTTCTATAGCGAGAGAGCCGTCGGGATTATTAACAACAATAGCGGCTTCCGTGAGTTTTACCGGTCCTTGAAGTCGAGAGAGATAATCTTTCACTTCAATTTTGGATGTCGCTTCAATGTTTCTGCCATCGACAGAAACAGATTCCACATTATTGATGGCCTGGTTGAATTTTACTTTTGGATAACCGTCGGGATTAATGGTAATAAAATGGTCTTTTACAATAGTATCGTTGCCATTGATGACTACGAGACTTCCGGGATAAAAGATTCCATCTGCCTGTATTCCCTGGGCAAGAGCCTGCCCGTGACTTACGATTAAGGCGCTATCTCCAATAAGGATGTTTTTCGCATCGTAAAGTTTGTCGCCTTCACGCACTCCTACGACATTATCGATAGAAGGTGTGTCGAAGGCATTATGAGCAACTGTATTTGTGGCATAGGTCCAGAGGAAAAGGAAGGCAAACCAGCAGAAAAATTGTACGATACCAACGGTCCAGAATGTCTTTGGCGCATTGGCAAGAAGTTTGAATACACCCGGACTTTTTGTTTTCTCTTGATTATTGTCGTTGCCACCGTTGTATTCATTATATACGTGAGGAGGCCACTCCTTTATTTTAATAAGAGAGTAGATCACACAGATTAGAAGAATGGCGGCTCCAAGGTAGAACGACCAGATAACGGTTTGTGGAACCACACCATTTGGCGCTGTATTTTTCAATCCTATCCATCCAAGGCAGATTGGGAATATGTAGCCTACAACGGAACCTGAATTACAGAGGAAGCTCTGAATGGAATATGCGAGACCTTTCTGTTTCTCGTTAACCATATCGCCAACGAGCATCTTGAAGGGTTGCATGGCCATATTGATGGATGTGTCAAGAAGCATCAAGGCAATAAGCCCGAAAAGAATCGCACTCGAAATAGTGAAATGGAAACTGCCTGCGTTAGGAAGCAGACACATAACTATCACCGCAATCGTGGCTCCGAGAATGAGATAGGGGAGACGACGACCGAATCGGTTCCATGTGCGGTCGCTCATCATTCCAACAATTGGTTGCACAAGAAGACCCATCAAAGGAGGTAGAATCCAGAAATAACTGAGATCGTGTGGGTCTGCGCCAATGGTGGTGAAGATACGTGATACGTTTGCGCTTTGAAGAGCGTACGCAATCTGGACTCCGAAAAATCCGAAGCTTAAATTCCAAAGCTTCCAAAAGCCTAAATCAGGTTTTGTTTTCATAAGTATATGATTTTAGTTATTATTAGAATTCAGTGAGGCGTTATCCCTGATCTGACTGTAAAGCCATGCGATCTCGTCGGCCCATATCTCTTCGTTCGGTGTCTCAAGAATCAAAGGAATATTATCGAAACGTGGATCATTGACCAGTCTGATGAAAAATTCATTACCTAAAGTTCCCTTCCCAATGCTTTCATGGCGATCTATCCGTGAACCCAGCTCACGTTTGTCATCGTTAAGGTGCATCCCTTTTAAATAATGAAAACCAATTATATCATCAAAAAGTTTCCAAGTGTGCTCATATCCTTCGGGAGTGGCAAGATCAAAACCTGCAGAATAAGCATGACAGGTGTCGATACAAACACCGATACGTGATTTGTCTTCTACCTTCTCTATGATATGGGCAAGCTGTTCGAAAGAATACCCCACATTGCTACCTTGACCGGCCACATTCTCAAGCACTGCCGTCACGCCATCTGTTTTATCAAGGGTGATATTGATTGATTCGGCAATTCTGTCAAGACATTCCTCTTCCGACAGTTCATTCAAGTGACTTCCGGGATGGAAGTTCAAAAGGGTTAGACCGAGCTGTTCGCAACGTTTCACCTCATCAAGAAAAGATTTCCTTGAAAGATTTAATTTTTTACTGTCGGGACTTCCAAGATTAATAAGGAAGTTGTCGTGCGGAAGAATCACTGATGGGACAAACCCATATTTCTCACATCTCTCTTTAAAGAGCTTGACTTGTGTTTCCGGAATTTCCTTGGAAACCCAACGGGAGCTGCTTCCGGTGAAAAGAGCGAAGGCTTTAGCTCCAATTGACGCAGCCTCTTCAGGAGCATTGGATACTCCTCCGGCCACGCTTACGTGTGCACCTATATATTTCATTAAAAAGAATTTATTTGTATAAGCAATATAAGAAGTCAGACAACTTCGTTTCAGTCTCTCGTCTGTGGTCAGGCTTGCTATCCTACCTCTTGGAGTTAAGAAATAAGCACTGAGAACTGTCAAAATCCAAACAGATATAATGTTCGGACAACTTCGTTGAACTCTACAAATTTAGACAAAAATTTTCATTAATCAAAAAAATGGGTTATCTTTGGAATGAAAAATAATGATATGGAAATTTCAAAGACAAAAGCTTCGTTATTGGCTACATTATCAAGCAAGAAAATGAGAGTGAAACATGGCATTTTTCTTGTGGAGGGCACAAAATGTGTGACCGATACTCTTGGGGCCTTCCCGTTGGTGAATCTTATTGCAACTGAAGATTGGCTTAAATGTCATGAGATGAAGATTAACATTTCGGAAGATATTATATTAACGGCTTCGGATGAGGTGATGAAAAAAATCTCTTCGTTATCAACACCTCCTGAAGTTATCGCAGTTTTCAAGTTGCCGGAAGAGAACGATGCAACATTCACGTTAAAAGCAGATTCTCTATATATAATGCTTGACGGCGTGCAGGATCCCGGCAACCTGGGCACAATAATCAGGACGGCTGATTGGTTTGGAATAGAAACTGTAATATGTTCCAAAGATACGGCTGATATCTATAATCCTAAAACCATACAGGCTACCATGGGCTCTTTGAAGAGAGTTAAAGTTATTTATGCAGATCTGCCGGAATTGCTCAAGAGGAGCAAAGTGGGTAATGTATATGGCACATTGCTTAATGGTGAGAATATTTTTGAGAAAAAACTTCACTCTGCCGGAGTCATCGTGATGGGTAATGAAGGTAAAGGCATCTCTGAAGCCGTGCGTTGCCTTATAACAGATCCATTGTATATTCCACCGTCACGTGTGGATGCCCATCCTGAGTCGTTGAATGTGGCTATAGCAACAGCTGTGGTTATCGCTCAGTTCAAGAAATAAAGCAACGATACTTCTTATACTTCTTAATGACACTTCAATATCTTGGCTAAGCGGTGAGTTTTGTTGCTGATGCCGACTAAACTTTAGAATATGGCTCTTAAGACTAAATCAATTTTTTTCTGCCAATCATGTGGTTTTGAATCTCCAAAATGGCTTGGTAAATGTCCCTCGTGTGGAGAGTGGAACACATTTGTTGAGGAGAAGGTGACCGAACAGAAAGGCTCGGGATCAAAAGGAAAAAAGCGGGCATCAGCTGCGTTGCCCGTGAAACTTTCTGAAATAGAACCTTTGGATGAACCGAGGATACATATGCCTTCCGAGGAATTGAACCGAGTTTTGGGAGGGGGGCTTGTGGCTGGGAGTCTGACTCTTATCGGTGGAGAACCTGGTATAGGAAAATCTACATTGCTTCTTCAAAACATTCTTTCAATAAGAAATAAAAAGATATTATATGTGTCGGGCGAGGAGAGTGCCTCACAGTTGAAATTACGTGCTGACCGACTTGGTAAAGTTTCAGATAATACGTTGATTTTGTGTGAGACCCATCTTGACAATATTTTTACACAGATAGATAATGTAAAACCACAGCTTCTTATTATTGATTCCATACAAACCATAGCCAGTGATCAGATAGACTCGGCTGCCGGGAGCGTGAGTCAAGTGAGAGAATGTGCGGCTGCTCTTCTCAGATATGCAAAGGAGAGTGGGGTGCCAGTCATTTTAGTTGGCCATATAAATAAAGATGGAGCTATAGCAGGTCCAAAAGTTCTTGAGCATATTGTTGATACTGTCTTGCAGTTTGAAGGCGACCGGCAGTATCTTTTCAGAATATTGCGATCAATAAAAAATAGATTTGGCTCCACTTCAGAGATCGGTATTTATGAGATGGTTCAAAAAGGATTGCGGGAGGTAAAAAATCCCTCGGAAATGCTATTGTCTGAGAATAGGGAAGAAGAGATGAGTGGAATAAGCATCGGGGTCACGATTGAAGGTGTGCGACCTTTCATGGTAGAGGTGCAATCACTTGTCTCAAGTGCGGCTTATGGTACTCCGCAAAGGTCCGTGACCGGTTTTGACCAGCGTCGTCTCAACATGTTGCTTGCCGTGCTCGAAAAAAGGGCTCGGTTTAAATTGGGTCAAAAAGATGTATTCCTTAATATGGCAGGAGGACTGAAAGTTGTTGATCCGGCAATAGATCTTGCTGTGGTGGCTGCCATTATGTCGTCAAATTTTGATATAGCCATATCCAGAAAGACAGTGTTTATTGGAGAAGTGGGTCTATCAGGAGAGATAAGGACTGTCACAAGAATTGAACAGAGAGTGGCTGAAGCGGAGAAACTCGGTTTTGAAGTGGCTGTGATACCGAAGGGAAATCTTAAGGGGGTAAAGGATAATTATGGCATCAAACTTGTAGAGGTGGGAAAGATAGAGGAGATGCTCAGGTATATCTTTGAATGAACAAAAATGGTTAATAAATGTTGTAATTGTAAAATTATTTAACATTGAAGTTAAGTATAAGTCACAAATTAATTTAATATATTCATAGTTTTCGTCTAAGGCTTTCTTTGTAACCTTTTTTTTGTTATAACGGCATCTCCGTTATGTCATTAAAACAGTGTGAAACGTCATTCGAAATCTTACTGTCAACTATATCTTTAATTTGCGACACAGGTTTATAATAACTTCGCATCCCCATCCTTACATTGATGAAAACAGATCGTAAGCAAAAAAATGTAAAGGCACATAATGCTTTTAATTTGAGAAAAGGAGCTTTAACCTTGATGGCATCTGCTATGACTTTTCTTGTGGCCTCGGCCGGCGTGACTTCTTCGTCTGATTCCCTTGCAAGTATTTCGCCAGAAAAGCAAAGAATCGAATCGATGAAGAATTCTACACATTTCATAGGTGCCGGTGCTTCAGATCAGGCTAAGGTAGATTCAGTTAAGAATTTGCTCAATATGTTTTATTATGATCAGTATCGTCATTATCAAGACCCTCGGGCTCCATATTTTATGTTTATGAGTCGTGGTGGGAATTTGTCGATGGGTGTAGGAGGTGTAGTAAGATTACGTGGGTTCTATGATTGGAACGGCTCAATACCGGCCAGTGGATTTGTACCTTATCTCATTCCGATACCTAAAGATCCTACTTCAATGAGACGTCTCGCAGCGAATGCCGCGGGCACAGGACTCTTTTTTTCAATATTCGGCAACAATTCAAAATTCGGAAAGTATATGGCTTTTTTTCAAGCTGATTTTTCCGGCTATAATTATACGGGCTTCAAGATAAAAAAAGCGTATATAACAGCAGGTGATTGGACAGCCGGTCTTGCAACCTCTACTTTTGAAGATACCGGAGCCGAACCGCAAACAATCGATGGATCGGGAGCGAACGGAGTGACTTCTCATACAGCTGTGCTTGTAAGATATATGCATACATTCAAAAATAAATGGACAGTGGCAGGCAGTCTTGAATTTCCTGAGTCTTCAACTTCTGCTGATGGTGTCAATACAAAGGCTTGTAGTGATTATCTCCCCGATGTGGCAGCTTTCGGTCAGTTTCAATGGAATGAAGGCGCCAGCCATGTGCGGCTATCTGGTTTGATGAGAACATTGACTTATCGGGACATGATAAAGGACAGAAATTATAATATCATAGGTTGGGCCACACAGATTTCTACCGAGGTGAAGGTTTTGCCTCAAATGAATGTTTACGGTATTGCATCGATCGGCCAAGGCCATGAGTCATACACGACAGATTTATCTATAGGAAATTTTGATCTTATACCTGACAGCAAGGAGAAAGGGCGTCTTTATGCACCCACGGCGGTAGGTTATGTCTTAGGAGCGCAATATTATTTCAAACCAAATTTATTTACCAACCTTTGTCTTTCGGAGCAGCGTTACTATCCACGCCATAATCCGGGTGATGGACAATATAAGTACGGACTCTATGGAGCGTTGAACCTCTATTGGGATATCACCCCCCGTTTTGAAATAGGGGCGGAGTATCTTGCCGGAAAAAGAATGAATTTTAATGGTACCCATGGGAGTGCAAATCGGGTCACAGCACTGATGATGCTTAGCTTCTGATCTCATTTTTTAATCTTTGAGAAAGTCGCTCGGCAGGGGACGTTCTGAAATTGTCTATTAAAATAAAACTAATTGCATTATAAGATGCGATAAACAAAAAAAATCCTCAAATTATCAGGAAGTCTTCCTGATAATTTGAGGATTTTTAATTAATTTTGCATAAGGATGCTAAACTTTCATGGTATTATAGCGATGTTAATCTTTAAGTTCTCTCTACCATGACTGAGATCTTAAAGATGGTTTATTAAGTTTTGATTGATATTATTAATATTTTATATTAAGGAGCGACATGGTTGCACTTCTAATTCAAAAATCAATCTTAAAACCGGAGAAACATTGACCGAATGAGAGTTGTGATGGCGCCAATAAATGAAAAGCGACACTATGAGTGTGATAGTAGATTATAAGGATGTAGAGATAGAACGAGCTGAAAAGAGCGTTCTGAAAGGTGTGACATTCTCGTTGTCAAAGGGAGAGTTCCATTATTTGGTGGGTCGTGTCGGGAGCGGCAAGAGCAGCCTGATGAAGTCTATGTATGCCGATGTCAAGATTCCCCGAGGGAAAAAAGCAGAGGTGTTAGGCTATGACATGCTTTCGATAAAGAACAGGGATATCCCATTTCTTCGCCGAAAGATTGGAATTGTATTTCAGGATTTTCAGCTACTTCAGGATAGATCCGTCAGCGGGAATTTACGGTTTGTACTCAATGCCACTGGATGGAAGAGCAAAAGTGAGACAGACGATAGAATCGAAGAGGTGCTTCAAGCTGTTGGAATGGCCAATAAAAGCTACAAGATGCCTCATGAATTAAGCGGAGGTGAACAACAACGAATAGTAATAGCGAGATCCTTACTTAATAGACCGGATCTTATTATCGCGGATGAACCAACAGGTAATCTTGACCCCCAGACGGGCTATCAGATCGTGACACTGCTGCATCGGCTCGCAGAGAAGGGTCATTGCGTGGTTATGGCTACCCACAACCTGCAATTGGTGGAGGAATTTCCCGGGAAAGTGCTCCGATGCGAGGGAAAACAGCTTATAGTGGAGAAATAATAACAGAAAAATTTCTTTAATTAAAATAGAATATCTAATTTTGCAGAATAAGAGTAAAGGCAAGTGCGCTTTTGCTCTTATACCAATAGTCTTTAAATTACCAAAGACAATATTGGGGCAATATAGAGAGAAACAATTTAATTTTAATAAGAATTAACCAGTCATGGCAAACAACCAAGAAAAACTGTTCGACATGTTCGAACCGGTCTCTACAGAAGATTGGGTTGCGAAAATCAATGTCGACCTCAAAGGCGCCGATTTCAATAAGAAACTCGTATGGCGTACAAACGAGGGCTTCAACGTAATGCCATTTTACAGAAGAGAGGATCTCAAGGAATTGTCGCATATGGGCACAGTTCCGGGCCAGTTCCCGTATGTAAGAGGCACGAAGGATTCCAACAATTGGCTAATACGTCAGCAGATCCAGGGCAATACGCCTGAGGAGATCAATAAGGAGGCAGTACATGCCATAGATCGTGGTGTCGACTCCATCGGTATCAAACTTGGACGTGACATCACAAAAGAGGGTCTTGAGGCAATACTCAACGACATCGATCTCAAAAAGATTGAGGTGAATATCTCTTGTTGCATGGGTAAGGCAGTGGAGATTGCAGGTATTCTGGTAGAATATATTAAGGAGAAGGGTCTTGAAAATGACTTTAAAGGCTCTATTGATTTCAATCCGTTCAAACGTCTTCTCCGTCACGGACTTGAATTCCCGAAAGATCTCAAGGCAGAGGCACTCGCATTGTATGAAACCGTAAAGTGTGTGCCCGGTCTCAAATGTTTCGCAGTTGATTCCTATATGCTTAATAATGCCGGCGCATATATCACTCAGGAATTGGGCTATGCTCTGGCATGGGGTGCAGAATGGATGTCGCTTCTCACAGATGGTGGACTTACACCTTGTGAGGCAGCCGGACGAATCAAATTCAACATGGGCATATCTTCCAATTATTTTATGGAGCTTGCCAAATTCCGTGCTGCAAGAATGTTATGGGCTGAGATTGTCAAGGCATATGGTGCTGAAGATGAATGCTGCAAGATGCATGTGCATGCGGTGACCAGCCAGTTTAATCAAACCATCTATGACGCTCATGTGAATCTCCTTCGTTCAATGACGGAGACAATGAGTGCGGCATTGGCAGGTGTAGATTCTATCGAGACGCTTCCCTTTGATCTTCAATATAAGCGTCCGGATGAATTCAGCGAGCGCATCGCACGTAACCAGCAGCTACTTCTCAGAGAGGAGAGCCACCTCAACAAGGTTGTGGATCCTGCCGGCGGTTCTTATTATATCGAAAATCTCACGGCTTCTATTGCCAAAGTGGCATGGGAACTCTTCAATAAGGTTGAGGAGGAGGGTGGCTTCCTCGCGCTTCTCAAGAAAGGTGAAATCCAGAAGGCAGTTAACGAGAGCGGTGTTAAGCGTCACACTGATGTGGCTCGCCGTAAGGAGATTCTTCTTGGAACCAATCAGTATCCCAACTTTAATGAGAAAGCTCTTGACAAGATTGAAAGAGATCATGATGGTTGCGCATGTGGCTGCCATCCTGAAGTTGAGGATGGTGCGGTCGAGTATCTTATCTTTGATCGTGCGGCAAGTCAGTTTGAGCAGTTGCGTCTTGATACAGAGAAAAGCGGAAAGCGTCCTAAAGTGTTCATGTTGACAATCGGTAATCTTGCCATGCGTCTTGCAAGGGCTCAGTTCTCAGCCAACTTCTTTGGTTGTGCAGGCTATGAGATTATTGACAATATAGGCTTCAACACTGTTAAAGAGGGCGTGGATGCTGCTATTGAGAAGGGTGCAGATGTAGTGGTGTTGTGCTCCAGCGATGATGAGTATGCCACATATGCCCCCGAAGCCTTCAAAGAACTCAACGGACGTGCGATGTTTGTTGTGGCCGGAACTCCTGCTTGCATGGAGGAACTTAAAGCCGAGGGAATTGAAGAATTTATCCATGTAAGGGTAAATGTGCTTGACACCCTGATTAAGTTTAACGCCAAACTTCTCAACTGAAAATGAGACCGAATTTCAAAGATATCAATATAGCTGCTGCAATTTCTGAGAAACATGCAGCTCCGGCCTCAAATGGAAATGAGGCAGAATGGATTACCGCAGAGCTTATACCCGTAAAACCTGTATACACAGAAGAGGATCTTAATGGCCTTGAACACCTTGATTATGTTTCAGGTCTTCCTCCGTTCCTCCGCGGTCCCTACAGTGCGATGTATCCTTTGCGTCCGTGGACTATCCGTCAGTATGCAGGATTCTCCACAGCGGCAGAGTCAAATGCGTTCTATCGTAGAAATCTGGCATCCGGCCAGAAAGGTCTTTCTGTTGCGTTCGACCTTCCGACCCACAGAGGTTACGATGCCAACCATGAGCGTGTGGTAGGTGATGTAGGTAAGGCAGGTGTATCGATCTGCTCACTTGAAGACATGAAGGTGCTTTTCGATGGTATTCCATTGAATAAGATGTCAGTGTCAATGACTATGAATGGTGCGGTTCTTCCTGTTCTTGCTTTCTATATCAACGCAGGTCTGGAACAGGGCGCAAAGCTTGAGGAGATGGCCGGAACCATCCAGAACGATATCCTCAAGGAGTTCATGGTGCGTAATACATATATTTATCCACCAGCCTTCTCAATGAAGATTATCGCCGATATCTTCGAGTACACTTCAAAGAATATGCCGAAGTTCAACTCGATCTCCATATCCGGCTACCATATGCAGGAGGCAGGAGCAACTGCTGATATTGAGCTTGCTTACACGCTTGCCGATGGTCTGGAATATCTACGTGCAGGTGTAAACGCAGGCATGGATATCGACTCATTCGCACCGCGTCTCTCATTCTTCTGGGCAATTTCTATGAACTATTTCATGGAGATAGCGAAGATGCGTGCCGCACGAATGCTTTGGGCTAAGATCGTAAAACAGTTTAACCCGAAGAATCCCAAATCACTGGCTCTCCGTACTCACAGCCAGACATCTGGCTGGAGCTTAACAGAGCAAGATCCATTCAACAACGTTGGCCGTACCTGTGTAGAGGCTATGGGTGCCGTGTTAGGTCATACACAGTCACTGCATACCAATGCTCTTGATGAGGCGATCGCGCTTCCTACCGATTTCTCTGCACGTATTGCACGTAATACTCAGATCTACATTCAGGAGGAAACCTATGTGACCAAGCAGGTGGATCCATGGGGTGGTAGCTACTATGTAGAGGCTCTCACCAATGAGATCGCTCACAAAGCATGGGAGCATATTCAGGAAATTGAGAAACTCGGAGGTATGGCTAAGGCTATTGAAACCGGGTTGCCGAAGCTCAAGATCGAGGAAGCTGCTGCAAGAACTCAGGCAAGAATCGATTCCGGCAAGCAGACTATCGTTGGTATCAATAAGTATCGTCTTGATCATGAAGATCCTATCGATATCCTTGAAGTAGACAATACAGAGGTGCGTAAGGAACAGTGTGCCCGTCTTGATACCCTTAAGGAGGGTCGTGACGAGGAAGCTGTTAAGAAAGCTCTCGAAGCAATCACGGAATGTGTGAAAGATCCTTCCAAGGGAAATCTTCTTGATCTTGCAGTTAAGGCAGCAGGTGTGAGAGCTACTCTTGGTGAGATATCTGATGCTTGCGAGGAAGTTGTAGGTCGTTACAAGGCAGAAATTAAAACAATATCCGGTGTGTATAGCAGTGAAGAGAAGGGTGATCCCGAATTCGAGGAGGCCCGTAGAGCCGTAGCAGATTTCGCAAAGAAAGAGGGTCGTCAGCCCCGTATCATGATTGCCAAAATGGGTCAGGATGGTCATGACCGTGGAGCCAAGGTTGTAGCTACCGGTTATGCAGACTGTGGTTTTGACGTAGATATGGGTCCTCTCTTCCAGACACCGGCAGAGGCCGCACGTCAGGCTGTTGAGAATGACGTGCATATTCTGGGTGTTTCATCACTTGCCGCAGGCCATAAGACTCTTATTCCGCAGGTTATTGCAGAACTTGAGAAATTGGGTCGTCCCGACATTCTTGTCACAGCAGGTGGTGTGATACCGGCTCAGGATTACGATTTCCTCTATAAGGCTGGAGTTGCCGCTATTTTTGGCCCTGGTACACGTATTCCGAAGAGTGCGATCGAAATGATTCGTCTCCTCAACGAGGAGTCGGAGAATTGATGAATCAATCTATATAATATTGAAAGGCGTATGGATACCAATAGTATTCATACGCTTTTCAATGTCATATATTGAATTATTCAGTTTCTAATGTAATGTTTACATGTAAGTGGTTGCTGAGTATATTTCAGCAATTAGCTTATTTCAATTGCAAAGAAAGACAAGAGTCCCCTCGCATTATTCAGATCAAAATAATCAATACGGAACATCTCTCTGAATTCTAATATTACATAGTTTAGACAACTTCATACACAGCGAAGACACATGTAGGGCCAAAAAAATGAAATTCACAAGGCTTTACGTTGGAAATCAGATGAAATTTTGTATATTTGCATCATAATCAGAAATAAGATTACCTTTTTATGGATGATACCAAAGACAATGAGAGCATAGACTGTCAGGATTCTACGAATAATCCGGACGATATATTTTATGTCTATGAAGAAAAGGAAGAGGAACAATCAGATATAGATAATTCTTCATTCAACTACTCTCAGATGCCTTATGACTTACAGGATGCAGAGAATGAGGAGGAAAGCTCACAAATATCTCACTCATCGGTGATGAAGCTGTTGTTTATGCTTCTTACTAATCCAACCGAAGGCTGGAAAGCTGTGAGAAGAGAAAAATTGAGTGAGGAAAGGGCACAAATAAATTGTTTTTATCCTCTTCTGGCGATAATGGCAGCCAGTCATTTCGCTGAGTTCTTTTATTCATCAAGAGTTGAGCTCTCAGAAGTTCTCATAAGTGCGGTGACAAATTTTGTCGGTTATTTTGCCGGTTTCTTTTTAATCATCATACTTTTGAAGATTCTGTTGCCGAAAGATTCAGGGAAGAGTATGGATACCATGTTCGGAAAGGTATTCGTGATAATGAATCTATCCTCTCTATGTCTGTTTTTCACATCAATTGAGCTCTTTCCTATGTTGTGGCCTGTATTAATCTTTTTGCCCTTGTGGACTGTTTATGTAATCTGTAAGGGAACGAGATTCTTCAAATTCCCGGAGGATAAAACCATTTATTGCACCACATTGCTTTGTCTTTTGATTATAGGTGTGCCATCGGTGATTGAATGGATTCTCAATGAGGTGCTTCCTTCAAATTGATTATAAGCCTTCTGTTTTTTTATATGGGATAATCCATTTTTTTAATCTATTGTTGTAGATAATTCTTTTCGGACATTATCAATTTCGAGGTGTGTATCTCTCTCATCCGGTATTTAATTACCAACCATATTAGGGAAGTATCGTCAATGGATGCCTATATAGATACAGAAGTTGAGCAAACTTTTTAGTTTATGATAAAAATACAGGTTTTATGTGTCAGGAGTTCTGTTTACCTGAACCAGATTAGCCTTCTGGATTCATGCTCATCTTAATTGATAGTTTAACAATCGATGAGAGCATGATATCGACTCAGAAAACCGGTTAGATCCGATTAATAGAAAAGTTTGAATAACTTTGACTTCTCAATCAATAAGAAATAGCAAAACAGAAAATGAAATAAAATGAAAGCAAACCAAATAAATATAAAAAATAGAAAGGCTCATTTCAATTATGAGATAGGGGATACCTTTACAGCCGGGATGGTGTTGACGGGAACGGAAATCAAGTCAATAAGAGAGGGTAAGGCGAGTCTTACAGATAGTTATTGTATAGTAGACCGTGGAGAGGTGTGGATAAAAGGGATGAATATTTCGGAATACTTCTATGGCTCGTATAATAATCACGTGGCACGTAGAGACCGTAAGCTTCTTCTCTCAAAAAAGGAGATAGCAAAAATAGAGAAGGAGAGTTCTGACAGTGGTTTCACAATCGTGCCGTTGAGAATATTCATAAGTGAAAAGGGATTTGCTAAAATCGTAATAGGTATAGGAAAAGGAAAAAAGAGTTATGACAAACGTCAGACTATAAAGGAAAGGGAAGACAAGAGAAATATCGACAGGCTCTTCAAAAAGTAGGCACTTCCGAATTATAACCTATGAATAAGAGAAAAATTGAACTCTTGGCTCCGGCTGCCAATGCGGAAATAGCTATTGAGGCTATAAAACATGGAGCAGATGCTGTCTATATAGGAGCATCATCTCACGGTGCGCGCAAGGCTGCATCCAACTCTTTGGAGGATATAGCGAAGGTTGTGAATTTCGCACATATTTTTCGTGCAAAAGTCTATGTGACGGTCAACACTATCATATACGACGATGAGATTGCTGATGTAGAAAAATTGTGTCATAAACTTTACCGAATAGGTGTGGATGCCCTTATTATTCAAGATATGGGTCTATTGCGGATGAATCTGCCTCCTATTGCTTTGCATGCCAGCACACAATGTGATATAAGAACACCTGAGAAGGCAAGATTTTTGCAAGATATCGGTATGTCGCAGTTGGTATTGGCGCGAGAATTGACACTAAGAGAAATCAGGGACATATCGGAATCTGTAGATATTCCATTGGAAAGTTTTGTTCATGGTGCTTTATGTGTAAGTTATTCGGGTCGATGTCATATGAGTTGTGCCGTAACCGGACGAAGTGCAAACAGAGGTGAGTGTTCACAATTATGCAGATTGCCATACACTCTGAGAGATGCAAACGGAAGGGTAGTTGCCAAAGATAAGCATCTCTTGTCGCTTAAGGATTTCAATGCCTCCGGCCGTCTCGAAGATCTACTGGAGGCGGGTGTCAGCTCCTTTAAGATTGAGGGGAGACTGAAAGATAAAGACTATGTGAAAAATATAGTTGCATATTACAATAGACTTCTTAATGATATCGTATCCAAGAATCCGGATAAATATACAAGAAGTTCATATGGAAGAAGTGATATTATTTTTTCCGGAAAACCTGAAAAAAGTTTTAACAGGGGTTTTACGGATTATTTTCTTTCCTCACGCCGACCCGAAGGAATAGCCTCATTATTGACTCCTAAATCTCTCGGTGAAGAGATATCAGATATCAGTCTTCTCCATAATGGCGATGGAATCAGTTATTTCGACAACGAAGGGCACTATCAGGGGGTGAATATCAATAAAGTTGAGAATGGAAAGATCTTTACCGGAAGAAAAGTAAACATTCCAGCTAAAGCTGTCATACACCGTACGTTTGATCTTGAATGGCAGAAGATATTAGACAAGGACACTGCCAAACGTACAATAGGAATCGGGATAGAGATTTGTTCAAGTTGCGTAAGAGTATGGGACGAAAGAGGCGTAGAAATAACGCTTCCTATGGACGTAACTATGGAAGAAGCTCGCAGAGAGATGGATTATGAAGGAGACTTTTCAAAATTGGGCAATACTGTCTATAGATTGAAATCCTATAAATCATTGTTGCCTAAATCTACGTTTATTCCGAAGTCAGAGATCTCGGCACTGCGAAGATTGATTGTTGAGCTACTTGATAAGGCCAATCGTTCGGTATATCCGTTTGAATATAGACGAAAAGAGAATCCGGAAGCCAAGTATCCATATAAAAAACTTGACTTCCGGGATAACGTCTCCAACTCGTTGGCGAAGGAATTCTATCTTTCTCATGGTGTGACCCATCTTGAATCGGCCATGGAGATTAGCAGCGGGCGTGTGAAGGATGGTACTGTGGTAATGACCACTCGCCATTGCATACTTAGGGAACTTGGCCTGTGTAAACGTCTTAAAGGAAGACATATTCCAGAACCCCTCTCGCTTTCTTCAGGGCGTAACACCTATCGTCTGCATTTCAATTGTGCGGATTGTGAGATGGAGGTATTGCTTTAGGAGTGACAACGTATTTAGTGGAATCAGTGGTTATGCTGTCTTCCGTAGATGTTGCAAAACTCTTAAGCCTTTTCATCCTCGCCTCCACAATCCGATCCGTCATCTTTATGAGAGAATCATTCTCCTCTTGTGATAGTTTCAGATCAGTTTCAGGGGGAAATTCGAAATTTACAGCATTAATTTTTGATTCAAAAGCCCGAGCAAGAGATTCCACATGTGCGGAATCTCTTGCTGTCTTCATACTGTCGGTGTAAGCAGACAGTATGACCAGACTCTTTTCAAAGAGCTGATCGGCGGCAATGTGTGAACTTTGATCGTCATTCTCTTTGCAACTTGCGAGAATAGTTAAGACACATCCTGTTAATACTAACCCCACATGATTATAGATTTTTTTCTGAGCCATAAGGTTATTCATGTCAGTTTGGTAAGTTTAGGTCGAAGGAATTTGGCTGTATATGATTTATCACATTCTACAATTTGTTCGGGTGTGCCGCACGCAACAATCTCACCACCTTTTTCACCCCCTTCAGGGCCAATGTCAATAATCCAATCAGCAGCTTTGATCATATCCATATTGTGCTCGATAATCAACACAGTATGCCCCTTATCAATCAGAGTAATCAATGATTTCAAAAGAGTGTCTATATCGTGAAAATGAAGACCGGTGGTAGGCTCGTCGAATATGAACAATGTATGTTCGGCCGATTCCTGGGAGATATAATAGGCTAATTTCACTCTTTGATTCTCGCCTCCGGATAAGGTGGAGGAATTTTGTCCCAGCTTTATGTAGCCAAGACCAACCTCTTTAAGTGGCATAAGCCTGCGTATGATTTTCTTTTCCTGATTACCCGGAGTTTCACTAAGAAATTCTATGGCTTGATCAATGGTCATTTCAAGAAAATCATAAATATTCTTTCCTCTATATTCCACATCAAGAATCTCTTGCTTGAAACGTTTCCCATGACAGACATCACATTCCACCTTTATATCGGCCATGAATTGCATAGGAATGGTGATCACACCTTCCCCTTTACATTCCTCACAGCGTCCTCCTTCAGAATTGAAAGAGAAGAAAGATGGAGTATATCCCATTTGCTTTGAAAGCTGTTGATCTGAAAATAGTTTACGAATCTCATCATACGCCTTAAGATATGTAGCGGGATTTGATCTGGTAGATGTGCCTATGGGATTCTGATCAACAAACTCCACAGCCTTGATTTCATCCAAGCTACCTTTAAGCTTTTTATGAGTGCCCGGGGCATCAACAGCTTCGCCAAGATGTCTTTTAAGAGATTTGTAAAGTATCTCTCTAACCAATGTGGATTTTCCGGAACCACTGACTCCTGTCACTACAGTCATAATTCCTAACGGAAACCGCACATCAATATTCTTGAGATTGTTCTCCTGAGCCCCGGTAATTTCTATATACTTCTTCCATGGACGACGTATCGGAGAATACTCTATTTCTCTTGTCCCTCTCAGATAATCTACAGTATAGGAGTCTACTTCAGAATCAGAAGCCAATGTCTCCTGAAGATTCCCTTCATATACCACGCTACCTCCAAGACGTCCCGCATCCTTGCCAATGTCTACGATATAGTCTGCAGCAAGCATTATCTCCTCATCGTGTTCAACTACAACCACTGTGTTGCCGATTTGCTGAAGTTTGCGCAGAACTGCTATCAGCTTCTGTGTGTCTCTTGAATGAAGCCCGATACTCGGCTCATCAAGTATATATAATGAACCCACAAGAGAAGATCCAAGAGATGTGGCAAGGTTAATACGTTGGCTTTCTCCACCCGAAAGGGTAGAGGATAATCTGTCAAGAGTAAGATATCCCAGTCCCACCTCATCAAGGAATTCAAGGCGATTGTTTATTTCAGTAAGAAGGCGTTGTCCGATAGCACGATCTGAATCGGAGATATTAAGATTGGCAAATACTTTTCTAAGATCAGCAACAGGCATTCTGACGAGTTCTGTGATAGTATGGCCATCAATCTTAACATATTCAACATCTTTAAGAAGACGGGAACCATGACAGTCAGGACAAAGGGTCTTGCCCCTGTAGCGGGCCTTAAGCACTCTGTATTGGATTTTATATTGATTCTCATCGACCCATTTGAAGAAACCATCAATTCCTTCGAATGAGGAATTCCCTTTCCAAAGAAAATTTTTCTGTTCTTTAGTGAGGTCGGAATATGGTGTGTGGATCGGAAAACTGAATTTCGGCGCCACATGAATAAGATATTTCTTCCATTCACTCATTTTTTCACCTCTCCAGCATTGCACCGCATCCTGATAAACTGAAAGCGATTTATCAGGGATCACGAGATCCTCACTTATTCCCATTACTTTCCCGAAGCCTTCGCATGTAGGACAAGCTCCATAGGGATTGTTAAAATTAAACATAAGATCGTTTGGCTCACGGAATTCAATGCCGTCAGCTGAAAATTTTCTTGAGAAATGGTGCTCATGCGCTCCATCCTCACCCCAAATCTTGATTATGCATGAGTCATGTCCCTCGAAATAGGCAGTTTCAACAGAATCGTTAAGACGTGAAATCTCATCTTTGTCGGAGGAAACAGCCAGACGATCGATAAGAAGTCGGTAATTATTGTTTGAAATTTCACCCTCCTGTTGCAACAGTTCTGAAATCTCAATAAAATTTCCATCTTTTTCAAGTCTGGAAAATCCTTGTTGCATAAGAATATTGAGATGTTGTGAAAAATCTCTTCCTTCAGGGATCGAGATCTCGACTAAAATAGCCATTCTCGTGCCTTCCGGATAGGAGAGGGATGTGCTGACAATGTCTTCAATAGTGTGTTTTTTCACTTCAAGACCTGACACGGGTGAATAGGTATGACCAATTCTTGCAAAAAGCATCCTTAGATAGTCATAAATCTCCGTGGAAGTGCCTACCGTGCTTCTTGGATTTCTTGTGTTGACTTTCTGTTCGATAGCAATGGCAGGGGGAAGACCTAAAATAAAGTCACACTCCGGTTTTGCCATTCTTCCTAAAAACTGCCGGGCATATGCAGAAAGACTCTCCACGTATCTTCTCTGGCCCTCTGCATATAATGTGTCGAAAGCTAAAGAAGATTTACCGGAGCCACTGACTCCGGTCATAACTATAAAGTTGTTAAGAGGAAGCTTTAAATCAATGTTTTTAAGATTATTGACTTTGGCGCCTTTGATTTCTATATATCTGTTGTCACTCATCGGTTGAATGTCTTAAATGAAGATTAAGGAGAGAAATAACTTTATTGAGATTTCTAATTATGTGTCACAAAATTAATTAATATTCCTTGTCGCATTCTCTTGCGATCTTCCATGTCGGTTTTCCATAATTATGGAACCTCTTTACGCCATCAAAGGTGTTTGATGTATCATCCGTAATATGTCCCATTTACATCATTAATTTATGACACAAACTTATATCTAATAGTTAACGTGAAAATTGGTGTAAATGTTATATCGTAAATGTGTCTTCTCATCCGTATATGCCATCAATCTATTAAAACATCAATATGTTACAGATACTTATGTAGTAGATATGGGTGAAACTAATCTGATTTAACTATGGGCTTGAAATCTCATTATTATCAACCAAATATTTACGAAGATGCGGGCTGAGTAAAGATGAAGAGATTAAGGAGAACAATTAATGGATTAAAAATAAGAGCCAAACAATTGTTTGACTCTTAATGTTGCCTTGGAAAGACTCGAACTCTCACAAACGGAACCAGAATCCGGTGTGC
>CAZEOI010000032.1:0-39790 GCA_964513775.1 uncultured Sangeribacter sp. | reverse complement strand
TGAAAAGCCGAGGCGGAGATCACCGTAGAATGTAGCAGACATATGATCATTAATTCGTTAATAGCTACTTAGTATATTTCCACGACAGATGAACCGTAGTATGTCACAAATCATTTTATAATAAAAGAGAAACACACGCTATGCAAAAAAGAACAATATACTCCCGCTTCAAAGAGATAGTTACGCAATATCCCGATAACCCCGCTATAGTTGAAGAGAACCGCACTATCAGTTATTCGCAACTCGACGGGATGGTCAATTCAATTCTCGCCCGATTCTACGACAAGCAACCCGACTTCGTGGGAATAGTGATGCATCATGGCGCCGAACAGATAGCAGCCATGCTCGCCGTGCTGAAAAGCGGGGCTGCCTATGTTCCGGCTGAACCCTTTCTGCCAAAAGACCGTATCGACTACATGATGAAGAATGCCCGAGTCAAAATGGTAATCACAGATGATTATTGTGAGGACCTCCCGACCGCTACTCAAACTTACGAAGACCGCTCTACCCCCGACGGAATTGCCTACATACTCTATACATCAGGCACTACCGGCAAGCCTAAGGGTGTGATCCAGGAAAATCACTCCGTGGTGAACTACTGCGAGGCTTTCGAAGAGGAGATGCACACCGGGCCCGGCGATGTAATGCTTCAATACTCCGTTTGCTCATTCGATATTTTCGTGGAAGAGGTATTTACTACCCTCCTCAATGGTGCTACTCTTGCAATACCATCTGAAGAGGTACACAACGGTCCGCTTAAAGAATTGATGGATTTCTGCACCCGCCACAACGTGACAATCATCGACGGCTTCCCCTATCTGATAGCCGACATCAACAAAAAACCGCAGTTGCTACCCAAATCAGTGAGCCTAATAATAAGCGGAGGGGATGTGATTCGCGCAAGCTATATCACCAACCTGCGCGGCAAAGGCGTCAGAATATACAATACCTACGGACCTTCGGAAACATGCGTATGTTCCAACTATTTCCGTGTCGACAACGCTGTGCCTTTGGAAGATGGCACTTTCCCGATCGGCAAAGCTATAAAAGGGGTGGAAGTGAAGATTCTTGATAAAGATTATAATGAATTACCAAAAGGTGAAACCGGTGAAATATGCATTTTCGGTGAAGGGGTGAATCAAGGATACCTTGGCAATCCTCCTGAGCAGGCCAACTTCGTCCCGCTCCCTGACGGCACACGATTCTACCGCAGCGGAGATTTAGGATATGTGCTCCCCGATGGCAATATGGCTTTTCTCCACCGACGCGACGAGCAGGTGATGATACTCGGCAAACGTGTGGAACCGGAAGAGGTGGAAAATGTCTTGAACGAATATCCGGAAGTGGAACGAGGCATAGTCCGTGCTTTCCTCGATGAAGCCGGACTTCACTATCTCGTTGCCTATATAGTGCCGCAAAAGGGCTTCTCTCTTCACGATGTCAAGGAATATCTGAAATCCAAACTCACCGATTTCATGGTGCCTGAGTTCTTTGTTGAAATGTACCGCCTCCCTCTTACCCATCGTGGCAAAATTGACATGAAAGCCCTTCCCAAAGTGCTGAAAGAGGGATCATATAAATAAACCCTGATATGATTGAGTTGAAAGAAATAAAGGTGCTCCCCAACCTGATGCGCTGGCGAGAAGAGGTTATAAGGAATGTTTTCGGCCAAAATCCCGACAAACGACTCCTTGTAGCCAACCGGCAATACTATGCCCGGCATATAGCCGACGGCAGCCATCTGGCATTTGTTGCCACTGTAGATGGTGAAGAAGCCGGATGTGGTGCGATATGCTTCACCGAAGAATTACCATCCCCCGACAACCGGTCGGGACGATGTGCCTATCTTATGAATATATATGTACGTGAGGCATTCCGCAATCATGGTGTGGCCCACGCAATAGTGTCACGACTTATTGAGGAATCCCTTAAACGTGATTGTGGCAAGATATATCTTGAAACCACGGCCGAAGGGAAACCTGTCTACTCCTCGTTAGGCTTCCGGGATATGCCCGACATGATGAAATATACGCACACGTGACCTAATGATATATGAAAAAGCAATCTGAAAGATACTTGGTACAGGCAAAGAGGACATTGTATGAAGAATACTATAAAAATTTACAATAAGCCATAAATTTTTAGAAAATTCATTTGGATGGAATCAAATATTTTTTGTAATTTCGTTGCAGAAAAACCGATGTAAACCTCTTTCATTCTAATACTTTAACCTTAATATTTTTCAATGAAAAAAATTTTACTACTCGGTGCCGCACTTGCAGTGGCATCCGGAGCCATGGCTCAGCTCACTCCCGGTGAATACTACATCAAGAATGTCAACACTGGCATGTACCTTAACGAAGGCTTCTCTTGGGGCACCCTCGCTGTCACAAAAGCCTATCCTTGTCCCTTCGAACTCTCTGTAGAAGGCGACGGCTACTCTCTCAAATCCCCTTACGGATACATCAAGCCCGACAATGGTGAATACTACATGGATGGCGGTGACAACATTACCGTTTATCTCGAGCCCAACGGCGAATACTACAACATCAAAGTAGGCAACGCCTATATGAGCATCAACGAAGAAAAGGATTATCTCTCCGACGAGTGGCTTATGTCTCTCAACATGTGTGAGACTATCCTCTACACTATAAATCAGGCCGACGCTCCCAAAGAAGACGATAAATCGGCTTGGCAGATATTGAGCCGTGCCGATATGGAGGCAGCCTTGGCTACCGCTACTCCCGAAAATCCTGTGGAAGCTTCCTTCTATCTCAAAGCCGGAGAAATTCAGGTAAATGCCGGTCCGGACAACAGCTACAATATCTCTGCTTGGCCCTATGTGAAAAATGGTGAGCCATCTGAAATTGTTTGTCCCGATGGCGGTTGGTTTGGCCACGGTGAATGGTTTAACAAGACCACATATGCCTGGTGCATCAACGATGATGCTCCCGCCGACTGCGTTGATGTGGTTAGCCAGGAGGTAGAGGGGCTTCCCGCCGGATCATACACCGTAAACTATCGTGTGGTAAATCAAGGTAATGATGGGGAGACTCCGCTCGTAATAAAATTCAACGACACTGAAGCCGCCGCTACCAATTGGGAAGGAACCGACCTCTGGTATAATTCAGCTGAAGATACGATGGCCCACAATATCGAGACTGCTTCTTTTGAAGTGAAGGAAGATGGCAAGCTCACTATCCGTATGGAGAAAACCTCCAAAGCCGGCCTTCAGAACCGTTTTGCTTTCAAAAGCTTTGCATTAAGCTATCTCGGCAATACGGAATCCGGTGTATCCGATGTTGCTGCCGATAACGATGCGCCCGTAGAATACTTCAATCTGCAGGGCATCCGTGTAGCCAACCCTGAGAATGGTATCTTCATCCGTCGTCAGGGCAACAAAGCAACTAAAGTAGCGTTCTAATATCCTGAATTAAACAATTTCACTATCCCGAAAGAGGTTAAGTCGTAATATGAACTGCACTCCGAAAGTCATCTCTATAAACTTTCGGAGTGCAGTTTCCTTTTACCTCAGTTTCCTTATTACTTCAGACTTTTCTTGAGGGTCTTCATCAGCTCATGGCTCTCGGTGTCGCCTCCGGCATCCCAGAACATCATGCCGCCAAGACCATTCTGTTTCACATATTCGGCCTTACGCTTCAATGATTTGGGATTGTCGAACGTCATAACCAGTTTACCATCACCATCCTCATAATATGGCACACACGCCTTCTCATCGTATCTCTCCTTCAAGCCATCTTTCAACGTAAGCTTATTGTAATCTACGAAATCAGGATAGAGCTTCTTTTCCCCATGTCCGTAGAAAGGCACTCCCAGCACCAATTTCTCTGCCGGCACCCCACCTGAGATATGTGCCCGTACACCCTCATCGGCTGTCATGTCGCCACTGAGCGGGCTTCTGAAAAGCGACGAATGGTGATAAGGAGGACGGTTAAGGTCATAGGCCATCACATTGATGAAGTCTACATATGGCATCATAGGTTTAAACTCGTAGAAACCAACCGTAGCCGGTGAGGCCAACGTGAGCAAAGCTTTCGGACCCAACACCTCACGCAGATCCTTCATAAGCAGATTGTAGTTGGCTATGTCGGCCTTGCTGCTGCTTATTCCGGCAGCGGAACTCCCGGGATACTCCCAATCGATATCTATTCCGTCGAGACCATACTCATCAACCACCCTCTTGCAATCTTTGGCAAAAGCCTTGCGCTTCTCGGGATCGGCGGCCATCTCGCTGAAATTGCCACTACCCCACCCTCCTACTGAGAGCTGCACCTGAAGCTTCTTATTTTTCTTCTTGAGAGCCACCACACTCTTCAGTCGCTCGGGGTTGTCAATGCGCACTCCATCGAAACTATCGGTGACATGCCCGAACGCATAGTTGATATTGGTGAGCAACTTTGGATCGGGTAATGTTTTTCCCCAGGAGGTTACATAACCCACTATCCGCTTTCCATCAGCGGCACTCACTGAAAATGCGGCCACAATCGCCACCGCAATCAGGAATATCTTCAAAACATTAAATTTCTTCATACAATTTCTCATGGCTCTATATGGCCATATGGACTACTTAACTATTGAGTGTGATAAAAAGTTCAGATATTCAGGCAATATCCCACATGAAACCGCCCTTGGCCACCAATTTAATATCCCGGCCCCTAAATCTCTACTGAAGTTGCAGCAGACGCTCTATGAGAGCACGGTCATTGCTGAGACGGGGCACCTTGCGCTGACCGCCCAGCTTATGGCTACCTGCGCTGCGGAGCCAGTCGTCGAAAAGGCCGTGACGTGCCGTTATGATCTGCGGACCATCAAGGAAAATCGACTTACTCCTCTTGGCATCATAGTCGGAATTAAGCCGACGTAACTCACTGTCGAGCACGGCAGCAAACTCCTCGACATCAGCCGGACGTGTGCCCCATTCTATCACCCACTGGTGCCTGCCCTTTCTGCCTCGCGAGGCAAACAGAGGAGCTGCAGTATAGTTGAGGATAGAAGCTCCGCAACGGTCGCAGGCCGTGGCTATGGCTCGCTCCGCGTTGTCTTCCATCAGCTCCTCGCCAAACGCATTTATGAAGCTCTTGGTGCGCCCGGCTATGCGTATCTTTACAGGCGAGGTCTGGGTCACTCTTACCGTATCACCCAAATGATAACGCCAGAGCCCGTTGCTTGAAGAAATCACAAGCTCATACACCTCTCCCGGGTTGACCTCCCAGATTGTCCGTGGCGTAGGATCGTCGCCATCCACGGGTATGAACTCATAGAATACGTCGCGGTCTATGATCAACAGCATCGACTTATCCTTGAAATCGTTCTGCACGGCAAAGAAGCCCTCCGAGGCATTGTAGGTCTCCAGGAAGTGCATCTTCGTGGAATCGGTGATTCTTTTATACTCATCACGGTAAGGCTCGAATGATATTCCTCCGTGAAAAAACACCTCCAGATTGGGCCACACATCTGATATCTTCTCCGCCCCCTTTGCCTCCATGATCTTTCGTATCACCGTAAGAAACCATGAGGGGACACCCGATATATTTGTAACGTCGGCATCTTTAGCCGCTGCCACAAGCGCAGGAAGCTTCGTCTCCCAATCGGGTAGAAGCGCAGTCTTCTTGTCGGGAATTCTCACATAATTCGCCAGCGGGTTTATCCTCCGGATCAGAGTGGCGCTGAGATCGCCTATATGCACACCGGGTAGATTGATGCCGAGGGTATTGGCGAATGAACCACCCAATATGAATGCCTTTCCGCTGAAAAGCCGGCTCTGATCCACCTGCCTGAGATAATGGGCCACTGCATCGGATCCTCCGCGATAATGGTTCCCCTGCAAGGAGGCTTCGGTGATCGGTATGAATTTCGATTTGCCACCGCTTGTGCCCGATGATTGTGCGAAATCACGGCACCGTCCCGGCCAGAGAAGATCTTTCTCCCCCCTTATCATACGCATCACGAGGGGACGCATCTCCTCATATTCCACTTCGGGCACTCTATAGCGGTAGGCCGACACGAAATCACGCTCTCTAAGGATGGAGGCGAAATCATGTCTGCGGCCATACACTGTATTACGTCCTCTCTCAAGAAGTTTGCGCAACACCTCTCGTTGAAGTGAATCGGAATTGCGGGTCCAGCTGTCGGTTCTCTCGGCCTGTTTGATAAATCCACGGCCGATCATAGAGGTCAGATCCATCATTTTGTATTCAGAAATTAGACATAAAGCTGGGTTTGAACACAATGCCCACTCTCAGGCGCGAATGGAACTCCTTGTAGTCTATGAGGTTCTCCCCATATCCATTGTAGTATTGGGCGAATAGATTGAGATTCATCTTCTTCGACGCCATCCAGCTCGCCTCCCATATAGTGTTGAAATTCAGGTTCCAGCCCTGCCGCTTCACCCATGTAAGCCCCCAGTTCCATCTTTTGTTGCGGCTCGTCACCACAAAGCCTCCCTGATAGATACCACAGTATTTGAGGATATCCTTGTTGTTGCCGCCGTCAATCAGCGGTATCCAGTATTTTGCATGCACCATGAGCCACTCATCAATTATTGTGGAGCCACAGAATGAGATCTTGTTCCAGCTGCGGGAGGCATCTCCATCACGTCCGTTGCTCTCGTGCTCTATGAGCAGAGTGAACTTGCCTATGAACCGGTCTTTACTGAAGAAAGGTTTTGTCCAGCCTATGCCGGGATTGAAGTTGATGTCGCGCATCGGTAGCGACTCCTGAAATACATTCCAGAAAGTCTTCTGCGTATATTGAAGGAAGAGGTAGGTGTTCCAAGGCAAAGTCGCCTTAGTGAGATGGAACATGAAGGATAGCTGGAACTTGACATCCGAGTTTGTGCTCGTGGGTTTCGCGAGCGGATTGGTTCCAACCACAAAATAATTATCCTTATAAAGACCGTAGGTGGGGCCGTAGTCAAGGTCTTTTTTCAACGAGTCGACAAACTCCTTCTGATCAGTCACAGGAACGAGCTGAGCCTTACTTTCAGAAGCCAGGAAGGTGATCAATAGTACAAGATAGATATAGACGTGATTTTTCATGGCGCAAATTTAATAATTTACCTTTAAATTTGGTTAATAAAATAGAGAGTTGTTGAGTGATTCCTACTTTTAGGCTATCTTTTCACACCTTTTTTAGTAACTTTGCACATTATTTAACCCAACTACAATGTCGCAGCCAGATAATGCCGGACGCCTGCAGGAATTAGGCAACGGAAAAATATGGAAACTTCTTCTCAAATACAGTCTGCCGGCTGTTGTGGGAACTGTGGTTTCCGCCGTCTACAATATAATCGACTCTATAGTGATCGGTCATGCCATCGATGATCCGAACGTGGTCAGCGGTATTGCCGTGACCTTCCCTGTCATGAACCTTGCCACCGCTCTCGGTATGCTTATAGGCGCCGGTTCCGCCACCCGTGTCAGCATCGTCATGGGCCAGAACAATAAGCGGGGAGCTGAAATCATTCTCGGCAATTCAGTGCAGCTCACGGTGCTTGTGGGCATCACTTACATCACCCTCTTCGCCATATTCCTCGATCCGATCCTAAAGATATTCGGAGCCTCTCCCAACTCCCTCCCTTATGCCAGAGAGTTTCTGCTCTGGGTGCTTCCGGGAATGGTGCTCATGAATCTCACATTCTCCTACAATAATGTGATGAGAGCCACGGGCTATCCCGGGAAAGCCATGTACACCAACATGATCGGAGCCTGCATGAACGCCATACTCGCACCGCTCTTCCTCTTCGGATTCCATTGGGGAATCAAGGGAGCGGCAATAGCCACCGACATCTCGATGCTCGTGACCGCCTTCTTCGTAATGAGCCACTTCTTCCAGAAAAAGAGCACCCTACACTTTGTGAGAGGCACTTTCAAATTCAACTGGCCGGTGATAAAGTCGATCCTCTACATCGGTATGGCACCTTTCCTCATAAATGTGGCAGGCTCCTGCATCAACGCCATCGTCAATAACTCTCTCCTCAAATATGGAGGCGACGACGCCATAGCCTCCGTAGTGGTGTTCAACAGGTTTGTCACAATCTTCGTGTTTGTGGTGATCGGCATATGCCAGGGTATGCAGCCAATCTTAGGCTATAACTACGGAGCCCGTAAGTTTGACCGGCTCTTCGGCACGCTCCGTCTCGCCATAATATGCGGAGTGATCGTCACCTCTATCGGAAGCCTTATCGGCGCTCTCAATCCGCGCTTTATCGCAAGCATGTTCATGCAGGATGAGCAACAGATTGAGTGTGCGGTCAACTGTCTTAAGATCACGACAATGACCTTCTGGATAGTAGGATTCCAGATTGTGGGCACCAACTTCTTCCAGAGTCTCGGTATGGCTGGCAAAGCGGTGTTTCTCTCCCTCACCCGCCAGATCATATTCATGATTCCCCTCCTTCTCATCCTTCCTCACTACTACGGGCTTAACGGAGTGTGGAGCTGCTATCCCATCTGCGACTTCGTAGCTTCGGTGGTGACAGCCTTCATGCTCACATGGCAGATAAGAAAAATTAAACGTGCTCCCATTTCGGAGCCTGCATGATGAATTCAACCTATGAATTTTGAATTAAATCTCGACCCTATGGTTTGGGTGGGCCTTGCCACTGCTGCGTTGGCCGCCCTCCTCGCTTTCTGGACCCGCTTCATACCTATATGGTATGCCGGATCTGCTGTAGGCAATGACGATCTCTCCGACGACTATGACGAAGCCGGAAGCTCAACAGATGCATCCGAAGAGCCGGCTCCCGGACCTTCCATTTACGCCGGCAATCGTCTCCCGAAGCTATCGGTGATTGTATATGCCTACACTGAAATCGAAGAGACGGAGCAATATATCCGCAAAGTGATGGAGCAAGACTATCCCAATTTCGAAGTGATACTTGTAAACGAGGGGAGCGCCGAAACCATCAGCATACTAAAGGAGCGTTTCGGCACAACCTATCCGAATCTCTACATCACATTCATCCCCTACGATGTCCATAATCTCAGCCGTAGGAAGTTGGCATACACAGTCGGAATGAAAGCCGCCTCCGGCGATATAGCTCTCACCACCGTTTCCAACTGTCGCATCCCCTCGTCAAGATGGCTTTCAGATATGATGGGGCCGTTTGTTGCCGACAGCTCAATCGACGTGGTGTTGGGTTACACACATGTCGATTTCCGGGAGCTGCATGGGGCCGACAAATGGTATCGCCAGATGGATGCCACCCTCACCGCCTGCCAATGGATCGGCTCCGCAAGAATGGGGAGCCCCTATCGTGGCGACGGCTTTAATCTGGCCTATAAGCGGGAGCTCTTCTTCCGTCAGAAAGGCTATTCGCAGACAATTCATCTCGTAAACGGCGACGACGATATCTTCCTAATCCCCATAATGGATGGCGACAACACTGCTGTTGCAATCTCTCCCGACTCCATCCTCACCACCGAATGGGAGGAGGCCGCCGGACGCGTCTTGGCTGCTACAAAAGAGCGCTACCAGTTCACTGCCCGTTTTCTGCCACAGCTCCCCTTTGTCCGCGCCGGCATCGGATCGATAATGCAGTGGCTCACTCTCATCGGTGCGGTGTGTGCGGCCGTAGCGGGACTCCCCTCTTACTCGGCCCTGATAATCGCGGCAGTGTTCCTGACAGTGGTATGGACTACGGAGACTCTCATATACCGACGCACGGCCCGTCGCCTTGAGTCGATATGTCTCTGGTGGTCGTTCCCCCTCTTCCTCCTCTGGCATCCATTCGGCAACCTCATATTCCGCACCCGCCGTCGCAATCAAATCCGCAAGAACTACACCTTCGCCTGATTCCCATAAAAACAAAGCAGGGATGAGATTCCGAATGAATCTCATCCCTGCTTTGCTAATGTCGGATCAATGAGTCTGCACCACTGCCGTGGGTGGCAACTCTGAGTTACGTTCATCACAAGCCTTCACAACAGCATCGGCAAGATCGCTGAAAGCTTTCGCCTCCGGATTCGCAGGCGCCTCACCTGCATCTGCCAAAGCCACCGCCACCGGAGCTCCAAGATCGGCTGTGGAGCATATGTCGGCCACGAGAGGAATCTGCGCCAAAAGCTTCACGTCTAATTCCTCGGCCAGACGCACCGCGCCACCATTGCCGAAGATATAGTATTTCTCCTCCGGATGAGGTGCAGGGGTAAACCATGCCATATTCTCTACCAGACCCAGAATGGGGACATTGATCTTATCACTCTTGAACATCGCGATACCCTTCCGGGCATCGGCCAATGCCACCTCCTGCGGGGTCGACACAACCACCACTCCCGTTATCGGTAACGTCTGCACAAGGGTGAGATGGATGTCGCTTGTGCCGGGAGGCATATCTATCAGGAAGTAATCAAGATCTCCCCACCATGCGTCGGTGATTAGCTGGCGAAGAGCGTTGCTGGCCATGCCGCCGCGCCATAGCACCGCACTGTCTTTATCTACCACAAATCCTATCGAAAGCATCTTCACGCCATACTTCTCTACCGGCTCAATCCAGTCGCGACCCTCCTTGTTGACCATATAAAGTGTCTCGCCCTCCACACCAAACATCTTGGGCATCGAGGGACCAAAGATATCAGCGTCGAGCAGACCCACCTTGTAGCCCTTGGCCGCAAGGGAGATGGCAATGTTGGCGGAGACGGTGCTCTTGCCTACACCACCCTTGCCTGATGAGATACCGATTATGTTCTTCACGCCGGGAAGTGGCGTAGCCGGTTTCTCAGCCACAGGCTTACGATATTTCACTGCGATATTACCCTTCACCTCTACCTCGGGAGATATGAAAGTATTTATGGCAGCCTCTGCGGAGCGCACCACGCTACGGATGAAGGGGTCAGTAGGTTTGTCAAATATAAGGGAGAACGACACCTTGTTGCCATCGATGCGGATATCGTCTTCTATCATCTCGTTCTCTGCGAGAGTCTTCCCGTTGCCGGGATACTTCACATTCTTGAGAGCGTCAAGTATAAGATTGGGATATAATTGCATATCTGTTATAATTGTATTTAGTCGGGCATATTCATCGGTGTGTGACGTGTATAGGCCCTGTAGTCGTCACGTTCTATATCGTCAGCCACAGGCTCCTTAAGATCTTTGAGCGATCCGGGCCTCATGCTGATAAGCTTTATCTTCTTACCCCGTGAGAGCCACTGGCTTTCGTAATACGTCTTTATGCTGCTCACCGGATCGGCCATACCGCTTCCGTAAAGATCATCGGTTATGGTGAGTATCTCGAATCCATTGAGCTCGGCGAGACGCTTGGTGTACTCATAGAGAAACGGGGAGTCGGTCTTGAGATTTATCACTCCCCCGGGCTTGAGGAAATGTCCATACATCTCCAGGAAACGTGTGGAGGTAAGGCGCTTGCGGGTCTTCTGCATCTGCGGGTCGGGAAACGTGATCCATATCTCGTCCACCTCTCCCGGAGCGAAAAATTTGTCGATATTCTCTATCTCCGCGCGTAGAAATGCAGCGTTCGGTATCTGTTCCTCCTCCACGGTGCGCGCCCCGCTCCACATGCGGGCACCCTTTATGTCGACGCCCACATAATTGCGGTCGGGATTGGCCTTGGCGAGAGCCACAGTATATTCCCCCTTGCCACAACCGAGTTCGAGAGTAATCGGCCCCTCATGGCTGAAAAAGCCACCGTTCCATTTCCCATAATAAGGAAATCCTTCCGACAACAGCACCTCCCTCGGATACTGCAAGGCACAACGGAATGTATCCATGTCGGCGAATTTCTTCAGTTTGTTCTTTCCCATATTTATTTTTTCACTTAGATTCGGTTTAATTCACCACCAGGATCTTCCCTACGGTGGCCGACGATGTGGAGTTCTCATCGCCCGATGTGAGTATGTAATACACTCCGCTCCCCACCCTGCGGAAAGCAAGATCAGTGACATCCCACTTGGCCTCACTCCCCGACACATAGCCGAGCTCCTTAACAAGATTTCCCCTCGAATCCATTATCTTCACCAACGAACCGTCGGGAATATTATCGATGGTGACATAGCCGAAATAGTCGGGTCTCACCGGATTGGGATATGCTCTTGCCTGAGGCGCATCGTCCCCTGAGCTCTTCGATGAGAGGAAATACTCCGCCATACCCATATCGGTAGAAAACATCATTGAGTTTGAGGTGGGTATATAGCCGATGCCATACACGAAATCGTCCGGCAACGGAGAATTGGCGGCCGTAAACTCCTCCTCGATAGTGCGGCCGTCAGACGACGTACACACCACTCCCGCTCCGGAAGTGGCAAACCATTTGCGTCCACCTCCATCAATGGCAATCTTGTTGACCGGCACATCGTTGAGCAGATAGTCGGCAAGATTAGTGCCATCGTTGCGGGCCACCTTGATACGGGTCACTCTCTTCTTGCCATCGAGCCAATCGGAAGGATTGAAGTAGAACACACCTGTGCTATGTCCTACCCACACATATCCCGTGGCCGGGTCCTCGTGCAGAGTCATGATATAGTGCGCCTCGAAGTCCGCCCCATCCTGATCGGTGAAGGTTGCGGTGTTGGTGATCACCCTGTCGTCGCTCTGGTCGGCCGGAGTGCCGTTGGTGTGGATAAGCGCGAGGCTATTGTTATAGCAACTGTTGGTCCAAAGCACGATGTCACGGTTGCGCTGAGCCGTGAGCGGCTTCAAAAACTGATAGTTGTTGGTAGCGAGCCCCATGAGGCTCAGCCGCTTCATCGGCCTGTAAGAGGCGGCATCCGTCGAGGCCCGTCTGTCGGCCGCTTCCCAGCAATAGATATGTGTCTGGAGAGGATTCTGATCGTCCCAGTCGCAATGAGCCGTCCACATATTCCCATAGCTGTCAAACTCAGGTGCGGAAAACATGCACTGCTCTTTCCAAGATTTATCCCCTCCGAGAGCCGGAGAGGGCACACCCTGCTGATCAGGCACAATCTCCACATATCCGGGCTGATCACGGAAAGGGTCGCTCGTGCGCGAAAGATGCAGTATGTCGGAACCATCCTTCATGTTGATCCGCTCTATGCCGTGGAGAATGGAACCGAAATACACTCGGTCAGGATTATCCGGATCCACCGCCAATCCATTGGGATTCATAAGCGAGGCCACACCTTCGGGCCATGTGTAGACCGGCGACCTCTGCTCCCACATGCCGTTGCGGTAGGAACTGAGAAGAATCGGCGATTTAATGCCATGATTCTTAAAATGCTGGTCAAGTCCATGATTAGCCACAAGTAGACCATGATTCTCATGCCACTTCATAAATGTGGCCCTGAAAGGGGCCGGAGCGTCAGGCAACATGAAGTCGCGCGTCACGGTCCATTTATCCTCAGCATCCGCATTATAACGACGGCTGCATATACCCTTGCGCATCTTCCCGAACCACACCTCCGAAAGATCGGCGCTCGCCGCAGCCATACCGCGGTCATCCGTGAGTCTCACCACAGCATCATAATGTCCGTCGGGATAATACTGGAAAATATGGTTGCTGTCGGCCAAGGTAGCGCCGGCGGCATTATGCTCCAGATTATAGATATATCCCTTCCTCGATTCCTTGATCACGGGAGCGCCATTCTCCTCCGCGACTATGTAGGTCTGCTGATTTCCTGTTTTCCCGGCACACATTAAGCTCACCCCGTCGCCGATACGTGCGATCCACGCAGCATTCGGCACATCGGCGATTTTGGTATATTCAGAGAGATTATAGCGAGGATCTGCCGCAGGAGCCATGTAAAGAGCATCATCTGTGAGAAGAAGAATCTTATCCCCTGTTCGCGACACACCCTTCACGGCAGTGCCGTATATACGGCTGTCGGCCACTTCCAGTTTACGGTCGTCGAGAGCCACATATCCGAATCCCGTGGCAAGATATATCCGGTTGGCAGGTGCATCTATGAAGATAGAGTTCACCTCCTTCGGATGCGACACCGTGGCATGCATATAGGTCGGTATGTTGGCCACATCGCCATTGTCGTAGATTAGATCCACGTTATGGTTGGCATACACCACCACGAGCATCCTCTTCTCGGGAGAATACTCTATGCACGACACCACATTGTCTGAAAGTATATTATCGGTTGATAGCGCCGACAATTCATCGGCCTCCTTATCGTAACGGAAAAGAGAATAGAGATTTAGGTTGTTAAGACTTTCCGTGGAGCTATACGGCTGGGTGCGGCTGATAAAATATGTATGTTTTGAGGTGTCGACTATGCGCGACACCTCCTCATCAAACGTATTATGTATCTTCCAGTCAGGATTTCCCCATGTCGCGCCACACGCACATAAGGCTATTGATAGAGAGAGAATATGCTTCATTATGATTTTCTATCTTTGAGGTGACAGATAAGTTTCCGCATGGCGCGTCCCCGGTGGGATATGGCGTTCTTGGCCTCCTGGGTCATCTCCGCGAAGGCCACACCCGATTCATCGGCCACGAAGATAGGATCGTAACCGAAACCGCCGTTGCCATGAGGTTCCGTGGAGATGGAGCCCTTCACATCTCCCTTGAAAATATATTCCTCGCCGCCAAGAATAAGCGCGATCACCGTGGCGAACTCAGCCTTACGGTTGGCCTTACCCTCCATATTGCGCAGAAGCAGGGCCACGTTATTGGCCGGTATGCACTCAGGGCCGGCGTAACGTGCGCTATACACTCCGGGAGCGCCATCGAGAGCCTCCACCATCAGGCCGGTGTCGTCGGCGAAACAGTCGTAGCCGTAACGCTCCTTCACCCAGCGGGCCTTGATAAGGGCGTTCCCCTCAAGGGTATCGGCAGTCTCCGGTATATCATCATGGCAACCGATATCCGACAGCGACAAAATCTCGAAAGCACCCTCGGCAAGGGCGCGTGCCTCCTCAAGCTTATGCGCATTGTTGGTGGCGAATACTATTTTATTCAGAGTAGGTTTCATTACCTTAAAAAACGTTCCGTCACCCCCTTTTATTGCCCCTTTGCAAAGCCGGATGCAAGATGCCCTATGCCATCAAAAAAATAATCCGCCGCAATGCTCTCTGCATCGCGGCGGATTGATTTTTTAAGACGGACAGGCCGTTGACAGCCGGCGGGGTCAGATCACGATATTCACAATCTTACCCGGCACTACGATCACCTTCTTCGGAGTCTTTCCGTCAAGCCATTTGGCAGCCTCCGGAGCAGCGAGGGCGGCAGCCTCCACAGCCCCCTTGTCGGCATCCGCAGCCACTTCGAGCATGAAGCGGGTCTTACCGTTGAAGCTTACAGGATATTTTATCACATCCTCCTTCAGGTTAGCCTCATCCCACACAGGCCATTCGGCATCCACCACCGTAGAATCATGGCCCAGACGATGCCACATCTCCTCAGCTATGTGAGGAGTGAACGGTGCGAGCAGACGTGTGAAGATCTCCATGGCCTCCACATTCTTCGACTTCTGGGAGGTAAGCTCATTGAGAGCCACCATGAACGCAGCCACCGAGGTATTAAACGAGAAGTTCTCGATATCGCCTGTCACCTTCTTGATAAGCTTGTGCATCGTCTTCAGCTCAGCCTTCGTCATAGGCTCGCGCTTGGAGAGGTCAAGCTTGTCGAAGTGGCCCCAAAGTTTCTTGAGGAAACGGTTGGCACCGTCAATGCCGTTGGTGTCCCAAGGTTTCGACTGCTCGATCGGGCCGAGGAACATCTCATAGAGACGGAGAGTGTCGGCTCCATAACGCTCCACGATATCATCGGGATTGACAACGTTAAACATCGATTTCGACATCTTCTCCACAGCGTAACCGCATACGTATTTACCATCCTCAAGGATAAATTCCGCATCGGCAAACTCCGGACGCCAGGCCTTGAAACGGTCAAGGTCGAGCACATCGTTGCTCACCATATTGATATCCACGCGTATCGGAGTGGTGTCATACTGATCCTTGAGACCCTTGCTTACAAATGTATTGGTATCCTTGATTCTATACACGAAGTTGCTGCGCCCCTGGATCATACCCTGGTTCACAAGCTTCTTGAAAGGCTCCGGCTCCACCACCTCACCGAGATCGAAAAGGAACTTGTTCCAGAAGCGAGAGTAGATAAGGTGACCGGTGGCATGCTCCGCACCACCCACATAGAGGTCGACGTTGCGCCAATATTCATCAGCCTCCTTGCTCACGAGAGCCTTGTCGTTGCGCGGATCCATATAGCGCAGATAGTAGGCGCTCGACCCTGCGAAACCGGGCATCGTGCAAAGCTCGATGGGATAGCCCTCAGGAGTCTTCCAGTTCTTGGCACGTCCCAACGGAGGCTCACCTGTGGCAGTGGGAAGATAAGCGTCCACCTCCGGCAACATCAGCGGGAGCGCGCTCTCATCCATCACATGAGCTATTCCATCCTTATAGTACACAGGGAAAGGCTCGCCCCAATATCGCTGACGCGAGAAGATAGCGTCACGCAGACGATAGTTCACCTTAACGCGGCCTATACCCTTCTCCTCGATAAATTTCTTGGTCTTCGCGATAGCCTCCTTCACCTCCAGACCATTGAGATCAAGCTCCTCGTTGGCGGAGTTTATCATCTTACCCTCCTTGGCGTCGAAGCTCTCCTCGCTCACGTCGGAACCCTCGATAAGAGGGATCACCGGAAGATTGAAATGGCGGGCGAAAGCATAGTCGCGCGAGTCATGGGCAGGCACAGCCATGATGGCACCGGTGCCATATCCGGCGAGCACATAATCACTCACCCAGATTGGAATCTCCTTGCCACTGATAGGGTTGCGTGCATAGCTGCCGGTGAAGACACCGCTCACGCGCTTGTCGATCTGGCGCTCACGCTCAGTCTTATGGCTCACCTCGGCGAGATAAGCATCCACAGCCTCCTTCTGCTCGGGAGTAACGAGCATATCCACATATTTCGACTCAGGAGCGAGCACCATGAAAGTCACTCCGAAAGCAGTGTCGGCACGTGTGGTGAAGATCTCAAGACCGAAATCCTTACCCACCACCGGGAACACCATCTCGGCGCCCTCGCTGCGGCCGATCCAATTGCGCTGGGTCTCCTTCAGAGAGTCGCTCCAATCAATTGTGTCAAGTCCCTCAAGAAGACGCGGTGCATAAGCCGATACACGGAGACACCACTGGTTCATCACCTTCTGCTCCACGGGATATCCGCCGCGCACACTCAGTCCCTCGCTCACCTCATCATTGGCAAGCACGGTGCCGAGAGCCTCACACCAGTTCACCATAGTCTCACCCTGATAGGCGATACGATAGTTCATAAGCACGTCGGCCCTCTCCTTCTCGTTGAAGGCCTTCCACTCCTCGGCTGTGAAATGGAGATTCTTCGAGCAGGCAGCCTCCACTCCCTCTGTGCCCTTCTCATCGAAGTGCTTCACAAGCTCGGATATCGGGCGCGCCTTCTGCTCACGCAGATCATAATAAGAGTTGAACATCTGTATGAATGCCCACTGCGTCCACTTGTAATATTCAGGATCACAGGTGCGTATCTCGCGGCTCCAGTCAAAAGAGAAGCCAATCTTGTCAAGCTGCTCACGATAGCGCGCTATGTTGGCCATGGTGGTCTTCTCAGGGTGCTGACCGGTCTGGATGGCATATTGCTCTGCCGGAAGACCATAGGCATCGTAGCCCATGGGATGCAACACATTGAAACCCTGCTGACGCTTATAGCGTGAATAGATATCGCTTGCTATATATCCGAGGGGATGACCCACATGAAGTCCCGCACCCGAAGGATAAGGGAACATATCAAGCACATAAAACTTCTTTTTGCCAGGTTTCTCTACGGCCTTATAGATTTCGTTGTCGCGCCAGTACTGCTGCCAGCGCTGTTCGATGTCACGGTGATTATATTCCATCGTAATGTTACGGTTGATTTTGAACCGCAAAGTTACCGATTTTTCGACAAAAAGTAGTAACTTTGCGCCGTATTTTTCACCGGACACCGTCCAATATAACCAATAATCACGCCTTTGGCGTCAATATTATGTCGACAAATACAACAGACAACACCCGGAAAGTCACCACACGCCGTCTCATCGAGATGAAACAGCGCGGCGAGAAGATCTCCATGCTCACGGCCTACGACTACTCCTCTGCCAAGATCCTTGACGAGGCAGGAATCGACGTGCTCCTCGTGGGCGACTCCGCCTCCAACGTGATGGCCGGCAACATGACCACCCTCCCGATCACTCTTGATCAGATGATATACCATGCCAAATCAGTGATCAAGGGCACCCGCAGAGCGCTCGTAGTCTGCGACATGCCCTTCGGCACCTACCAAGGCAACCCTATTGAGGCCCTCAACTCCGCAGTAAGGATCATGAAGGAAAGCCATGCGGAGGCGGTTAAGATGGAGGGTGGCGCAGAGATCAGGGAATCGATCGAACGCATCCTGAGCGCCGGCATACCCGTGATGGGACACCTCGGACTCACCCCCCAGAGCATCAACAAATTCGGCACCTACAACGTGCGCGCCAAAGAGGAGGCAGAGGCGCAGAAACTCATCGACGATGCCAAGATGCTCGAAGAGATAGGCTGCTTCGGCATCGTGCTGGAGAAGATTCCCGCCAAACTTGCAGAGCGTGTAGCCAAAGAGGTCTCCATCCCCATCATCGGCATCGGAGCCGGAGGTGGAGTCGATGGACAGGTGCTTGTGATGCACGACATGTTAGGGATCAACAAAGGCTTCTCCCCCCGCTTCCTGCGCCGTTACGCCGACCTCGCCGGCATCATGACCGACGCCGTGCAGAACTACATATCCGACGTCAAATCAGGCGACTTCCCCTCCCCCGAAGAATCCTACTAATCCTTCCTCCAGCATAGGGCCTCCTGTTGATGCTACTCCACGCCTGGGGAAGCCTATTGATCCTTCGTCAAACAAGAGAATACCTCGGCCTAAAAAACTTAGCTCTGATTCGGAACCCGGAGGTTCTGAATCAGAGCTAAGTTTTTTCTTAAATCCTAAAGAAATTCAAGCAACTTTCCACCTTTCAAAGGGCTACCGTGAATAAAAAAATCGAGACACTCAAAAAAAGAGATAAAAATAGTTGGTCAAGCCATTAATAATGTGTACCTTTGCAAACGGTGATGATTTACATACAAACAAAATCACTTCGCCATTTACACCTAATTATTCATTCATTTATAGAAGAGGGGGGAGACTTACTTCCGTTATATCCCCCCTCAATTCTATTTCCAATCCAATCCTCACTTAGAGCCGGCAGAATTTCCGTAATTCATATACCCCGCTCACTTCATGACGATTACCATAGCCTCATCTAAATATCTGCTACGCTTGGGAAGTATCTGCACAAGAGAATTCGTATCAATCACTAACCTTCCCATATAACTCAGTTTTTATGAAAATCTTCATGACGCAATCTCTCTAAAGCGACCTCATCAAGAATCCCCTCATCCCAAAGTCTATCCGTTTCCTCATCTATTTTTTTTTGGAAATATGAATTTAAGACAGCCCTTATCTCCATAGCGAAGTTGTCCGAATGATCATACTCAAACAATCGCAAAAGATCTCTCTGAACAGGTGTTATGGTACGTGCTTCCATCGATTATATATTTAACATTATCAAATTTCAATAACAATTCTCATTTAACTTCCATACGGAACATTCAAATTCAACAAAAAATTTTCAATTGACAACAGTCATTCTGAAAATTAACCAATAAAATCCCTCTATTAAGTATGTGTCATAAATTAATGATATAATTGATTGGTGACATATATGGTTGAGCTTTGCCACCGTCTTGAAGGCGTAATAGGGTTCTATTATAACTGAAAATCAGTTTCAAGGATCGCCTTAGAGGGCGACAAGGAATATATTAATTAATTTGTGACACATACTTAAAAGTAAAACTTACGAGGTAGTTGGTTTGGATTCGAAAGCAGCATTGAGAAATCTTTGATAGTTTCTAACTGAACCAAAAATGTCACGCTGCTCTTTTTCCACCATATAATCAGGATAATAATCCTCATACTCATTACCGTGATTATCAATCGTCTCGTATGTTGTCAACTTCCTCACGAAGCGAGCTCTCTCTTCGAAAGAACGCATATATCGGCTATAAAAATCCTCCAGCACATCAATCAGAGGAGTCTCTCCATAAGATTCAATTTCGTAGTCACCATCATCAGTCTCATATCCCTCTTCATGCCATATGATTGAATTGGAATATAGTACTCTTACAGACGAATGGAGATCAAGCATCTCTATAGGTTCAGGATTCACGGTGTCAAGGTAGCTACGGAAGTTTACAGTTTCAATAAGCCGGACATTCCCGGAATGATAGATATCGTCAGAGCGCAGACCCTTGCAAATCTTGGCGATCCGGTGCCAATCTGGAGTGACCGGAGCCAATAATCTGGAAGTTAACCATAGTACAAAGTCAGATGAGCTGAGAAGACCAAGAGAATTGTCACCTAATTTACTGAGAAATATTTTCTCTATCTCCTCCCGATGATACCTACCGAGATAAAATAACAAGACTAATCCTTCAAAGTATCTTTTAAGAACCTTGTCATCCAACAAACTGATATCGCATCTGCTGAATTGAAATAACAGGCTCCTATGAGGCTTAGATTTTTCAATCAATGGTTTCAGTGAGTCTTCCACCTTTTCATTGCCATAAAGCCACAGATTAAATTCCGCTCTGGTAATCTCATCCCTCTCCAGATGAAACGACAGGAAACGATTATAATTATTGACATATACAAAAGAGCCGTTGGTCCTCTCGCTTTTCTCTATCAGTTCACTAAGGAGATACAGGGAATTTCTCGGTTTTTGCTTTTCTGTATCCTTAAACTCCTGTTTTATTTCAAGTACATGTACTCCCTCCGGAGACAATGGCGTTTTGAAAATCTTTCGAGGTTTGTGCTTTATCAAATCATAGATATCACGATGGCCATATCGGATTAGCTCAAGAAGAAACAGATCGTCAAGATCGCACTCTTCCAAACCCACCTGTTCATAAACGAACATGAGCGTGACGCTGAATTGACGTGCAAACCTCTTTACATCCCGGAAACTATAAAACACACCGCGCCCCATCCCTACAGGCAGATTATTAACAGGAATCTCCTCCGGGACCATCTCCTTGAGTTCTATTTTCAATTCTCTTTCAAGCTGCTCATATCTACGTCCCGGAAGCACGACTTCGATATTAAATATCTTCTCTATATACTGCTCTGCGTTCGCAATCCCTTTATGATCAAGTTGTGAGACAACATATCCACGGTCATACGCCGCCACATAGATCAGGTTAGGGAAATCGGCAGTATTACGCACCAGCCTGAAAATCTCAAACACCTCATCAGAGTCAAGCCGGTCAATATCATCAAGAAATATATATATTTTAGTTTTCTTTTTCTTCAAGGCACCCGCAATTCGTTCTTTCAAGGCTTTTATTGACGCTTCATCATTACTCTTGAAATAATTTTTTACAATGTCAAACCATCCTCCCATCCCCTCCAAGGCAAGTATGGCATCTCCATATCTCATAATTGGAGTGTAAAGATTTGAATCGACATTCTCAGCCACTGTCTTTGCCAAAGCATCGAAGAAATCTCTTACAAGTGATTTTTCCGAAAGTGCCAACCAAGGATTAAAATCCATTATCACACACTCTGGCAACTCATTCTTGATAAGACCAAGCATTACAGACTTTCCAGAACCCCATTTCCCCTCCAGACCGAAGGCAAACGCAGAATGATCATTACCTGTTGTTTTGAGCCATACACCAATCGCCCGCGCATACGACACAGATATCGGATCTGCATCTGCTTTCAGTTCATCTGTTGTGAAGCCTTTCAAAGAGTAGCCATTGGAGTCTGTCTGACCTACAGATTCATTTTTAGATGATAGAAATTGAATGAGCACACCATAAATAGAGGGGATATACCATGGCATCATACTGAGAATCGCAGCCACGAGCCAAAATCTGAAATCACTTTTCCACACCCAACTATTATAAGTCCAAAAGCTATCTGACGCAATCCAAATTGCAAGCAGACCGGAAACTATAAGTCCGAGTGATATAAGTCTCTCTTTTACCGTTTTCCAACCCAAGTATTGAGCCACTAAAGTAATGACGACCAAAGTAAACCATCCTATAGCCGGGCAAAGTCTGATTGATTCATACAACTGACTACAGAATTTTCCGTAAAAGCTATCGGCGATATATTTATCAAGAAAATGCGGAGGATAAAGATTAACGACAAAGATAAAGAACAGCAATAAGAAACTCAGAACAACCGCCACGTTAGCCTTCGCGAAGAAACGCCATAGATTTGTTACAGAAGTCTTAAATTTCTCCTCTCTTTTGATTCGATTTCCATCTATATTAGTCCGCTCCATATTAACCTGAGATTTTTCCGGTATTACTATTCGTATCTCAAAATCTAAAAGGGACACACTAACTCGATTTTTGGAGATACAGTATAACAAAATAACGGAAGGCTCCATTCATTATTATGAATGAAGCCTTTAAGAGCAAAGGAATCTTCCTGTTGATTAGAGATATTCAGTTAATGGTCGATATACTCATCTCATTCATCTATGATCAGTTATTATGTAGGAAGTTGATTTATATAACTGACAAACCGGTATAGGCTCACTGAAAAGTGAACTGTTGAATATTAATAAACCTGCAATCAAGGGAATGCCGAAAGCCAGAATCCAATATAGAAAATTAACATCGAAAATATTCCATTGAAGCCATAATTCCGTTGTCTTCAGCCAATCTGCATTATGACCATTCTTTTTATCTATTCTCTGCAAACCACGACTGTAGTCAATAGAAATATGATTGACCCCACATTCAGCAAGAATACTTTGATACTCGGCTTTTAATCCGGCCAAATACATATTGTTCAGATTACTGTGGGTGGAATCGCTCAATACCAGATCTATCTTATCACATAATCTTGACAGTTTCAGGCCACATTCATAATATTTATGTTCCTTCTCACTATAATTGACATATGAAACCAACAGGGAAAGTGCCAGAACCAAGACAGATAACATGATCGTGACAGCCGTAATAGCCTCATTATACTTCTCGTATTGCTCACATAGCTGAAGGATATTAAAGACAATAATACTTAGTGACAAAATGACAAGAGAGACCGTAGAGCTGAGTTTACGTCTCTTCATTCTACGGTATGCTTCAAAACGCGCACACTCAGTCTTATATACCCTCTCTGAAAAATTTTTAAATTGCTCTGTCATAATAACTTATTAAAAAAAAAGAAATACAGTTTGCCGGGATAAAATCGAAAATTATCTCCTTATGAAGGAGCCAGCGATCAAAGATCGCTGCATGTAGACCCTACATGCAATTTACCAATGTGTCAATAGACACCATACTGTATAGTATCCTGCAAACTGTATTCCTACAACTTATTTACTCAAAGTCTCTATATTACGATTTCTTCCCTATATGAGCCTCCATTTTCTTTCTCATTCTGTCGCGATGCTGGATATACATTTGCCGTATCTCCTTATCCTCATATCCAATCTCCGGATCAAGTTTACCAAGTTTTGTCAGATATGCTCTTTGATCAGCAGGTGTGGTGAGATTATCATAGTCGAATACCTCTTTATCAACCCTACCACTAAGAATCACATAATAGATCCTCTTCAGCGATTTAACCATGACTCTTTTTTCTTTAGGCAGGAAGGACAGAAATGAATTACACAGCTTCCTGTCTATCATGGATAATAAACCTACATCATCAATTTGCTGGTAATGATGCATCCAGCCATAATATTTTCCCTGTACCTTTATACCCGTCAGTGATAAGTTTAATAAAGCTATTCGGGTATCCATGAAAACCCCGTCATCATACAGATAAGCTGCTCGTAAACCTTTATTCTTATATTGTCTTTTGAAATTCACACATTCCTTGGCAAGGCGATTGAAAAATGATGTTACGTTACTCCGTCTCACAGAAGTTAGGTCATCCTTGAATTCATATCCGAGAAAATCCAACTTATCCATCCCTAAAATACCGGATACTGTTTTATCTGGATGAAAAGAAAGATTAAGCCTCTTTGATTTAATAAACTCCTCAAGGCGTTCAATAGTATTTTTATATTTCGGACACAGGAAAAGAATATCGTCCACATATCTTATATATCCCTCCGAAAGAGAAGATGCGTACTCGTCAAACTCCTTAAGATATATGTCGGATAGAATATTGGATATGGCTAATCCTTGAGGCACTCCATAGTCGGGCAACTCTCCAATCTCATCTTTCCCACCTGACTTGGTAGGTGTATTAATAGCTTCTTCAATCAAACGGAAAGCTCTTCTGTCAATACCCTTTTTACTCAATATCTCAATTAAAACCTCTCTGTCGATATTGTCATAAAACGCCTTGAAATCCGTCTTTATATACTCTGTACTACGACCTGATGATCTGACCTTGAAATTTTGTACAGATCTTACTCTTTCATTTGCCGAACGGCTCCAATCTTTTTTTGATAATGTCAACTGCAGATATTTATTCAGTATAGCCAGGACAAGCCTATCACGCACCGTCGGTACCGAAATTACTCTCGGGAACTTTCCCCTTCCTTTCATAATCAGTCGTTCATTGTAACTTGAGAAAGTAAAAATTCCTTTCCTACACTTTTCCGGTATAGTCTTGAATTCATTTTCATGACGCAAGAGGTAATCATCGGGAGTAATCCGATCACGTCCACCACCATTTCTCCCCTGAAGTCTTTCCCTGAACACTTTTCGGAAGGTCCTTTCTGAGAATAATCTGTTGAAAAGGTAGCTACTTAAGCGCTTGCGAATAGACATCTCGTTAATCTCCTATTTCTAATACACGTAAAACTTTCCCATACCAACACTCATAAAATATACCACTCCAAAGTGTATTACAGATTGATAACTCGTACTTTATTCCAATCAACTGATGCCTCACCATTTGAGAGATCTGTAAAATTAAAATCACTTAAGAACTTACGCAATTTCTTCTCCGCGCTACCCAATCCGACATAGCTCTTGAACTTTCTGGCTGCCGATAAACCAGGAACCATCGGTTGACCTGCATCAAGATCCCGCGGATGAATATAGGACAATAAATAATCACTGTCTCTCTTTGCCCATCTTTTAATCAAACTATATGGGAAGAGTCGGAAATATCCACCTCCCTGATATATTATATGGCTTCCTCCCATCTCACGACAACTTATCGGAAATTCCTTTATCCGTTTTCCATGCACATCTATAATAGCCGGCTCCGCTTTTCCATAGGAAGGGAAACCTCCGTGAGCATGATGAGCCGGGAATACCGAACAGTCAATCTCTATCCCCAAATCATGAAGTGTCTCAAACGCCCATGGTTCAGTTTCACGTATTGAGAATCCTGGTGCTCTAAAATATCTGATTGGTTTTCCTGTCAGATCCTGAAGGAACTTGACAGATGAATCGACATCCTGCCTGAATTCTTCGGGTGTCTGCTGCCAAACCAATTGGTGATTCATAGTATGACTGCCGATCTCGTACTTATCGGCAATTTTCTTTACTAATTCAGGATAAGTCTTAGCAACCCACCCAATGATGAAGAAAGTAGCCTTTGTATCAGTATCTTCCAAGATCCTAAAGATACGCTCCATGTTATCATGAATACGTACCTCGTAGTTTTTCCATTGTTCCTCAGAGCGTGTAGATGAGTTGTCGAGCAGATGAAACCACTCCTCGACATCAAAAGTAAGTATGTTCATTCGGAATTAAATTAAATCATAATTTGAGAGATTGGTGTCCCAATTCCGGATATCCCATATATCTTCCCTTATGGATTTCTTATCAAGAATCTTTCCTGTGAAATTAAAATTCTTAGGCTCCAGTTTTCTGGGAAGCCTGATCATACCTGTATTGGAAAAATTTAACCATCCGGGATAGAGTAACAGATCGAATTCCCCTCTGTGCTTCTTAAGAATATACTTAGCAGCCCTGAGGAAGTTCTTCGGTGATTTTACCGAAAGGTCAATTAAGAAAGCTGTCCTTACACCCTCGTGATCCTTTATCTTGTAGTAAACAGTCAGACCATCACTGAATTCATGAATGGTATAGTTGGCGTCACCCCGTTCATATCTCGTGGTGTTATAAGTGGCCTCTTCCTTATGGATAGGAAAGTCATCTGACTTCTTAGACATAAATAATCCACTGCACGAACCATATGCCCTGCAGAATAATTCCGAGAGTCCGTTAAGACAACGCAGTTTCGGTTTTATTCCACCGATATGGACAGGAAGACAATAAGTATACATTTTGCCAATGTCCTTCATCAGTTTTGATTTAGTAAGAACAGGATAAGCATTGTCATTCGGATATCCATAGACAAACGCCACACCATTAGCCCCCATTTCCTTGTAGGCCTTCTTGACCATGTCATTGAAGTTGAAGAAATCCCGGTAGGGTTTCTCAACCATGGAGTCTATACTGTTGGCAAAGACAAGTCGTTTTCCGTTATAGATGTAATATGAAGGCACATAGGAATTGAGTCCTACTATCTTTCCGTCATCGATCAACATCGACAACCAGGCGTAGCCGAACGGATTCTTCTCATATTGTCTTTGAAGCAGTTCGACCGAACGGGCCTTTTCAAAAACGGTCTCGAACAGAGTGGCAATCTGTCCATACTCTTCCGGTGTCAGATCTGTCGATCTCTTGACCTTAACCTCCATTACCGTACCTTTATAATCACACCACCCCAGGAATAACCTACGCCGAAGCCACACAAGAGAACATTACCCTTGAGGCAATCCTGTCTCTTGGCCTCCACCATTGCTATGGGAATACTATTGGAGACCGTGTTTCCCACACTCTCCATATGAACCATGAACCTCCCCTCCTCGATCTTCATCTTCTTTCTGAGAAAATCAAGCATGTAGCTGTTAGCCTGATGGAGAACGAAAAGATTCACATCCTCCTTATCAAGTCCGTTGTTCTCAAGGGTCTGACGCACGACTACAGGTACATTCTTCTGTGTGAAGGCAAAGATTCTGGCACCGTTCATAAACAGATGGTCGGAAGAGACTGGGTTTCCATTCTCGTCAAAACTCAGATCTGACATCTTCTCCGGATTACGTGAGCACCCGGTTCTTACAATAAGGTTCTCTGCTCCTCTTCCGTCTGTACCGAGAGCGAAGTTACCTATCTCGCCCCAGCCTTCGGTTGATACAACTGTCGCGGTTGCACCATCACCAAAAATCGTGCGGTTACCCTTATCTCGGTGGTAGAGATACTTTGTATATGTCTCCCCCGTGAGAAGAAGGACGTTTCTGGCTATACCTCCCGCGATCAGACCCTTCGCCAACGACAGGCCATAGATATATCCCGAGCACCCGAGATTGAAATCCAATGCACCGATATCAGTTCTCAACCCGAGTCTTTCCTGGATAAGGCAGGCAGAAGTTGGTAGATGGTAATCCGGTGACTGGGTACAGAAAAGTATATAGTCTATATCCTCCTTCTTTATGTCATCTCTTTCCTCAAACAGCAACTCTGCTGCTTTAACAGCTAAATCCGTTGCCGTCTCATTTTCTCCAGCCACATGCCTTGAATTCACACCGACTTTCTCGGCGATCTTCTCCACCGTCCATTCCGGAAACTCCTCTACAATCTCATCGTTAGATAATATCTTATCCGGCAGATAATATGAAATTTGTTTTATATATGCATTCATTTACTATCAATTTATGATAAAACCATCATACCGCCTCCCGAAATATCTATACAACTTCCTGTCATCCACTGGCTCGCGTTCGACAGCAGATAGACTGTCAGATAGGCGATGTCCTCCGGTATACCTAACCTTCCCAAAGGATAGCTTTTCTGGGTCTCATTCAAATCCACTCCATACATCTCTGCATCTCTACGTGTAAGCTCAGTAAAAACCATTCCGGGACATATGCAGTTAACCCTCATCCTCCGAGATGCAACTTCAAGACCTAATACTTTTGCATAGCTGATCAAGGCTCCTTTGGAAGCGGAGTAGATAGCGTTCCCTATTGAAGGAGCAAAAGCCGCTCTTGAGGCCATCATCACAATTGAGGCCCCTTCTGTCAATTTTTTCTTTTTTAACAGAGACTTCTGAAGAAGGGCTATTGAAGTGAAGTTAACATTCAATATAGCATATATATCCTCCTCTTTTACCATTCTACAGAGTTGTCTTTTTTCAATACCGGCATTGAAGACAACTCCGTCTAATTCCGGTAGACTATCACACAGTTCCTTTCTACCCTCCTCGGAGGTCAGGTCTCCAAGAATCATCAAATGGTTCTCTCCTGAAAGATTTTTATATGTTTCGGAAAGTCGGTCCTCACTCCGTCCATGTATAATAAGCCTTGCTCCCATACGGGAACATTCAATTGCAATAGCTCGGCCTATACCTGATGAGGCTCCGGTTACGAGGATTGTCCTACCCTCTAAAGAAAAGGGATTATAATTCATTGCAAAGCCTCAATAGCCTTGAAAAGATCCTCAACAGTCTCCGCACCACGGAATACATCAGGATTCAATTCCACTCCGTATTCTTCATCTGCCATTGCAATGACACTGAGTGTAGATATAGAGCTCCACTCATCCAATTCGCGGAACTTTGTATCAATTTTTACGGAAGAAGGATTTTCTACTTCCACTGCTTCTATAAATTTCTCAATAAAATCTTTAACATCCATTTTAATTCTTACTTATTTTTGTTATTAAAGTATCATACAGAAAAATAAGAGGGAACAAGATGAAAGTATCATAGTTCCTCTTAATTATACCTTTTTCTTTATACTGTCTATAGAAACCCCTAAGATTATATTTATTTACCCAGTCAGGGTAATAATTAATTCCTTGAGCTGTCTGATGGAGAAATCCACCGCAAGTAAAAATAATACCGGTATATCCCTTTTCTCTAACCTCTATAGCGAATTCCTCCTGCTTCGGAGTTCCCATTCCAATGATTAGATAATCAGGACGTAATTTTAAAACCTCCTCTATGAACTGGTTTTTCTCATTAGAGTTTTTAATATATCCATCTCTGAAACCACTAATATTTAAGTTTGGATAAGATTGATTAATCACTTCTATGGCCTGCTCTATTTCTTTTTTCTTTGAACCGATAAAATATATAGATTTACCATTTTCATTTAACTCATTAAATAAATCCTTTGCCACAGAAGTCATGTCAAAACTTCTTCTTGCTATTTTCTTTCCCCAAAATAACTTTATCCATATGCACATTGAGATTCCATCTATGAAAATTCCATTCATTCTCTTCAATAAATGTGGTTTTCTACGTAAAATGAGATATGAATAAGGATTAACAAACGTATTAATTCGGTCAGCTAATAAAAATGTCTGAGCCGGATATCCGATATTCGAAAGTATAATCTTGTCAATGAGTGACTGGATATTCATATTATTTGCACTAAAATTCTCTTTTGAAAACTGCAATTTCTCAATTTGGACTTACTCCGGAAGGATAACTATTATAGTATCTGATTAATTCTTGAGCAATCCCGTTTATATCAAATCCTGCATTCCTTATTTGAGTTGCATAGTTTTCAGATGATCTTAGATTTCTTTTATCTTTATCCAGTAGTTCAATTGCCCTATCCACCCATTCTGATACAGGATCTTTTAACGATTTATAGAAGACTTTTCCTGTTATATTTGCATCTTTAGTAATTATATCAGAAGCTAATACAGTCAGGCCATTAGCTTGTTCTTCTACCATCGTTAGTGGCAATCCTTCAAATCGAGATGGCATTATCACCAAATCCATCATATTCATATAATCCTGAGGATTGTCCACGCTTCCGGACCAAATAACCGCTTCGGAGAGTCCCGCTTTCATGACTTGTTCTTTTACCTCTACTTTCAAAGGTCCATCTCCTAACAAAAGCAATCTGGCACCAGGACATCTCAAAATAACTTCTTTAAATATCTTAATTAAAAAAATATGATTCTTTTGATAATTAAAATTTCCTATATGCCCAATAACCGGTTCATTCCCAATTCCAAAACACTCCCTTAGATTATTTCTTATCTCCTGACTATACTTAAACTTTGTAACATTTATTCCGTTATTTATAACCTTAAAATCTCTACTCCCAAATAGCCAATTTCCAGCCTCTTTACCGCAGGCAATTCTTCCGTTACATAAACTATAAAATAACGGACGAGCTAACTTATCTATAAGTTTCTGACCACATGTAGTATTATGACAATGAGCTATCCGAAATGGAACTCCAGCCATTTTAGCAGCAATCATCTCTAAAACCATTGTAGCACTGTTACCATGCACATGGATTACATCATAATTATGTGCAATTTTAGCTAATTGTCTTATATACCTTAGTGGATGAGATATTTTACGTGGAACAATATAAAGTTCCGCCCCAATATCTCTTAACTTATGGTTATAGAAATCCGAAGGATCATTAATAGACACGTAGCCAAGTTTTACCGAATCTTTTGGAAAATTCGAGAGCAAGTTGAAAATTACATTAGGGATACCACTTTTCTCAGTCGGCACCGTACATACACTCAAAATACGAAGCATATGATAAATTATTAGTAATAAGTTGGCCAAAATTATGTGTAAGGTTAGAAAAGCTGCGTTGTGACATTTTTACACGCTTACTCAACACCCTAAAGACTTATTTATAGGCAATAATCTTTGCGGGGTTACCAGCTACAATACAATTGGCTGGAATATCTTTAGTAACAACAGCACCCGCTCCAATGGTTACATTATCCCCAATACAAACTGGATTCATAATTAATACTCCTGCTCCAATATAGCAATTGTCTCCTATTATCGCATGAGATGTTTCTACATTCGGCGCTTTCTTACCTATAAGTACCATTGGCAAAATCGTACAATTATCACCTATACTTTTTAAAGATCCAATACGTCTGAATCCATGATGAACTAATGCACATCCTTTACCCATAATATTTGGTTCTATATACAACTGATATTTTAAATTCATTCGTCTCCACTTTAATAATAAGAATGCCCTAATTATTTTATCCCAAGGATATTGCTTTTTATTCATATAGAACTCAAGATATCTTAGAGTCTTGAGGTAGCGGAACATAGCACCATTCTCACTATATGTAAATTTTGCTAAAAAAGGATGTTTAAATTTAAAAGCCTTAAAATCAGCGGCAATATATTCCTTAAGATCTTTTCTGGTTGTAATCATAGGTTAATTTCCTACTGTAATAATTAAAGTTAAACTCTGAGATTATTATATGCAACCATCCTTTCTGGGCTTATAGATTTTACGTACTCACCAATTAAAATCTCATATTAAGACCAAATGAATAAATATGGCATCAATGCCAATTCTTCCCATTCATGAGTCAGTCTTATATACAGTAACCCATAAAAACCCAACAAGGCACATCCTCTTACTATCAATGAGGAATCCTTTGTAAATTTTTTACAAATTACTGTAATAATTATTCCCCATAGTATTAAGTTAGCTATGTAAAAATATTCTGCAAAACGCCATAAATTAAGTACTAAACTGGCCGGGAGAATAATAATATCAAAGAAAAATATAATTTTTAGAAATCTAATTTGTGGAGTATTTGGTATTGATCTATACCTAATCATTAATGCAATAAGTAACATCAAATGAACTATATACATCGGCCAATTAAGAAGGATGTTACCTCCTACTTTATTAGTTAGATACCACATATCAGCATTACCATTATTATCAAATAATGAGAAAAGAATAATATATTTTTGTAATTGTACTGCAGTCAAATAGCTTAATAACATAAGGCCCAAAACCACCAATAAGATAGTTTTTTTTGACTTGTGGATAATATATTTTTCAAATAGATAATAAAACGGGAAGAAACTGAGCATCACGAATGTTAATCTGTGCATTAACATCGAACTAATAGCAAAAATGATACAAAGAAAATATCTTTTATGAAACAATGCAACTATACAAAATAGAAATAGAGCTATTGACATTGTATTACGCATTGAGCCAAAGCTCCTCATAAAAGGTATTAAAATACATATAAATGGAATACATGATATTCCTTGAGGAGAGAACGTTTTTATGAAATACACATATCCAAAGGAAATTAATCCATAGCAAAAAAATCTATATATGACAGGACTATCTGTAAAAGCACGAATTAAACCAGTAAAATAACCAAACAATACATCTGTATCATCATATCGTTCGGATCCATGGTTATAATAATGCAGAAAACCTTCTTGATATCGCAACGCATCCTCTCCACCTAAATGAAGCCCAACTTTCCTTAGACCTGCAAATAAGAGCAGAATAAGAAATAATGCAGTAAAGCCTTTTAGAGATGCCAATCTATCATAAATCATTCCTCCTCTTGCCAGTTTCATCGACAACATACACAAAGTACCTACAAACAAATACAAGAGAATGGTGGAATAGTCAAAATAAGGATATTGCATATACCAAATTACTTTCCGCGTTTTCTTACCATGGCAACAAAAGGCTGTATAAGTTTAACTACCCTATAACCTAATAAGCGCTTAATTCTTTTTCTAAATTTTGCTCGTGGAGTTTCCCAAGAAGCAGAAAACAGATGTATTGTGCGTGAATTTTTTGTTATTTCCAATACTAAAGTGGGACTCATAGGACAGAAATAATCCCACGGATATATCTTTATATCCTCTACCGTTTGAATATCCGGTGTATTTATAAGGCCATGGAGTATTAATAATTCAGTTGTATAATGAACTATAGTCTTCAAATTTAGAGACCCATCGGGCTTATAAAAATGTATTTTACTATATAATTCAAGCAACTCCTTATAAATTGGATGTCCTGCATAAGTTGCTAATCCAAGACCTGGTGCAACGGCTAATGATAAGGCCGTACCATTGGGATTATATTTGTTTTGACAACCCATGAATGGACCGGCTGTAATAATATCATCCAGATTTTGTATCACTTCTACATCCGTATCAAAATAAATTCCCCCATATTTATACAAGATCCAGAATCTCGCATAATCACTCACAAAAGCAAATTTCTTTTCTCTATATGCTTCTTGAGTATATGGTATGCTATTGACATCAAAATTTGACTCATCCCATTGTTTTATCTCATAATCCGGAAGATATTTTTTCCAAGACTCTATACATTTTTTTGCCATTGGTGGCAATGGATTACCTCCGAACCAACAATAATGGATGATTTTAGGTATAGTTCTTTTATAATTCATTATTTACTTTTTAATATTATTCTGTTTGGATTACCTACAGAAGTTGCATTATCAGGGATATCATTAATAACTATAGTACCTGCTCCAATTTTGACATTATTACCAATTTTAACATCCTCTACAATACATACATTTGGACCAATATATACATTGTCACCTATAATGGCAGGTGTCCCCTTATTTGAACCTATAGTAAGGAATTGAGAAATATTACAATTTCGGCCAATTATTGCCTTCTCATTTATCACAATTCCAATACCGTGCCCAATGTATAAACCCGGTCCAATTTTTGTTTTAGATGGAATTTGGATACCGTATTTTCTTCCTATTCTAAATTTCTTATATTTAGCAAAACTCTGAAAAATATTTTTTCGCGATGCACATCTAAAATATATTGAATATAGCAGACAGTGATTCAGACCAAATAGGATTGTCTCGAATAATTTTAATAAGACCGAATACTTATCTTTTCTTTGATAATATCTACTATAATCACTATATATCAGTTGAATAATTGAATAGTATTCAGGGTCAGACGATAAATATTTCATCTCGTAACTAGATATTAATTATTTGAAAAGATTAATATGAATATTTAATGATTAAGAAATCGCTTCCCAATATTAGTAGCAATCATTCTGTAACGTGCTAATTTTGCCTGAATATACGCCAGCCAATAATTTCCCTTTAAGAAATTATATATGTATTGTCTATCAAGTTTCGTTATTTGTTTGTTACTTGAAATATAGTCATAATACGGCAATAATCTTTCTTCTACACTTCGGGTTCCTTTTATATTTTCAAAGCAAAGATAGTATATAAGACCTGCTATTTTCGCTTCACAGGCTGTTCTATATTCATTGTCTGATGTAGAATTATGATATTCATTAAAACGTTCTATCAAAGCCACACATTCGTCAATCCTTTTCTTAGGCATACTATTTACCAATGATCCCGGAGTAACTCTATAATGATAAAAGCTCTTAGGTATATATGCTATTTTTTTATTTCCCCTTAGGAATTGGAATTGCATATATACGTCTTCACAATAATTTATTCCATAAGGAAATTGTAAATTATTATATAAAGAGGCTTTGACCATTTTATTCCACACAGCTCCATGAATCACCTTATCATTAGACCCGCTGATAGAACCTAAAACTGATGATGCTGTCAATTGCAGGGGTTTTTGACTGATATAACGTTGAGTCTTGCCATTTAAGAAAAAGTCACAGATAACAATATCTGCATTTTCAGATTTGGCTTTCTCATACATTGTCTCATACATATCTATTTCGACCCAATCATCACTATCACAGTAAATTATATATTCTCCTTTAGCTAACTTACTTCCTAATTCCCGAGTAATTGTAACACCACTGTTTTTATGCTGCGAGATAATTATCTGGTCTAATCGACTTGGATAGCCTTTAATTGTTCGATTCAATATTTCTACAGACTTATCAGGGCTACCGTCATCAATAAAAATAAATTCAATACCCTCAGACATAGTCTGTCTCATTAAAGAGTGTACACACTCTTCAATATATGCTTCAACTTTATAAATCGGGACAATTACAGATACCTTAATATTTTCACTGCGCATAGCAAAAGGCCTTCTTCAAAAATGATATAGATCTATTCCTATAATCATCTAATCTTTTTTCCACAATATCCCAGTCTATATTTTTATAATCCGGATGGATATCCTTATTCGAGAGTGATGCATTTCGCCCTTCAATCCCCAATTCTGACATTAGATTCATTTTTCTTGAATCCTTGTCTCCGTTAATAGCAGTAAACTTCTTATGAAATAAGATTGCGAATACAATAGCATGATACGAGGAAGCACTGACATAATTGGAGAATTTTATTAAATTTAAAAATTCCTTCGGACCTGCAGTTTTGATGTATATAATATCGTGCTCATTACTTTTTGCTGACATATAACCGGTGTCACAAACTAATTTCAAACCCAATCTCTGTGCCTCTTCTTTAGCAATAGCAAGATGTGAAGGATGATGAGAAGGCGCATAATAATAAAGATATGGTTCCTCTATCAATGGTCTATCCTCAATTAGTGTCTCGTAATCTTTAGAGGTAAGAAGCATTGTTGGATCACAAACTATTTCAATATCGTCAAATAATCTATTATTTTTAAAGAAATCAACACCTCTCTTCTCTCGAACCGATATGGCGTTAAAATCCATAAGATTTCTTTTAAATACGGTTATCTCCAAAGTTTCGGGGTGTTGTCCCAATGAGGGAGCATAGGCTATTTTTACTTTATTCTTCGAATGGAAATTACCAAAATATATCGGAGAAAAATCAAGACATACGGGATTCCATATTTGATCACTTCCACATATTAGCACGTCTAAATCCTTATATGTTTCTCGAAGTTCTTCTTCTGTTCCACATTCTTTACCTATATTTAATTGCTGACGCAAAAAACTATTAAATAACTTCCACCTACTTCCTTTAGACCAGTAAGAGAATCCATATTTTAATGTTCTAAAGCCAAATGAGAGTACATCGCGGAAACTTTTTATCCGGAAAGGATGAGCATAAAGACGTTTTTGAATAGCGGAGCGATAGTTGACTATCGTAACCTCATTACCCAGGCTTTTTACAACTTGTTGAAGTGCCCATGCCTGTAACATGGATCCATAATTAAATGAGGCATGGAAAGTGAGGATACCTACTTTCATCTTATGTTTCTAATTTTTCTTATATATGGTCGAAGTGTACGTCTTAGGCGCATATCTATGTTTGTCAACTTAAGCGCTTCCTTAATACCAATGATAGGGGACAATACCTCATATATCTTTATCCTGAAATTCCTTATTGTCGGATGCTGCAATTGTTTATTTCCATTTATAGCCTCCTCAACCGGCCGCTCAGCAATATGTAAAAAAGGTTTTATCTGAGAAATCATCTCATTTCCCTTCGCCGTCGAAGGTAAAATAACTGATATTCCTTTTTGATGATTTGGAAAAGACGAGGGTAATTCGTTATTATTTAACCCCCAAAAATCACCTATTGTAATATCTGATATTCTTGACGGTTTGGCATATTGACACTTGTAGCATGATGGTCTATAGGAGAAGCCATAGAAAAACGGAGTGTAATATTCGTCCCCATACGGAGATTTAGCCAAGGGAACTGATTCATAAATATTTTTTTTTCTATTAAAGTTTTGCTCCAATCCAGAAGCAACTATCTGGAATCCTGAGGATGTTCTAAATCTAAGTTGTTGTATTTTTGAGAGATCACCAATATGCTTATTTAAATAGTTCTGAAGAGATGCTAAAGAAGGAACTCCATGACATATAAGATCAACAAGAATCAGATTATCCGGTTTCTTTCCAAATAAAGAAATAATTGAAGCCACCTGGCAAGGTACTCCAATAAATAGAACTGTCAGCCCCTCTTTTACATCTTTCTTTATTAGCGGGAAAATATCTAACAAATTACTTTGTACGTATTTTGAACCTTTCAATCGCTCAAGTTCGTTAGAAGTCGTAACTCTTATATGACGTACATCTGCTCCAGGCATGACGGCACATCCATATACTACTCCACCTTTATCTAATATGTACTGTGATAATACTTGAGCCGCTCCTCCGGAAGTAGTGGTTTTATAATCGTACTCATTCCGTGTAAATGCCGCATAAGCTACTGTTGGCATAATCCCGGTTTGAGTCTTTAATGCAGGACAAGTCCTTTGACACTTTTTGCAGTCAATACACTTTTTCGGATCAATCTTCGGGTATAGATGTCCTTTTTTGCCTTCTACAAATGAAATACATGCTTTTGGACATACACTGCTGCATACTCCACATCCCGTACAAATTGAATAATCACATACTTGTTCCATCACAATTTAATTTTACTCCTGATCAAATCTACTATAGCTTTTCTCTCAATCTGATTGAAGGCAATAAACCAACCTGAAACAGCCGGAATGACAATACTCAAAATTAAACTCAAAAAAATGTCACAAATATTGGAAGTATCGAGTAGATATCGTTTGATCAGTAACATTGATATTATCGACAGGATTCCAACGCTCACTACTGGAAATATTACTATCTGAAAGAATGATTTGTATTGATAATTTAGCTGGCGTTTACAGAAATAGAACCGAGTAAGACCAGCGATCAAATTCAATATTATATTGGCATAAAATACCGACTCCGGCACATAACCAAGCTTTAGCATAATGTAAGAAATCGGAAGTATCAATAATAGAACTATACTTACCGTCAATTGATAATTCCGAATATTACCCGTAGCCGCCAAAGAAGCCATTAAGGGTGATCCAAATAAATTACCACAAAATGTATCACATAAAATCAATATTACAAATATCTGAGTATACTCCGGCACCTCCGTTAACCAAAAATGCAATATCGTATTTATATTTACCCATATGGGTACTATCATTAACAATAATAACAGTGATGAAAACTTAATTCCCCTATAGGTTAATGTCTGCATCTCTGCCAATCTATTCTGAGCATAATTCTTGGTAATCTGAGGATTCAATGCTATCTGAAAATTATTATTAAGCTGATTTACTGCGCCGGACACCTGATCTGAAATTCCTTTGGCAGCATTCAACACGGGCCCGTAGAACATATTCAAGATTATACCCAGACCTTGAAGCCTTATGACCCATGCAATACTTCCACATAAATTCCATCCGGCAAATCCAGACATCTCTTTAAATAAAGGTTTATGGTATAGTAATCCTATTTTACACTCCGAGTATTTTCTTACACTGTATCCGATATAAATCAGAGCCACTATCAAATGTACAAATAGTATTAGAACGCCATATACAGCAAGTTTGTATTTAGTGACTAATAATAACGAAAAAGCAATGCCAAGTTTCAGTACTGCTTCAATAATACTTATGTAGGCATAAATGCTCATCTTCTCATGTGCAATGATGGTAGCATTAAAAGGGACTTGAAAAATTGTAATACAAAATGAAAGGATACTGGCCTGATAGACAATATTGGCGCCAAATATACTCTCGGAAGGAATAATCAGTTTATTATTTACAAACCATAAACCTATCGTTTCTGCTAATATTATAACTATAACCGCAATAAACGCATGTATTGTCAAGGATGTTTTAAATACATTGTTCAGTCTTTCTGATAAGCCCTTGCCCAATTCGAAGTTAAGGTAACGTTGTGTCGAGGTGGTCATCGACCCATTTATGAATGCAAACATCGAAACAACTCCACCAATTACTGTGTATACTCCATAATCATCAATACCGAGCTCTTGTAGAACAATACGAGACGTATACAAAGAAACCAGCATGATGATAATCATGCGGATGTATAAGAAAACAGTGTTTTTAGCAATACGTTTATTTGATGTTACAGTCGTCAAATTACCAGTTATATAAATTTATTAATATACTATCCCAACTATTAAGCGTATAAAATTGATATGTCAAGTTCGAGAAGCTAATAGGTAAGCTGTAAAAATGACGTGCAGATTTAGAGAAGCCATCGATAGGCGGTTTTTCATTAAATACACTTAATTTTTAGGCTGATGTTTAACATTTATTTGTGCCCTGAGCAAGAGTATGGGGTAGGTGAGTTCTCACGCTCTCATGCAAGCGATCGGAATCCTTTTAGTAAAGACTATATGATAAGGTCCGGCACTTATCGTAGAGTTGCTGTTTGAAGGCTTTTTGATTGGCGCCTTCATAGGCCCAGAGGTCGGTTTCCATCAGGATTGATGCCTTTTGGAGACGGTCGTAGAGGGTGTCGGCTGGTTTATCGCTTTCTTTACCACTCCTACTCTGGCCACCGCCGAAGGTGTTGTAGCCTCCGCTCAGCTCCTTGTACCAGCGATCGAGGATGGTGGTTGACCATTGTAGAGGACGGCCGAGGTAGAGGGGGTCGCGACGGGCGATTCCGGCATTGATCTGACGGTAGAGTATGTAGGGGTCGACTTCCTGGTTCCCTCTGATGCGCGACTCGAATGCAGCCATCGTGTATTTGTTAAGGAACGCAGGGTCTACCGGCGTGCCGTAGGCAACCCGATGAACCGAGTCATAGGTGCCGAGCAATTTCAAGGCATCCCCTACCGGAATGGTGTCTATCTGCTTGCGGACTGCCTTCAGCCAGTCCTTCGATTCGCGTCTCACCCGCTTCAGCGTAAGTCTGTCTCGCGCAGGATCGTCATCATGAAGGAAGATGCCCGCATCGTTAGCAGTCTTGCAAAGAGCTGTACCGGAAGCGATGGCTTCCTCAACAGTAGCGAAGCCGTATGTGGAGATTGTGGTTATCATTAATCTTCAGGAGAGATAGAAGGAATATTCAGAAGAAATCTGAGAATATTCAGAAGAAATCTGAGAATATTCAAAAGAGATAGTAAGCATATTCCTCCAAAAGGAGTTTCTTCGCTTTGGAGTCGGCCGGCAATTTCTTTAGTGTGGCATGGGCAGCGGTCAGGCGTTCGCGGTCTATCGCGTGGCGGTCAGAGTCTTTCGCCAACACTCCCAAGATGAGGT
>CAZEOI010000031.1:0-40213 GCA_964513775.1 uncultured Sangeribacter sp. | reverse complement strand
GCCGGCAATCATCTCGATGTTTCTCGGCACACAGCTCAACGAGCTCCTTGACCGTATCGAAAAGAATGATGCCGACGCTTTGATTCTTCAGGGCAAAGGTGAGCTCAGACTTGATGTGAACCAGATTCCTGAGCTTATGATTGATAACACCGACCGTAACCGTACAAGTCCGTTTGCCTTCACAGGCAACCGTTTCGAGTACAGAGCTGTAGGATCATCCGCCAACTGTTCTTCAGCCCTCATCGCTCTTAATGCAGCGGTGGCCGTGGAGCTTAACGAGTTTGCCGACAGAGTTGAGGCACGCATAGCCAACGGCGAATCGGTGGAGAAAGTGCTGCTTGATGAAGCCCGCGAGAACATCATCAAGTCAAGATCCATACAGTTTGACGGCAACGGCTACAGTGACGAATGGAAAGAGGAGGCTCGCAGAAGAGGTCTTGATGTGGAGGCTTCCGCACCTTTGATGTTTGACTCATATCTCTGGCCCTCAAGCGTGGAGATGTTTGAGAAAGCCGGCCTTTTCAATAAGAAAGAACTTGAGGCACGAAATGAGGTGAAATGGGAGATGTATTCCAAGAAACTTCAGATAGAGAGCCGCGTACTCGGCGATCTGACTATCAACCATATCATTCCGGCAGCCATCACATATCAGCGTCTGCTTCTTGACAATGTCTATAAGGTGAAAGAGCTTTTCGATGGCGACACGGCTAAGAAGATAGGGGGTCAGGATATGGTATCTATCGAGAAGATCGCAGGCCATCTGAATGATATCAAGTTCTTGGTGGAGAAGATGATCAAGGAGCGTCACGGAGCTAACCGGAAACCTACTGAGAGAGATAAGGCTATAGCATATCATGACGCCGTGGCTCCGCTCATGGAGGAGATCAGGAAGCATATCGACGCGCTTGAGCTCATGGTAGACAATGAGATTTGGCCACTTCCGAAATATCGGGAGCTTCTTTTCATACGCTAAACTTATTATAGTAATAAAGGGGAGGGGAGATGTGTCGTGCATAGTAGCGACGCATCTCCCTTTTTTACATAAAGAAGCTACGGATAAAAATGGGGTGGAATCACAGGGGTGAGGACTCTATGCAGGATTGAAAATCCTACATGGAGATTACTTGATAGTTAATAGATGGTTGTCTGTAAGTTAAGATGTGTTAAATCGGATAATTTTTATTTGGAATCTTTGGTGATGTCAAGAATAAATTGTAATTTTGCAGTGAGTTTTTCATGGTATTAGATTTTAAGGTTAACGGAAGATTGGTTGTCGGGATGACAATCAATTTTTTTGCCCTTAATAAAACCGTAAAAGTGATTATCAGTTGATTGTTTACCTAATTATCAGCTTGTTATTACAATGGCCATAAGTAAAAGATATGTCCCCGGTTTATATTGAATTCTCTTAGTGACACATTTGAGATGTGATGTCTTAATGATTGACTTTGATTTTCAATATTCTTGTATCACGTGAGACTGATTACCTTTACTGAAAACTGTTGGAAATTAATTTTCCGGCAGTAGTACACAACCTGTAATTTGAATACTCCTACAAAATATATTTGTCGGTGAACTCAAATTATCTTATGCCGGGCAATTGACTTTCGCAAGTCTGTCCCCGGAGATAATTTCTTTTCGTCCGATGATATTCTGTGTCATAGATTTTTCTTTTTGTTTTAAATCCCAATCTTCGTGTTAACAAATCTAAAACTTGATAAGAAATACTCACCAAAAGTTAAATCTATGTTAAAAATAAAATATTTTATATGTTTTATAACAATGTTTGAAAAATAATTATTAATTTTGCAGTGAGTTTTTCATGGTATTAGATTTTAAGGTTAACAGAAGATTGGTTGTCGGGATGACAATCAATTTTTTTTGCCCGTAAATGAAATGGCCGGCTGCTTATTTACGATTGATTAGCAGGGTTGCTTATTAAGTATGTGTCACCAATCAATTATATCATTAATTTATGACACATACTTATGTCGAATAATTATGTTGTTTAACATATTTTTTGTAATTTTGCAGATGTTTTTGGGTTAGTATTAACTATAAAGAGCTACGAATAATAAATGAAAAATTGCCTACTACACTCTAAGGTGGATTCTCTCATCTTTTCATCCATAATGTAGGCACATTCATTCTTCAAATCCGGTGCGCATATAATTTTGGGAATTTCTCATCAATTATGGACATCTGTTTTCGCAGCAATTTAAATGAATAATACGACTTCAACGGGAGAAATTACATTTGGGATAAATCAATCCCAAGACAAATTATAATAATCTATGAATCTTTCGGGACCAATTGATTTTAGGCCGAAACTATTTTCGGCAATGAAGGATTATTCCTTGTCAAAATTTAAGGCAGACCTGATAGCAGGTATTGTTGTAGGTATCGTGGCATTGCCATTAGCCGTGGCTTTTGCTATAGCAAGCGGTGTGAGTCCGGCCATAGGTCTTATCACGGCTATCATCGGTGGTTTTCTGGTGTCGGCGTTAGGCGGCTGCTCAGTGCAGATCGGCGGTCCTACCGGTGCTTTCATCATAATAATCTACGGCATTATCGAGAACTTTGGGCTTGAAGGTCTGGCAATAGCAACCTTCATGGCCGGATTGATACTCGTATTCTTAGGATTCTTCCATCTTGGCACGGTCATCAAATTCATTCCCTATCCAATTGTGGTGGGTTTCACTGCCGGTATCGCCGTTACTATATTCTCCACTCAGATGAATGACTTTTTCGGTATGGGTCTGAAAGATCTGCCGGCTGCATTTATTCCGAAATGGGGCATATATCTCACCAATCTTTCTCAGATTGATCTGGTTACGACCTGCGTTGGAGTGGTGTCTCTCTTGATTCTTATTTTAATACCAAAGATCTCCAAGAAGATGCCGGCCGCTCTTATTTCCATTATTGTGGTGACATTCGCTGTCTGGCTGATCAACAATTATATGCCGGAATATCATGTGACAACCATCGGTGACAGATTCGGCAATATGTCTACCGACATTCCTCAGCCAAAAGGGTTCAGCATATCGATGGATACCATCAATCTGCTTCTGCCTTCTGCATTTACAATCGCGATATTGGGAGCTATCGAGTCGTTGCTTTCCGCTACGGTAGCGGATGGTGTCACCGGTTCGCACACCCGCAGCAATACGGAGCTTATAGGGCAGGGCATTGCCAACATCGTGGTGCCATTCTTCGGTGGTATACCTGTGACCGGAGCAATTGCCAGAACGATGACCAATATCACGAACGGTGGCCGTACACCTGTGGCCGGAATCATACATGCTGTCGTGCTCCTGCTTATCTATCTCTTCCTGATGCCATTGATAAATCTTGTACCGATGGCTTGCTTGGCTGCTGTCTTGATTATGGTAAGTTATAATATGAGCGGATGGAGAACTGTAAGAGGAATCCTGAAAAATCCTAAAGGGGATATCGCCGTGCTTGTGCTGACATTCATCCTCACAGTCATATTTGACCTTACTATAGCCATAGAGATCGGTCTGCTCCTCGCCATTATCTTATTCTTGCGCCGTGTCACTGAAAACACGCAGATCAAAGTCTACAGCGAGCAGCTTGATGTGGCCGAAGGGTCGGAGTCGACTACTCATGAGGTGATTGATGTGGCCAAGGGTGTGCAGATCTATGAGATCGATGGCCCATTCTTCTTCGGAGTGGCTACCAAATTCGATGAAATGATGCGTAGCACGATGGGTGAGAAGCCTCTCGTAAGAATAATCCGAATGAGAAAAGTGCCGTTTATCGATGCAACAGGTGTTCATAATCTTGAGATTCTTATCAAGTCGTCGCAGGAGGAGAATATTCATGTGGTGCTTTCAGGCGTGAATCATAATGTCAAGAGTGTGCTTGAGCACGCCGGCATAGACAACCTTATAGGGAAAGACCATATTTGCTCACACATTACTATAGCCGTGAAGATGGCTAATAAGCTGGTGCAGCAACTCCATCATCATGCCGAAGCCCTTCATTAATACGAGCAATCGCTTCTCAAACAGATATGAAAATGGCTCATAACAAAAATGTTATGAGCCATTTTCATATCTGTTTGAGAAGTATCAGGATAATCTCGTTTATCCGCATCCGTCGGCGAAACTGCCTGAAGAGTGTGGCTTTTTAATTAAACCTGTCTTCGGCCAGCTCGGGGAGGAGGGCGAAGGATAGCACATCTTCAACTGTCTCTACATAATGGAAGGTAAGACCATTGAGATATTTCTTCTTGATCTCGTCAATATCTTTCTCATTCTCTTTCGAGAGAACAATGTCGGTGATTCCGGCCCGTTTGGCAGCGAGGATCTTCTCCTTTATACCACCTACGGGGAGCACTTTCCCTCGCAACGTGATCTCGCCGGTCATGGCCACCTTGTCGCGGACTTTCCTTCCTGTCATGGCAGAGGCAATAGACGTAGCCATAGTGATTCCGGCAGAGGGACCATCTTTAGGAATTGCGCCTTCCGGCACATGGATATGGATGTCTCTTTTTGATAGCATTTCGGAGGGTATTCCCAACTTCTCAGCATGAGCCTTGAGATACTGCAAGGCGATAGCCGCGGATTCCTTCATGACATCGCCAAGATTTCCTGTGAGCGTCAGTTTCTCTCCATTGCCCGGGGATAGTGAGGTTTCAATATAAAGAATCTCACCACCAACCTGAGTCCAGGCCAGTCCGGTGACAACTCCTGCAAAGCGATTGTTGTCATACATCTCCGGATTCACCTCCTCTTTACCCAGAAAACTCTTTACCTCCTTAAGGTTGATGAGTTTAGGCATCTCTCCGTTTGAAGCCTTTATACGGGCCAATTTGCGTATTACTTTGGCTATCTTCTTCTCCAATTGTCTTACGCCTGATTCACGTGTATAGTGATCCACTATATAGTGAAGTGCCGGACGTGAGAATGAAAGCTCATCATTGGAGAATCCATGTTCTTCCAAAGCCTTGGGCACAAGATGGCGCAAAGCAATCTCCACTTTCTCCTCAGGAATGTAGCCACCTATCTCAATTATCTCCATTCGATCGCGCAACGGACCGGAAATCTCCGAAAGACTATTGGCTGTGGCAATGAAGAGAATTTTTGACAGATCGTAGTCAAAATCGAGGTAGTTGTCGTGAAAGCGTGAGTTTTGTTCAGGATCAAGCACCTCTAACAAAGCAGTGGAGGGATCACCCTTGAAATCCTTACCTATCTTATCAATTTCATCGAGCACAAACACAGGATTGCCTGAACCACATTTCTGAAGAGCCGAGATGATGCGTCCGGGCATGGCGCCGATATACGTACGTCTGTGTCCACGTATTTCCGCCTCGTCGTGCAAGCCTCCGAGAGAGACACGGGCATATTTTCGCCCTAATGCATCTGCGATTGATTTTCCGAGAGATGTCTTTCCCACTCCCGGAGGTCCGTAAAGACAAATAATCGGCGCTTTCATGTCGTTGCGGAGTTTGAGCACGGCCATGTGTTCAATGATCCGCTCCTTTACTTCGTCAAGACCGAAATGATCACGGTTTAGAATCTTCTCTACCTTGGAAAGGGTGAAATTATCATTGGAATATTTATCCCAGGGTAGAGAGAGAAGTGTGTCGAGATATGAATATTGAATGGAATATTCCGGATTGGCAGTGTTGAAGCGTTCGAGCTTCTTAAGCTCTTTCTCGAAATGTGATTTGGCCTCCTTGCTCCAGGAGATTTTTGAAGCTCTGTCCTGAAGATCTTTCAGATCGGAATCATCATTATCTCCAAGTTCCGCCTTGATGTTTTGGAGCTGCTGCTGGAGGAAATGGTTTCGTTGCTGATTGTTCAATTCCTGATGGGTGCGTCGCTGGATATTAGCCTGAATCTCGATTTTCTGAAGTCCGAGATCAAGATAGCTGATAAACTCCTCAAGGAATTGTGTGAAATTCTTGGCTCCAAGGAGAGCGGCTTTCTCATCATGAGTCAGGGGAGAGTTAGACACCATGTAATAAAGACCCGGGAAGAGCTGTTCGGTGAAGTCATCCATTTCGACCGTGAAACGTTGCTTCTCATTGTCGGGGAGATAGGCAAGCAATTTGTCATACATCTCCTTGATATTGCTTACCAGGCACTTGGTCTCATAACTTTCGTCCGGAGTTAGAACGGCACTGACAGATATCTCAGCTGTGAGAGGGTCTTTCTTCAAGATCTTCTTAAGGCGTGCCCTCGGACCCGGAAGAAGAAATACCACAGGATCCATGTCTGGCATCTTAATAATCTTGCCAATTTTGCATACTGTGCCGTAGGAATGAAAATCTTTCAATTTTTCAGGTTTCCCCTCCTTCGATTTTGTTGCAACTGCAAAGACACAATCCCGTGAATTATAGATCTGCTCTGCGATGTTGAGGTCTGCTTCGTTTGACATCGGCACAGGTACAGGCAATCCCGGGAAGGCTATGTTGTCGCGAAGAGGCAGGATAGGTATCTCTTTACCAAACTTGAAAGTTCCCGCGTCTTCTTCCGATGGAAATTCGGCTATTATTGATCCGCTGACACGAATGTCGGCGTGTTGTGATTCCATAATTTTTTTATCTGTGGTTTGCATACTGCAAAGTTAGGTAATTTTCTTGAAATGTTAAAAAGAATATAGGTAAAGATAAACTATTTACCGGTGGTAATTCAATGAATATTCGTTAATATTGCCTATCTTTGCAATCCAAGAGGCCATGCGCTGCAGCTTGCAGTGATCGCCAATGTCACGAAAGATATGAAAGAACGCCTTTTCAAATTCAAGCAATTCAGTGTAAGTCACTCCCAAAGTGCTATGAAAGTGGGAGTTGACGGTGTGTTGGTGGGCGCCTGGGCCACGTGTGAGGGTGAGAGAATACTTGATGCCGGATGTGGGTGCGGACTTATAGCTCTCATGATCGCGCAACGTAACCCTGATTGCTTGGTAGAAGGGATAGATATTGACAAGCCATCGGTGGTGGAGGCGAGTCACAACGTGGAATGTTCGCCGTGGTCGGAAAGAGTCAAGATAAAGGAAATGCCGTTTGACAGCATTACCGGTCTTAATGATACTGAACGATATGACCTGATTGTAAGCAATCCTCCATTTTTTGATTCCGGAGTGACAGAGCCACTCACGCCACGCGAGAGATCAAGACATCAGGGCTCCCTTTCGCCCCGGGCTCTTGTGACATCGGCACGGAATCTATTGACGGAGAAGGGTAGATTGGCCTTGATTGCCCCGGCGGTCATGATGGAGCCCCTAAAGGATTTGGCGGAGAAAAACGGATTGCTCACCTCAAGAATCTGCTATGTGAGAGATAATGAAGGAGTAGGTGTAAAAAGGGTTATGATGGAGTTCAGACGGGGTGATGACTGCGAAAATTACTCATGCAGTGTCAGTGCAGAGAGAGACATTGATAACATCCCTGCTGTTTCTTGTCTCACATTGTTTCAAAAATCCGGTGAACCGACTCCGGAATATAGGACTTTATGCAGTGATTTTTACCTGAAATTCTGAAATATAGTCCTAAATAGAATAAGATTTAAACTTTTTTGACGTTTAAATGTCATATAAGTAAATCTCTGGAGTCATGAAGAGCTGCAAAAAATTAGCGATTTCAAAGTTAATAAAACTGACTTTATTGATGACAGAGACTAATGAGTCCTCAAATATTCTCCTCATTAAATTTAAGGATGCGATTATGAAACATCAACTTTATCTTACAGGTCTTTTTCTAATGACCACATCATCGATCTTCGCACAGAGCTATTTTGATGATGACATCTACTATAATCCTGACAAACAGCAAAAGACAAATGCTGTAAAGAAGCAAAAGAAACAGTCGAACTATATCGCCAATATGGCCGATATGGATGTGGATACATATAACCGCAGGAATCAGTATTATCTTTCACCTATCGATACGATCGGGAGTGGTGTGGAAAATGCTGAGGACTTCGTGTACACTCAGCAAATCCAGAAATTCTATAACCCAACCATAGTCGTGGACAACGCGGATGTGTTGAGTGATGTGCTCGCCAATGCTTATGGCAACGTAGAGATTGTGATCAATGATAACGGTCTTCCGGTCTTCACACCATACTATTCCTATGGCTGGCCTTACTACAACCGTTGGGGTTGGAATGTAGGAAGCTGGGGATGGAGTATGTCGTTCTACGATCCCTGGTATGCATGGAATTGGGGACCATCGTGGGGCTGGGGACCCGGATGGGGTTACGGCCCGTCATGGGCATGGGGTCCCTCCTGGAGCTGGGGGCCATCGTGGGGCTGGGGTCCCGGTTGGGGCCCAGGCTGGGGTTATGGTCCCGGTTGGGGTGGATATCCCCCCATGGCTAATTGGCGCCCGAACGGTAACCGTCCGGTAGCTCCGGCACCGGGCTGGGGTGGTAATCATCGTCCCGGAGTAGGGGGAGGCAATGCCGGTCTGGCACATCGTGTGCCCTCTAACGGCGGCAACGGTATGCGTCCGGGAACTTCTACCGGTCGCCCTGCCACCAATAATCATCGTCCCGGAGTGACTGGAAACCATGTCGCCACGCTTCCCGCATCCGGAATGAGCTCGGGACGTCCCGGCGGGACAGGCGTTGTTAACAACAATGGCAAATGGGAGTATGTGAACGGCGGACATAGAGTGCCGGCAGGAACGGTAACCAATAATGGAAATTCAACCAACGGATCGAACCGACGCCCGGGCACTATGAATACCGGCTCAAACAAACAGCCGAACAATACTAACAATAGCTACAACAACAACCGTAATAACAGCAACTCCAACCGCAATAATTACAACACCAACAGTAATTCCACAAACTCCAACCGTAGTTTCAACACAGGCAGAAGCGGTTCATACAATAGAGGCGGAAGCTTTGGCGGTGGTGCAAGAGGCACAGGTGGTCGTAGTAGTGGTGGTGGCAGACGCAGATAAAAATACGAAAGAAGATGAGAAGATCTCTGTTATTAATGTCGCTCTCCCTCGCAGCCGGGGGAGCAGCAATGGCCCAGAGTGCAATCGACGGATATAGGATCTCACAACCAGATATGAAGGGAACTGCCCGGTTCATGTCGATGGGTGGTGCCTTCGGTGCATTGGGAGGTGATTTGTCAACCTTATCTCAGAACCCTGCAGGTATAGGTGTCTACAGAAGTAATGATATCGGATTTACGGTAGATCTGGATTGCCAGAGCTCAACATCGAAATCGCAAGGCACGTCATACAATATTGATCAGACAAAATTCCTCCTGAACAATATAGGAGCTGTGTTTACCATGAGGCTACCCAGTTACACATTCCCGAATTTCAACATCGGATTTTCCTATAACAAGGGTGCTTCGTTCAACAGACAGTATGCCGGATCAATACCATCCATCAATACTTCGCTCAGCAACTATATAGCAGGCGTAAGCAATGCCAATCAGCTGACTGTAGGAGATGTGGCCACTGAATATAATCAGGCAGGGAATATGACCTACGATCCCTACAATCCTCCGGCACAAGCCTATCAATCACCCTGGATATCCATTCTCGGTTATGACAGCTATCTGACAACTCCGTCAGGAACGGGTGAAGATGCAAGCTGGTACGGACAATGGGGAACAGGAACGTCGGGGTCCGGAATGTTTAATGTGCAGGAAAAGGGCTCACTCGATGAGTATAACATCGCTTTAGGTGGCAATATAGCCAACGTGGTGTATTGGGGTATGAATTTCGATATCATCAACCTCAATTATACTCTTAATTCGATGTGGGGGGAAGACCTTAAAAATGCCTACGTTCCCAACAACGAGAATGTGGTGTCGACAATGGATGCCAACTGGAGGATGAGGAATTATTATAATGTGAATGGTTCCGGATTCAACTATCAGTTCGGTCTCATCCTGAAACCTATTCAGGAATTGCGTATAGGTTTTGCCTTCCATACCCCTACATGGTTTAATCTTACCGAGACATTTGGTGCTGAGGTTAATTATCAGTATGGCAACGGTAATCAGGGTACGGCTCTCACCAATAACGGACAATATGGTTACAATGATATGTGTTTCCGCACACCTTGGAAACTTATCGGAAGTATAGCCGGAGTGATCGGTAACAATTTTATCCTGTCTCTTGATTACGAGTGGACTCCATACAACAAGATGAAGTTCTCCTCACCCGGCAGCTATGGCGTCGGTGGCAACTGGGACTATGGCGACTGGGGATATGATGACTGGGGTTGGGGCTGGGATTCAGCTACCAGAGCCTCGTCTTCCAACTCTCCTAAGCCCAAAGGATTCGATACCGACGATTATTATTATATCAATTCGGACATCAGCACCTACTATAAGGCGACAAATACGATCCGCGTTGGTGCAGAGTATAGAATCACACCGGCTTTCAGCGTAAGAGCAGGTTACAGTTATGTCTCATCTCCGATGACTCAGAACGTAAGAGACGACAACGAGGAGATATATACTTCAGGGACACTGCCCAGCTATAGGGTGGATAATCATACCAACTATATCACCTGTGGTTTGGGTTACAGGTATCAGCGTTTCTACGTGGATATGGCTTATGTGTATAAGAATATGAATTCCACTTATCACGCCTTTACTCCCGATTTCGACGCTAACACCGGAGTATCGATACCCTCTCCTCAATCCAAGCTCTCTCTCAACAACAGCCAGGTTGTGCTGACAGCAGGATTCAGATTCTGATCACTTCTGATATGAGGTTATCACTCATATCCTGAATCGTTAATGACGCTGAAATCTGCGGGCGAGTATCAGCACCGGATTCTTAATCCGAGTGCCATATATGAACATATCGCGGCCCTCTTTTGTGCCGAGCTGTTTGCGAAGATTTTCGGCTGAAAGCGGATAATTGCGGACAGATACATTGACCGGAAGACCTTTAAGGTTTTTCCGGTCTTTTTTCTCTATCAGCTTTTCAATAGATAGTATTCTTCCGGGAAAATCATCATGGAGAATCGTGGATATGAAGAGATGTGAGGATGGTGCCAGCTTCTTGAGATCCGGATATTTACGGCATAGCTCATTCCATGGAGCGAGTTTCATGACTGCGGCATTCGGTTCGTAGAGGTAATGTCCCGGTTTTACATCACTTTCTTCGGCATAGGCAATATCCTTTACATTGTCTGAAGAGGAGGGCTCTGCCTGTATGCAGGAGAAGATAGAAATAATTTTTCCATCATTATCAAGATCGATGGCCTCTTTAAGTATTGTGGCAGTGGAAATAGTAGGAGTGTTATCTCCGGCTGCCTCATTACGTGTCTCCACAAGAATCTCCTTACATTCCCCCTCCACGCAGATGGCCCTTATGGAACGCACTTCTGAAATGTCGCGCAATGTCTGAGTCAAGTCAAGAAGAGGGGAGGCTTTGATAAATACTTGTCTTGCTCTGTCGCGCAGCATTTGCTGAATAGAGATTATGTCAGGGGCGCAGTCATGGAAGTTATAGGTGCGCTTGTTGTCATTGTCTCTTCGCGCGGGATCAATAAAAATTACATCAAAGTGAGCTTCGTTTTCTTGAAGCCATTTCACTGAGTCTGCGTTAATAACCTCAATATTGCCGATTCCCATCACTATGCAATTATGGTTGAGGGCTTCTGCCTTCAAGGTCTCTATCTCCACGGCCGTAGCCTTGCTGCATTTTCCGGCCATAGTCATCACATCAATTCCCAGTCCGGCCGTCATATCAAGAAGAGTTGAATTGTCGGGAATCAGTGATGAATGGAATTGAGCCACCGCCTGATGGCTCGCTTGCTCGGCTGACAAAGCTGAGGGGAAGAGGAATTGTTCTTTTTCAAGGAAACTTTTGAGTTTCTTTGAGGTTTTCCGTCGGCATTTAATCTGGAGGAGGGCAGAGTCAACATCAAACGATGATGGTTTGCCATGATATTTCAGCAGTAGGGATGAGAGATCTTCCGATTTATTCTTTCTGATGAAATCTATATAATCGGGGGTTATATCGGGTAGACGGTTCATATTTTTATCAAGCTAAGAGTTAATTTTGAAGAATGCAAAATTAAGCGTTGTGGATGAAACTTGGAGTGAGAATGTTGAATTTTTTTGCAATACGACATCTTCAGACAGTAAAAAATCGTCAGTCAGAGGTAAGAAGTTGTTTAAACTTTTTACGGGCTTGTTGTTTTTTATATGTATTTCTTGAATATGGAGTCCTCTTTGCCCGTCTTCAGCCCTCTTTCGGGTTGCTTTTTCATCTCTCATCGGTCGTTTAGCCCGCTAAACTTCCTCTTCGAGCTAAAAAATCACCTCCGAAAGTTGTCTAAATCCAGACAAAGAAAAGTTTAAACAACTTCAAGAAAAGAAAAATAAAATGGTATAATTAACGTAGATAAAATAAGGCGATTGAGATAAATTCACTTGTCAACCGCCGATGAAAGTAGAGAAATAAGAGATGTTGAATTTTGCAGCAATAGATTTTGAGACTGCCAACGGTAATCCCTGCAGTGTATGCAGTGTAGGCGTGGTGATAGTGAGAGATGGTAAGGTTGTGAAAAAGATTTACAAACTTATCCATCCTGTTCCCAATTATTATTCTCCCGGTAACGTCATGGTGCATGGAATAACCAAGGATGATACGGATAATGAGGATACATTCCCTGAGGTCTGGGCAGAGATAGTGCCGCATTTGGAGGGTTTGCCTTTGGTGGCGCATTTCAGCAGGTTTGATGAGGGATGTCTTCGTGCGGCGCATAGAAGATTCGATATGACATATCCGGAATATAAGTTTTATTGCACATGTACGGCTTCACGGCGTGTGTTCGGACGTTCGTTGCCGAATCATAAATTGCCTACGGTTGCAAAGCGCTGTGGATATGATCTAATGGAACATCACCATGCTTTGGCCGATGCCGAAGCGGCGGCAGCGATAGCTTTGAAGATTTTATAACGATAAGTTGCGGTTAAATTAATAAATTGTTAATTTTGTAGTTTGTAAACCGTAGCAGGCTGAAAACCGAAACAGACTTATCGGTTTTCAGTAATAACAATGATTATCTGTAATGAAAATATTATCTCTCATTAAGATTTTAGTTTTGTCGGTCTCTGTAGCGTTTATGCCCGGGGCATCGGCTAAGACATCAGCAAAAAAGCAATTCACGCTTGTGGTGGACCCTGGCCATGGGGGAAAGGATATAGGAGCCACTGACAATAATGCAAGAGAAAAGGATATTAATCTTGGCGTAGCTCTTCAACTTGAGAAGCTTGTGAAGTCGAAACTCAAGGATTCACAGATTGTGATGACAAGAGATAAGGATGTGTATCTCACTCTTCAGCAACGGGCTGATGTGGCAAATAAGGCAAAGGGTGATCTTTTCATTTCCATCCATACCAATTCTGTTGACAAGAGCAACAAGAATAGAAAAACAGTTGCCGGAAGTTCGGTCTATGCCTTGGGTCTTCATAAGAACGACAACAACATGGCTGTGGCAAGAAGGGAGAACTCTGTTATAGAGCTCGAAAATAATTATGAGCAGAAATATAGCGGTTTCGACCCCTCTAAAGATGAGTCGTATATAATTTTCGAAATGGCTCAGAAGAAGAATCTCACCTCAAGCATACGGTTTGCAGAGATGGCTCAGAAGCAACTCGTGAAAGCGGGTCGTGTCAACAGAGGTGTTCATCAAGCCGGTTTCTGGGTGCTATGGGCCACGTCGATGCCTTCGGTTCTGGTGGAGCTTGATTTCATCTGCAACCCTAAAGAGGCAAATTATCTTACTTCGGAGAAGGGACAGAAGGAACTTGCGGAGGCTATATTCAAGGCTGTGGAGAATTATCATTCCGAGTGGCAGAAGATGCAGGGTAATGCAGAGATGACCAAGTCGATGGCAGCAGCTGTGAAGACCGCCTCTGAGGAATATCAGATTGAGAAGGAGGTGGCCAAGACAGAGGCAGATGACAACAAGGTTAAAGTCACTTCGAAAAGCAATGTGAAGAGAGAAGATAAGGCACCTGCGAGCGCAGTGGCTTCGAAATTTTCAGGTGCCAAGAGGCGCCGTCGTTCAGATGCCGCCAGAGAAGCATCGTCGTCGAGAAATGTCGAAACCGCCGATATACCGCTTCACTCATCAAAGGAGAGAGTAGGCGAAACAATCAAGGGCGTTGCCTCTGCGGAACAGGTAAATGTGAAAGAAGAGGTTCAGACGAATGACCCGAAGAGTAAGGATAAGGGGAAGAAAGAGAAGAAGGAAAAGGAGAAAAAAGATAAAAAGAACAAGAATAAGGATAAAGAGACCCAAAGAAAAAAGGAAAGACCTGCAAATTCCCACAACGCAAAGGTTGAGAAATTTGTTACTGTATATAAGATACAGATTCTTGCATCGGCAGATCTGTTGAAGCAGAACAATCCGCGGTTTCAAGGTCTGCGCCCGATAACTACCTATAAGGAGAATAACCTTTATAAGTATTATTTCGGCGAAACAACCAGCGAGGATGAGATCAATCAGCTCCTCGAGGATGTGAAGAAAAAGATTCCTGATGCTTTTGTTGTGACAAGTAAAAAAATGATGACAACATCAAAAAATTGATTCCATATTATGAAAAAACTATTTACAAAGGAATTCACAATCGGAATTTCAGTTATTGTAGCGATCCTGATTCTCTTCATAGGGATAGACTATCTCAAGGGAATCAACATTTTCAAGCCAGCTAATTTCTATGTGGCCGATTATGAAAATGTGGCCGGACTTGAGATTTCGGCTCCTGTGACAATCGACGGCTATAAGGTTGGCCAGGTGAGGGAAATCAATTTCGATTATCAGAAACCCGGTAAGATTGAAGTGGTGCTCGCGCTCAACAAGTCGCTCAGACTTCCGGAAGATTCAAAAGCTGTGATTGGCACCTCTCTTCTTAACGGCGCTTCGGTGGAGATAAAATTGGGGCAGAGTTCAAAAATGCTTGAAGTGGGAGATCACCTCTCTACAGAGACAAAACCTGATATGATGGCTGACCTTTCCGATAAACTTATGCCTTCAGTGCAGGATATCATTCCGAAAGTAGATAGTCTGCTAACCTCAATAAATCGCCTTGTATCGGATCCGGCTCTTCTCAAATCGGTTCAAGCGCTCGAAGGTATCACATCCAATATCAACACGGCTACAGTGGGGTTGAACACAATGATGAACCGTCAGGTGCCAATGGTGATGAACAATGCATCTCAGGTCTCAGCCAATCTTAACACAATAACCAAGGATCTTGCCGAGCTTTCGGCACAGCTCAGTCGCCTGCCCTTAGCACCCACAATGGATAATGTGAAGGCTACCACCGAGAACCTTGCCAAGTTTTCCAATCAGTTAAATGACAAGAATTCCACACTTGGCATGCTTATGTCTGATCCAGAGCTCTATAACAGAATCAACAGCGTTACGGCAAATATCGACTCTCTGCTTATTGACATTCAGAAAAATCCGAAAAGATATATCAGCATAAAGCTTCTCTAAGCTTATAATATAAAAAATCGGGCTCCGACATTCACAATGAAAGTCGGAGCCTAAATTTTTTTTCAAAAATATTATATTGTAATTAAGACAATTATAAAAATTCGTAAAAAGCAAGAGCCTCAACTATTTTTTTTCTGCTTTTTTTGATGTTATTTTGCAGTCGAGTTTGCACAAAATGGATATGAAAGGAGAACTTCAAAATAAGTGGGCCAAATGCCTTGAGATAATCCGCGATAATATCGGGGAGGCACGAACACGTACATGGTTTTATCCTACACAGCCGAAAAGTTTCACGGACAATGTGCTCACCCTCATGCCACCCTCGACATTCTATTGTGAGAAATATGAGGATGAATTCTATCATATACTCTCGACTACCTTAAGAAAGGTATTCGGAGAGAATGTGCGTCTGGAATATGAGGTAAATGTAATAGGAAACGATTCATCGTCCAACGTCAAACTAAGCAGTGCTCAGCAAAGTCATGCAATAAAGAATAAATTTGTGCGATCCATGCAGGCTCCGTCGCCTATGGGGCAGCCAAACAATGCATCGACTCCGGATTTCGATCCCCAACTTAATGAAAGTCTTACTTTCGAGAATTATATGGTGGGGGAGAGCAATCGTCTTCCGTTCACCATAGCTGAATATATTGCCAATAATCCCGGCAAGAACGATTTCAACCCGTTTTTCCTCTATGGAGAGGTGGGAGTGGGCAAAACCCACCTTATTCAGGCCATAGGAATAAGAGTGAAGGAGAGGAAACCCAATGCAAAGGTTCTCTTCGTACCCCTTCGTCAATTCCAGAATCTTATGGCGAGTGCTACCATTCATAAGACAATCCCCAGTTTCGTCAACTGGTTTCAGCAAATGGATGTGCTTCTGATTGATGATCTTCAGGAGCTCAGCCATAAGGATGGTACCGCTAATGTGCTCTTCCCGATTTTCAATCATCTTCATCAGAATGGCAAGACACTCGTGTTTACCTGTGATCGTCCTCCTATGGAGCTTGATGGAATACAGGATCGCCTTATCGACCGATTCAAATGGGGTATTACGGAGAGACTTACCAAGCCGGATTTCGCGTTGAAGAAGAAGATTCTTTCTTTTAAAGCCGCAAAAAACGGGCTGAGAATCCCTGATGAGGTTATTGAGCTTATCGCAGAGCAGTCCACCGGGTCTGTAAGAGAGTTGGAGGGTATTGTAATGGGCATCCTCACAAGATCTATTACACTCAATGCGCCGATTGACCTCGCGCTTGCTCAAGAGGTGATGAAGCACTCGATCAAGAAGATTGAAAGAAAGGCTATCAATTTCGAAATGATTGTGGAGGCTACCGCCGATTTTTACAAACTGAATCCGGACGTGATCTTCTCTAAAAGCAGGGTGCGTGATATTGCGGATGCGAGACAGGTGATCATGTATCTAAGCCATAAGCTTACAACGTTGTCATCCTCGGCAATAGGACAGAAGCTAAATCGTAGACATGCGACAGTGCTACATGGTATATCTGCAATTGAAGACAGAATACCATATGCAAAGGATATTTCTTTGGCAGTGGAAAAAATAGAAGAGGAACTCAGAAAATGAGTTCCTCTTATTTTTGGTTAACTGTATAAACTGGGGTTCTGCATAGGAACGAATAGACTGAGATTGGCAGGTAGACCAAATATTTACGTAAACAAGAATCCGGCCTTCATCCCACCGTTTTTATAACGGCACGATGAAGGTCGGATTTTTGATGCATTAGAAAGCTATCAGGCTTTCATATCATACCTTATCTTTTCCAGAAGGAGTTTAAGTTCTGATGCATTCCCACCTGCTTTGACGATAACTTCCAAATCTTCAGACATTGCCTCTTCAAGTTTGGCAAGTCCGTAATCCTTGTCATTGGCGCATCTTAAATATGATTCAAGAGCTTTCTTATAATTGCCTGCCAGGAAATAGGCGTGGCCTTGGTTAAGAGAGTCGACTGTCTTACAGTCTTCGTTGGCAAGAATCTTGGAGTAGTATTCGAGACTTTTGTCAAAATTCTTTGCAAGAAGTTCTGTCCAGGCTATACCTCTCCATGTAGTCAGTTTATCCGGTTTTAGATAATCTGCGTGAAAGTAATTGGCACGAGCCTCATCGAGCTTTCCGGTTTCGAGCTGAGAGTGTGCGAGATTCACCAGCAGATTATAATTCTCAGGGTCATACTGAAGGGCCTTGGCATAATACTCGGCAGCAGCCTCATGATTGTTGAGCAGACGATTACAAAGAGCGATCCGCCTTATCAGCCATAAGCTGTCGGGGTTAAATAGCTCAGCCTTTGTGTACCATTCAAGTGCTTTCTCGATTTTGCCAAGAGCATTGTAAGAGTAGCCTATCTTCTCCCATAGGAGATGATCGTTGGAGCCAATCTTGTCTAAACGAAGAAAAAGCGGCAAAGCCTGAGCGTAGTAACCTCGCTTGAAATAGAACTCACCAACAAGATGCAGAATCTCCTCGTCGGCCAAAATCTCGCCGATCACCGGTAATGACCCGAAATCTATTGGGGTAAGGAATGGATCGGCGAAGTCAGCTTTCTTTCTGAAAAGCTTGAAGAAGCGATATATGTCGCGCACATATCTTGTAGTTTCCCTATCGAACTCCGGAAGTGATGACTTTAGTTTTCTATCAGCCAAGGCCTCTTTAAGTTGTTCGAACTGAGCCGACATCTGATTGGCCATCATGTTGCGTTGCGACTCTGGCATGGCCGAAAGGGAAAATGCAAATGAATATTTGTCGGAATCACACATCACACCCTCAGTGTCAAGAATATCGCTGAAAGAGGCAAGTTGTCCCTCCATTATAGCACTGACTTCACTATATTGTGAAGAGAAGGGTAAGAACCAGTTGGCAACAGAATTAAAGAATGGGAACGACTTAAGATTGGAGAAAGCGAGCATCATCACGTCGCCACCATCCATTTGCATGTCGGTGAGCTCTTTAAGCTTGTCGCCAAGTCCATTTTTATTAATAATATCCTCCCATTCGGGGTTTACCTCAAGAGATTCAAGATCTGCGGCTTCCGATATTTTGCCAAGTTTTTTGATTATTTCAGGACGTAGCTTCATCAGCTCGGGAATAACTTCATTCTGCATCTTTGAAGATATTCTCTGCGTGTCATGAGCCCGGATAAGAGTCATCGCCACTTCCCGCAGCTGGCGATAAATGATTATAGAGTCGCTCCATAGCGACAATCTATCTTTTATTGCAGTATCTGCTGCGACGTTATTCTTGTGGGTAGCAATAATCAATACAATTGCTGTCAAAGCTCTTGCCGAAATATACTGATCAATGTCGGCTTCAAAAATATCAAGAAGTGCAGATAGTCCTTTCCTGTCGTAGTAGGTCATGTTTCCAAGCATTAACGCAGAAACAATCTGCGACCGGAATTCAAACGGCATATCCGGATCTTTTACGGCGTCGACAAGAGTGGTGTAATCATCAGAAGAGGCTCCAAACATGGTCCAGACATAAGAGAAAAGTGCTGAAAGAGCTTCTTCGGTTTTGCGTGTCATCGCCATGTCGCCACCTGCTTCGGCCGCAAGACGAGACATGGAAAGCGCCTCCTTATATTCCATAAGTCGAGACTGTAGGGTGGCTTTTCTTATCTTTTCAAATCTGAAGGTAGATGAATATATGTCAGAACTGTCAAACAACACTTCATCCCGCAGGATGGAATCATTGATAAATCCAAGTGTAGCTTTAATCTCTCCAAGCATTCTATCTCGGGATGTATCAGTGAAACCCTCCACAAGATAATGCAGCATATAGCGGTAGGTCTCCTCCTGACGGCTGAGAAGCTCCTTGAGACTCCTGTTTGTTGAATTTGCAAGTTGCTTATTCAATATGCCATAGGCTTCGTACAGGAGCCCCTTGTCAAGAAGTTTCTGCACTTTGGTGTGTGTAGCGGAAGCCTTTGTAGAAATCATAATAAAAAGTGTTTTGAGAATTTAGTCATAACATGAAAGCATATGCCATAATCAATCAGATAATTATTTATGACATGTGCTCACTGATTATAAATGGCATGAGCCTGCCTACAGACCGTAACGAGTAATTATGTCTTAATCAGTAGGAAAAAGGAAAGCTCTCGCCAACTTCTATATAAATGTATAACAAATGATATGCCGAAAAGTGTAAATTAGGAGAAAAATCATTAATTTTGCGTGTCTATTTAAAGAAGGTGTTTGAATTTTACGGCCTTGTTGAATTTTTTATATGTATTTCCACATATGAAGATAAACCTGATATTAATAAGCCTTATTCCCGGCTGTTAATCTTTTCCTGCCTTAAAGTAATCTCATCGGTTTTATTGAATATAATCGGGAGTTTACCATGAGTCATAAATTCAGGTGTGAAAGCTGCCTATATTTAAGTGAGAAGAACTTAAACAGTCATAATTCGAACAACTTCTTACAGAAGAGTCTATCATTCAATTTAAATCAAATAATATATGGTAATTCAACGTTGGCAATCACTTCTATTGCTTGTGGCGGCAGTAATGATGGGTCTATTCACATTCTGCTCATTGGGTCAGATCTCAACTTCAGATTTCACTTTTAACTTCACAAGTATGGGTTTGACTTATGAGGGGGAAGCAACTGATGGAGCACCAAGCGGCACGTTTCTCTCCACATGGTATTTCTTTATTGTCTCTCTAACTTCGGCAATCCTCCTTCTCATTGACATCTTTCTATATGGCAATCTACCACTCCAGAAGAAAGTGGCTTGGATAAGCGTGATTTTCATTATCACATCAGCTGCCATTGCCGCTTCAATCGGTTACACGGCCGTTGAGGGCGGAAGCATCGGATGGTCTGGCATAGTGATATGCCCGATACTTGCTCTTTGCAGCACTCTGCTCGCTTTAAATAGGATTCAGAGCGACCATAACAAACTGCGTTCTGTCGACCGTATCCGTTAACAGGGGGTAATAAATCAACGGTAACGGTAAAACTACGGATGGATATATAAAGGAATCATAGTTTAATAAAGAATAAAGGCAACTGTCATAATAAAAAATGGCAGTTGCCTTTATTTTATCCGCAATTTTTTTGTAACTTTGTATTTGATTAGGAAGCTAAGAGTCGTTCCGAAGGAAGAATATCTATATCGGGGTAGAGATAATCACCGATTTGTTCAGGATTACTGCCAATATCAGTTACTCCTATCAAGAGATATCTTATTGCCGGAATGATCATTCCCAATATAAATCTTAATATTCCACCCACGACTTATCTGATTAGGGTAAGTCAAAACACAGATTTTTCCTGTATAAAAATCATGGCAAAAGAATTAAAAGATCTTACAAAACGTAGTGAAGACTATTCAAAATGGTATAACGAGCTTGTAGTCAAGGCTGATCTTGCAGAGCAGAGCGCAGTGAGAGGCTGTATGGTGATAAAGCCATACGGCTATGCTATCTGGGAAAAGATGCAGCAGACTCTTGACCGTATGTTCAAAGAGACAGGTGTGCAGAATGCCTATTTCCCACTTCTGATTCCTAAGTCATATTTATGCAGAGAGGCTGAGCATGTAGAGGGATTTGCCAAAGAGTGTGCTATCGTGACGCATTATCGCCTCAAGAATGATCCCGAAGGGAATGGAGTGGTTGTAGATCCCGCAGCTCGTCTTGAGGAGGAACTGATAATCCGTCCTACCTCTGAAACCATTATCTGGGGCACGTTTAAGAACTGGATTCACAGCTACAGAGATCTTCCGTTGCTTATCAACCAATGGGCCAACGTAATGAGATGGGAGATGCGCACAAGAATGTTTCTCCGCACTTCGGAGTTCTTATGGCAGGAGGGCCATTGTGCTCATGCCACTGCGGAGGAGTCTGAGAAGCGTACTGTCCAGATGATAAATCTCTATGCTGATTTTGTGGAAAATTATATGGCTATTCCTGTGATCAAGGGTGTCAAGACTGCCAACGAAAGATTCGCAGGAGCTATCAATACCTACACTATCGAAGCTATGATGCAGGATGGCAAGGCCCTTCAGTCTGGCACTTCGCACAACCTCGGACAAAATTTCGCAAAGGCATTTGATGTGACCTTTATGAATAAGGAGAATAAGCCGGAGTCTGTATGGGCTAATTCATGGGGAGTATCCACTCGTCTGATGGGAGCTCTTATCATGACCCACTCTGACGACAACGGTCTTGTGTTGCCTCCGCATCTTGCTCCGATTCAGGTGGTGATCGTGCCTATCTATAAGAATAATGAGCAACTTCAGGAGATCAGCAAGGCTGTGGATCCTATTGTGGAGAAGCTTAAGAAGCTCGGTGTAAGCGTAAAATATGATGATGCCGACAATAAGCGTCCGGGATTCAAGTTTGCTGACTATGAATTGAAGGGTGTGCCGGTAAGACTTGCGCTCGGTGCGAGAGACCTTGAGAACGGCACAATTGAAATGATGCGCCGTGATACACTTGAGAAGCAGACCTTACCTTTGGAGGGTATTGCAGAGAAAGTGGCTGAGGAGCTTGAGGATATTCAGAAGTCTCTTTACGAACGTGCCCTCAAGATGCGTGCTGACAGAACCTATAAGGTGGACAGTTACGATGAGTTTAAGGAGAAGATCGAGAACGGTGGATTCTTCTTATGCCACTGGGATGGCACAACCGAGACAGAGGAGAAAATAAAGGAGGATACAAAGGCTACTATCCGTTGCATTCCACTTGACGGAGAGGAAGAAGAGGGTGTATGTATGGTGACAGGCAAGCCCTCGAAACGTCGAGTAATCATAGCGCGAGCTTATTGATCTGATAGTATGAAAGTGCCCGAATTGCTCTTTTGTAATGAGGGCACTATCTCCGGAATTACTAATTAGAAAACCTGACACAATGAATTCCACCAACAGATTCCTTGCTACGTCGGCCGTAATCATGGCTGTGGCCGGAGCATCGGCAGCACCTCTCACCGCAGAGGATTATTGTGATGCGAAAGTGGCGGCTCCAAAGAAAATTCGCGACATAACTCCCCTTGAAGGAGGGGAGACTTATGCCGTGATTAGCGCTGATGGCAAAAGCATTGATATCTATAGCTATAAGACAGGTAAAAAGACAGGGGAGCTATTCAGCATATCCGGTCAGAAAGGTGAAGTGAAAATTGATGAGTTCGAAGGCTTCGAAATAAGTGCCAATGGAAAGAAGATTCTATTGTGGAATAATTCGGAGTCAATTTATCGCCATAGTTTCAAGGCTGAGTATTATGTCTATGACACTTTTCGGTCAACGGTGAAGCGAGTCAGTGAAAAGGGCCCCCAGAGAGGTGCTGTAATTTCACACGATGGACGTTTCGTTGCATATACCCGCGATAACAATGTGTTTATCGCAAGTCTTGATTACGGCACAGACAATCAGATCACCAAAGACGGAGAGATTAATAAGGTTATAAACGGTTCTCCCGATTGGAGCTATGAGGAGGAATTCGGAATGATCAATTCGCTTTGTTGGAGTGGCGACGATAATGTGCTTGCTTTCATAAGATTTGATGAAAGTGAAGTGCCCACGTATAGCTTCGATCATTATAGAAGTTTCTGTGATACCGATCCGATGGGCGATCCTTACCCGGCTGCTTATTCCTATAAATATCCCCTTGCAGGCTATGGCAACTCCAAGGTGACTGTAAATGCTTACGATCTTGACAACCGTAAGATAAAAAAGATGGATCTGCCTATTACAGAGACAGATTATGTGCCCTCTATACAATTCGGAGGCGCCGATGAGAAGAGACTCATGGTGATGGTGCTCAATCACGATCAGAACCATCTGAGAATCTTTGATGTCAATCCGCTTTCTACTGTGGGGAAACAGGTTTATACGGAATCCACCTCAGACGGATGGCTTAGTCCGGATTCATATCTGATGGTTGACTATGGTAAGGATGGCTTTGTAATAGCAAGTGAGAAGAGCGGCTATCGTCATCTTTATCAGTATGACTACAGCGGCTCAATGAGGAGACAGATCACAAAGGGTGATTTTAACGTAACGGACTATTATGGAAAAGATGCATTGGGCCAGCATTATATGCAGACCACTTCCACAGGTCCTATCAACAGGAATATTTCTGTGGTGGATGCAAAAGGTGTGATGCGTCAACTCAATAAAGAGGAGGGTACGGCTTCAGCTAATTTCAGCACTACAAGAAGTTATTTCGTGCAGACATTCAGTAGCGCCACCCAAGCACCGCAGTATCGCATCTATACTTCCAAGGGCGTCAAGACCTGCGACCTTGAGCTTAATGAAGCATATATGAAGAAATATGCTGATGCTCCTCGCATGGAATTCCTTAAGGTGAAGAATGCTGTCGGAGAGGAGATGGATGCATATATCATCAAACCGGCCGACTTCAATGAAAATAAGAAGTATCCACTTCTGATGTATCAGTATAATGGCCCGGATTCGCAAGAGGTGCTCAACAAATGGCGAATGGATGGTCTTTTCTATATCGCCTCACAGGGATATGTGGTTGCTGCAGTAGACGGACGAGGCACAGGCAATAGATCTCGTCAGTGGGCGTATAGTGTCTATAAGCGATTGGGAGTGCTTGAGACAGAAGACCAGCTTGCCGGTGCCCGTTATTTCTCAGGCTTACCCTATATTGATTCTTCAAGAGTGGCTTGTTTCGGCTGGAGCTACGGTGGATATATGACTCTTATGGAGATGGGCGCAAAAGGATCGCCTTTCACCAAGGGAATATCCATGGCCCCGGTGACCGACTGGCATTGGTATGACGCTATCTATACCGAACGATATATGCTGTCGCCCGGCCAGAACAAATCCGGTTATCAAGAGAGCTCCGCAATGTCGAGGACTCCCGGGATTAAAGGACGCCTTCTTATCATGTCGGGCACAAGCGATGATAATGTGCATTTCTATAATACATTGAAATATACCTCGAAATTGAATTTTGAGGGAAAAATGTTTGATATGATGGTTTACACCGGCTTTGACCACAGTCTGAGAAGGTGTAATGCCAGAGTTCAGTTGTATAGAAAAGTTGTAGATTTCCTCGAAAGCAAATGAGATGAAGATGAATTGATTATCCGATGCCGCTGTGGTGAGTTTAAAAACACACTGTCATAGTGGCATCGGTGAAATTCCCCGCCTCATGTAACAAACGGAAGATTAGAGTAACATTCTATGGAAGATTTTGAAAAAGTAACCAGTTTACAGCTATATAAACTGTGGAAGAATCTGTCAATAGGCATGATGATGGTTATCCTCATGATGTCTATGTCGAAGCTCCTTCCATTCTTTCTGTCGCCGGTAGTGGCACTCGTGTGTGCTGCCGCCCTCTATACTTATATATACGACAGTAAAGTTAAAAAAGACACATCGTGCATGATAGTTCCGTTTGGGATGCTTTATTCTCTTGTGGGCTATTCGTTTGTTACGATATTTTTAAATGTGCTGTATGCCTGGGGCATGAAAGGGATCGCTCATGAATTCATATTCTTTACCAATCCATTTGTGCCATCACTTATAATGAATCCTGTGTGCTTTGTAGTGTTTCTCTATCTCTTCCTGATGAGAAAGAGGCTTCCAATGTGTAAGGTGTGCAGGGCGAGAGGGGATAACTCTGTTGAGCATGGTTCTTTGCGCAGACTATTTAATGATGAAATTCATTTTCAGTTGCGTAATCTGGCTCTCATGTTTGGTATTCTTACCTCTATCGTATGGAGTTATTATTTAGTCTTCTATGTCAATATCAATATTAATGACCGCGATTGGTATGTGTTTACGTGGGTAACTACAATATGCTTCATTCTTGACGAACTTTATTTTGCAGCCCGTTACTATAACCTTTATCTTGACTTGAGAGAAAGTAATGAGATTATCACTCAAGAGGAACTGCAGGATATGACAGCAAGAACATATCTTCGTTACTATGTGATATGCTCCAACTCTATGTATGTCGATACTCATGTGATTGAGCCTTTGACTCCTTATAAGGAGGTGATCGACACGCCGTTTGTCACTAAAAGAACTGTGAATGGCATGAGTGTAGATGAGATAAAGAGAATCATTAAGAGAATGACCGGTGTGGATGGAGACCTTCGATTCTTTTTCGGACGCAAGGTGGCAGACATATCCTCTCACAGCATACTCCGATATTTTTATTTCCTTGATGGAAATCCGGAAGATTATCCTGAACTGAATACCGATGGAGAATGGATGGATTTCGACAAATTGAAGTATTATTATTCAAATAATCCCGGTAAACTCTCCGACATTATGGTGACCGACACCACACGCCTTGCAACCATAATTCTAACAGAGAAAACCTTTGATGAAAGAGGCTATCGGAAGTCGAAGATCAAATTCTATAATCCAAGTTTCAATCTTCATGATGTAAGAAAATCTGATCTCGATTTCCAAGATGATAAATGGATTCAAATTTCACTCTTCAACTCCGACACTCCTCTCTATGGCATCAAGAGAAGATGGCGTGAGTTTATGAAGTCACAGAAGAAAAAGTCAAACTCTATCAGTTGATGAAAAACAATAGATCAGAATATAAGTATGACGGTGTTGTAATTATCGGCCCTACCGCTTCTGGAAAGACGGGTAGGGCCGTTTCGATTGCACGCTTAGCTGACGGCGAGATTATCAGTGCAGATTCACGACAGGTGTATAAGAATATGGATCTCGGGACAGGTAAGGATCTCGAAGAGTATGGCGAGAATCCTTATCACCTCATAGATGTCTGTGAAGCAGGGGAGAAGTATAATCTACATCGATACCTCACTGATTTTAGAAAGGCTTATCAGGATGTCAGGAATCGTAATAGGTTCCCGGTTATATGTGGTGGCACAGGAATGTACGTAGAGACCGCATTAAGTGGTATAGAGTTGCCTGAAGTGCCGGAAAACAGGCAGTTGCGGGATAGTCTTGCAGGTAAACAGCTTTCTGAACTCACTGAGATTTTGCGCAGATATAAGACCCTGCACAATGTCACAGACATAGACACGGAGAAACGAGCGATTCGCGCTATTGAAATAGAGGATTATTATGTAAATCATCCCGATGCGGCTCGACAGGCTGATAGAAGTAAATCAAAACCTCTTGATGTGCTTACTGTAGGTATAGATATACCACGCGATGATCGTAGACGGAGAATTTCGGAACGTCTTGAAGCAAGGCTGAATGCAGGTATGCTGGATGAGATAAGAACTCTTCTTGACAAAGGTATTAAATCTGAAGACTTAATCTACTACGGCCTTGAATATAAGTTTCTGACCCTACATGTTATTGGGGAATTAAGTTATGATCAGATGAAACATGATTTGGAGACTGCGATCCATCAGTTTGCAAAGCGTCAGATGACGTGGTTCAGAGGTATGGAACGACGTGGTTTCAAAATTCATTGGCTGCCATATGACCTGACTGAATCCGAGTTCCTTGATAATGTTAATAAGCTTTTGCTTAAGGCTTAGAAAATCACGGAATGGAAATAGCCCCTTTCTCATGAGCCCGTTACTGTTATTTCTATCATTTAATCACAGTGCTAATACATAATTTCTATCGTAAAATAAATAGCGAAGCCGTGAACAGATATCCATATCTATTCACGGCTTCGCTTATGTGCTGTTATTCTATGTTGAATATTTAGAGAGCGTTTAAGATCATTGAGCTCTCATAAAAGTAATAATATCTTTGGGCGTGAGTTGTTTCCCCTTGAGAAGAAGTGATGATCGGTAAAGTTTGCCGGCAAATATTATACAAATGGCAGCTCCGGCATAGAGAATCAACAAAGATACGAGGGTCTGCCACCATGGCGAAACACCCGAAACTGCATTTATTGTGCCAACCGTCGGAGAGGTAAAGGGAATATAATTACATGCCGTGGCAAGTACAGAGTCTCCATTGTCTACTGCGAATTGACCGATATAAAAAGCACCGAGTAGAATAAATGTCAACACCGACATATATGTCTGGTTCTCTCCATCCTTATCAGTAATGGCACCGCATGCAGCATAGAGGGAGCCATAAAGGATATACCCACCAATAAAATAGAGAAGCATATATAGAATTGCCATATATAGTTTAGGATTAGATAGGAGGTCAAAGGGTATTGAGAATGGAAAAATCATAAATACCAACGTTATACCCAGAATAATGAAACTTGACCACACGAGAAGTTGCACAAGGCCGGTAAGACCTACAGCTATAATTTTTGCCAACATCATAGTCTTACCGTCAACACAAGTGGAAAGAATCTCCATAATCCTATTGGATTTCTCAACTTTCACTTTGTTGAAAATAGAGGCACCATAAATCATCAGGAAGAAAGTGAGAAACATTCCGAGCAACATACCGGCTACTTTTGCCATAGTCATTTCTTCCGGATCAGGTGTAGTGCTCAGCGACTCACTCGCTTTCATGAAAGTGTCGGATTCGGAAGCGAGTAAGCCGAAAACGGTTCCGAAGCCGATTATGATCAACGGGACGATGAGAGTGCCAATCCAGAATCCCTTGGAACGTATGTCCGTTAGGAATTCATGTTTGACGATTAAAGATAACTGACTCATATTTAATTTTTTTTTCAATTTGGCCATCCATTCTATGAGAATAGATAATAAAGTAGTTTAACCTATCTACAAGCGTTTCAATATTTATAAGAATTGATTCTTACGGAGTTCTCTTCCCATCTCCTTCAGACATCTTTCGGATTGCTTTCATCTCACATCGGTAATTCAGACATTAAACCACCCCTATGTGTTACAAAACTAATTCGTAAAACGGACTGATACGGATAAAGAATATATTTTAACAGCTTAAATGGTATCGCCAAAAAATTATTGATCTTTTATTTATTATTGAGGGTATAGGAGAGGAAGATATCATTCAAGGTTGGCAATCTTTCTTCAAAAGCAAGAATTTCTCCTTGTATTGACACCGCTTCCAAAATATCATTATTTCTCACTCCATCTTTCTTCTTAAGCGAATAAGCGGATCCTTTTCGCCATTTGCCAGGTTCTGTTGACTCAACCTTTTCAAATAGCCCGCTGTCAAGAAGGAGAGGTATGGATATTGGATTTCGAGTCGTGAGAATATATTCCGATCTCTTATGATTCTCTTTAATTTCTCCGATCTCACCCTTTACCAGTAATTGGCCATGATTAATCAGTGCAATGGTGTTGCACATCTCTTCAATAGCTGGCATATTATGAGATGATAACATTATTGTGGCTCCTTTCTCCTTCAGTCTGGCTATGAGATCTTGAAGCAGAGCACCATTGATAGGATCAAACCCACTGAACGGTTCATCAAGAATCACAAGACTCGGTTCATGCACGAGAGTGGATATAATCTGGACTTTCTGTTGATTACCTTTGGAGAGTTCCTTTACTTTTCTCTTCCCCTGACCTTGAAGATTGAAGATTTCCATATATTCGTTCATCACTACTCTAAGACGTGGCAAATCGCCACCTTTGAGCTGTCCGAAATATAGAATCTGGTCTTCCACCTTTAATTTTTCGTAGAGACCTCTCTCTTCAGGCATATAGCCAATGTGTTTGCCGGCTTCAAGTGATGCAGGCATACCATTGATAGTGACCGAACCGCTGTCGCTCACGAGAATACTGTTGATGATCCTGAGCAACGTGGTTTTACCTGCACCATTCGGACCTAACAGGCCGCATATCTCACCCTGACCAACGGAAAAGGTAACATTATCCAGAGCCTTGGTGGATGCATAATTTTTGACAAGACTGTCTATTTCAAGAATATTCATATCTTAAAAGTGTAAATTCTTTTGAAACGATATCAAACATAATGTTCTTAGAATTATAAAGAACGACATTCCCATATTTCAATATATGCGTGAGTTCTACTTACGTTGAGAATGTTAAAACAGACGGATAAAACGGATGGAATTCCCACATACATTTGATAATAGGATTGCAAAAACATTGATTAGTGACTCTTTATCGCAGTATTTATCTTTGTTTGCCAGGGATAGCACAAAGTATTCTATCCCCGATATCTTTGGCCAATTCACTTCTCAACTTTATAAGATCAGCAAGACGGGCCTGTAATCTTCTTTCCTCCTCAGGATTATTTTTTGTGGAGACAGACTGAAGTTCTCTGAGAAGCTCCTTGAACTTTACGTCAAGGATTCCGTTTTTCCAAACTGTGATGGCCTGCGGCAAGAGATTGAAAAGTTTATCTTCCTCAGTCTCAACCGGGCGTTCCCGAGAATATATATGACTCAACTGGTGAGGTTCAAGAATTGCCTCGTTGGTAAGCACCCTCACCGTATCGTCTTCGTCGCTTGCAAGCATGCGAGAAGGATATGTGCGGGAAAATTGCTGAATCTCATTTTCTGCAAATTTTGTCAATCTCTCCTCAAGAAGCTTTTCCTCTCGTTTGATTTCGGGTATCGAGAGGTCTTTACCCGCTATCTCATCGAAGCCCTCCTTACGTTTTACTTTAATTTCAGAATCAAGATTCTCTCTGAAATTTTCAAGATCTTTGCGAAATCCGGGCAGTAGATTCAGTAAATTATTGAAAACAAGAGCAAATTCCGGTATGGAGAATGATAGATTATCATTGTCAAGCTCCTCTTTTACAAATTCCACAACTGTCAAAATCCGCTTAACCTTATCCACAGGATCGTCCTCTTTGGCAAGCTCCTCACAGAAATTTATGAAACCATAGCGCAGACAATAGCGTAATACTGTCCATTCTAACGGACGAAGAGATAATTCGGATATACCGGCAGACTGCTTGAGCGGTTTAGAAGGAGTATTCGATTGCTGAATTACATTAGAATAATTGGCTCTTGAAACAGGAACAGAAGAGGATTCACCGACAGAAGAGGGGGGAGGAATACGTCCGGACGATAAATCTCTATTGAGCCTTCGCATCTCACGCTCTCTTTTCTTCTTTTCGAGTTGGGCAGAATATGCTTCGGCAACCGAACCAGTGATAGTGTCGACACTTACATTCATAATCCGGCTACATTCCTGTATATAGATATCCCGCTTGAGTTTATCAGGGATATGGGCAAGAGTCTCAACAATACTTCTAACAGCGGCAAAACGTTTCTGAGGATCTTGTTCACAGTTTTCCATCAATACCTTTGCCTTGAAACGTATTATGTCGGTTGTGTTTTTTTCAATATATTCCTGAAACTCTTCCGGTGTGTGCTTATGTGAAAATGAATCCGGATCATCGCCATCAGGGAGAAGGAGTACGTTAACATTCAGATTATGATCAAGCAGCATGTTCATACCTCTCAATGCGGCCTTGATGCCGGGCATATCTCCGTCATAGATCAAAGTCACATTTTTGGTAAATCTGTGAATCAATGCTATCTGCTCATCGGTGAGAGCTGTGCCTGAAGATGCAACTACATTACGTAGACCTGCCTGCCACATGCCGATTACATCAAGATAACCCTCCACCAGAAAACAATGATCATGCGACACTATTGCTGATCTTGCCTGACTCATCCCGTAAAGCTCATAGCTTTTCTTATAGATCTCTGATTCCGGCGAATTTACATATTTGGCAGCATCTTGCTTTAAAGTTCTTCCTCCGAATCCTACAACTTTATTGGAGGAGCTCATGATGGGGAAAATCACCCGGCCCCGGAATCTATCATATTCCTTACCCTGTTGGCTTACACCAACAAGACCCAGCTCTTTAAGGAGGTCAATATTAAAACCTTTTTTCCTTGCCTCCTCCATGAAAGCAGTGCCCCGGTCGATTGCATATCCGAGATGAAAAGCTTTTATCGCTTCCTCAGTAATACCTCTTGAATAGAGATATTGAAGGCCTATATCACGTCCGTCGGGAGTATCATGCAGATTCTTCTCAAACAGATTCATAGCCCACTCATTAGCAAGATACATGGCCTCTTTACGCTCCATCTTGGCACGCTCTTCATCAGTGATCTCCTTCTCCTCGATCTTTATGCCATATTTCTTCGCAAGCTGTCTTAAAGCCTCATAGTAGGAGATGCCCTCTTTTTGCATGATGAAATTGACGGGAGATCCCCCCTTCTTGCAAGAGAAGCAGAAACAGAAGTTACGGGCTCTGTTTACTGAAAACGATGGAGTCCTTTCGTTGTGAAAAGGGCAGAGGCCTTTATAGCCTCCGCCACTTCTTACAAGATGCACGTAATCGCTGACAACTTCTACGATATCAGCGGTATCTTTAATTTTCTGTTGAGTTGCTTGATCTATCATTTAAGTCGTTTCAACCTTATACAATTGATTAAATCTATCTTTGTAAGTAGACACTCATCTAAAGTCTACATGAACCGGTATAGAGTCTCTTTCAAAATATCATTGACTTTGACCTGGAAATACACCTTAAAAATAAGAATACCAATACGGCTAAAACGGACTGAATACACGAGGAAGTGTGTAAACAATTCTATTTGCCAATACCCTTTATGCCGAAAGACTTCTCTGAGGGGGTAGGTGTATAGAGCTGGTTTATCAACTTATGAATTTTTTCGTTAGTGCTAAGCCTTGTGGGAACAAGCGGCAAGCGGAGCTCGTTGTCGATCAAACCGAGTGCGTTGAGCGTACATTTCACTCCTGCGGGATTTCCATCCACAAAAAGAAGACTAAACAGCTCATTAAACCGCCAATGAATAGGCAGGGCTTCCTGGAACTTTCCCTCAAGACACAGTCTGACCATACGTCCGAATTCCATGGGGAAAGCATTACCGATCACAGAGATGACACCGACAGCACCTAAAGTCATCAAAGGGTAGGTTATCGCATCGTCACCTGAAATCACCTCGAACGGTTCCGGCTTATTCTTAATAATCTCTTCGATCTGAGCAAAATTTCCTGAAGCCTCCTTAATACCGATTATATTGCTGAAATCGCGTGCGAGAGCGAGGGTAGTGGCAGCAGACATATTGACCCCTGTTCTTCCCGGGACATTATATAATATCACAGGCAACGGGGATGCCTTGGCAATCTCTGCATAATGACGATAAAGACCCTCTTGAGAGGGCTTATTATAATATGGCACGACCGAAAGAACAGCTTCGAAACCCTCCAAATCAAGAGTTTTAAGCTCATTAACCACAAGCTGGGTATTGTTTCCGCCTACGCCAAGAACAAGAGGAACTCTGCCTGCATTAGTTTTTATAATCTCTTTACGGATAGCATCTTTCTCTTCCGGGAAAAGAGCCGGGGTTTCGCCGGTAGTACCGAGCACCACAATATAGTCACAACGCCCTTCAATGATATAATTTACCATGCGTCGGAGGGCTTCAAAGTCTACGGTCTTATCTTGCTTAAAAGGTGTAACCAATGCCACACCAAGACCTTTCAATGTTATATCAGCCATAAATAGGTTGGTAATTGATTTGAGGGGAGATAAAAAACTTATTTAAGTGCAAAGTTAATGAAATTTTCCAACAAAAGTAATAAGATACACACGTTTTGACAAATTAGATATCAAAAAACGCCCGGATAGTATAATTCAATGATGCGGTCAAAACTTTAAAGATGCAGTTATTGACGATTAATTTGTTTTTTACGCGCCGTTATGTTAAATTTGCAGATTGAAAATGAACAGTCGTTTCGCTATTGAAATCTTTCGGAGCAGCGACTAAATTAAGAACAGAAATTTTTATATGAAGACTAACGTAGCAGTGTTCTTCGGCGGCAGATCGGTAGAACATGAGATTTCGGTCATATCCGCCTTGCAGGCGATAAATGCGTTTGACAAGTCAAAATATAATATCATACCTGTATATATTACCAAACAAGGGCGATGGGTGACGGGTGAGGACCTGCTCGACATCAGTAATTATAAAGACATGAAAAGTCTTGAAGCACGATGCGAGGAGGTATATATGCGTCCGGAATACGGTGACTTCAATCTATACAAGGCTAATGTCGGAGGTGGACTTTTCGGCAAGAAGAATCCGATATATGAGGAACTTCATGTGGCAATTCCCGTGCTTCACGGTTCACATGGTGAAGATGGTATGTTTGAGGGCCTTTTGGAGACTATAGGTATACCTTTTGCCGGGTGTGACACCCTGTCAAGTGCCAATGGAATGGATAAGATCACAATGAAGATGATCTTACGTGCAGAAGATATTCCTGTGGTTGACTATGTATGGTTTACCGATAAAGAGTGGGGATCCAAGAGAGAAGAGCTTATTGCAAAGATCGAAAGCAAACTTGGCTATCCTGTGATTGTAAAACCGGCTAATCTTGGCTCAAGTGTCGGTATCGGTAAAGCCACTGACCGTCAATCTTTAATAGAGAAAGTGGATAATGCTGAGAAATTCTCACAGAGAATTATCGTTGAGCATATGATTCAGGATATGATGGAGATTAACTGTTCTGTGCTTGGCGATGCCGACGACCACCAAAGCAGCGTGTGTGAGGAGCCGATCTCCAAGGGTGACTTCCTGTCGTATAATGAAAAATATGGAGGAGGAGCCAAAGCCGGAATGCAGGCAAGCGAGAAACGGATTCCTGCAGATATTCCACAGGAGATGAGCGAGACAATACGCCATATGGCCGGAGAGACATTCAGAGTGTTGTCTTGTCATGGTGTGAGCCGTATTGATGTTATGGTAGATCGCCATGACAACAAGATATACGTTAATGAGATAAACACTATTCCGGGAAGTCTTTCCTACTATCTGTGGGAAGAGAGTGGAATCAGCTTCACAAGCTTGATGGATAAACTCGTGGCACTCGCTCTCAAACGTAAAAGAGAGTCAGACCGCAAGACCTTTACATATGATGCCAACATCTTCGCTATGGGCGGAGGTGTAAAAGGTGGCTTAAAAGGTGCCAAAGGATCGAAATTAAAAAAATAAAATTTACTACCCATATCTTAAATCAATGAGTAAGAAATTTAAAGAATATAGCAAGCAGCTTAATCTCTCTGAAATCAACAAGGAGATGCTGAAAATCTGGGATGACCGCTCCCTTTTCGAGACCTCGATGAAAGAGCGCGAGGGCTGTCCGACATTTGTGTTTTACGAGGGTCCCCCTTCAGCAAACGGCATGCCGGGCATTCATCATGTGATGGCTCGTACTATCAAGGATATATTCTGCAGATACAAGACAATGAAAGGCTTCCATGTGAAGCGTAAAGCTGGATGGGACACTCACGGACTTCCTGTGGAACTCGGTGTAGAGAAGAGTCTTGGCATCACGAAAGAAGATATAGGGAAGAAGATCTCTGTAGACGAATATAATGCCGCTTGTCGTCGGGAAGTGATGAAATACACAAAGGAGTGGACTGATCTGACTCATAAAATGGGTTATTGGGTAGATCTTGATAATCCTTATATCACATACGACAACAAATATATAGAGAGTATCTGGTGGCTATTAGGAGAATTGTATAAGAAGGGGTATCTTTATAAAGGCTACACAATCCAGCCATATTCTCCCGCTGCCGGCACGGGCTTAAGTTCTCACGAACTAAACCAACCTGGTTGCTATAGAGACGTGAAAGACACAACAGCTACGGCACTGTTCAAAATATCAGATCCGAAGGAGGAGATGACGGGCTGGGGTGAACCTTGCTTTATGGCATGGACTACCACACCGTGGACATTACCTTCAAACACAGCATTGTGCGTCGGTCCGACCTTTGACTATGTAGCTGTCAGGACCTATAACCCTTATACCGGGGAAAAGATCACAGTAATTCTTGCTGAAGTACTGCTTGGATCATATTTCAAGAAAGAGGGTGCAGAGGCGGATATGGATTGCTTCAAGGTTGGCGACAAAATCGTGCCTTACCGCGTAGTAGCCCGTTGGAAGGGATCTGAATTGGTCGGGATGCATTATAAGCAGCTCATGCCATGGGTAAAACCGGTGGAGAAACTCGACGATTTAAGTTCAGAGAATGTGAAAGTGTTTGCGACCTCACATCCGGAGAACGTGTTTGAATGTGGTAAAGACAAATTTGTAGAGATTGCAGAGGAGGCTTTCAGAGTTATACCCGGCGATTACGTCACCACGGATGATGGCACAGGTATCGTTCATATCGCACCTACCTTTGGTGCCGATGACGCGAAAGTGGCTAAAGCGGCCGGCATACCCCCTCTCTATCTTATCAATAAGAAGGGAGAAACCAGACCTATGGTGGATCTCACTGGTAAATACTATACACTCGATGAGTTGGCTCCTGAATTTGTAGCCAAATGCGTAAATGTTGAGGAGTATAAAAGACATGCCGGTGATTGGGTGAAGAATGCTTATGATCCACGATTCACAATAGATGGCAAATATGATGAGAAGGCTGCTGAGAAAGCTGAAGATCTGAATATTGTGCTTTGCATGGAGATGAAGAAGGCAGGCGAGGCTTTCCGTATCGAGAAGCATGTACATAATTATCCTCATTGCTGGCGTACAGACAAGCCTGTGCTCTATTATCCGCTCGACAGCTGGTTTATACGTTCGACAGCGGCACGCGACAAAATGATTGAACTCAATCATGAAATAAAGTGGAAACCTGCATCAACGGGTAGCGGCCGTTTCGGGAAGTGGCTTGAGAACCTTCAGGACTGGAATCTGTCTCGCAGTCGTTATTGGGGTACTCCTCTTCCCATCTGGAGAAGTGAAGATGGAAGAGAGGAACTTATCATAAGCAGTTATGCGCAGCTATATGATGAGATCGAAAAGGCTGTCAATGCCGGCGTGATGGCTCAGAATCCGTTGAAAGAGAAGGGATTCACACCCGGTAATTACGATCAAAAGAACTACGATAAGATCGATATGCACCGTCCGTATGTCGACGATATTATCCTTGTGTCGGAAAACGGGAAACCTATGAAGCGAGAGACAGACCTTATCGACGTATGGTTTGACTCCGGCTCCATGCCTTATGCTCAGATTCATTATCCTTTTGAAAACAAGGAACTACTCGATTCGAAAGAAGTTTATCCCGCCGATTTCATCGCTGAGGGTGTGGATCAGACACGTGGCTGGTTCTTTACACTTCACGCCATAGCATCGATGGTATTTGACTCTGTTGCATATAAGGCAGTCATATCCAACGGTCTTGTTCTTGACAAGAATGGCAATAAAATGTCAAAACGTCTTGGCAATGCGATAGATCCTTTCAATAACATTGAACGTTTCGGAAGCGATCCTGTGCGCTGGTATATGATTTCAAACTCTTCGCCATGGGATAATCTTAAGTATGACGAGAGTGGTGTGGGAGAGGTATCACGCAAACTTTTCGCCACACTCTATAACACATACAAATTCTTCGCTCTATATGCCAATGTCGATGGCTTTACCGGAGATGAGGCACAGATTGAAATATCAGAGCGTCCTGAAATTGACCGCTGGATTCTCTCGCTGCTCAACACTTTGGTTAAAAATGTGACTGAGGCTCTTGATGATTACGAGCCCACCAAAGCTGCCAGAGCGATTGATGAATTTGTGAACGACAACCTTAGCAACTGGTATGTACGTCTTAATCGCAAGCGTTTCTGGGCAGGAGAAATGGATACCGACAAACTTTCAGCTTACCAGACACTCTATACATGCCTCAAGACCGTAGCTTTGCTTATGGCCCCGTTCGCACCATTCTATTCTGATAGGCTTTACACTGATCTTGTTGAGCCTTCTCTTGAAGAGGGTGGCTATGCGTCAGTTCATACAGCGGAATTCCCTGTTTCAGATCCTGCTCTTATTGACAGTGAGCTTGAAGAGCGTATGAAGCTCGCGCAGGTTATCACTTCGAATGTGCTCGCATTGCGCAGAAAGGTTAATGTGAAAGTAAGGCAACCATTGCAGACACTCCTCGTCCCGGTGACTGACGCGTCTCAGCGCCATGCCGTAGAGGCACTTGAGGATCTTATAAAAGCTGAACTCAATATCAAGAATCTGAAGATAGTTGATAATGAGGAGAGCGGACTCGTGAAAAGAGTAAAAGCTGACTTCAAGAAGCTCGGTCCTAAATATGGTAAGATTATGAAGCAACTCGGCAGTGCTATCTCAGGTATGAGCCAGAAAGAGATCGCACAGTTGGAAAAGAACGGTGAGTTTACTTTTGCCACTCTTCCCGGTGAGCCGGTTGTAACACTTGATGATGTGGAAATCATACCAGAGGATGTGCCGGGATGGCTTGTTGCCAACGATGGCAATGTCACGGTTGCTCTTGACGTGACGCTGACCCCGGAACTTATAAACGAGGGTATGGCAAGAGAGCTTATCAATCGTATCCAGAATATCAGAAAAGGTAATGATTTTGATATTACCGATAAAGTTGATGTTGTGTTGACCGATCTGCCGGAGATACGGGAGGCTGTGGAAGCTTTCGGTGATTATATTGCCAGCCAGGTGCTCGCAGATTCTATCACTCTCTCGGCTGATACCGATGGCTCTGATTTCAAGGATCTTGAGATTGATGGAGTCAAGGCCTCGGCAAAAGTGACAAGGAAGTGATGACTTCTATGGATAATGACACTAATATCCCCAAGACGATAACTGATAGAAGAGTTATCAGCAAGAGGGTATGGACAGTCGTTGCGCTCAGCATTTTCGTGATATTGATAGACCAGATAGTCAAGATTTATGTCAAGACTCATTTTTACCTTGGCGAATCTTATCATATCACCGGGTGGTGGCAGATAAAATTTATCGAGAACAACGGCATGGCGTTTGGCCTTGAGCTATGGAACAAACTTGTGCTCAGTCTTGGAAGGATTGTGGCAGTTGCGTTGTTTATATGGTTTATGGTCAAGATTAAGGCTGCCGAAGGTTTGAGAATAGGGTTTTATGTAGCTGTTGCCCTGATTATCGCAGGGGCGGCGGGTAATATTTTTGACTGTGTATTCTACGGCCAGATATTCAACAATCCTATGCCCCCTGAGATAGCAACGATGTTTCCGACAGGTGGAGGCTATGCCGGATGGTTTGAAGGGAAGGTGGTAGATATGCTATATTTCCCACTTTTTAGTTTCAATTGGCCGGAATGGATTCCCGTCATAGGAGGCCACACATATGAATTTTTTCAATATATTTTCAATATAGCTGATGCCTCGATATGTGTAGGAGTGGCATTGTTAATTTTATTCTATTCCAACGATGCGTCAAGAGCCTTTCAGTATCTTGGCTCTGATAACAGGAAAGGAGAAGCACGGAAGAGAAATGAATAAAGGAGTAAGCAATATTTCAGCATTAGCCGGAGGGATTATTATTCTCTCCGGCTTGCTGGCTTCCGGATGTAACCGTCAGAAGGATGTTATAAGTGAAAAAGAGATGGTAGAGCTTATAACAGACCTTAAACTTGCCGAGGCTTATTCCAACAATCAGCTTGGAGGGCCAATGCATGCTGAGGCCCGACAAGAACTCGCCAATTCGATTCTTGCCGCGCACAATGTTACCCAAGAACAACTTGACAGTACATTGGGGTGGTATGGGCGTAATCTTGACAAATATTCTGAATTATTTGAGAAAGTAGACAAGCGCATTGTTGATAAGAGAAAGCGCCTGATGAAGGATACGGAAAAAGGAGATACACATGAGGAAGGAGATAATCTATGGCCTTATCAAAAAAATGGTGTGATTTCATCTTTGGGTAATTCCGATGGCTGGATCTTGTCAATATCAGAACCAGATCTTAGAGTAGGAGATAGACTTGAATGGTCGATTCATCTTAAAGATGTGACTATGCCTATGATTGGAGTGTTAGGTGTGGAATATGATGATGGCACATCTGAAGCCGTCACCTCTCATTTCACCAACAGGCAACATGTGGATATTTCACTTCAAACTGACACTGCAAAGACCGTGACACGCGTCTATGGCACAATGCGAAGAAAGAATAAGGAGATTCAGCCATTGTATGCCGACAGTATAAGCCTCCATAAGATTCCTTTCGATAGTATTGAATATAATAAATTCAGATCGCAGAAGAAATATGGCTATCCTGTGAGAATCACTCAGGAAGATAGAATACAGAAAGCAAAAGCTGATTCTATCAGGCAAGATTCTATCAGGCAGGCTGCGTCCATGCGAAGAGATTCTATTGCCAACGCTCAAAAAAGAGCAGCTGAATTGCAGTCAAATCCTCCGGCAGACAAGAGTGGTGTCAAACCCGTGAAAGAGGAGTTGGCAGCGCCTGCCGAAGATAGACCCATAAAACCGGTGAAACCCGGAAGAACAATCAGAAAATCAAATACGTGATGAAGATTGCTGAAAAGTCAAAAAGAGAATTCAAATATCTCGTAAGGGAATTAAAAATAATGAAGGGGGATTATTGCAAGGTATTCCCCCTTCATTATATTCATTTATTAGGGAAGACTTTAGATCTCTTTCCATTTGATCAGGAACGCGCAGGATATGAATACAGAGATAAAATTATTTTGCGGCAGGATGCGGATGGAAATTATGTAATGACCGACGAAAAGGTATAGCTCGTCGGTTACGTCAAAACGGATGTGATATTACGTAGGAGAGGGGAGGTGTATTATAAGTAGCTACGAACAATCTCTTACAAAAAATATTTTCAGTAAGAAGTTGACGAAAGGATTGGGGAAGTCACAATTTTTTAGTAAATTTGCATTCCGTTATGGTATACGGATTCGACAACGATAAGTATCTTAAGATACAATCCGAACATATTCAGGAGCGCATAGCTCAGTTCGGAAATAAGCTTTATCTTGAGTTAGGAGGTAAGCTGTTTGATGATCATCATGCAAGCAGAGTGCTTCCGGGATTTCAGCCCGACAGCAAA
>CAZEOI010000030.1:39396-41230 GCA_964513775.1 uncultured Sangeribacter sp. | reverse complement strand
CTGACCGTTGATCGGTTTGTGGCTGTTGGGATAGGCCGACACATAGAATGTCGATGGGTTGGTCGTGTAGTCGAGGTCGGGATTGACACGCGTGGCGACACCGGCCCGAAATGAGATGGAATAATCTTCCATTGCCTTAGCCGGAGTCACATCTTCTTGTTGTGTGCAGGCGGAGATGACCAACACACTGCCGGCAACTGCAGTTAAGAATAGTCTGTTCATAAATTTATGAGCATTAAAGTATTTATGATAATTGATTTTTTAGTCGATTTTACAAGGGGATCGGTGGTCTATACTTTCACATCATAATGGATAGTGTCCCACGTGTCCACCTCGATACTGACACCCCCTTCCACCGGAGGGGTAGGTGGCTCATCAGGTATCTCCGGCAACTTCAAACCGTGGATCTTGATATTGACGTTTTTCGGATCGGGTGCCTTGTTCACTTGATCTGAAACATCAAAGGTATAGAAATTGCCGGTGTTATTTCTCAGTGCGATATAAAGACAGATCTTATGGGGTCTCGTTTCTCCATCGGGCACGCCGAAAGTCAAAAACTCCGAGTGGAGCGACTTCTGCTCGATGTCGGCGGTAAGAGTGAACGTGTGTGACACCGCTTCAGAGCTTGCTATCATCCGGCCCGGGTAGTAGGATCCGGCGAGCGACGAGATGGTGGCGTCAATCCTGAGATCGGCATTCTGAATATTCTCGACATCGACAAATTCAACTGTGTAATGACACACAAGTTCTTCAGGATATAAGGTCAGGGTCTGACGAAAACTTGTTACCTCGAAATCGATGTCGCTTTTTTGAGTGCCGTAGATCATTGACGGTGTCACGCGCAGCGGTTCATCCTCCGTACCCTCGGCTCGGGGTATGCCTCTCGTTGAGATCCCTTGACCGACGAGCACTGCCGTCTGATCAGTGTAGATCTCTATATCATTGTGTGAATTATGATTGCGCAGATAGTTGACGTATGGATCGTCATTGCTATGACACACTGCGGTGTGCGGGCCGCTGTATGATTTGATGAGCCCTCCCTTATTGTTGTTGAACCAGTGATTCATAACATCGTGCCGGTCAGAGTAGAGGTAGAGTATCATGGATGAGGCCTTGGTGTCAGGAGCCTTACTCCAGTCGAAAACCACCTCTACGTTGTCGGCGATAGTTGTCGGGGCATCGTCGTTAAGGTCTTTATGAGTGCAACCGTCTGACAAAAGCATGGTGAGACTCAGTAGCACAATTGAAAATTTGTTGAATGATAGTTTCATCGTGCGTCACCTCCTTTCCGATTGTTATAATTGCCGCGACCTATAAGCCACACGAGAGAAACTTCGAGCTTCGTGGGCCCGAAAAATTGCATTTTATATTCTTTCTGACGATAGTATTCGTTGTCGAAGGGGAAATATTTTATGTAATGACCGCCCAAGTAACCTAATCCGACTGAAAAGTCTATGTTAAGATGGTTGCTGACCGACAGGGAGTAGCCATACTCGATTCCTGCATTTACAAGTGAGCGGTCCCAAAGGGTTCCTCCGGGCAAGCCTCCCATGTAGCCTGTGCCACCCCATTCGAAGTCGAAGGTAAGCAGACCGCCGTAAAGACCTATATGATGGCCTGTTAAGGGCTTTACATGAGCCTTGCCGCCAAACCACCATCGTGCTCCGAGCTCACCACCGTATATGCGCCAGTAGCGATGACGGGAGTCATTGTCCCACCATCCGTACATCCAGTTCCCATACACTGAAATATTCTTACCGACATAAAATTCAGCCCCGATATTGGGCACAGCCGCAATATCAAAGAGCATATTGGTGTGGAGATCCATATAAAA
>CAZEOI010000030.1:0-39296 GCA_964513775.1 uncultured Sangeribacter sp. | reverse complement strand
GACACGGCCACGATCAGTGGAGTCATTGTTTCTGAGAGCAACAGAATCAATGGCTGTATGGAGAAATATAACAAAGCAGATCAGTCTTATTAAGAGTCTGATATTATGGCATTTACCTCTTAATTTTCGGAGAAGGGGTAAATGAAGTGATATTTTGGCTGTCATATAACTTCGGCATAGATTTATTGATGTTTTTATCCCTAAGGATAATTAACTACAAATAAATGATTGTCTGTCAGTTATTTTCATAAGGTTAGTTGCAGGTTGTTTATGTATATGAAAGTTTGGAGAGAAACTTACTGTAAAATCATTATGGTTAATTAGAGATTAAAATTATTTATTATTATGGAAAACTATCACCATTATAAACGGTGATTTACACATAATCGTACACAAAATTATGGTATTTACGCAGTTAATGAAAATTATTCACGTTAAAATAAGTTAAATTGTGACAATTCTGCACCCTTAAACACAGTCAATCCGAAGCCCACGAAAGAATCCTGCTATCTCCGTACCATGAAACACTTTATCAAATCTGAAACAGCTTGTTTCTACTAAAGAAAGTAGGAAATATCCATTTTTGTCATGGGCAAGGCATTTTTAAATGCCTTACAATTTCAGTATTGCCATTCTAAATACTAAATTTGCAAGATATTATGGATTCGGATGCCATAACTGAATTTTTTAATAGAAAGATTATGAAGAGAAAAATTGCTATTATAGGGGCCGGGAATATGGGGTCAGCTATTGCCGCTTCGCTACCGGTAGATAAGTATGAGGTGGTTTGTACCGCAGCATCAGAACGAACAGTGAGCCGTCTTTCCGATGAATTGCCCGGAGTGACGTTGACCCGTGACAATATTGGCGCTGTTGAGGGAGCCGATATCGTTGTGCTTGCAGTGAAACCATATATTGCCGATGGTGTCATTGATGAGATAAAGGATTATCTGCTACCTGATGCCACTGTTATCTCTGTTATTGCTCCTTTCACTATTGCCGATTTGGAGAGTAAACTGAAAAGAAGTACGGAAGGAGTAGGGGATTGGATTGAAGCCACCGTTGAATCTTGCGATGAGGCATCGCCTGATGACAGAGAGACGGAACCGACGCTTCAAAATGACAGTTCGATTAAAAATGCCGGATCAATTGAAAGTGCCAGATCATTTCAATCTGATAAGTCAACTCAAAGCGATACGCAAGTACATGGTTTCAATGTGTTGAAAGTTATTCCCAACACGGCTATACGCAACGGCAAGAGCGTGACTTTTGTGACGGCTTCTGACAAGGCCTCTGAGGAGAGTGTACGGGAGGTGATGGATATTTTCAATAGAAGTGGAAAGGCTTTTCTCATCCCGGAGAAGGATATGAATCCCTGTATGGTGTTGGCCTCATGCGGCATTGCATTCTTCTTGCGGTTCATTCGTGCCACAGCTGAGGGAAGTGTGGAATTGGGCCTGCGTCCCGGTTTCGCTACAGAGATAGCGGCTCTTACGGCTGCTGGTGCGGCTTCGTTGCTTGAGGATGGGTCGCATCCGGAGGTAGAGATAGATAAGGTGACTACAGCCGGTGGTACCACTATCAAGGGACTGAACGCAATGGAGGCCAATGGCTTCACTGCAGCTGTCATCGCCGCCTTGAAAGCTTCCGCCGGAAAGTAACCCATAGTCATAAAGAATCATCCCCAACCGTCAGTTGACCTCAGCCGGCCGTTATCCGCAAGCATTGCCGTTATCTGCAAGCATTGCCGTTATCCGCAAGTATTGCTGTCATCTTCAAGCATTGGCGTTATCTGCATGTATTGCCGTGATCCGCAAGTATTGCTGTCATCTTCAAGCATTGGCGTTATCCGCAAGCATTGGCGTGATCCGCAAGTATTGCCGTTATCTGCAAGTATTGCCGTGATCCGCAGACATTGCAGTTATTCGCAAGTATTGCCGTTATTCGTAAGCAGAAGCAATATTGCTACAAGGATATTGCCTCATAAGTATCTGGTTAATAATACTTACACCTCGGAAGTTGTCAACTTAACTTCCGAGGTGTAAATTTTATCAGATTTTTAGATCCTAAGTATATTGGACACAAAACTATGATGATTCGGTTGCTTTGCAGAGACCATTGTTTGTTATGGTTTCGGTTGGAAAGGGCAGTTCCGAAGCATGGGCCCATTGCCGTTATCGAGAATCCAGACTTTCTTGAAATCCAAATTTTTAAAGGGGGCTGACGAAGTGAGTCCGGCATCGGTTACCTCAATCGAGCTGGGCCAGCTTTTGCCCGACCCGGCAAAATAGTAATTGTCGGAATGGTAGAATATTGTGCCTGAATTATGAGTGCCGACAATTGCATTGCCGTGAGCGACAATACCTCGGTTTACACACTTGAAGATGGCAGAGTGGTTGGCGGCATACCCTAAGATGCCGCCGGTGTCATCTTTCTGTTTGCCTGGTAGGGCGCTCCAATTGAGGCAGTTCTCCACTTTCGAAGTGTATTCTCTCGTATATGTCTCCTGATGGCCGACAACTCCACCGAGTTTGGTGGATGAAGCGTCGCAAGTCACCTCTCCGTTGTTCATACATTCCTCCACATAGATCAAGCCACCGAAACTGTCGCCCGAATGGCCCACGACACCTCCGATAGTTTTCTGCACACCGGATGACGACACTTTACCAAGGTTGGCACAATAACGCACGCCCATGTTGCAGCATTTCATAGTGCCCGCAACTCCGCCTACACTATATTTACCGGAGTTGTCTCTTCCCCGCACATTGGCATAATTGCCGCAACGCTCCACACGAACTTTCTCGCTCTTGTAATCCTCAAGCAAACCTCCATCAGAATGTTCGGCACATGCCACTATGCCTCCCACATCAAGTCCGGAGGAGAGATCCCCCAGATTGCAACAATCCCCGATGAAGAGATAGCGTGCGGAATAGGTCTCATCAAAATGAGTGTTTGCTACATTCTCATAATGACCCATGATCCCTCCTAAATAAGTGGCGTCGGTCAAATTGGCATAATTGATACATTTGGTCACCTTGACAGTGCTCTCGAATGTATAGCCGAGAATGCCACCCACTGTCGTGGGGCAAGTGGCAGTGCCAAGGAAGGCACACTCAGTGATGTGGCTGCTTCCTTTGCCAACGATCCCTCCGGCCGTGAGGGTTTGGGCTGTGACCGAGGCTGAAGAGGCGAGTCCCTTTACTGTGCCCCCATCGAGGGTGCCGACGATCCCTCCGGCCACTGAAGGAGCTGTCACCACTCCGTTGTATGTGGTGGGCAGGCCTTCCTTGTCCGGGATCGAGCTTACAGGATCAAGGGAAAGGCCGCCATAGAAATGTGCGTTATGGGCATAACCCGCCACACCTCCGGCACAATTCATGGTGGCCATCACTTTCATTGTCGTGGAGGAGAAATTCAGATTGTCGGCGTTGTTGACATCGGTGCCTGATATATAGCCGAATGACCCACCGATGTTGTCAAGACCGCTGATATTGAGCGCAATCTCCACTTTAGAGTTTACATTGATTTTTGACGTGTTGCCCGAGAAGGTTCCCATGAGGCCGCCGACATTCATGTTGCCAGATATTTCAGCGGCTGCTGATGACTTCAACACAAGTCGTGTGGCGTTATCATCTCCGTTGAAATCGAGAGTGCCGTTAGATGTCAGTCTGAGTTCACCGAAGAGGCCGCCTACATTATTATCGCCGGCCACTATCGATGAAATCACACATTTCTCTACAGCGGCGGTTGAAATATTAGTGGCGGATCCTGAAAGACCACCGGTGTTGTCTGCACCATTCACGGGGGCTTTCAACTGATTGTTTGTGAAGGAAATCTTTTCGGCATCCGAGATGCTTCCGATCAGTGCGCCGGTGTTTTTTCGTCCGTGGATAATCTTTACTCCGGCGCTTTCGTTGTCTACGGAATGTTGAAGCACAACATTGCGTATGTCAACATCCGTGCCCGAAGCCTTGACATTGCCGGCAAGTCCCCCTACATTCTCCACACCTGTGACTGAGAAGATGTGGTCAGGCGTTGAGACTCCATCAATAGAAAGATAACCGTTTTCATGGCAGCCGACGAGACCGCCTGTAGAATTGCTGCTTGATTCGTTGCCGGCAACTGTCAGCGAATTTAGAGTGATTCCTTTCAGAGTCAGGTTATCTTTCGAGTAACCGATAAGTCCACCGATGTTGTCTCCTTCCGCCATTATCGTACCCTCTACGGAGATATTCTCAAGTATGCAATTTCCAGAAGCAGACCCGGCAATAATTCCTATGTTGGAGCAGGTGTTGGAGATAAGAGCTCCCGAGATTGTGAGATTGGAGATTGTGGAGGCATATATATCTTTGAAAAGACCTATGCCGGAGTCCGTGACAGGATCGGATGAACCCTGATATACGAGGTTGATAAGGCGATGTCCATCGCCATCATAATTGCCGGAGAATGATACAGCTGCCCAGACCTTGCCATCGATTATCTGGCTGCGGCGTGGGAGCTCGAATGTGCGCGACTGTTTGAAATATTTTCCATAGGCATGGGTGGGATCATCCATAAGATAGGAGAGCAGGATCAGGAAGTCGCCCTGAGAGGTAATGAGATATGGATCGGTCTGGGTGCCCTTTCCCTCAAGATCAGAGTATTCGATAGTCTTTAGATCCTCTTCCGTTCCGATATTGTTGGTAAATCTTACGGTACGTTCTCCGATCTCCGGGGTATTCTCTCCGGATATGGTCACGAAGTAGATACCGTCGGGTATCTCGGTGTCGCCTATATCCACACGACAGGTGAATACGTTCTTACCGTTTTCGGAGTTGTGGATGATGCTTCCGTTGAATTCGAAACTGTTTTGAGATGCAGGGTCTACAAGGAGAAAACGGACGTCATCGCTTATCTCCCAACCTGAGAGTTTGTCGGCTAAGAGATGGAAAATTGATATACGGGTGCCATCGGCGGTCTCAAGATTTCCCGGCAGACGAGGCATCTCCGGATTGTCGGAACAACCACCGGCCAACGAGAGTGCTGCGAGGAGAATATATAGATTGTTCTTTATCATAATTCAATATGAGGATTTAGAAAATTTGGTTTAAGGCCATTGAAGTTTTGCTTAGTGGTTAGCTTGCTGAGACAAAGCTTAATTGCTGACTTACAGGTAGCAAGACTTCGCCGGCACGGGAAAGGGGGTGGAGTCGGTTATTATCCAGCATTTATTCTCACCTATCTCGAATCCGGGTACTTCATAGTAGGAGGGAGAGGCAAGCAACGAGGGCGCAAGGAAGTTGATATTACCATCGGGTATGAAAGTAACTGTGCTTTCCGGTGCCAACGATACCATACAATTGTAGAATGGTGATGAAATATTGGGTATGGAGCGGTCGACTGTCGAGATGCAGCGACTGATTTCAGTGTGCAAACCGTAGCGGCCGATAAAGACACCGGAGGTGCCTTCGGAAGTGGAGGCGGTGGAGAGACAGTCGTGGAGTTGCACACCATCGCAAATGCGTCCCGCTAAAGATGATACGTTAGCCGGGTAGGGTGCCGACACTGCACCGGCATTGACACATTGGGAGATGACAACGGCATTATTCTCAAATTCAGAACAGGTCTTCACAAGCGCGTTTACGCCGCCAACAATAGATGCGGCAGTGCCGACGGCAAGAATAGCGGTTGCGGCCCCACCCGTGGCGATCGAGCCTCCGATAAATGCTACTGTGCTGGCGGCAATTGCTACACCGGCAATCACGGTGTGGACGATTTCATGAGCTTTAGCCAATTTCTCCAGACTCTCCGCACGCTTTTCGCGGGCTTCGTTTATAGCCTCCTGAAGATTTTCGTTGACCTTCTCATCGCTGCAAGAGGTGGTAAGAGCCGATATATTTTCCAAATAACTCTTCATGTCGGAAGAGGGGAAGAGCGTTATGGTTGGGGAGACACTGTTGCGGAGAGAGGCGATCTCTGAGTCAATCTTATCATAGGTCTCATGAGCGAGAGCCTGCATCTCCGTTTTTAGCTCCTCCTCCTTTTCCGGAGAGATCATCTCTGCCAAGCCGTATGTGTATAGAGTATAATCGGCACCTTGAAGCACAATCTCCACACTCTTCTCAATTAGTTTTATGGCCACTTCCACACCATGTGCAAGTTCTACGGTTTCCTCCACTATTGCCAGCACCGGACCGGCGAAACCCATGACAATCTCCATCGAGCCCACTATACATTCTACGATGTTGGTGGCTGTCCATTCTCTGGGATCGCCTATCTCTCCGACTATCCCACCTGTAGAGAATGAGCCGTCGGAGGTGACTGTGCCGAAATTAGAGCAGTAATGCACCATAGTGTTGTTGCCTCCGAGCGCGAGCACACCACCCGAAATGCCGGCTGAAGCGGATACTTTTCCGAGATTCTGATTGTTGATAAGTGAGCCCCATGTGGTTTTTCCCAACACGCCTCCTACATAACCACGCCCGGATACGGCACCGGTGTTGACTGCATTCTGTATGGCAGCTATTGATGAGTTGCCACAGATGCCACCGATGTAGTCTGATCCGGTGATGGAAGCGGTGTTATAGACAGATTCTGCACCGGCCTGAGCCTCTCCTATGAGACCGCCCACCATTGATGTGCCGCTCACAGAGGCCGTGTTGCAGCAATGACGCAGATATGCCTGATTGTAGAGAAAGGATTCCGAGGCACTTCCTTTTATGCGAGTGCTTCCGATTATTCCTCCCACACCCTCTTTGCCGGAGATGCGGCCGGAGTTTTCACATGCCGTGAACCAGGAGAATCCCGCTCCTCCTGCAATACCTCCGGCTCCGATAGCGGGTCCGGAGCCATCGCCTGAGGTTGCTCCTGAAATCTCGGCGATGTTTTTAGCCGCCACCACCTGCAGGGTGTCAGCTGTGCCTATGATTCCACCTGCCCCCGAGTAAAGAGTCCGGATGTTTCCACCCTTGTTTTCTACATTAGTGGCTGTCACTGATGAATATAGCGCTCCACCTCCGAGTATGCCTCCGCCGTTCATCCCGCAGGATATATCTACCGATTCTGCTGCACAGTCGGAGAGAAGAGTGCGGGCGTGCATATCGACTGCGCCGAGAATACCGCCGACAGCAGCTGCAGTGGATGGACAGTCAAGTTTACTATCTGCTACACTGCAATTGGTGAATGATGCCGAACCCCTGCTGTTGTTGCCGGATGTGATCACCGCACCTGCCACAGATCCCACTGCATATTGACCTGTGAGGTTGCAGTTTTTCATTGTTATGCCGTCAAAAACTGCATCGATTACGAAACCGAATAAACCTATACCTGCTGAGTTTGGACGTTTTGCCGTAAGATTGGTTACGGTGTGGCCATTGCCGAGGTAGACTCCGCGGAAAGGGGTGTTACAGTCTGCGCCTATCGGCATCCAGCCATATTCGAGGTCACAGCTTCGCGACACAGATTTCATATCGAGGTTTCTTACCTGACTGAAATAGGTGGAACTTGTGAAGAAAGAGTTGCTGTCATAATCATTTACAGCCATCATCATATTGAAGAGATGTGAAGGACTGGAGATGATGAATGGATCATCTTTTGTGCCCTCTCCGGCAAGCCCAAGCTGAGGATTGAAGGCATCAATCACCTGAATCCCATCTTTGGAGACCTCGATGCGACTGCCGAGACCAAACTCAACGGAGTCTTCACCATCATCTCCGGTTTCGGTGGCTGTGATGGCAAGGAGCCGGTAGACACCCTCTTTTATCCCGGATGATAACTGAAACTCTGATTTGGAGCCTTTTCGTTCATGGGTGGCAGTGCGTTCGAATTCAGCACCGTCTTCAGACTGAATGAGCAGACGGATATCATGAAGATCGAGCCCTTCGGTCTCCTGACCGAGTATAAACTTACAGTAAGGTCCGGAAAATTCGTCTATAATTTCCACGTTGCCGGATTCCGGATGTTCATTGTGGCAACTTGAAAGCTGAAGTGTCATAAAAATCAGACACGACATGAAAGAGGGGAGGAAAAAATTTTTTCTCATTTAAGAAATAGGTTAGTTTTCGATATCTACGCATGTGCCACCAATTAATTATGACACATATACTTATGTGGATGAGTCTTTCAGAAGATATGACTGATATGGCGGGAGAGTATAATATCCGGATGGATAATGAGGAGAGAGCAGGAGAGTGGGAGAATAGAGGAGGAGAGGAGGAGAATAGAGGAGCAGGAGAGTGGGAGAATAAAGGAGGGGAGGAGAGAGCCGGGGCAATAGCCGGTTTTAGGAATGTCGGAACTGCAGCTCGCTTTCAATATCGTTGATGTCTACACCCATCTGTTCCAGGAGCACGAGATAGTGATACATCAGATCTGCTGCCTCATAGATGAAACGTGCACGATTGCCGTCAACAGCCTCTATAGCTGACTCAACAGCCTCTTCACCCACTTTCTGTGCAATCTTCTTCACCCCTTTTATGAACAGACGGGTGGTGTAGGAGTTCTCGGGCATCTCCTTATGACGGGTCTGTATAAGCTCTGAAAGCTTGCGGATGAAGCCCTCTTGCGTGGGGGTGTCGAAGCACGCTTCAGTGCCACGATGGCATGTCGGACCAATCGGATTTGCCTTTATCAGCAGAGTGTCGCGGTCGCAGTCTACATACATATCCACGAGATTGAGGAAATGTCCGGAAGTCTCACCTTTAGTCCATAGAGTCTGGCGTGTACGACTGTAGAAGGTGACTTTCCCTGTTGCAAGAGTCTTGTCGAAAGCCTCCTTGTTCATATAGCCCAACATGAGCACTTTTAGCGACACTGCATCCTGAATAATGGCCGGCACGAGTCCGTCGGCACATTTATCAAGTTGCAGGGAGTCGAAAGTTATATTATCAAATTTTTTATCCACCATTTGTAATTGCTTTTTGGTCAAAGGATAAGGGGGGAGAGTTGAGAGATGAATGGTTAGTATAAAGGGGTTATAGGCGCACTTCGATTCCTTCGGATGCAAGGGTCTGCTTAAGGGAACTGACAGTGGTGTCGCCATAATGGAATATGCTGGCGGCAAGGGCGGCGTCGGCGCATCCTTCGGTGAGCACTTCTGCAATGTCTTGTGCATTTCCGGCACCGCCTGAAGCTATCACCGGAATAGAAACTTCGGAACAGAGACGGGCGAAAGTCTCGCAAGGATAACCGTTGCGGGTGCCGTCATGGTCCATCGATGTAAACATAATCTCTCCGGCTCCTCTGCTCTCCACCTCCTTAGCCCAGGAGAAGAGTTCCCGGTCGGTGAGGCGAGAACCACCGTGAGTGGTGACTATCCATTGGCCGTCAACTGTCTTGGCATCAATGGCAACCACCACGAACTGGCGTCCGTAGCGGTTGGAGATCTCTGTGATCAGATTCGGATTCGCAACGGCCGCACTATTGATGGTGATCTTGTCGGCTCCGGCCTCCAGAAGTCGGGCCGCATCTTCTATTGATGATATTCCACCCCCAACAGTGAAGGGGATGTTGATTCTTTCAGCAATACGTGTCACAAGATCAGTGAAAGTGGCCCGATCCTCCTTTGAGGCACTGATATCAAGGTAAACCAATTCATCGGCCCCTTCGGCGGCGTAGCGTGCTCCAAGTTCTACAGGGTCGCCAACATCGGCAAGACCTTCGAAATTGATACCTTTTACAGTGCGTCCACCCTTTACGTCAAGACACGGAATTATTCTTTTTGCAGGCATTATTATCTGGTTTTGAGTTGAGAGTTTTAGGATTTTGAGATAAATCCCTTCAGGTCGGGAAGGGAGATGCGATTCTCGTAAATGGCTTTTCCTACGATTACTCTCGGCAGGCCGAGAGTGTCGAGAGTGCGGATATCTTCTATTCCGGAGATGCCCCCCGAGACGGTGAATGTGATTTGCGGGAAACGGCTTTTCAAACCGGTGTAAAGTTCAATATTGGGCCCGGCAAGCATACCATCTTTCGATATGTCGGTCACGATCACCTCTTTCAACCCGAACGGTAGAAAACGGTTGATGATATCATCTATAGTAAGTTCCGAATCTTCAAGCCATCCGCTTACGGATACTTTCCCATCGCGGAGATCGGCTCCCAGAATTATCTTCTCTCCTCCGAATTCCTTGAGCCAAGTCTCCATAAGCTCCGGTTGCTTCACGGCGAGACTTCCGATTATGGCATAGTCGGCACCGGCTTTGAAAACCTCGTCGAGGTGTTCACGGCTTTTGATGCCCCCTCCCCATTCAATTTCGAGAAGCTTCTCGGAAGCTATTTCACGCAGGGAGGTGAGGTTGCAGGGATGTGACGCCTTGGCACCGTCCAGATCAACCAGATGGAGACGTTTCACACCGGCCTCAGCGTAGAGGCGAGCCATATCCAACGGAGTGGCGGAATAGACGGTTTTCTGTTGGTAGTCTCCTTGCGAGAGTCGCACGCATTTACCGTCAATGATATCTATGGCAGGGATTATTTCAATCATATTCTGGAATCAGAGAGAAGAAAAGACTTTGATCATTATAAGAAATCAGAGGGAAAGGAAGTTGGCGAGGATTTTCTCACCTACGTCACCGCTCTTCTCGGGATGAAACTGGCAACCGTAGAAATTCTCATATTTCAAAGCTGCCGAAAACATTTCAGGGTGACGCGCGGTGGCGATCGTGTCGGGGCAGAGTGGCGCGTAATAGCTATGTACGAAATAGACGTAGGAATCTTTTGGTATCTCCTTAAACAGCTTGCTTTCGAGATTGGCTATCTTGCTCCAGCCCATATGAGGCACCTTTACGCCCGGAAGCTCTTTGAAACGACGCACCTTTGCATCGAAAATACCCATACATTCCACGTCTCCCTCTTCGGAATGACGACACATGACCTGCATACCGACGCATATACCCAACACCGGACGACGGAGTTTCCAGATCACTTCCGGAAGATTGAGCGCTCGTAGATTCTCCATAGCTTCGGCCGCATTGCCTACGCCCGGAAGAATCACATGGCTTGCATTGCGGATAACTTCAGGGTCAGATGTAAGTATCCATTCAGCTCCGAGTCTGTCGAGAGCATTGCCGAGGGAACGTATGTTGCCCATATTATAATTGATCACAGCTATCATAATACGCCTTTGCTTGATGGAAGTTCATAACTAAATGGATTGCGGTGTATGGCCATTCGCAGCGCACGTGCAAATGCCTTGAACACACCCTCAATGAGATGATGATTGTTGTCGCCGGTGGCCTCGATATGAAGATTACATTTCATGGCGCAACAGAGCGACTGGAAGAAATGACGGAACATCTCGGTGGGTGTGTCGCCCACATATTCACGGGTGAATGGTACGCTCCATTGGAATTCGATGCGGCCGCCAAGATCGATGAGAACCATGGCACGGCTCTCATCCATAGGTAGCACAAAGCCATATCGCTCAATGCCCCGTTTGTCGCCAAGAGCCTTGAGGATAGCGTCGCCCAATGCAATGGCCACATCTTCCATTGTGTGATGCTCGTCAACTTCAAGGTCGCCTTTACATTTCACCACAAGTGATATCCCTGCATGGTGCGGGAGTTGCCAGAGCATATGGTCGAAGAATTTCAACCCGGTGTCGATCTCCGATTTGCCGTTGCTGTCAAGGTCCACCTCAATATGGATCTTTGTCTCAGACGTTGCGCGGTCGATGGTGGCGGTGCGTCCATGCGAAAGGATAAAACCGGCTATCTCATGCCAATCCTCTGTGGCGAGCACGCAACCTTCCGGCAGATCTCCTTCCGCCGGTTTAGCAAGCATGATTCCCTGCGCGCCAAGATTTACGGCAAGTTGCATATCGGTGAGGCGGTCGCCTATTACGAAAGATTCCGAAAGGTCGTAGTCGCCGTTGATATATTCGGTGAGCATACCGATGCCCGGCTTACGGGTGGGTAGATTATCTTCCGGGAAGGAGCAGTCGATAAGCTGGTCGTCAAATTCCACCCCCTCTCCGGCAAGTGTTTTCAGCATCTTGTCGTGGGCCGGATGGAATGTCTCTTCGGGAAAGGACTCAGTGCCGAGGCCGTCCTGATTGGATACCATCACCAATTCATATCCCTTACCTACGAGGGAGCGCAACGCCGATATAACTCCGGGAATGAACTCCAACTTTTCAAGAGAATCAATCTGCTCATCTTCCGGCTCACGTATGATTGTGCCGTCACGGTCAATGAATATCGCTTTCATTAGTAGTCTTTTATTAATTGAATCACTCTGGTATTCTCTTCCGGAGTGCCTACGGTGATGCGGAGGGTGCCCTCACACAGAGGCATACGCGAACGGTTGCGCACTATCACACCATTGGCAACGAGATAATCATACATGGCATCGGCATCCTCGGTCTTTACGAGAATGAAATTGGCATCAGTCGGATAGACCCTTTTGATTATCGGGAGTTGGGCCAATGCTTCAGAAAGACGTTTAGCCTCGCTTTTGATTTCAGGTATGTGATTTCCCGTACCTAAGGCTATCCGTGACATAAGTTCCTCCTGAATAAGGCTGCTCATATTGTAGGGATACTTCACACGGTCGAAATATCCAATTATCTCAGGCACGGCAAAAGCCATTCCGGCTCTCATTCCGGCCATTCCCCACGCTTTTGAGAATGTGCGGAGCGCTATCAGATTCGGATGTGCAGTGATGTCATGGATGAGTGAACCTTGATCGGAGAAATCCACATAGGCTTCATCGGCCACAACAATGCCATCAAACCTATCGGCGAGGTCAAGGATCACCTGCTTCGGGAATGCGTTGCCCGTGGGATTGTTGGGTGAGCAAACCCATATGACTTTACTGTGGGAGTCTGCTGCGGCAAGCAGCCGATCAACAGGAAGGGAGAAATCTTCGTTGAGCAACACTTCCCGGAAATCTATGTCGTTTATCTCAGCCGCAACCTTGTAGACTCCGTAACTCGGGGTGATCGCTATGGCATTGTCTCGTCGCGGTTCACAGAATATGCGGTAGACGAGATCGATGGCCTCATCGCTGCCGGCACCTCCGATAAATATCGATTCTGTCGGCATAGCCATAAGATCGGATATGACTTTTTTAAGCTGTTTCTGGTGGGGATCGGGATAACGGTTTACCCCATTTGGATAAGGCGATTCATTGGCGTCAAGCCATACGGAAATGTCGCCCCCCTTAAACTCATCGCGTGCGGTGGAGTAGGGTTGGAGAGCGAGTATATTTTTCCGTATATATCTGGTAATATCTTTCACGACACGAAATTTAAAGATTAGGATTCAATCGGATGTCTACCGCGAGAGCGTGAGCGTCAAGACCTTCGGCATGGGCCATTGTAGTGATTACGTCGCCAAGCTCGGCGAGACCTTCCGGGGAGAGTTCCTGATAGGTGATCTTGTGCATGAAGCTGTCGATATTGACGCCGCTGAATGAGCGTGCCCATGCCGAGGTGGGGAGAGTGTGGTTTGTGCCCGAGGCGTAATCGCCTGCGCTTTCAGGAGAGTAATTGCCGATGAATACGCTTCCGGCAGCTTTAATGCGCCATGCTATATCCCAGGGCTTGGCCATAGATATGATCAGATGTTCCGGGGCGTATTCATTGGCGAAGGCCACCATATCCATGACATCCGGAATAATAATAATTCTGCTATGTGAAAGAGACCCTTCGATTGAGTCGCGGCGCGGCAGCGTGTCGGCAAGACGTTCTACTTCGGAAGCTACGGCCTCAGCAATCTCTTGTGAAGTGCATACGGCAATAGCCTGACTGTCGGGACCATGTTCTGCTTGTGAGAGCATATCGGCAGCTACAAAAGATGGTTTCGCCGTATGATCACACATAACCATAACCTCCGAGGGACCGGCCGGCATATCAATCGCTGTAATTCGGCTCACCAGCTGTTTTGCTTTAGTGACAAATCTATTTCCCGGCCCGAAGATCTTATGCACGGCAGGGATGCTTTCAGTGCCGAATGCCATTGCTGCCACGGCCTGTGCACCACCTATTCGGACTATTTTGTGTATTCCACACAGTTTGGCTGCGAAAAGTATCTCCGGTGCGATTCCGTGAGTGCCATTTTCCGGTGTACAGAGAATAACTTCTTTACAACCGGCTATACGTGCCGGTATGGCAAGCATAAGTACGGTTGAGAAGAGTGGGGCCCGACCTCCCGGGATATAAAGACCAACTTTGTCGATTGCTACAGCTCTCTGCAGGCATCTCACACCGGGAGTGGTGGTGACCTCTACCGGCACAGGGAGTTGGGCACGGTGAAACTTCTCGATATTTGCCGCCGCCTTACGAATGGCGTGGGCCACATCGGGCCTCACCTGCTTTACAGCCTCATTAATCTCTTGCTCCGATAGGATGAGCGAACTGCCTTTGAAACCATCGAAGCGCCCGGCATATTCGAAGAGAGCCTTGTCGCCGTTCTGACGCACATTTTCGATTATCTCCTCTACGGCGCGTTGTATATCGTTGTCGGAAGGAATATTCCTTTCGCAGAGCTTTTGCCACTCGCTCCGCACAGGATTCATTATAATTTCCATATACTCTTATCGGATTACATTTTCGAGCGCTAACACAAGTATGTCTTCCGCGCCGATCTTCTTGAGTTGTTCAATCTTTTCCCAAAGGGAGTCTTCGTGGAGCACGGCGTGAAGCGACACCCAGGCTTCATCGGCAAGGGGAAGCACTGTGGGGCTTTTCATGCCCGGCAGGATCGCCACTGCTTCATCAACTTTCTCTTTCGGAAGATTCATAAGCACATATTTCATTCCTCTGCTTTCGATAATGGAGGAGAAGCGGAACATCAGCTTTTCGATATCCTTTCTTTTCTCTTCGTCGATATGAGGATTGCCTATGAGCACAGCTTCGGAATGAATCACGGTTTCCTCTTCGCGCAGGCCATTCTGAATTAGAGTACCTCCGGAGGAAACTATATCGAATATGGCATCTGCCATACCCACGGCCGGCGCTACCTCGACAGACCCTGCTATCTCATGCACGAAAGCCTGGATTCCATTCTCAGCGAAATAGTTGCGAAGAATCACCGGATAGGATGTGGCCACACGTTTCCCCTCAAACCAGTTTATGCCGGGGTAGTCAACAGATTTGGGTACAGCCAGCGACAATCTGCAGGCCCCGAATCCGAGTTTCATAAGGATATCAACATCCTGTTCTTTCTCCAGCACTTCGTTAAGGCCAACGATGCCGATGTCTGCCACACCCATAGCCACAGCCTGGGGTATATCATCATCGCGTAGATAGAGCACATGAAGTGGGAAACCCTTGGCATCAGAAATCAGTTTTCGGTGACTGGCCGAAGCCGTTATGCCGGCATCGGCGAGGAGAGCTACGGTGTCTTCATTGAGACGGCCCTTGTTCTGGATAGCAATTGTGAGCATATTTGAGTGTCAATTGAGAGTAATTGTTTCAGAAAAATACAAAATTACCTAAAAATACTTGTATTTGCAAATAAATATACATTTTCTGTTTCATATAGTGAAGCTTAAACAACTTCACTATTCATCCCACTCCGGAATCAGTCTAAATACGGAAAAAGGAAAAAGTTTAGACTAATTGAGTGAATTATTATTTTGTCAGTATAAATGTTTTGATTACTTTTGAACGATAGATCGATGGGTGGTAATGACATTTAACCGACATACTCAAAAATAAAATATAGAAATGGCAAAGAAGAAAAAAAGTGCTCCAACAGGGAAAATTTCACCGGAGAGATATGTTAAGGAAAGAGCTCGAAGGTTTCCTATTGTTGAGTGTAAGATAAACCGTAAATGGAAGGATTCAGGGGAAGGCAATATTGTGATAGCGAGGCAGCGTCCTGACGGAAACTTTATAATCGGGATGTATCTCCTCGATCTGTATTGTATGGGTGTGAAGGATGCATATGTTATCCCAAATGCAACTCGGGAAGATGTTGATAGGCTCATGAGCAACACTCAAAGTGGAAATGAGATGATCGACATGCCGTATGCGGAGGCACATAATATGATTTATGGCGCTATCGAATTTGCGGAAGAGGCCGGAATCAAACCGCATCAGGATTTCAATCTCGCTGAATATGTGCTTGAGGAGGATACTGATGATATTCCTCTGATTGATTTTGAATATGGCCATAACGGTAAACATCTTCTTGTGATCGGCCCGGATGGCAAGGAACGCAAATATCTTAGTGTATTGAGAAAAAATTTAGGAAGCAAATTTGATTATATTGATCCGTTGATAGAAGATGAATATGATAGTGATGAGGAGCAACCTTATGGAGGAGGTTGGTCGGAACTTCCTTATACCTACACTCATCCGGCGTTCCCTGAAAAGCTGAAAATCAAAAATCGCTTTATTGCCGAGGCCCTTTATTCGAATGACAATTATTATATACTTCCTGACGATGTGATTGACCGGATAATGGACTTGCCTCATGATGAGGCTGTGGCTGATTTGAGTGCGATAGTTCTCTATGAGTCGGGACGCGGCTATGCTGAGTATGAAGATACGGGCGAACTGACCGTAGGTAATGATCAGAGCGCATTGCTCCATGCAATAGTCCTTCTCTGCCAATTGGGTGGTAAGGAGGCAGAGGATGCCGTATTTGAGGTGATGCGGATGCCGTTTGATATGGTGGATTATTATTTATCAGATATCATCTCCGAGTATGGAGGAGCAATGCTTTATTCTTTGACCGGCGGTAATCTCGAAAGGATTGTAGAATATCTTTATGAGAAAGGATTAAGTCGCGAGAATCAGGATTGTGCATTATATGCACTTGTGACGGCTGTTATGATAAATCCGGCTCGTAAGAAGGAGGTATCCGGGATATTGCACGATATTCTCATAGACATGAAAGATAAGATACCGCAGGGAGATACGTGGACTACAGAGTCGGCTGGTTATGTAGTGTCGATGGCTGCTGATATAAAGGCCGATGAATTGCTTCCACAGATTAAGGAACTATATGATCTTGATCTTGTGGACACTGCCATAATAGGTGACTATAAAGACGCGGAGGAGGAATTCAGAGGATCCAATATTATTACGGATACTTGCGGTTGTAATTATAAGCCTTTTGATATAAGGGAGTTTTACGAATGGAATAATAAATTCGTTTCAGATCCCGAAAACCAAAATTTAAATGAGAACTCTGAAAGAGCCCCTATCGAAGACGTGCAGTTTGCCGATTGATACTCGATAATTCTCCCGTGTAGATCCGAAATGATAGGGAAATGATTGTTCGTTGCGGCTGGTGTGATGGTGTCACCGCAATAAGCTAAAATGGGAATGTAACCGTAGCCACGGTTACATTCCCATAATTGTATTATTTTTTGTATGGTTTGCCGGATAAGAGTCACCGGAAGGTGGGATCAGGCATCGGTGGAGAGGCTGGCGATGTGGGTGTGGAGGCGATGGTAGAATGGATGACGGGTGAGGGTAGCGACATCACCGATGATTATGAGCTTCATGCGGGCACGTGTCATAGCCACATTCATGCGGCGGAGATCACGGAGGAAGCCGATATTGCCTGCTTCATTGCTGCGCACGAGTGATATCACGATTACATCTCTCTCCTGTCCCTGAAATCCGTCAACCGTATTTACAGAGATCAGATGGCGGAATGGTCGGAAGAAAGGTGTACGCTTAAGCAGATGGCGGAGATATTGCACTTGTGCCCTGTACGGGGAGATCAGGCCCACGTCGATGCGCTCCTCCAAGAAACGCTCTTTACCTATTTTTTCAATATAGTCCTGAAGCTTAAGGAGTGAGAAGAGAGCCTCATCGCGGTTTATGCGTCCGTGGCTCACTCCGGCAATACTCTCGCGGAAAGCGGATTCACTCTCAGTAAGTTCGACAAAATCCGTAGACGAATTTGTAACCGGGGAGACCGAGGGAATTGATGAGGGGGTAGACTCTGAGGTGACATTGGCGGAGTTGTCGTTATCCTTGGAGGAAGAGGCATTGAAAGTGGCGGAGGCAGTGTCAATCCATTCGATTGGAGTGTCGTAATCGAGTATGCCACGATAGCGCACTTCCGGGGCGGCTTTCATGGATCCGGAGTAAAACCAATCGCTTGAGAAGCGCATAATCTCCTCATTCATGCGATACTGTATGGTGAGCAGACTCACAGCCTCAGGATGATTTTCCACAAGGCGCTCCATAAGCGACTTCCCGAGGCCACCTTTCATCGCTTCAAACGACTTCACGGTGGGCGGAAGCTGACAATGGTCGCCGGCGAGCACCACACGTCCGGCACGCCGCATAGGTATCCAGCAGGCAGCTTCGAGAGCCTGTGCAGCCTCGTCGATGAATAGTGTGGAGAATTTCATACCTTCAAGGAGCCGGCTTGCACTCCCTACGAGTGTGGAGGCTATCACGTGGGCCGAATTGAAGAGATCATGGTTGATGCGTATTTCGAGTTCCGTGGCGCGGCTACGCAGACGGTCCATCTTCTGATGCCATTGGTCGGTGCGGTTCTTACGGTTGCCTTGAAGTTCTCTGATAGCCTTACGGATGCTCCAGAGGGTAGGGTAGTCGGGATGTGCTTCGAATCGACGTTCGTAGGTGAAGCCGAGCATCTTGTCGTTCACGCGAGATGGATTGCCGATGCGGAGCACGTGTATGCCTCTGTCGACCAGCTTCTCGCAAATCCAATCGACTGCCATATTGCTTTGAGCGCATACGAGCACCTGACTTTCCCGTCGGAGCGTTTCATTGATGGCTTCGACGAGAGTGGTGGTCTTGCCGGTTCCCGGAGGACCATGTACGATAGCTACATCTTTGGCATATAGCACCTTGTTGACGGCATCCTCCTGAGTTTTGTTGAGGTAGGGGAAACGAAGCGGGGCAAATGCCAATTCCTCGGCTTTGCGGTGAGAGTAGAAGAGGTCACGAAGCTGTCCAAGACGACCTTTGGCCTTCAGGGTATAGTCGATCGCCTCGAACATGGTGCGATAGGTGGTCTCATCGAAAGAGAGCATCACACCTGCTATCGGTGCAGACGCAAGTTGACCGGTATCGGCCGATTCCGATATCGTCACCACCATACGATCGCCGTCAACATAGCTGACGGTGCCTGTGAAAGGGAACAGGGGTTTATCGTCAAGCTCATGGGCGATGGTAAAGAAAGCTATAGGCTTACCGAATTCGAAGTTATGGTCTTCCTCGGCGTCGGAGTCGTTATTGCCTGACCGGAAAATTTCAACAACCCGTTGGTTGAGGGAATTATAGTATGTCCGGCCTATGCGTATGCGTAGCCATGCGTTGCCTCTTTCGGCAAGGCGCGTGAAGCCGATTCTTCCGGTGGCTTGGGAGAAAGCCGCTTTCTCCTCATCATATTCTATCTGGAGGAGACGGCGCTGTTCGAGAAGTGATTGTGTGGGTGATTGCATTGTTTGGATTGCTGCTCTTAAGTATGTGTTGCAAATAAGTTGTCGACATATACTTAGGTTCAAAGTTACAACTTTTAGCGAGAATATACAAATACGGATGTCGAGGCAGAGTGCCCGGCATCCGTATTTATTCTTTAGCGGAGGTGAATTGACTTATTTGCTTTTCTTTGTATTAAACTTATAGGTGATAGTGAACATTGTATAACGCGGCAGCGTATTGACAATTGTCTGAACGCGACCGGATGCCGACACCCGATTTGTGTATGGTTTCTGCTGGCCGAGAAGATCATATCCCTGCACCTTGAAGCTCCAGTTGGCGTTGAGAGTGTAGTTGATATTGGCACTGAGTATACACTGATTCGGATTCATGCCTCTGCTGTCGGTCCCTTTATAGGTGGTATAGCTCATATTGCCGGAAAATGAGAGGTTGAATGGGAGCTTGAGATTGGTTCTGAGATCGATAGTGGTATTTGAGGAGTTAGTGTCGGCATTCTTGGTGGACTGCATATGCGAGTGGATGTCGTTGCCTCTCACTCCTACCATGAAACTATACTTCTGTAGCAGTGTATAGTCTGTCATAATCTGATACATAAAATCATTTGAGTTTACCATCTGCTTGTTCATCGGCCCGTCTTCCCCTATCATATTTGCATAACGGAAATAGTTGTAATGGAGGTAAACCATAGGCCGGAGCTCATGGATTCCGAAGGTGAAAGTCTTCTGGAGATTGATATGAGTGTTGAATTCTCTGTTTCCGTTCACATTGACCGTCTGGAAATCACGCACACCTGTTGCGGAATTGAAAGTGTATCCCTTGACGAGGGCCCGGGACTGGGATTGCATAAAAGCTCCGATAGCTATATATGTATTTTTGGGTGTGTAGGAACAGGTAATAAAAGCATCTTGCATGAAAGCATTTTTCAGGTCAGGATTTCCATGCCATATATTCAGCGGATCCGTTGTGTTGGGAATGTCGATCATGTCAGTGAGCGATGCGTACTCTGTGCTTAATTTGTAATTTGCATAGAGCCCGAATTTCCTATCCTTTGATCGCAGGTTAATAATGAAATTGGAGTTGTTGAACGAACCGGATGTGCGTTCCACGGGAATCGCCACAGGGAGAAATTCTGCTCCTTCCGGCTCGAAGGCGTTGTAGCGAAGCGAGCGCCTGCGGATATGGAACTCGGGTCTAAAATCGAGAATCAGTCTCATTCCTCCCGGCAGTTCATTGTCGTAGCTTAAACTGCCCTTTATCATGTGGATGTCGGCGCTGAGTTTCGAAGTGTTGGTGTTGCCGAGGTCAGGCGCCATCACCGAGAAATCAGGCAGAGTGGCCTCCTCGTCCTCGGTATGGGTGTCAGCGAGGAACTCGTAAGATGATTTTCTCTGCTCCTCATGCCTGTATTCATATCCGATGGAAGCTGAGACCTTGCGTGTGTTCAGCATATATCTTGTGGCACCTCTCCACCATCCGGTGTAGGCGGGATATTGCTGATTCTCGCGCATGAACGCTGATGAATTCACAGGTGCGTCTGTGCCGTTGAATCCGTAGTCAATTCGCTGGCCAGTCAAGGAATTTCCATGGTCGCGGGTGTATTTGCCCTCAACCCATACGGTTATCGCATCGGAGCTTCCGGGTATCCGTAACGCCTGTTCCGTGTTAAGATGTACATTGTAGGAGTTGGAGCGGTTCTCACGGTTGAACCGGTTTCGGTTGATGAGAGCCTTGCGCAGATCGTCGTATGTGCCGCTGTATATCGCGTTTATGACGGCCATGTCTATATCGTGCCTCTCCTGCACGTTACTGTCGAATTCCGCGGATGTTGTCTGCGATGCCGAGTGGTTGCGGCTGTAGCTGAAGTCAGGGTCTATCTTTATATAATAGCTTTCTTTGAAGTATTTGAATTTGTGGCTGGTGGATAAGTTCAGCGGTTTGGAGCGGTCGCTGCTGAGTGAGGTCTGGAAACTGTTGGTCTTGAGGAAAGACTCTGTGAATACATTTTTTGTGACTTTATTGTCCATATATTTCACATCGACATTGCCGTTGACTGACCACACCTTCCGCGGATCCTCCACAAGATAGTCAAATCCACCGTTGGTTGTCTCGTAAATACCCTCGTATCTTTCTCCGTTGTAAAGCGCAAAACCTTGTCCGTCGTCAGGACGGTTTGTGTTGTTCACGTTGTTGATGTTGCCGTAGAGCGAGAAGCGTGCGTTGTTGTTGAAGTGCATTGCGAACAGACGCGCTGAATACCGGTCGTCTGTGCCGTAGCCGCCCTCGGCGTTTCCCATAAACGCGCCCATATAGTCCTTCTTGAGGCGCACATCCATCACATATTCCTTGTCGTTCTCGAGCTCGGTTCCCGTGAGTCGGCTCAGCTCCCCCGTCTTGTCGTATACGGCAATGTCCTTTACGGTATATGCCCCAAGGTTTTGGCGCATCACGTCCTGGTTTCCCTTGAAGAAATCCTTTCCGTTCAGCAGCAGCGACTCCACGTATTTTCCGTTTACGTATATCTTGCCCCCGTCGCGTATCTCCACCCCCGGCAGCTTTGCAATCAGTGCGTCGAGCGATGAGCCCTCCGGCAGCATGAATGCATCGGCGTTATACACTATTGTGTCCCCCTTGTGATAGAACATTACCTTGGAGCTCTTCACCACCACTTCATCGAGGTTCACGGTTGGGTTCCTTGTCTCAGGAGTCATATATATCGGAGGAAGCTTGATGTCGACTTGGCGTGCTCCGGTTTTCGATAGGTCGAGGGGCTGTTCAAGTGTCGCGTACCCCTCTTTTGAGAGACGTAGAATGTAGGGTTGTGATAATATTGGAAGATCGAGCGTGAAACGCCCATATTCCACCTCCAGATATTTATTGTCTCTAAATACCAATGTCTTTAAGTATGCATCGGTTTCGGCGGCTATGGTGCTGTCGGGATTCAGGACAGTTACGTCCACGTGCGTAAGGTCTTTGGTGGTGACACGGTCGTAGACGTTACCGGTGACGGACACTTTTCTTTGTGCCATCAAGGGTAATGAAAAAGTGAGAAGAAGCAGAAGCAAGAACTTTGTTTTCATGAGTTGGGATATGTGGGTAGTATAGATATGAGAGTATTATAGAGTATGAGGTGAGTGGTCGCAAATATGTACTTGACATATTAAAGAGTAATGTAAGGTGGAATTTGTGACAGATAATAATGTTAAAATATATTAAATAATAGTCGCACTGTATTAAAAACTTAATTACGGAATAATCATGTAAGATGATTTCCCTTGAATGCGTCCATATTTTTAATGGTGAGGAAAGAGATTTTAAGGAGAGGGTGTCTTATATCAATGTCTAATTGGGCTTGCTTAGCCTAATGCTGCAATTTCGTCAATAGTCAGGCCGGTAAACTTGCTTATGTCGGTCGGAGATAGTCCTTGTCGCTTCATTGTCAATGCTACGCTTGCCATAGCTTCTGCACGACCCTCTGCGCGACCTTCTGCACGACCTTCTGCACGACCTTCTTCGAGACCTTCTGCACGTCCCTCCTCGCGAGCTGTGTCAAGCACATCATTCTGCACCATTATGTTGTCGATATGTTCATCGTAGGCTCTGCGCTCCTTTGGGGTCATTGAAAGCACTCTGAGTTTCTCTCTTACCTCCTGAAGTCCCGGAGTACGAGTGTCTTCCTTAATCTTTCCGGTCTTCAGATATGTGAGCCATTCGTCAAGTGGGTTCTCGGGAATCTTGTCGTAGGCATTCACGCGCACGAGATAATATTCAGGGAATACCTCTCTGGGGAAGTGGGGCACAATCACTCCCTCCTCCTTCATGTTGACAAGAAGGTCGGTACCGGTATGTATACCCTTGAACACAGTCTGACCGTGGTAAACGTAATCGTCCCCCTGTCCATAGTCGCAATAGAGGATGCTTATTGAGTATACCTTCTTGACCTGATCATACTTGTCCCCGATATGTATATGCTCGGTTATTGTCTTGCATGTGCCGAATAGAATGCGCTCCAGATAGTAAAGTTGTCTGGTGAGCTGCACCTCCACGATTATGATATGGCCTTTGCTGTTCTTGGCCTTGATGTCGACGCGGTTGAACTTATCACGGTCGTTTTCTTGATTCGACTCGCTCTCAAGCAGCTCCACAATCTTCACATTCTCTCCTAAGAGCACAGATATCAATCCCTCGAGAATATCAAAATTAGCTTTATCCCGGAGGATATGTTTTATGGCCCAGTCAAACCGGATATACAAGTTATTTTCATCCATAAGCATCCATTCTTATTTAATTGCACAAATATAATTATAATTATTCACTATTACAAACGGAACTCAGTTAAACTTTTCTTGAAGTTCACTGATAGCCTTGCAGATACTCGAGAGAGTGGGTAGTCGGGATGCACTTCGAATCGATGTTCATATGTGACCCCAAGCAACTTATTGTTTATTCTCGATGGATTGCTAATACGTAGCACGAGTATACCTCTGTTGATCAACTTCCTGTAAATCCAATCGACTGCCATATTACTTTTATGTGATGATACAAGTGGAAAAATCATTGGTCTATAGTCGAGACTTTTCGGATTATTTTTGATTCTTTAGATTGTGAGTTGCAACTAAGTAAGAAAGTAAGAGATGACAATCAAATAGTTTGTTTTGAAAAAGTTATTCTTTATTTTTATGATACGCTAACGATCTCTGATATGTCTTTAATTCGCAATATAAATTATGCAGCCATAACGAAATATGGGGTTATGGCTGCGTAATTTGTCTATGAGATTTTTTATTAAAAAATCGTCTTAGATGAGGAGTGTAGATTTTTTAGATATTTTGGAAATATTAAATTTTAACTCCCATTTATTTGTCCATGACAAATCTGACACCTCTTTTCTCGTGATATTGAATCTTATCTCCATTCACATCTGTCACGGTTATATCATAGAAGTCAGAGGTTACGGACAGAGGCTTTTCATGGATCTTATCTAAATATAATCCAAAAATAGGAGATACGTCGGATCTTTCATCTATAACCCCGTAATGTGACCCCGGATTTAGTATTAATCCTCCTTCACCTCCTGAATATGGGAAAGCGCATCCTTTCATATTTATAACTCTCGGATCATAATATTGGTCTGTAAAAGGGATATAAAGATTATTACCGTTGTTATCGGTTAATCTCATAAACATTTTTTCAAAATCAATTAAAGTAATCTTGCAAATTTTAGATAATTGTTCAAGTTCGGCTTTGGTGGGATATCTCCATTCTCCGGGAATAGTTTCTTCGTTTGCATCGGGCAAAGAGTTTTTAGAGAAGAGTTGACTCTCAATAAATTGACTTTCAATAAAATCACCTCTATTTTCCATGAAATTTACTCCGCACCAAATGACATCACTACCCTCTAAAGTTATATATAGATTTATTTCTTCGGTTTTGAATTCTTTAATAGGAGAGATGCGTATTGTGCCGGATGATTCAAATGCCAAAATATAATAATAATAAGTATCTGGCTCTAAACCGTAAATGGTCTCATAAAATTTTTCATAGGAGGAATGACCAATATGCACATCCGGATAGTCATAGTAATATACAAGAGAATGGGTCTTTACTATCTCGTTGATTATTTTCTCCAAAGATTCTTTATTATTCGCAACATAATACGTAATATGATTATTCCAGTTGTTATCAAAGGAAGCAGAGAATGGGGTTATCGTTGTAGTAATGACATCTCCACCAAATGTATTGTCTACATTAATCTCCACCGGTGTCCCTTCATGGGAATTAGAACATGAAATGAAGAATAGATTAAACAAGATTATTAAAAATGATATATTTTTTGACATATATTTTTTATTAAGAGGTTTATACTTATGTTTTTATTATTGATGTATTCATTTATGGAAGTCGTGCATTTGCACAACTTTTATAAATGAATTTTTATTTGGTCTTGCCACACGAAAGAAATAATATCTTATTTCTTTATAACGTGCTGTTCAACAGAATCCATTTGCCATTACGTTTAAGACATATCGCGATGGCTACTCTTGTGATCCGATTCTGTAAAACCAAATTCTTGATACAGCTCATCCTCTATGGGATAACGAGGTACGTCGAATCTCTTTTGACGCATGATGTCATATGCTTTATAGATCTCTACCGCTTGCGCTCTTATGAATCTATCGTCTATTCCCACCTCCCCATTTAATTCTGTAAGATGACTCGATAAAAGAGGGTCAATCTTGTATTCCTTGTTAAGGTATTCCAATTGTTTCACTTCATCATAATTAAGGTATTCTCCATAAAGTCTTAATAATTCCTTAGCGATTTCCTTAATACGTTTTTCGTCATTCCTCAACACATCATATCGGCTCTTTCCTCCCAATTCTTTCATAGGACTAAATAAATCATCCTCGGCAAATTTATTGACATACGCCTCCACTTTCCAGTCTGTTCTTACCGGGATTTCAAAAAAGAATTGTCTTTCTATCTCTTCCCTTAATAATTGATGTATATAGGCAATCTGACCTTGGACATACTCCATAGTAGACTTTTTACTCCTATATTTTGGAAGATAATCCTGAACTAAAAAGAAAATAAATGATGCTATATAGCTATAAGACAATGCCAGAATCAGGTCATTAATCTTCTCAGCTTTTTCTTCAGAACAACTTATATTAAATGGTCGGTAATCGGAAAGAAGTACTATCACAAGGACTGTAGCAAATATAAAACCAATGAAAATAAATTTGCGTGCTGAATTAAACAATAATCTCACGCAGTATTCACGTGCCATATCGATTTTATCTTCTGCTTTAATTTCCATAGTAGCAAACCACTCCTAATCATTCAATTATTATTGGGTGATTAATAATCTTAATTAAAAAAGGTAAGGTAGTTGGAAACAAAGAACTCTTAATTCAATAGTTCCATACCACCTTACCTTATAGAATTATTATTTATTAAGCATCTTTCTTGAGGTTCCGTCAGAGTAGCGTATAATCACGATACCTTTATAATCTGTATTAACAGCTTTGCCATTGATATCATAGCGACCAATCTCGTTAACGGTATCATCTGAAGCAATAGAATCAACAGCGGAATCTCCGGCATCAAAACCTTCAAGGTTCCAGAAATTTTTCCATACAGGATCTGCTTTGTAAGCCTCTAAAGCCTCTATAGGCACTTTGACTATTACATCCATATATTGTTTATTAGAGAATTCATCGGAGGAAGGAGGTGTGATAGCATAGCTGACAATAGTTTCAAGATCTTTACAGTTGCTAATTTGGCTAATTTGCAATTCAGTAAGGTGTTCTCCAATGGTCAACTCCTTTAAGTTCTGTAGGGTTATATATTCTCTGAATTGGCGATCGATAAATACTTTCTCAAGTCTTTTTGTCCACGATATATCCCAGGAAGTTGAATAAAAGTGAGTGCCGCTATGGTCAGTTACCCCTGCGTAACCTGATTCTAAGACATCATTTCCATAGAAAAAGTAAATTTCCTTTAATGACTCACACCCTTCAAATAGAAAATAACTATTCACACCACGAGAAGAATAATAATACTGTTCAATTTCTAATACACTTCCTGGCACTGAGATAGACCGAAGAGCCTTGCATTCTCCGAATGTACCACATTTAATTGACTTCAGATTATTACTTAGTGAAATTGAAGTCAGCGAGAAGCAATCTTCAAAGGCAGCGGCTCCAATTTCTGTTACAGAATCCGGGATAGTTATTGAAGTCAGCGAGGAGCAACCGTGAAAGGCTACGGATTCAATTTCTGTTACAGAATCCGGGATAGTTATTGAAGTCAGCGAGGAGCAATCGTAAAAGGCAGAGTCCTCGATTTCCGTCACTGAATTTGGGATAGTTATTGAAGTCAGTGAGGAACAACCGTAAAAGGCTCTGTTCCTGATTTCTGTCGCTGAATTTGAGATAGTTATTGAAGTCAGTGAGGAGCAATCTTCAAAGGCAGCGGCTTCAATTTCTGTTACTGAATCTGGGATAATTATTGAAGTCAGCGATGAGCAACCGAAAAAGGCAGCGTATCCGATTTCCGTCACTGAATCTGGGATAGTTATTGAAGTCAGCGAGGAGCAATCGTAAAAGGCAGAGTGTCCGATTTCCGTTACCGAGTTTGGGATAGTTACCGATGTCAGCGATGAGCAGTTTCTAAAACCCGAAAAGCTGACTACCTGAAACTTCTTTGATTTATATTCCACTTCAGCAGGAATTACAATATCGCCTTTATATTTTTCTTCGCCAGAAACTACTTTGCATGTTAACTCAGAAATGTCAACAATTTCATAGTAGAGGCCATTTACTTCGAAGTCATAAGCTGACATCTGGGTTGATGACAACAGTGTCACTATTATCATTAGAATTGATGTGATAACTTTTTTCATGAAAATATTATTAATTATTGTTAGTTTTATTATAACTTTCCTCTATGATCTCCCCATCATCTTTAAGGGAAATATAATCGGTATAGAACACTTCATTCTTAGTGATCCCATCGTAGAGAATCACGTTGAGAACAAAGTTCTCACCATAATTATCTATTTTTTCTTTCAATGAGGATAGCTTATCTTTAATTCCCCCTATGGCTACTCCTAAATAGGATTTTCGTTGTTTATTTAGGGTAGCTGTTAGTTCGATATTCTGATTCACGATTTCGCAGAAATCGTGAGTATATCTCTCGTTGTTGTAGGTGAAATTGATGTTATATGGATATTTTATTTGACGATCTTGATTCATAGAAGCTGATATTTTGTCTCCTTCAATACCAATTGTAATAAAGCGGTTTAAACATTATAAGCTTTTTTCGAAAACTCTTATTGCTCAGTTTAAGCGAAGTTTAACATACTCTATAATATTTTTATGGTAAAAATTGAATATCTTTGATTGTTGTAGTAGTAATTGACTTTTGATGCTTTTCATCACTTATGATAAGAAATATGTCGCCGAGGTCGTTGGCTTGTGTCCCGTAAATAATCGGTGAGATTTTGGAGCCATCAGTCAATTTTATGAAACCTTGTCTTCCTTGATTCCCTTCAAGTGCTTTGTAAAGTTCTTCGATATGCATATTTGAGATTATTCCGCCGGACTCCCTGCATTGGTGTTTGTATATAAAAAGAAAGTGTGGGAGTCTATACCGTTGCCGTCTTACAGTTCGAGGCTTCTCGCATTGCCTTTCAGAAATAAGACGACAACGCAGAAGCCCACACGGATATATGTCACCAATGCATACGGCTACTGTTTTTCACAAAACAATAAGCCGATGCACAGATTGTACATACCACGGGCGTCTATCGTTGTCTTATCCTTGATTTCTGAAAGAATTTTGCGAGAATTCCGAACTGTCAAGAACAAGCGCTGATACACGCTTTCTATGATAATATGTCACAGCCCTGCCCACTTACCCCAGACCGGGGCTTCTGAGTTGGTCTGCAAGCGCAAAGTTAGTATAATATTTTAAAACTTACAAGATTGTAATTAATTTTTTAAGAAATCATTGCAGTTCTGATAAAGATGGTGGGTAATATGATAAATTGTGTAAACGAAAATTTTATTTTAAGATATACAAATCCGGATGTTGAGTAGGCTCATTCCTTGAAATCCGGATTTATTTTTCAAATAAAGGGGGATAGAGGAGCAAAATCCGAAAAATAGGACAACTAAAAAGAAGAAAATGGAAATATTTTGAGGTTTTGTCAAATATTAGCGTTACCTTTGCAGGGAGGTTAGAATGATATTTATGAGGTTTAAGCATCTTCTTAACATCACTCTGACGCATAATATAAATATATCTGACAACACTTATGAAAATGTTATCAAAGAAGACAGTGGCCTTGATTGCAGCGGCCATGCTGATTCCTTCCGTTGTGAAAGCGGAGGGCTATCAGGTAAATTCTCTCAGTACACGTCAGCTCGGTATGGGACATACCGGTATTGCTATGAAACTCGGTGCCGAGAGTCAGTTTTTCAATCCTGCAGGCATGGCCTTCATGGATAACAATATCGACCTTTCTGCATCTTTCAACGCGATTATGCCTACTGCAACCGCAACTGTCGACGGAAAGAAGTATACCACCGATTGCGATGCGTCCACACCTTTCAGTGTGTTCGGCTCTTTCAATATCCTTGATTGTCTGAAAGCCGGTATAGGTGTCTACACACCTTATGGCAGCTCTATCAACTGGACCGATAACTGGCCGGGAGCAACCCTCAACCAATCGGTGAAACTGCAGGCTTTCACCATCCAGCCCACATTGGCCTGGAAAATATTGCCGGGACTGTCGGTTGGTGCCGGTCTTACCATCTCATGGGGTTCGGTGAATCTGAACAAGGGTCTGGTGAGCGGACAGGAACTTAACGCTATGTTGAGCGCAATGGGAGCCGGATACCACACACCGGAGATTACTCCCGTATCGGCCCACCTTAACGGCAATGCCGGGATCGCTTGCGGTGTCAACTTGGGAGCGATGTATGACATCACGAAGAATGTGACTTTCGGTATCAATTATAAGTCGAAGACCATGATGAAGGTCAAGGCCGGAAAGACAGATGTAGTGTATGGAGTTGCTGACCCTACAATTCAGGCTATTCTTTCCTCCCGTCTGGATGGAATAGCTCAGACAGACTTCTCTGCCGAAATGCCTTTGCCCGCTGCATTGGGTTTCGGTTTCTCATGGCATAATCCTAAGGTGACAGTAGATGTGGAGACCCAGCTCACTTTCTGGAGGGCTTACAAGAGTCTTGATATAAAATTTGACGGGGCATCGCAGTTTGACCAGCATCTTGAGAAGAATTATCATGATTCCTGGCTGGTGAGAGGGGGTGTGGAATGGCACACCACTGATCGTCTTGACCTGAGAGCCGGTCTTATGGTTGACTTCTCTCCGGTGGATAAGAAGTATTACAATCCGGAGACTCCGGGTATGACCAAGGTTGAGCCGACGATAGGTCTTACTTTCCGCCCGATACCTTGTCTTGGAATTAATCTGGCAGGTATGTATGTTGCCGGATTAGGTGTCGACAATGCTTCTTATACCTCAAAGAATGTGATGACGGGAGCCGAGAGCACTTTCACTGCCGATTATGGCGTTCACTCCTGGACTGCATCCCTGGGTGTTTCGCTCAGTTTTTAATATTGGCCCGAGCGCTATATAGCGCGGGAGTTATATAAAGAAATAGAGAGCTGATGATCATTGATCGTCAGCTCTCTATTCGTACAGGAAGTGGGACTCGAACCCACACAGCCGGTAAAGGCCAAAGGATTTTAAGTCCTTCGTGTCTACCATTCCACCATTCCTGCATCCGCGATGTGTGATGCGATTTTGTAAATCGGTGTGCAAATATAGCTAATTTATCTGTTATTCTGCTAATTTAATCTTTCTTTAACATTACACTGCATATTTATTGCAGGGATTGCTCCTAATTTTGCAGTATAATTTAAAAAGATTAGGATATGATGAATAAGGAGATACAAAAAGGAGACAGAATATTTGCACGTCTTACGATGGCAGGAAAGCCTATTCTTGAGTTTATGATCAACACAGTGGCCAATATGGATGAGCTGCTGATGGAGCTCCGACGCATGACAGGCACTCTACGTGGCCTCGGCCGTCTGCAGGTGCGCAATCAGAGCCGCGGTTGGATGAGCGTAAGCAATCTGATGTTTTATGGTAATTCCGATATGGGAAATATTGAAACTGCCGCAGGAGGGATGATTTCCAACAGACCATTGCCGACAATCTCATCACAGGTGAACACACCGAAGAGATCGGTAGCTTTCTCTAAGAATCGTGCCCATATGCCTTTCCCTTGGGAAACCCATTGATGGGGGAGCGTGTAGAGAAGATATTGAGCTTGGAAGATTCTCAGGGGCTACATTAAGATATGTTCAGGGATTGTAGAGATCCTTGTTGTAGAAGTTCAGTATCTCATTAGCCGAGGCAAGAGCCTGCACCGCCTTACTGTCGGGATTTATGGAGATAGCTTTAAGATAATCATTGATAGCTTTCGAACGGTGGCCGAGAGCCCAGTGTCTCAGCCCCCGCAACGTGTAGGCTTCCTCATCTGAGGGAGCCTTTGCTATATATTCGTCAAGTGCCGGGATGGCTTCAGCAGCAGAGAATGTGCGGATATCATCAAGTGTCATGACGTTTCGGTTTTCAGGATCAATCTGAGAGGGTGATACGTGATGATTTCACGGATTCCTCAAGGAAGAGAGAGGCAAGATTATTGAATTTCTCAGGGCTCTCGGTGGTGAGATATTCGATGGTGCCTGTTTTAGATATCTCCTTTTCGATCTCAGGGTGTCGCTTGAGATAGTCTTTGAGACTTTCGGCTACACGAGCACCTTGAGCCAGAATTTTGGCACCATCGGGCGCATATTTCATTATTTTGGGGAGTAGAATAGGGTAGTGGGTGCAGCCAAGCACGATTGTGTCGATCAGAGGATCTGTCTCTATAAGCTGGGATATATATTTCTTTACAAAATAATCGGCACCCTCCGACTGAGCCTCATTACATTCCACCAGCGGCACCCACATGGGACACGCAAGTTCGGTGATCTTCATTTTCGGGGCGGATTTCTCCAGCTCGAGAGCATATGAATGACTTGCCACAGTGCCACGTGTGGCGAGAAGACCGATATGGCCGGTCTTTGTGAGGCGAGGAAGAATCTCGATGGTGGGACGTATCACTCCAAGCACCCGGCGCGTGGGATCGATAGCCGGCAGGTCGATCTGCTGAATTGATCTGAGAGCTTTTGCAGAGGCTGTGTTGCATGCAAGAATCACCAACTTGCAATCTCGGGCAAAGAGGGCCTTGACGGCCTGCAGGGTGAAATCGTAGACAATGTCGAAAGAGCGTGCGCCATAGGGGGCTCTTGCATTGTCGCCGAGATATATGTAATCATATTCGGGCAGGAGGTTACGGATTTCTTTAAGGATTGTGAGACCTCCGTAGCCGGAGTCGAATATTCCGATCTTCATATATTTTCTTTTATAAATAGCGCAAAGGGATGTAGCGCCCGGTTTTAGATATTATAATTGGTATTGATTTGAAAAAAGCGGGACTGGATAGCCCCGCTTTTATTTCGTAGTGATGATAGACTTCTATTTATGCCGGATTATTTTACACCAAGCTTGGCCTTTACATCTTCGGTGATGTCAACCACAGGAGCTGCATAATAGTACACAAGCTGGGGGTTCTTGTCTTGGATGAGGGAATAGCCTCCCTCTTTGCCTACCGACTCAACGGCAGTGCGCACTTTCTGAACCACGGGAGTCATGAGCTGCTGATTCATCTGCTGGAGATGCTGCATAGCCTCCTGGCTGAACTGCTCGATCTTGGTCTGATAGTCCTGAATCTCGCGGGCCTTACGTTCTTTGATGGCAGGAAGTTCATCCTCCTTCATATTCTGATATTCATCAAGTCTGCGTTTCATTTCATCCTGAAGCTTAGCAAACTCATCCTCATATTTCTTTGAAGCGTCGCCTACCTGCTTCTCAGCATCGGCAGTCTCAGGCATTTTTGTGATAATCTCATTGAGATCAACAAGACCGACTTTAAGGGTCTGGGCGGAAGCCAACATAGGAATGAGAAGGGCTGCCACCAGCAAGATTTTCTTAAACATTACTTTTAACTTGTTTTATTAATTTTCTTGAATTTTATTTCCGTTCCATATTCCGGTAAACCGGAGCCGGTTCCTCAGCCGGCTATCCGTCGGAATAAAGTTCTATCGCGATTGCAAAGTTACTCAAATTATTTGGAATAACCCAATTTTGCGAGCACTTCGTTGCTGACATCGATACGCGGAGAGGCGAAAACAATGCTTTGTGAGGAGGCACGGTCGAAAATGGTTTGATAACCCTTCTCTTCGGCCACAGCCTTTACTGCATTATAGACATCCTCCTGTATCGGCTTCATAAGCGACTGGCGCTTTTTGTAGAGCTCTCCCTCCGGACCGAAATATTTGTAGCGTAAATCGGTGGCCTCTTTTTCCTTGGCTACGATGGCCTCCTCTCGTTTCTTTTTCTGGTCGTCGGTGAGAAACACCATATCGCTTTGATAGTTCTTATACATTGTCTCTGCTTCCTGCGACACGGCGTTGACCTCTTTCTCCCAGCGTTGCGACACCTGATTGAGCTGCTCGTTGGCCATCTCGTAGGCCGGCACATTACGCAGGATATAATCCATGTCGACGAGTGCGAACTTTTGCGCTGAGATCACTCCGGCGCCACACAGGGCTATCAGAAGCGAAAGTATGATCTTTTTCATATCCATTCGGTTTTAGGTTTTACTTAAATATCCGGAAGTTGCTTCATCAACCTCCGCATCATCGGAGATGTGGGCTTTCCGTCGGTATCCGGAAGTTAGACATCTCCGTGACGCTAAAGTTTAAACGAATGAAACACACGGGGAGTTCATAGTGCGGGTCAGGTTAGAATTCCTGACCGAGCACGAAGTGGAGCTGGCTGCCGCCACGACGTCCCCATACCTTGTCGAAACCGTAGCCCCAGTCGATGCCGAGGAAGCCGAGCATCGAGAGATAGAGACGCACACCCACACCGGCGCTTCGCTTGAGATTGAATGGAGAGAAGTCTTTTACAGAGGTCCAGCAGTTACCGGCTTCGGCGAAAGCGAGCGCATAGATGGTAGTGGCCGGTTGGAGCATGAACGGGAAGTGGAGCTCCATGCCGAAGCGGCTATAGGCGTAGCCTTCGTAGCCCCAGGGGGTAAACTGACCGTTTTCGTAACCACGCATAGCCACGGTCTCTGTAGCATAAGTGTAGCTGCCCGACATGCCGTCGCCACCGAAGTAGAATGTCTCGAACGGAGTTTTGAAATATTTGTTCCATGAGCCCAGGAGTGAGAAATCCGCACGGGTCATCATCACGAGGGTCCACTGTCCGTCAGGATCTGTGAGCGGAGTGTAGGTCTTGCTCTTGAAAGCCACTTTCCAATATTCGATCCATTTATACATCTTCTTGGTGGCCGCCTCCCAGCTTTCGTTATCAGGATTATTACGTTGGGCAAGCTGAGAGAGTTCTTTCCAGTTGCGTTTCGGCGAGAAGAGGGTAGCCGGAGGAGTCAGGGTGACATTCAGAGAGAACTGTGAGCCACGACGAGGATAGATGGGCTGGTCGATACTTGTGCGCGAGAGTGACAAACCAAGAGAAAGGGAATTTGACACACCGTTGCTCATATAGTAGAGATATTCCCAGTTCTTGAGGTAATACCAACGGTAGGAGAGCATGGCCTGGAACTGGAAATAGTCGTCAGGCCAGGTGAGACGTGTGCCGAAGCCCACGCTTACGCCTGCCATCTGGAGCACCTTGTTGGGGTCGTAGGCATTCTCTATATAATTATAGCTGTTGTAGCCGTAATTTTGGTTGTAGGTGCCGTAAAGGTAGGGGTTATAGTAGCCACTGTTAAAATATTGATTGGTGTAGTAGCTGGAGTTAATACCCGTAGAACGGCTATAGTCAAAGCTTACGGAGAGTGAGTTGGGGCGCTTGCCACCGAGCCAGGGATCGAAGAAAGATATGCTGTAGCTCTGGTAGTATTTGGCATTGGTCTGGGCTGAGATCGAGAATGTCTGCCCGTCTCCACGAGGGATGATGCCGCGATAGGAACCGGGGTTGAAGAGATTCTTGATCGAGAAGTTGGAGAAGGAGAGAGCCACCTGACCTGTGACACCGCTCTGACCCCAGCCGAACGAGAGCTGCACTTTATCGTTGGCCTTACTTTCAAGACCGAACACGATATCTACCGTACCGTTGGCTTCATCAGGCTCGGGCTGTATGTCCATAGTCTCCGGGTTGAAGTGGCCGGAAGCGGCGATTTCACGGGCCGACTGCATGAGGTCGCGCTTGGAGAAGAGGTCGCCCGGACGAATTCTGAGATCACGTCGGATTACTTTTTCGAACAGCTGGTCATTACCGTTGATCACGATCTTATTGATTGTGGCCTGCGGACCCTCGATCACCCTCATCTGGAGAGCGATGCTGTCGCCCTCGATATTCTCCTCGATAGGCACGAGCGAGAAGAAGAGGTAGCCATTGTCGAGATAGAGATTGCTCACCGCATCGTCATCCTCACGGGTGCGTTTCTCAAGAAGTTTCTGGTTGTAGACATCGCCCGGATACATTCCGAGCACGGCGTTAAGGGTCTCTGTGGGATATACGGTATTGCCCACCCAGTTGATATCACTGATATAATATTTCTTACCCTCCTCTACATCGATGTAGACATCCACTGTCTTGTCGTCGTAACGCACCACACTGTCTTTTACGATACGGGCGTCGCGATAGCCGAGCTCATTGTATTTCTGGATGATGCGGTTCTTATCGTCGGCATAGTCGGTGTCGACGAATTTCTTTTGCTTGAAGAGGTTTAGGATATTGCCGTTCTCATTGGTCTTTTTCATGGAGTTCTTCACCTTGCGGTCTGAGAGCACCTCGTTTCCACCAATGTATATCTTATGTACCTTCACTTTGTTGTGACGGTCGATATTGACATCGAGTATCACCTGATTCTCGTTGGAGAGATCCGGCACCTGACGGATGTTGACCACGGCATTCTTGAAGCCCTTCCCGCCGTAATAATCTTTGATGATCTGAGTGGCACGGGCCACGATGTTGGGTGTGATCTGTTGTCCCGGCACCATTCCGAGGCGTTCGGTGATATCCTTCTTCTCGCCACCTTTGGCGCCGGTGAATTTCATCTCCGACATGCGTGGCTGCTGGCGCAGATGGATTGTGAGCCAAACTTTATCGCCGAGCATTTTGTCGGCGGTGATGTTTACTTTTGAATACAAGCCTTGACGCCACAAGCGTTTTGTGGCGTTGGTGAGAGCATCGCCCGGCACGTCCACTCTCTCTCCTACAGAGAGTCCGGAGTTGGCGATAATGATATAGTCATCCACGTGGTTGATTCCTTCCACATTGATTCCGGCGATCTCATACGAGCGAGGTATCGGTGAATAGATGATGTCAGGGTTGTAGATAGTGTCGTTGGCCACGCCGGGGGTCTGGGCATATCCGGTCAAGACAGAAGAGCCTGCCATCAGCATTGAGATTAATGAAATCTTAGACAGATTATTCATTCTGAAAAAGTATTATTCGTTGTTCTGCACTTGCTCGCTCGTTTTGCCGAAACGACGCTCGCGGTTCTGGAAATCGAGGATAGCGTCAACGTATTCCTCGTTGGTGAAGTCTGGCCAAAGCACAGGAGTGAAATAAAGCTCGCTGTAAGCTATCTGCCATAAAAGATAATTTGAAATTCTCTCCTCGCCACCGGTTCTGATAAGAAGATCGGGATCCGGCATCCCCGCAGTGGTGAGATTGTTTGAGAAGTCTTGTTCGGTGATCTGGTCGGGATCAATCTTCCCTTGGGCCGCAAGGCGGGAAAGCTTGCGGGCAGCCTCAGTGATTTCCCAACGGGAGGAGTAGCTGAGACACATGTTGAGCTGTAGTCCTGTGCAATGGGCTGTGGCGTCACGCGCATAGAACAGACGTTTCCGGGGTTCTTCCGGGATGCGTTCGATGTCGCCGAGCAGATGAATGCGCACGTTGTTTTGCAACAATTCAGGTAGCTCCCTTTCAATAGCCCAGCCTATGAGGTACATCAGGGTGTCGACCTCTGCCTGCGGACGGTTCCAGTTTTCGGTGGAGAAAGCGTAAAGCGTGAGATATTTGATGCCGAGATCAGACGACATCTTTGTGACCCTGTGTACTGTGGATACGCCTTCGGCATGGCCGTCGGAGCGCTGGAAGCCTTGTCGTTTGGCCCAGCGTCCGTTCCCGTCCATAATCATTGCGACATGCACCGGAATACGGTCTTTGTCGAGGGATGCTATTTTTTTCTGCAGTTCGTCCATTGTAGATCAGTCTTTGTAGTTGCAGGTGGCACAACGCTTGCTGAATTCGTAGCTCACAGTAAACGTGAGGGTGGAATACCAGTCGGTGTTTTTGATGAAAGAGCTCTTGATCCCTATTGGGTCAGCGAGGAGCGAGCCGTCGAGACGATCGGTAAAGGTCTTTTTCATCAGAAATTCCACACCGAGATTGAGCCGCCTGGAGGGTTTATATTTCACGCCGAATCCGATCGGGATATTTAGGGCCGCTCCGAATTTGCCATCGACATTCCAGGCGGTGACGCCGAGGCCGGCTGTGATGTAGGGTGAGAATCTTTTCAGTTTTCTATAATATTCCCCCATGCCATAGCTGAAGAAATTGAACTCCGCCAATTCTCCAAGTTCATAAAATGTGGTGGAGAACTTATAGGAGTTGTCGTCGGGAAAGACATTGGTCATTTTCGCGGAATTCCCCGACAGACTTCCGATATAGATATTCGATTTGAATGCCCATCTCGGATTCGCTATATAGCGAAGGAGGAGCTCGAGATCCCAGGATGGCGACGACCAGAGGTTGGAGGTATTGGCATCTCCGAGATATCCGGTCAGTCCGATGCCGCCTCCGGCATCGAATCTATAATCTTCCTGAGCCTTGGCAGCCAAAGCCACCGTGAGCGAGAGGAGAGCGGCAATGAGGAGTCTCTTCATCAGAAAATCGGGGTAAAGGCAAGTTTTGCCATCACACCTCTCCAGATAGAGTCAGAGAGTTTGCCGTCGGCCAGATTGCCGCCGACAAGATAGATGTAGGGGCACTGCCATGTTATGTCGAAGCCGTCGATCGTATATTCAGGCTTCAGCCAGGGGCCGGCCTTTGTGGCGGGAGTTGTCTTCCAATAGTCTGATAGATCGGCAGAGAGTGGTGTAGCCATCACTAATCCATCCGCTGCGGATAAATGTGGGATGTAATCCGGGAGCTGCATGAGCGATGTGCCCTCTCGCCAGGTTATGCCGTTGTCGTAGGAATAATATACGATATCGTTGAACTTGCCATCAGATCCTCTACCTCCGATAAGCAACCACGCATCGGCATCATAGGGATGGAAGATATTCGATTGGCGACGGTTGTTGACGTAGCTTACAACTGTGGGGGAGTTGAGCGCGGGTGCCGGTATATCATCGATGGTGGTCCAGACTGAGCCGTCGAATGCCCATGTGGCGTTTGAGAGTGATTGGTCAGGCTTCACACCACCCACGAAAAATACAGTGGGCTCTTCCGACCATTTTGACTCTATCGACACGAGTGCGCTACGTCCGGAAATCGGGAAATCAGATGCCACTTCAGTATCCTTTATCTGAGAGTCTGCAGGGTAGTGGCAATGAACAAGCCCATTGTCAGTGATTTTGATACCAAGCACGCAGTTTTTGTATGGACCGATAAGTGTGGCCCACTTCTCACCGGTAGAAGCCCAAGAAGAGCCATCGGCTGAGGTGTAAAGCTCACCGGAATCATCGAGCATCCAAAGAGCATCAGAAGTGGCTGCGAGCGATCTGATCTCTGGATTGAAAGATAACTGCAACTCCGACTTATCCCACGAGCCTTCGAAGAGATCTGCTGAAGATGCGAGGGTGAATGTGCCGTCGGCCTCACGAAGAATAGACACAGCCTTATCATTGAAAAGCACCGTATGCTGTTCAGTCGGACCGGCGTTGCGCGAGGGGAGGCCGGCTACCGCAAGTTTATCCCACATCAGGGAATCAGGCTTCTGAGTATGTACATTGACTTTCAGATCGTAGGTGTACTTTGTCTCCTGATCATAGGCGGTGACATTCAGTTTCACTTTCTTTGTGAAGTCAATGCTGTCGGAGGCATTTGTGAGATAATCGAAGGTTTTATCATCTTTGCCATCTTCACTCACTACTATTTCCGCTTTCGACACAGTTGTCATGAAAGTGATGACTGGTATAAGGCGCGACACGTCAGTGCCGAGCGGTAGAGAGTCGGCATTGAATATCACACCCTCGTCGAGGTCGATTGAGAAAAACACTGAATCAAGATTGGAGAGAATCT
>CAZEOI010000029.1:0-43834 GCA_964513775.1 uncultured Sangeribacter sp. | reverse complement strand
TTGGCTGGTCCTTTTTTAGTGTCAAGCTTCAGACACACTCAAAGAAACAGTATCTTTCCATGAGTGATATTTAAGACTGCTGTTAGCATTAAATTATATAATGAGATTGCTTCTATCCCGTTTGTTTTGTTCTTATTAATAATATCGATACAGCTTCGTAATGTATTTAAGAGGGTGTCACTTCAAAAATTGTGGCACCCTCTTTTTCAATTTTAGTTCATCATTTGATGTTATTTGCTGCTGACATTATAACTTCACTTACTGTTGGATGTCCGAAGATTATATTCCGGATATCTTCTGAATGAGCATTTGCATTCATGAGATCAGCACATTGTTGTGCTAAATCTGCAGCTTCTGCTCCCATGATATGGGCTCCAATCAGTAGATTGTCTTCTTCTGTGAATATAAGTTTACAAAGGCCATCGGGCTCCCCTAAAGCCAATGCCTTTCCATTAGCTCTGAAGAAACTCTGCCCTATTTTAATTTTTATGCCTTGTGCCTTACACTCCTCTTCTGTTTTGCCAACCATGCCACATTCAGGTACGGTGAACACTGCAGATGGAACTATATCAAAACGAATCTTGTCATTTTTCCCTTCGATGTGGTTCAAGGCTCTTTTCCCTTGGAAAGAAGCAACGTGTGCAAGCATCATCTTGGCGTTGACATCACCGATAGCATATATACCTTCAATATTGGTACACATATTATCATCCACAGGAATACCTTTCTGGGAGAATTCCACTCCCGCTTTCTCCAGATCAAGACCATCAACTACCGGAGCTCGGCCAACAGCCATTAGAAGATCAGATGATACAACCTTATCGGTCTTACCTTTCGATTCATAAACCACTTCTATCTCATAGAATTCATTTTGACGGATCTCCTTTGCAGCGGCTCCGGTGATAATCTTTATTCCCTTCTTAGAAAGTGATTGTTTCAATCGTTTTGCTATATCCGAATCAAAGGGAGGAAGAATTTGTTTCATATATTCAATGACAGTCACTTGACTGCCCAGACTATTGAATATTGATGCAAACTCCATACCGATCACTCCCCCACCAATAATCGTGAGTGAAGCAGGGATATATTCCAGCTCTAAAAGACGGGTGGAATCCATGCAACATTCAAGATCGTGGCCCGGAATTGGAAGAGATTTTGATTTACTTCCGGTAGCTATTATGATGGCATCGGCCTCATATATTTCTCCGTTTGCCTCAACCTTATTTCGATCAATAAACCGAGCTTTTCCATCAACAACGTTTACCTTTGCTTGTGAGAGCATGGTCTTGACACCTTCTCTAAGAGAAGATACAACATTGTTCTTTCTTTCGATTATTTTGTTGAAGTCAACGGAAAATGAGAAATCGTCTATTCCATATTCCTCACCATGTTTGAAGTTGCTTATGATTTCAGCATTCCTGCAAAGACATTTTGTAGGAATACATCCTTCGTTCAAACATGTACCACCGAGACGGTCGCCATTAAATAGAGTAACCGTTTTACCTGACTTGGCAGCATCAAGAGCCGTTTCATACCCACCAGGGCCAGCTCCGATTATTATTAAGTCTGTCTTCATACCATTCAGGCATTATCCTTGAGAGCACTATAGCTGAGAATAGGATTCTTGGCTGCAGTGGTTTCGTCAAGTTTTCTAACAATCGTGGTCAGTGGAGCTGCCTTAACATCATCAGGAATCTCTTTGGCCTCTTTTGCTACCTTATGCATTACTTCGATAAACTCATCGAGAGTTTCTTTGCTCTCAGTTTCCGTAGGCTCAATCATCATTGATTCATGAAACAGAAGAGGGAAGTAAATTGTAGGAGCATGGAAGCCATAATCAAGCAGGCGCTTGGCAACATTAAGAGTTGTGACACCGGTAGATTTATCTTTCAGACCGTCAAACACAAACTCGTGTTTGCAAACTCCTTCAATTGGTAAAAGATAATCATCTTTAAGGCTCTCCTTGATATAATTGGCATTTAATGTTGCAAACGGACCAACTTTCTTGATATTCTCCTTTCCCAGTGTTAGAATGTAGGCATAAGCCTTCATCATTACTCCAAAGTTACCAAGGAATGTCGACACGCTGCCAAGACTCTTGTCGCCGGTCTCAATATGGAAAATACCATCTTGATCTTTCACTACATGAGGATTAGGCAAGAAGTCTACAAGATGGGCGGCAACTCCAACAGGACCGGAACCAGGACCGCCTCCTCCATGGGGTGTGGAGAATGTCTTGTGCAGATTGATATGCATGATATCGAATCCCATGTCGCCGGGACGCACTTTACCTAACAATGGGTTAAGGTTAGCTCCGTCATAATAGAGTAGTCCTCCGGCCTCATGCACAAGTTTGGCAATCTCTACTATCTCAGTCTCAAACATTCCTAACGTATTAGGATTTGTCATCATGATTCCGGCCACAGTGTCATCAAGAAGCGGTTTAAGATCTTCTACGTCAATAGATCCATTTGGTTTAGATTTCACTTCAATAACTTCGAGACCGGCTACCATTGCTGACGCTGGATTTGTGCCATGAGCAGAGTTCGGAACTATTACCTTGGTACGTTTGTGATCACCTCTGCTTAAATGATACTGACGCATTACCATCAGACCTGTGAGCTCACCATGGGCACCTGCATAAGGGTTAAGCGTGAACTCTGCAAGACCTGCAAGTTCCGATAACATTCTTTGGAGATTCCAGTATAGTTCAAGGGCACCCTGCACAGAATTCTCATCCTGAAGAGGATGAAGATTGAATGATGGAAGAGCTGCGAGTTCCTCATTTATCTTCGGATTATATTTCATTGTGCAGCTTCCCAACGGATAGAAGCCAGTGTCAACTCCGAAATTCTTATTAGAGAGATTAGTGAAATGCCGTACAACATCGAGCTCACTTACTTCCGGAAGTTCAGCCGGTTTTCCACGTAAAAGATCTGCCGGAATCTTTGAAATACCATTCACTCCATAATTATCAGCAGGTAGCGAATAGCCTTTTCGGCCTTCGCGCGATAATTCAAATATCAGTTTATCGTAAGTCTTCATTTTGTCAGGACATTATTCCACCATTAGTTTAACAAACTCATCAATCTCTTCTTTTGTTCGGTTCTCTGTGACTGCAAACATTACCTTACCTTTTTCGAGAATGATACCTCCCATTATTCCCTTTTCAAGGAGTCGCTTGTTTATAAGCTCCATATCAAGGTCGGTTGTCATAACAAACTCCTTAAGGAATGGCTTGTCAAAAGCCGGTTTGAACATTCCTGTCTCAATTAGACGGTCATACAGATAGTGAGCACCATCGCAAGAAAGAATATTCACATCCTTTAATCCTTGTTTGCCAAGTAGTGAAAGATATACCACTGCATAAAGAGCCATTAAGCTTTGATTGGAGCAAATGTTACTTGTGGCTTTTTCTCTGCGGATATGCTGCTCGCGTGCCTGAAGAGTGAGAACAAAAGCTCGCTTACCATCTGCATCTTTCGTTGCGCCAACCACTCTGCCTGGCATTTTACGTAACATTCCCTTGTTACATGCAATAAATCCGAGATAAGGACCTCCAAATGTCAGAGGCATACCAAGTGTCTGTCCGTCGCCGCATGCAATATCAGCTCCCCACTCCTTGGGGGTACGCAACACTGCCAGTGAAGATGGATCAGCATATATGGCCATAAATGCTTTGTTAGAGTGAATGGTGTCGGAAACGCCTTCGAAGTTCTCGATTATTCCATATTTATTAGGAGTAGGAAGTATTACACCGGCAACGTCACCTTTTGCCAGTTCTTCCGAGATTTTATTAAGGTCGGTTACACCCTCTTTTTCTGGAATAACAGTAGTCTCCACTCCATGGAACTTTGCATAAGTCTCAACCACTTTCACCACTCTTTCTGAAAGGGTGGACGATAAGAGCACGCGATTTCTCTTTTTGGCTGAAGCTACCATCATAAACATTACCTCAGCTGCAGCTGTCGCTCCGTCATACATGGAGGCATTTGAAGCCTCCATACCCGTAAGCTCGCATATCATACTCTGATACTCAAAAATATATTGTAGAGTACCCTGCGAGATTTCGGGTTGATATGGAGTGTATGCAGTATAGAATTCACTTCTTGAAAGAAGATGGGCAACTGTAGAGGGTGAATAATGATCGTATGCGCCTCCACCCGCAAAGATAGTAAGATTTTTATTTTTCTTACCAAGCTCTTCGAAATGACGGCGAAGTTCTAATTCCGACATTCCCTCCGGTATATCATACTCGCCCTTGAATATCACCTCCGCAGGTACATCGCTGTAAAGATCGTCCATGCTGTCAATGCCTATAACTTCAAGCATTTTACGGACATCTTCTTCGGTATGTGGAATATATTTGTCTGACATGTTTAATGGATATAGATATAAATGTAAATACAAATAGTTGCCAAAGATTAATATATATCCTGTTAGATCTTATTATTATCAATCATTGGCAACTATTTATACTTATTATACTTAACCTGGTGTAACCCCGGTCAATTTTTATTTATTCCTCGCAGATTTTTGCGTAAGCAGCTGCATCAAGAAGGTTCTCGATCTCAGATGGATCAGAAACTTTTACTTTCATGATCCATGCCCCATAAGCATCCTGGTTGATAAGCTCCGGTTCATCTTCAAGGGCCTCGTTGATCTCGATCACTTCTCCGCTTATCGGCGAAACAAGGTCGCTGGCGGCTTTTACTGATTCAACTGCACCGAAATCTTCGCCCTGCGAAACTTCATCACCAACCTCCGGCATATCTACATATACAATGTTGCCAAGTGCGTGCTGTGCGTAATCAGTTATACCTACTGTTGCTACATCGCCTTCGAGTTTCACCCACTCATGTGAATCCGCATAGCGGAGTTCATCCAAAATTTTGCTCATATTCTATTATTTTTTATAGTTTTTGTCATAAAAACGTTTTTTCACCACAGTGCCGGGGAATGTCTTTTTGCGGATTCGTACCTCCACTTTTGTACCCAACTTATCGTAGGGTTTGTCAATCATAGCCATTGCCACACTCTTACCGGTAGAGATTGATCTATAACCGGTAGTGATCTCTCCCACTTTATTGCCATCTACTTCCACCGGATATCCATGGCGAGGAATTGCATTACCCTCAAGTTCTATGCCTACGATGCGGCGTTTCACTCCCTCGGCTTTCTGTTTTGCCAAAGCCTCCTTTCCGATGAATTCTGGTTTGTCAAGTTTGACAAACATACTCAGGCTTGCCTCAATAGGTGAGATATCAGCACTTAGTTCATCGCCATAGAGAGGAAGGCCAACTTCAAATCTAAGTGTATCACGACATCCGAGGCCACATGGCTGCACACCGCTGTCTATCAGCTTATCCCATACTTTACGTATGTAATCGTGACTTCCATAAATTTCAAATCCATCTTCACCGGTATAGCCGGTACGGCTAACAATAATCTCCTCACCATCTACATCAATGGTTTTGAAATTATAGAATGGAATCTCCTTTACAGAAAGCCCCAATACTTTCTCAACAGTGTCTTCAGCAAGTGGGCCCTGTACTGCTACCTCTCCATAATAATCACTCTGATTATCGATGACAACATTGAAACCTTCTGCATTTTTCTTTATCCATTCTACATCTTTTTCAATGTTAGATGCATTGATCACAAGGAAATATTCGTTGTCGTTAACCTTATAAACAAGAAGATCATCAACAGTGCCACCGTTTTCATAGCACATCATGCCATAAAAGATCTGACCATCCGGAGCTCCGGTCACGTCATTTACAAAGATATGACTCACATATTTATAGGCATCAGGACCGGTGACTCTCACCTCTCCCATATGGCTTACATCAAACACACCTACTGCTTTTCTTACAGCGTTGTGTTCTTCAGTTATTCCTTTATATTGTATCGGCATATCGAAGCCGCCAAACGGCGACATTAGTGCTCCCAGAGCAACGTGTCGATCATGAAGACACGTTTTGATAAGTTTTTCTTCCATATTTTATGGTTGGTCAGGTTGGTTTGTTGTTTCCTGCAGTTTGCAATAACAGTTAAATAGCACTTTGCCATACCCGCTATACTTAATACAGGATTATTTTATCCCAAAATTAGCATAACATACAATATCATCCAAATTTTTTGTAAAAAAAATGGTGAGATAATTATAAGTTATTTTCATATAAGAGGAATATATAAGCTTTTAGGATCGTTGTTTTCTCTGCAAATGTTAAAAATGGAGATGAGTCCTGAAAAAACGGCTGAATTCTGGTAAAGAGGACTCCTTAGGTTGACAAGAATGTTAAAACTGCAAATCCATAATAGGTTTAGGCAATTATATTCTGGAAATTTGATGTCTTGGCTCATATAAACGACATAATTTCCAGAGGCAAGTCATTTTTGAGGCATACTATTATTTGTATTATTCAAATATTATTATTAACTTTGTACCCTGTAATGGGGTTGAAAAACCCGTACAGATTTCACTTGACTTCAACGCATTTTACTTTCAGGAAACAGGTTAAGATATATCCGATCCTGAACGAATAAAAGATTGTATTCGAAGTCTTTTTGAATTATTCACCAAATTTTATTCCTGTTAATAATCAACCGGCACAATGTTATGATTATGTCTTCTTCATTTATAGATGAAGTAAGAATTTTTCATATAGATGTCCATAGATTTTGAATTCTCCATTAGTAAGATCAGCGATATCTTTAATGATGTGATGTCACGACTTATAAGAATTCTTTGAATTTATATACATCTTACGATGTGCAGTAATATAAAAATTTCACAATCCTCTTTATGTTTCATTATAACGATCTAAATGAGATGGATGATGCCCAGCTTCAGCAGGCTGCTGAAACTGTTGGTATGGATGTAGGTACATCTCTTTCAAAAGAAGAGATTGTAAACCAGATTCTTGATCTGCAGGCTGAACGGAAGGCTAAGGATTTTGTCTCTAAGACCACAGAGAAAAAGAAACCGGTAAAAGAACAGAAGACTAAAAGACAAAAGAAACAATCTCAACCTGAAGATAATAAAGTGTCAACCGACCAGGTGCCGACAGGTGCGGAAGATGGGAATGACGACTTGTTTTCTGCTGAGCTTCCACAACCAAAACGCAGAGGTCGTAAACCTAAAGCATTAAAAATAGCTGAGACTCAAGAATCCAACAAGAATATTGAATCTCCCGTCGCTCCCGTTGACGAGACTCCTAAGAAAAAGAAAGGCAGACAAAAGAAGGAGGTCATTGTCGCAGAACTACCAATGACGGATGTTGAAATTCCTGAAGAGAGTGAAACCGTCGAATTGCCTGTAACAGAGAATGAGGTAACTTTACCGGAAAAGAGCAATGTAGTTGCAGAAGAGATTATTGTGCCTGAAGAGGAAACACAGCCTCAGCTCATTGAGCAACCTGTAGCTCCGGTAATTGAAGAACGGCCTAAGCTCAAGGTATTTACCCCACGCAACAAAAGCAATCAAAGTGACATCTCTTCTCTTACATCCTTCTTCCCTCCAACAAAAGGTAAGACCTTTACCCCCCGTGGTCAACATGCTAAAGAGTCTGTTCCCACGAAAGATACCGTTCAGCAAAAATCTTTAATTGAAGAAGAGGCAGCTCTCCCCTCTCCACAGGCTCAACCAATTGCTCTCAGAGATCCGGGGGCTACTTCTCAACAGCCGTTGTCAAAGCAACAGAAACAACAACTAAAAAAGCAGCAGCGTCTCATGCGGCAGCAGGGTCAACCGGTACCTGCTTCGTTAGTGCCTGAATCTCCATATGATCTTAAGGGTATATTAACTGCTTATGGTGTGCTTGAAGTGGTGCCGGAAGGTTATGGCTTTCTAAGGTCGAGCGATTATAATTATCTCGCCAGTCCTGATGATATATATGTTACTCAAAACCAGATTAAGGAGTTTGGTTTGAAAACCGGCGATGTGGTTGAAGCTTCCATACGTCCACCAAAGGAGGGCGATAAGTATTATCCACTTGTTAAGGTATTGTCAGTGAATGGTCTTGATCCGGAAAAGGTTAGAGACCGGGAGCCATTCGAACATCTTGTTCCACTGTTCCCCGACGAGAAATTTGATATCACAAAAGGGAATCATGCCAATATATCCACACGTGTGGTTGATATGTTTGCCCCTATAGGAAAGGGACAGAGAGCATTGATTGTGGCGCCTCCCAAAACCGGTAAGACAATTCTTTTAAAAGATATTGCAAATGCTATTTCCGATAATCACCCGGACACCTATATAATAATGCTTCTTATAGATGAGCGCCCGGAGGAGGTCACGGATATGGCAAGAAGTGTAAATGCGGAGGTGATTGCTTCTACATTTGACGAGCCGGCAGAACGTCATGTCAAAATCGCCAATATTGTGCTTGAAAAGGCTAAGAGATTAGTGGAAAGTGGTCATGACGTAGTTATTATGCTTGATTCGATCACTCGTCTTGCCCGAGCATTCAATACAGTATCTCCTGCGTCTGGAAAGATTCTTTCAGGTGGTGTTGATGCCAATGCCCTTCAAAGACCAAAGAGATTCTTTGGTGCCGCCAGAAATATTGAAAATGGAGGATCTCTTACCATTATTGCCACAGCATTGACGGAGACCTCTTCAAAAATGGATGAAGTGATTTTTGAGGAGTTCAAGGGAACAGGCAATATGGAATTACAACTTGATCGTAAACTTTCTAATAAGAGAATCTTCCCGGCTGTCGATATTATGGCCTCGTCAACCCGTCGTGACGATCTCCTGCTTCCACAGGAAACTCTCAACAGAATGTGGGTACTCAGGAATTATCTTGCTGATATGAACTCCATTGAGGCTATGGAGTTTATAAAGAAAAGAATGGAGATGACTCGTAATAATGAGGAATTGCTCGTTACTATGGATCGCTAATAAACAGACTTTATGGCCGACAAGACAAATGCCGCAAGAATTCTCGACAGGCATAAGATCGATTATGAACTTGTAGAATATACAGTGGATCCTGACAACCTAGCTGCGGATCATGTGGCGGAAGAGTTGGGTGAACCTATAGAACTGGTTTATAAGACACTCGTATTACGTGGAGATAAAAATGGCATCTTCGTTTGTGTCATTGCCGCCAATCGGGAGGTAGATCTCAAGAAAGCAGCTAAAGTTTCAGGCAATAAAAAGGCTGAGATGATCCACATGAAGGAACTGTTACCTCTGACGGGTTATATAAGAGGTGGATGCACCTCTATTGGCATGAAGAAACAGTATCCTACTTTCATCAGTAATGAAGCCTTGGATTTTCCTTTTATTTATGTTAGCGCAGGAAAACGTGGACTTCAGCTTCGCTTGTCTCCAAAGGATCTCTTGATTGTTGCGAATGCAATAGCGGCTGACATTTCTACTGGTTCTTAGTAATTCTTTTTCTGATTATTTTCTTCTGACATACTTTATGTACTGTTAGAATATCTGAGATTCTATTTATATTTCATAACAGAGGTGGAATTTAGATATCTAAGTTCCACCTCTGTTTTAGAATTCATGGACAAAATTATATGTCAGTTGCAAAATATTTAACAATCACTTTATTAAATCAAGCTGCTAAAATATGAATACATTTGGTAAAAATCTAACACTTACTACTTTCGGTGAGAGTCATGGCCCTGCGATGGGTGGTGTTATAGATGGATTTCCTTCTGGTTTCAGAATAGATTTTGATGCACTCTATCAAGAGATTGCTAAAAGACGTCCAGGCTCTTCAGCTTTGGTCACAGCTCGAAATGAGACCGACAAGCCTGAGTTCTTATCAGGAATTTCACCGGAAGGTATAACTCTTGGTACTCCAATTGGCTTTATTGTCAGAAATGCTGATCATCATTCGAAAGATTATGATAAGATGAGCAGGCTTTTCAGGCCAAACCATGCAGATTATACTTATACTAAAAAGTATGGTATACGAGATGCAAGAGGAGGTGGACGATCAAGTGCAAGAGAAACAGTAAATTGGGTAGTAGCCGGCGCTCTTGCGGCTCAATGGTTGCTATCAAAAGGAATTGAAATCCAAACAGCTCTTACACAAGTTGGTCCTATTGAAGTTGCTGATGTGTTTGAAGACCTAATTAAGCATCCGGAGAAGCCTTTTAAGCTTGAGGTAAATTCTGATCTCAGACTAGCTATGGAAGAGGTGATAATGATGACTAAGAAAAACGGAGATAGTGTTGGTGGCCGTGTAAGTGCTGTAATCTCTGGTTTACCTGTCGGATTAGGTTCACCTGTAGCGGAAAAGCTTCATGCACGTTTGGGAGGGGCTATGCTTTCTATAAATGCTGCAAAGGGATTTGAATATGGTCTTGGATTCAGAGCATGTTCTTCAAAAGGTAGTGACACGGCTGATATTTTTCAAGCTCCAGAAGAATCTTGTTCTGATATAAAGACGATTACAAATTATAGTGGCGGGATTCAAGGTGGTATTTCCAATGGGATGCCGGTCTATTTCTCTGTAGCATTTAAACCTACTCCTACATTAATGAAGTCAATTCCGACTGTAGATTTAAATGGACAGCCCACAGAACTCAAGCCTGCAGGTCGTCACGATCCGTGTGTAGCAGTTAGGGCAGTACATGTTGTTAAGGCTATGGCGGCATTGGTGATTGCTGATTTCATGCTTGATTAAGATGGATTATCAATCTTATATTAAAAGTATTTATCCGGATACCAAAGTACAAAAGATATCCGTCAATGCCGGGTTTACATGTCCAAATAGAGATGGCACGATAGGTAAAGGAGGTTGCTTGTATTGTAGAAACGATTCTTTTACACCATCCTATTGTCTTATAGGTGATAGTGTGACAGAGCAGATTGAGAAAGGGAAAAAGTTTTTCTCACGAAAATATAAAGATATGAAATATCTTGCATATTTTCAGTCGTATACCAATACATATGGGAAGGATATTTCTAAAATCACCTCCTTGTATAGAGAGGCTCTGGCTTGTGAAGATGTAGTAGGCTTAGTGATAGGTACACGTCCTGATACTTTACCTGACTCCATTCTGGATTTTCTTAAGGAGGTAAATCGCAATACTCCTGTCTTTATAGAGATAGGAGCAGAAACTTCTCACGATTCCACATTAAAGACAATCAATAGAGGCCATAAATGGAGAGATGTGGTTGAGTCGGTTAATAATGTTTCTTCTCGGGGTCTCCACTGCGGTCTTCATTTGATTGCAGGATTACCCGGCGAAACTATCGATATGATGCTTGAGACTGTAGAAAGTGCCTGTAATCTTCCTATAGAGACACTAAAGATGCATCATCTTCAGATTCTTAAGAATACTCCACTTCATAAACTTTGGCTGGACGGGATATTAGACATACACCCTTTTACTCTTGAGGAATATCTGGAATTTTGCCTGAGGGTAGTCGATATGGTTCCAAATCATATTGTCATAGAGCGATTTTTAGCACAGAGTCCTCCAGAAATTGTAGTGGCTCCCAAATGGGGCCTCAAAAATTATCAATTTATGAATCTCCTGAGGAATAAGATAAAACCCCTTTAATCTCTACCTCATATATGAGACCTTAATATAATTCCAGACATCTTTCATATTTTGATTTTAATATATGATGCTCCCCCTTTCGAATATTCAAAAGGGGGAGCATCATATATTTTTTCAGAATCTTTTATCCGGTAATCACGAATCCGGAATTCGGATTAAGCTCGACTTTTACTTTTTCAGGATCTTTTACGGTGATAATTGTTTTAATTGGTTCACCATCTTTATTATCATTGATCATTTCAATTTTGTCACCTTTTTTGAACATCGGAAGATTAAGATCAAGCTTTATAGATTTTTCAAGATTGCTGACTCCTCCTATGTACCATTTCTCACCATTACGACGTGCTACGATGGCATATTTACCTGGATAACCATCTATGTATTTTGTATCGTCCCATGTTGTTGGTACGTTTTTCAAAAAATCGATAGCGACGGTCGGTGCATCTGTGAGGTTATTAGGTGCAAGCGCGAAATATTGAACAGGATTCTGAAACAATATAGAGGTTGCAAGTTCAAACGCATCTGTTGTGCGTCTTTGTGTACCTCCATCATTTCCACGGTTAAGTCTTTTGTTAAGGAACGAACCGCCATATTCCATCAGCGCTCCCGAATTCCGGATAAATGGATGGAGAGTGGCGTGGAGGCTCTCCTTATCGCAGAAATCTTGAGAAAACACCATATTTTCGGAAGCTAACACAGCCTCTGCCCCTACAAAGTTTGGATACATTCTTTCCCAACCTCTTGGAAGAGTGCAACCATGAACCACCACATCTATACCATGGTCGGCAGCATCACTGAAGATATCCTCATATAGTCTAAACGTCTCCTGTTTGTCCCCGCCGAAGAAGTCTACTTTTATAGCATCTACCCCATTCTTCTCAAGCCATTTCATCCATTTCTTTCTTATAATTGGACGGTCCATCAAATTCACAGGTCCCTGCTCAATGTCATTCCAATGGCCTGACGAAGAGAACCATAATACCGGGTTCACATTCTTGGAGTGTGCATAAGAGATAAGCTGCTCCATCTTCTCTGTCCCAATATTAGTATTCCACCAATTATCTATCAAAACATTATCAAAGCCAAGCTCTGCGGCGAAGTCTATGTAGGTCTTCTGGTCTTCATAGTTAATTGAATTATCTTGCCAGAGAATCCAACTCCAAGTGCCTTTAGCCGGTCTTCCCGGACGTCTGGTTTCATATCTTGGTTCAACTAAATCCCAAGGTAAGGTGGTTTCGACAATAGGTGCAAGAGTCTCTCCTATCGCCATCACTCTCCAAGGTGTATAACCGGGAACTTTCACTCCCGGTTCAGAAGTTCCATTGCCGTTATTCTCTCCATCCATTGGGAAGGCAATCCTGTAACCTCCGTTTTCATAATCGCTTAGATGCGAGCCACAGTAATACCCATCAACATCGGTCTCAGTAATTAGAACCCAAACATCCTCTGGAGTTTTAAATAGTGCAGGGAAAGTATAACCATGTCCATATTCCGATTTAAGGTTCATTGGTGCGTCCACCACATAATACTCCTCATAGCTCGGTTTTGTGCGCTTCCAACCTATCATGGGATCAGACTGAGATGTAAGAAAAGTAGTGGTAGACTCAGGGAAAACAAAACCACTCTTCTCTCCCATTACTCTCATCGATGCCCTCCCCTTCTGTGAAGGCACCTTATAACGGAAGGCAACCCCATCGTCGGCCACGTGCCAGTCTATTTCAAGAAGTTCATCTTGTTTCCCTTTATATTTGATTCTGGCGTTATTGGCATTAACATTAATTTTACTTTTCTTAATTTTATCCTGAGTATACTCTCTGGTGTCTGATTGTATCTTGCAGTCTACTTCCGTAAGATTTTCCGATAGATTAGCAAAATCAGTCACCAATCCCAGCGGAGCATCCTTGATTAAGGGTTTGCCGTTAAGGGTAACGGAATATCGTGGCTCCCCCTTTTCATTTACCGAGGTATTAACTACTATTGTACCCGATGGACTTTCTATCACTGCAGCTTGTGTGAACAGAGCTGGTAAGAGAGTTGATAGCAGTAAGCAATTTTTGAGTTTCATGCTCATTGGTATTCGTTTTAGTTAGAATTGTCGAATCCTGATATTGAAGTTGTTTAAACTTTTTACGGGCTTGTTGATTTTATATGTACTTTTTGAATATGGAGTCCTCTTTGCCCGTCTTCAGCCATCTTTCGGGTTGCTTTTTCATCTCTCATTGGTCGGTTAGCCCGCTAAACTTCCTCTTAGAGCTAAAAAAACACCTCTGAAAGCTGTCTAAATCCAGACAAAGAAAAAGTTTAAACAACTTCATTGCGGTCGCATTGCAACCGGTCAAAAGTTTTTCAAAACACAAAATTAGTCATAATTTAGGGTATTTACAAGATTATTCCGTTGTAGTACAAAATTTTTAAGAAGCTGTAGCCATTTAATGTCATGATGGATACGAAATATTATGGATGAAATATTAACAGGGTTGGAGGAAGCAGAGCATTGAAATTATACTGAAAAGCTAAGGTGTAAATCGCCGAAGAGGTCAACAAGATATAAGTCAATTAATTCAAGGCTCATGTTTAGGAGAAATTTAAAATACTCGCCGAAAAAAATCTATACACTAAAAAAGTTTCAACCCTAACTTTTCTATGTGAGAATAATTCTTTATAATTTTGTAAACTGAAATCTAAGCTGTCTACGAGGTTTTACTTCGGAGATACAAGATCGGTTAATATTCCTTTACTCTAAAGATCACTCTTTCTCCCTACTCTAACCTATTTTAGATAATCTTGGGTTCTGGGAGTCTATCTCTATGGATAAGGCAATATCTTTAAGAGTTGATCAATCTTGATATAGCAAAATTTCAGATATTATTGAGGTTGGTAGATCAACTAATTTATTTGTTCAAAAATGAATTATCCTTTATACATAGCCAGAAAGTTAAGGCTTTCTACCGGAGGTCGCAGACAAGCTCCGGCCGTAACAGTTGCGATCATTGCTGTTGCATTATCAGTTGCCGTAATGCTCACTTCGGTGTCTATTGTGCTTGGATTCAAACAACAGATAAGAGATAAAGTTGTGGGTTTCAATAGTCATATATCTATCTATCCAAGTGTCACAACTATGGATGAGGAAAGTGTGCTTACATTAACCCCGTCTTTAAAAGAGGAATTAAACAATCTACCCTTTGTAAAAGATTTCACATTGCAGGCCGCGATTCCGGCAATTTTGAAAACTCCTACCGATTTTAAAGGCATTTATATTAAAGGTCTATCAGGTAGTAATGAAATTGAGTTTATTAAAAGAAATCTTGAAGATGGATATGTGACGGATTATAAGAACGAAAATGATAAGGACAAGATTGTGATCTCAAGACAGGCGGCTAATCAATTAGGATTAAAGATTGGTGACAAAATTGACACATATTTCATTACAGACGATGTCAGAGTCAGAAGACTGGAAATTACAGGTATCTATAATTCTCATTTTGACCAATATGATCAGATACTTGCATTTGGCAGTCTTCCCCTTATTCAGCAGCTTGGTTTGCTTGATAAAGATCAAGGCACTTATCTTCTTGTGACAACTGATAATTTTGACAAGATTGAAGAGTATACCCTACTTTTACAGCATCATCTTAATGAGGCATTAGCCGATGGGCGTCTTGTCCGTCTTTATCATACAGATAATGTGTTGAACCAAAGTGTCGGATATTTCAGTTGGTTGGCACTGCTGGATACGAATGTTATAGTGGTATTGATATTAATGATTATTGTCGCATCCATAACGCTGATTTCCGGGATGCTTATCATTATTATTGAGAAAAAGAGATTTATCGGTATGATAAAAGTTCTTGGTATGCCAACATCAAAGGTCAGGAAGATATTTGTGTATCTTGCAATGAGAATAGCTTTCCGAGGAATGTTTATAGGTAACGTCTTGATGATATCATTACTTTATCTACAATATAAGACACACTTCATTCCTTTAGATGCTGATTCTTATTATATAGACTTTGTCCCTGTGGATTTATCCGTGACATCTGTTTTACTTCTTAATCTCGGCGTCATGTTGGTAATTTATCTTGTTCTCATTCTGCCTTCACGATTTGTTGCCCGGATTTCTCCGTCAGAGACATTGCGATATGAATGAGTCGATAAATGATTGACAGTAGAGAATTCTTCAATACAATCCTTCATACTCTATGACGTATATTAAATTGCTGATAAAGCGTTTAGACTCTTTCGGAATCCTATTTTAAGACTGTTATGCCAATAGCAGTCTTTGTTTTTGTTGTAGACCTTACTGGTTAACATAATTTTACTTAAATCTTTCAACAAGCCAGTACTTGTGAGTGTTTCTACTATAGAATAAGCAAATGGCTATATTACTCTTGTAGAATCAACTTGTTCTGATCACAACATGGATAATATGATAAATAAGGGTTTTATTGGCACAATATTTGCAATTATAATAATGATCTTTATTCCTGTGAGAAGTATCGCCTGAATACATTTGCTGTATTAAGACCTTCTTCTCAATATTTAATCAACATCTAAATTTTTTACACTACGTTGATTAAATATAAATAGATATTAAAAACAGCATCATTATCAGAAAAACAAAAACATCTTAATTATGACTAACGGCAAAATTGGGGTAACTACTGAAAATATTTTCCCCGTCATCAAAAAATTTCTTTACAGTGATCACGAGATATTTCTTCGTGAACTTGTATCAAATGCAATAGACGCAACCCAGAAGCTTAAAACACTTTCATCGTTCGGTGAATTCAAAGGAGAACTCGGCGAGATGAATGTAAGTGTTAAGGTCGATAAAGAGAACGGTACGCTCACCATCTCCGATCATGGTATCGGTATGGATGCTGACGATGTAAATAAATATATCAATCAGATAGCATTTTCCGGCGCTGAGGAATTTCTTGCAAAATATAAAGACACCGCGAATTCAATAATAGGACATTTCGGACTCGGTTTCTATTCTGCTTTCATGGTTTCAAAGAAAGTAGTGATCCGTTCGCTTTCTTACAAGGAAGGAGCGAAAGCTGTGGAGTGGAGTTGTGATGGAAGTCCTGAATATGAGATGAAGGAGATAGAGAAAAGCGACCGTGGAACAGATGTTATTCTCTATATTGATGATGAAAGTAAAGAATTTCTCGATCAACAGAGAATCGATTCACTCTTGAAGAAATATTGCAGATTTCTTCCGGTTCCAGTAATTTCAGGAAAAGTTCAGGAGTGGAAAGACGGTAAATATGTTGATACTGATAAAGACAATGTTGTCAATGCTATCGAGCCTCTTTGGATTAAGAAACCATCGGAACTTACGGATTCAGATTATCTAAAGTTCTATCATGAGCTTATGCCTGGCAATGAGGATCCGATGTTCTGGATCCACTTGAATATAGATTATCCATTTACATTGACCGGTATTCTCTATTTCCCGAAAATAAGAAATAATTTTGACGTTCAGAAAAACCGAATTCAGCTCTACTGTAATCAGGTCTATGTCACCGATCAGGTTGAAGGAGTTGTTCCCGAGTTCATGACACTTATGCAGGGAGTAATCGATTCTCCAGATATACCTCTTAATGTAAGCCGTAGTTATCTTCAGGCAGATCAGCAGGTAAAGAAAATCTCTTCCTATATCTCAAAGAAAGTTGCTGAGAAGCTTGACAAGATGTTCAAGGATGATCGTAAGAATTTCGAAGAGAAATGGGACGATATCAAGGTATTCATAGAATACGGTATGCTTACTGATGAGAAATTCTATGAGTCGGCAAAGAAGTTCTTCCTTCTCAAGGATGTAAATGGAGTTTTCTATACACTTGAGGAATATCGCAAACTTGTAGAACCTGATCAGACTAATAAAGATAATAATGTAGTTTATCTTTATGCTACTGATAAAACCACACAGTTCACTTATATTAAAGCTGCTGAAGAGAAAGGCTACAATGTCTTGCTGATGGATGGTCAGCTCGATAATCATATCATAGGACTCCTTGAGCAGAAGCTTGAAAAGACAAGCTTTGTGCGTGTGGATGCAGACATACCGGAACGCCTTATTGTAAAATCAGATGCAAAGGATGCCGGATTATCTCCTTTGCAGACAGATATTATGACCACAGTGGTCCGCTCTCAGATTCCGGAAGTGGAAAAGACTCAATTCATCGTCAGCTTTGTAGCTTTGCGTCCTGAAGATGCCCCTGCCACTGTTACTCAGAATGAGTTTATGCGACGCATGAAAGAGATGGCTTCTATGCAACCGGGTGGTGGCTTTTATTCACAAATGCCGGATAGCTATGAGCTTGTAGTCAATACTGAGCAACCGATTGTCAAAAAGATTATCGATCTTGCTACATCATCGCTTGAAAATGAGGTAGCTCCTATCCGGGCAGAGATAGAGACTCTTAATAATGAAATCTCAGCTTCTCGAAAAGAAGCCGAAGAAAAGAAGCAACAGGCACCCGATCTCTCTGATAAGGAGAATAAAGTGAATGAGCTGAGAAAGAAGGAGGAGGATATTGTGAAAAAATATGCCTCAGAACAACCCAATGTTCGTCAGATCATCGATCTTGCACTCCTTCAAAGTCATCTCCTTAATGGAGAGAGCCTGAATGAGTTCATTAAACGTTCCGTATCTCTCCTGTCGTAAAAAATTCTATGTGGTAGATTTATACTGATTTTCGATATTTCTATCACATAATAAAAATAACAATGCCGACGCATAGTGAAAATCTTCCTATGCGCCGGCATTGTTATTTACCTACCTTTGGAGGTAGGTGATATTCCGTGAATCTGTGTTTCACCTTCAGCAGCTATTTATTGAATGGTTTGGTCTTGATAAAGATATTGAAATCTTTGATCGCTCCTGGTGCTCCACTTTCCATCCTCGGAAGATATTGCACGCCACCAACTTTTTTATCTGCTCCCATATCAATCACAAATGAATGAGGGTAAGGATCATCTGATGATGTTGACCAATATGTAGACTCCTGAAGATCAAATATCTTATCCGCTGAGCGATTTACTTTTTTGACATCCTCACTGTCTGCATAGTCTACAATCCAAGGCTCTCGCGAAATACGTTCGCCATTCTCATCAAGAATATAGAATTCTGCAATTGCAGCCTTATCACCCCCATCAATTCCATTTAGAGCCTCCAGACACAGGTATCTCCCCTCTACCGGTGAATTAAACTTTATTTCTTGCCAACCGTTGCCAGGATTGAAACTTCCGGAATATACACTCTTCTCTCCTGTTAGATTTAAAGTTTCTCCTGGTTCCCTATGGGTCAACGGTTTTTGAACTTGAAGGTTATCAATGAGAGGTTTGACGAGTCCTTCAGAAACGGGATCTTTGGGTCCTACAATGTCGAAGACCATTATGTCGTTTTCCCCTTTTTTTAACCAACATCCAGGCATATATAGAGTCTGTTGCGGGCCAATTTCCCAGATTCTTCCTAATGGATGTCCATTAACATATACAAGGCCTTTACCCCAGGTCTCAAAATTTAAGAAAGTATCTGAAGGCTTATCCACTTGGAATGTACCTTTGTACACACCAATCGGCAATCTGCCGTTCTCTCCCGGCGAAAACGCTCCTATAGGAAAGAACTCCATTGCATCATAAAATTCCGGTGTGTCTTCAAGATTATATACTTCCCAATTCTTAAGATCGCACACAAACGGATAGCCATCTTTATCTTCAGTTACTGTCACATTGTTTGTGATTCCCTTAAAGTCTTTGATGGCACGTCCGAAGTTGATGCGTCCCATTGCCTCGACGAGAATGTCAAGTTGAGCATCTTTCTGGCAAGATGGGAGTTTAATCGCTTTCTCTCCATTTCTTCTGTCGAGTTTGCCAATATATTTCTGATCTACAAAAACCTGGACATAGTCATGAGGGTCGTTTATAGTCAGCAAGCCTCCATCTTTGAGAGCTGGTAGAGTAGTTCGATATAAGATACTTCCAAAACCCTGATCATATTCTTCCATCGTCTTGATCTCTTTATCCTTCTTAGATTCAGGAAGATTACTAAATAATGGAGCCACCATATCGAAATTAAATTTCTTTATGGCTATTGGTTTTATAGTGGCAGGGACAGGAGGCAATTTCTTGCCGTCATAGTACTTTGCAAGAGTTTTACGAAGTTCCCAATATTTTGGTGTGGTCTGGCCGCTCTCGCTTATTGGGGCGTCATAGTCATAAGATGTGACGTCGGGAGCAAATCCTGGAGAGTTAGCTCCGGCCCAATGTCCCCAGTTGGTTCCACCATGGGTCATGTAAAGACTGAATGAAATACCTTTTGAGAGCATTTCATCGATACCGGCTATCATATCCTCAGCAGGACGGGTTTCATGATTTGCCCCCCATTTATCAAACCAGCCACTCCAGAATTCGGAGCACATGAGCGGGCTGTCGGGCCTAAGCTCTTTTAATTTCTGAAATTGTTGATCAATATTTGCCCCGGTTCCGAAGTTCATGGTCCATATTAGATCTTCCAGTCCGTTAAGGGTGAAATTTGATGACCAGTCACATTGGAATAATGTTACATCCTCACCAAAATTCTTACGTAGCATATCGCGAATATTTGCTACATATTCCTTATTTTCACCATAGGATCCATATTCATTCTCCACTTGCACCATTATTATCGGTCCACCATCAGCTATGGTGAGATCGGCAACTTGGTCGGCAACCGCCTTTTGGAATTTATCTACCCTATCAAGAAAATATGGATCATTCTCTCTAAGATTTATATCTTTCTTTTTTAGTAGCCACCATGGAAGTCCGCCCATCTCCCATTCAGCGCACACATAGGGACCCGGTCGAAGAATGACTTTCATATCATTATCCTGACAGAGTTTTATAAATTCTCTCAGATCATTTTGTCCGGAAAAATCGAAATCGCCTTCCTTAGGTTCATGTGCATTCCAGAATGTATAAAGACAAATGGTATTCATGCCTAAGGCTTTACACATTTTTATACGCTGATCCCAATAAGGTTTCGGTATTCTGGGATAGTGTAATTCTGCGGCTTTGACCACAAATGGGTCTCCGTTTAGTAGAAACGTACCTTTCCCCGCTTCGAATTTGCCTGTTTTCTCTTTATTAATCGCCAGATCGGAAACAAATGGATTTTCACTTGAATAAGAGATATTTGGCATCATAAATAATCCAGCAGTCAGAACACCGGAATATAAATGAGTTAGTTTCATTATTTCAGATATAAAGGTTAAAGTATTTTACAACTGTAAGCTAACGATAATATGACTAAGACTTTGACAACTTTTACTTATAGATATAGCTCCAAGTATTGTTTGTGAAACTTATCTTTATCGTCAACTGTATGGCTTGAATTTTTAGCCGTGCAGCCAGACCATAATAATAAAAGCCTGTCTACTCTACGATCTATCAATGATTATTATGTCGAGACGCCTCGTATCTGAAAGACACGAGGCGTCTCGTAGGTTTATATTATTTACCACATGTGTCCATAGGACAACGTGGTTTGATCTGTTTGAAGAAATCGTTACCCTTGTTGTCCACAAGAATAAACGCCGGGAAATCCTCAACATCAATTTTCCAGATTGCTTCCATTCCGAGCTCAGGATACTCAAGAAGTTCTACATTCTTGATTGAGTTCTTGGCAAGAATTGCCGCCGGACCTCCAATAGAGCCTAAATAGAAACCACCATGCTTCTTACAAGCATCTGTCACCTGCTGGCTTCTGTTGCCTTTGGCAATCATTATCATTGAACCACCGGCTGCCTGGAACTGATCGACATAGGGATCCATACGGCCTGCTGTGGTCGGACCAAAACTACCGGAAGGCATACCCTCCGGTTTCTTAGCCGGACCCGCATAATAGATGGGATGATCTTTGAGATATTGAGGCATAGGCTCTCCGGCATCAAGACGTTCTTTAATCTTGGCGTGGGCTATGTCGCGGCCTACTATGATTGTGCCATTAAGGGAAAGACGTGTAGAAACCGGGTACTTGTCCAAATCTGCAAGCACTTCTTCCATTGGGCGGTTAAGGTCAATCTTAATAACCTCACCTTCGCCGGCATTACGTAGTTCTTCAGGGATCAACTCTCCGGGGAATTCATCGAGCTTCTCAATCCACAATCCCTCTTTTGTTATCTTTGCCTTTACGTTACGGTCAGCTGAGCAGCTTACACCCATACCTACAGGACAAGACGCACCGTGGCGCGGCAGGCGAATCACTCTAACATCATGTGCAAAATATTTGCCACCGAATTGTGCTCCGAGACCAAGATTCTGAGCCGCTTCAAGCAGCTCTTTCTCAAGTTCTACATCACGGAATGCCTGTCCGTACTCATTACCTTTGGTGGGAAGATTATCGTAGTATTTTACCGAAGCCTTCTTTACTGTCGCAAGATTCAACTCTGCAGATGTACCTCCAATTACGAACGCAATATGATATGGAGGACAAGCAGCTGTGCCAAGGCTCTTCATCTTTTCAATTAGGAAAGGCACAAGAGTCTTTTTGTTTAGAATGGCTTTTGTCTCCTGATAAAGGTAGGTTTTGTTGGCGGAGCCACCACCCTTCGCAACAAACAGGAAGTTGTATTCATTCCCTTCAGTGGCATGAATCTCAATCTGTGCAGGGAGATTGCAACCTGTGTTGACTTCATCATACATTGTAAGGGGCGCGTTTTGCGAGTATCGAAGATTATTCTCAGTATACGTCTTATACACACCTAAAGAAATTTTCTCTTCATCATCGCATCCTGTCCATACTTGTTGACCTTTGTAAGCTACACATATGGATGTACCCGTGTCCTGACAGAATGGCAAGACACCTTTTGCTGCTACTTCGGCGTTGCGCAGCATCGTGAGAGCCACAAACTTGTCGTTTTCAGAAGCTTCAGGATCATTAAGAATCTTCGCTACAAGTTCATTGTGCTCTCTTCTAAGCATGAATGAGCAGTTGTGGCTGGCTACGTTTGCGATGACCGTGAGAGCCTCAGGATCTACAACGAGCATTTCATGACCGTTCCAATCTTCTGTTTTTACATAATCCTTGGTAATCAATTGATATTCCGTAGTATCGGGACCAAGCGGAAACATCTCCTGATAATGAAATGGTTTAGTTGGCATAGCTTTCCTTGGGTTAGTATTGTAAATTCATTCGTCTGGTTTTCAGTATAATCATATTGTAAAACTGAATTATCGCTTAAAAACCAGCTTTATGATATAATTATATGCAAAAGTAGAAAAAAATTTCACAATTACCAAGAATTATTTATTCATTTTTATAACTTATTCGAGATCATTCCAATATGAGCTTAATTATGCTTTTGATGCTTGCTGCTTTTAATATTTTTCGTTCTATCGGGTCTCTTTTTCCCATAATTCACACAGATGTAGCACCAGTACCTTATGTTTCTGATGATTTAACATTTTTTTATTTGACTTTATTCATGATTTTTCTTAATTTTGTATGAATCTATATATCTCAGTGTTTGTAAAATATTGAGTCTCAGATTTTTAAGATTCTCTTCATGTCGGTCTCTCCAACATCGACATCCAAATGATCAACTGTCTGGAGAATTTCCTACCTTTTCACAGATTTGGATCTAATATGGTCAGTTCTGTAAGTTTTGTACCAAAATATTTATTTAACAATACCTTCAAATTTTTATGAATGTGAAAAAGTATATATCGATTATATGTATACTGTTGGTTTCTCTCGTGGCGATCGGAAACACTGATCTCTATGGTGCCAAGAAAAAGACTTCGGCTAAAACAACGGCTGTGAAGAAAAGTAGCACAAAAAAGGCAGCTTCTACCAAGAAGAAATCAACTTCTTCAAAGAAAAAGTCCACTTCCGGGAGCACAACAAAAAAGAAATCAACAAAGACTTCTACCGCTAAAGGAAAGACAACATCCAAAAAGCGCAAGAAGACCACCAATTCAAGAAGACGCAAGACAACAGCGAGCTATAAACCATATACTCCTCCGGTAGAACCAATTCTTAACGATTCTCTGACCCTCCTGGTAAATAATGAATTGATTGCCTGGATTCCGGAAAATGCTAATCCGGGCGGCCTAAGAGTCAATAGTGTAATTCCTGATAAGAAGACCCGTACTGCAAAGATCGGCCTGAATGAAAACTTTACATACCTTCCGGTCACTTCACAGTTAATAACGGAGATGACAGGAAAGATAGGGTCAATTTTGCCTGATTCTATTGCAGACTTCAATATCACACTTAGTGTGGGACCACGTCTCTATTCCTATTATATCAACTCTATCGATAAGTTGCCTGAAAGATTTAGAAAGAATACTCCAATCGTGACGGAAGTTAATCCGGCGATAGTCGCTAAAAAAGGTATGGATGGAGATATGATTGCTATGTGGCCAAGTCATGGACGTTATTATAAGGGGGGAAGTAAGGGTGCCACCGGAGCGTGGCTTTGGCAACGTCCTCAACTGTTTCAAGAGACTGAGGATACGCATACCATGTCTTATATTTATCCTTTTGCAGTGCCTATGCTCGAAAATGCCGGCGCGTATGTCTTCTTACCACGTGAACGTGACATAAACATTCATGAAGTGATAGTTGATAATGATGTGAATGATTCCGGTCAGCTCTTTTCTCAACCTTATTACAAAGAGAAGACAGGATCCACGAAATGGACTACCGGTACAGAAGATGGTTTTATTTATGATCTTCCCGATTTCCGAGACACAGAAAATCCCTTCGAGAACGGTACATACCGGCAGACTAATACTATTACATCAGGAAATCCATCTGTAGCAGCTTGGTATGCTGATATCCCGGAAGATGGGGAGTATGCCGTTTATGTTAGTTACAAGACTCTTCCAAACTCATCAAGTGATGCGCATTATACGGTTAATTACTCAGGCGGTACTAAAGAATTCATAGTAAACCAGTCAATGGGCGGGAGCACATGGATATATCTCGGTACCTTCCCTCTTGAAGCCGGATATAGTGATACCGAACCTGTTGTGACCCTGACGAATCTTTCCAAGACTGCGGATAGAGTTATTACTGCAGATGCCGTCAAAATAGGTGGAGGCATGGGCAATATTGCAAGAAGTGACAGACGGTCAGATGTATTCCTTGATCCATCTACTCCGGAGGAGGGACTGACTTTGAACGAAGTTGTAGAAGAGGAAGAGGATTCAGAGGATGACGAAGGAGAAGAAGATGATGAGACTTCATATGATGGAAATCCCGATGAAGGCAGTGCTAATAAAGCCCTTGATGCTAATGCTACTGTAGACAAATCATCAAAGTTTAAAGTTTCCGGGATGCCTCGTTTCCTTGAGGGAGCACGTTACTGGCTTCAGTGGGCAGGTATGCCTGAACATATTTACTCACCTTATCATGGCACTGATGATTACAAAGATGATTACACCTCAAGAGGCCATTGGGTGAACTATCTCGCAGGTGGCTCACGTGTGTTGCCAAGTCAGGATGGTCTGGGCATTCCGATTGATGTAGTTATGGCATTACATTCAGATGCAGGCAAGAAGGCTGATGATTCCTTTGTAGGTACACTTGGAATCTATTATACCAATGGCGGTGATCTCTATACAGACGGCACCCCAAGATCAAATTCTCGTACACTCACCGATATGTTGATGAGACAGATCACGGGTGATATACGTCAGACCTGGGAACCTGAATGGAAACGTAGGTCCATGTGGGATAAATCCTATGTCGAGGCAAGAGTTCCTGAAGTGCCAACATCTCTGATTGAGCTTCTCTCCCATCAGAACTTTGCAGATATGAAATATGCTCTTGATCCAGCCTTCAGATTTACAGTCAGCAGGTCGATATACAAAGCATTGGGTCGTTTCGTGGCAGAGAGAAAAGATAGGAAATTTGTGGTTCAACCGTTGCCTGTGAAAGATTTCTATATCTCTCGAATTAAGAAAGGCCAGTACAGACTTGCTTGGCAGCCTACTCCAGATAGACTCGAACCCACTGCAGTGCCTTCAAAATATATCATTATGGAGCGTACGGCCGATGAATTAGGTTTTCATTATCTTGGTGAAACCACCTCCACTCAATTCGATGTGATTGTAGATGATATGGATATTCATTCATTCAGAGTGATAGCGGCCAACGACGGAGGTAGTTCATTCCCTTCAGAGACTCTTGTGCTCAAAGAGGGAGTAGGCGATCAGATGCCCCTTCTTATAGTCAACGGTTTTACACGTGTCAGTGGTCCGAAAAACTTCTCGGAAGATGGAGAAGCCGGGTTCAAGTCATATGAAGACTTTGGCGTACCCTATATCAATGATATAATGTTTGTAGGCTATCAGAATGAATTCCGACGCAATTCTGAATCTTTCGGAAAAAGCGGAAACGAGTATGCGACACAGGTTATTAGTGGTAATACGTTCGACTTCCCCTATCTACACGGAGTGTCGATTGCGGCAACCGGTCGCGGCTTTGTTTCCTCTTCAGTAGGAGCAATAGTAGCCGGAGATGTTAAGCTTGATAAGTATAAGACCATTGATCTTATATTGGGTAAACAGAAAACCACGATCACCGGTAATGGAAATACAGGCATAAGATTTAATGCTTTTCCCAAAAAGCTTCAGGAAGAATTGAAAAATTTCACCAAACACGGGGGAGATTTATTTGTGTCGGGAGCTTATGTGGCCAGCGACCTCACGGATTCCCGTTCTCCTAACGGAAGTTTTGAGTTCTCATCAGACGTTTTGGGTATTGCTCCCGGATATGGTTCACAGTCTTTTACTGGTGAGTTGCTCACTACCGGATTATCATCTGTAAGTGTGCCGCAACGTCTGATCAAATATAGCAATACTCTTAATGATAAACAGTATATAGTGGAACGTCCTGATATACTTTCACCTTCCGGAAAGATTAAGACTGATACGTTTCTTACATTTTCAGACACCTCTTTGCCGGCCGGCTATCTTACGAGAAATGGCAGAAGCAATGGAGTTGTAATGAGCGTGCCCTTTGAATCGATAGAAGACCCGACGGTAAGAAATCAGCTGATGAAATATATACTTGACTATCTTGAAAAATAAATTCAGGTTTATTTTAGTTAATAAAGAAGTTGTCGTCCCCTTTAGGGTGGCAACTTCTTTATTAACTTAATATAATTAATTATGTGTCACAGATTAAGTAATATATTCCTTGTCGCCCTCTAAGGCGATTTTTGAAACCGCTTTTCAGGTGTAATAGAATCCTATTACGCCTTCAAAACGGTGTCAAATCTCATCCTTATATGTCACCCATCAATTATATCTTTAATTTATGACACATACTTAAGACATAAATACAAATAATCAATAATCAGATAATGAAATTAATAAGGTTTACAGATGTCAATTCTTTACGAGAGGAGATTTTCAAGAATGCGCTTGAGCAATTCATTCTTGTTCAACTCGATGATAAGAAACTGACATTCGACTCAAATTGTCTTCAGAGAATGGAGGAGGTCGCGGTTGATTCCGATGCATCGGTCACGTATAGCTGGTTTCGGGAGAAAGATGGCGACAAAATCATAAATCACCCTGTCAACGACTATCAATTTGGTTCGGTAAGAGATGATTTTGATTTTGGAAGTGTGGTGCTTCTTAATGTAGCCGATGTCTTAGCTGCTTCTGAGTCTTTCTCTGCCGAGGAATCGGAAGCACCGGATGGCGGATGGTATGCCCTACGACTCCGCATGTCGATAGGAAAGACCATAGCGGCACTTCCGGAATATCTATATACAGCTGAGAAAACTGATTATAGGAAAAGCGGAGAGAAACAACATGACTATGTGAATCCACGCAATAGTTATTATCAGGCGTGGATGGAACGTGTGTTTACAGATTTTCTCACGGATATTGCTGCCACGGTTGCGATGAACCCTATAAGACCAAATCTTAATGAAGAACAATTCAAGGTTGAGGCATCGGTGATAATCCCCGTAAGAAATAGAGTCAAAACAATAGGAGATGCGGTGGAATCAGCACTCCGACAGCAGACTGATTTCCCGTTTAATGTGATTGTAGTTGATAATGGTAGCACCGACGGCACAAGCCAGCTCCTCAAGTCTATAGCGGAAAAAGATTCTCGACTAATCATCATTTCTCCCGATGAGTCGGAGTTTCTGGGAATTGGAGGATGCTGGAATCGTGCTATATTGTCAGAACATTGTGGAAAATTCTCTGTTCAGCTTGATTCAGACGATCTTTACTCATCTGATGATGTCCTCTCAAAAATTGTGAACAAATTTTATGAAGAGAGGGCTGCAATGGTGATAGGTTCGTATATAATGACCGATTTCAATCTTAATCCTATTCCTCCCGGAGTTATTGATCATCGTGAGTGGACTTCGTTAAACGGAGCCAACAATGCATTACGCATAAACGGATTTGGCGCTCCGAGAGCTTTTTATACCCCCATAGCACGTAATATTCTTTTCCCAAACGTCAGCTATGGTGAAGATTATGCAATGGCTCTCCGAATAAGTAGGGAATTTGCAGTGGCCCGTATTTATGAACCAATCTATTTATGTAGACGTTGGGGAGGAAACAGTGATGCGGATCTCTCGATAGAGAAGGTGAACAAGAATAATGAGTATAAAGATTTTCTCCGATCTGTAGAAATGATCGCGAGAATAAGAGCAAATATGGAAAGAGATGCAAACGAGCTTCAATCATGATTACATCATTGGGTTAATAGAGTCCCAATTGGCTCAATGGCCATTGGCAAAGCAGAATTACGATGCTTTGTCAAATGTTGAACGAAGAGAAGTAAATATCAATGGATACGATTTTTTAATACAATATAATCCTGCGCGTATCATATCAACCGCTGCCTCTGTTGATAAAGCTTCTATTGCCGAGAGAAAATGTTTCCTTTGTAAAGAAAACAGACCGGAGCAACAGATCAGCACTCCTATTTTACCCGGTTGGGAGATGCTTGTGAATCCCTACCCTATTCTTCCTGTGCATCTCACGATTGTTGCAACTGACCACAAGCCTCAGAAAAGAGTGCCTCGTGATATTGTAGAGATGGCTATGCGTTTGCCTGGAATGGCTATTTTCTTCAATGGGGCACGTGCCGGAGCATCGGCACCGGATCATCTTCATTTGCAAGCGGTATTGAAAGATGAGCTTCCTTTGATCAGATTAGTTGAGAAAGTACATCCCTCCTCAGCTAAACTGGTTTTGCCTTCTGATGCCATCTTACCAGGTTTTCCTTTCTTCTTCTTCACCGGAATTGTGGCTCCCGATGATTCCGGCCTTAAGACATTACTTGCCGGTATTTCGATCGGAGGTTCTTCGTCAGGTAAGAAAATAGATGATCCTGAACTTGTAAACACTTTCTTTTGGATAAGCGACAATGGATTGCTACGGTTTATAGCCATTCCGCGGAAAGCTCATAGACCATCTTGTTATTATTCAGATGATCAGGATAGGATGATGATAAGCCCGGGATGTATAGATATGGCCGGAATGTTGATCACTCCAAGAAGAAATGATTATTTGTCTCTTGATGCGCAGGCAATACAAAAGATATATAAGGAGGTAGGTTTTGAAGTATCTTGAGTATGGATTGTGTTATGAAGGGTAATCGTTCCAAAGTCTCCCCCTGGTGGTGGATACCCACATTATATATAGCTGAGGGTCTACCCTATTTCGCGGTCAATACGCTTACTGTGTTGATGTATGTAAATATGGGAATCAGTATTGCCGATATGGCGTTTTTTACCGGATGGCTTTATCTGCCTTGGGTAATAAAACCTTTCTGGAGCCCCTTTGTAGATTTATTCGGGACAAAAAGAAAATGGACTATAGTGATGGAGCTGCTTATGGCAATAAGTATGGCTGGGATCGCGTTCCTTTTGCCTACAAGTATATTCTTTTCCACTACTATCGCGATGTTTTGGTTGCTCGCCTTTTTTTCAGCGACTCATGATATCGCGGCTGATGGTTATTATATGCTTGAGCTCACACCCCATGATCAGGCGGCATATGTAGGCGTTCGTTCCACTTTCTATCGGATTGCCAGTGTGATCGGACAAGGTGGATTGGTAATATTGGCAGGCTATCTCGAAAATACTTTGGATGACATACCGAGAGCTTGGGCATATGTGTTCGGTTTATTGTCAATGTATTTTCTCTTGACATCACTATACCATACCAAGAGAATGCCGGTGGCTAAGAATGATGCACCGGTTGCCGGAGTAAAGGCCTCCTCTATAGTAAAAGACTTCTGTAATACTTTTGTTACATTTTGTTCAAAACCACATATAGGCTCGGCCTTAGCATTCATGCTCCTCTATAGACTTCCGGAGGCTTTTTGTATAAAACTTGTGCAGCCTTTCTTCGTCTCATCGAGAGAACTTGGAGGTCTTGCACTCACCACCGGTCAGGTTGGATTCATAAACGGCACGGTTGGTGTGATTGCTCTCCTTCTTGGCGGTATCGTCGGAGGTGTGGCCATATCGAAAGGGGGATTGAAGAGGTGGCTATGGCCTATGGCATTAAGTCTTACGCTACCTTGCATATTCTATTGTTTTCTTGCATTATTCCAACCTGAAAGCTATCTTCTGATTTCGATAGCTGTATTTCTTGAGCAATTTGGTTATGGGTTCGGATTCACCGCCTTTATGCTTTATTTGATTTATTTCAGCAGAGGAGAGAGCCAGACCTCTCATTATGCATTCTGCACCGCGTTTATGGCTTTGGGTATGATGTTGCCCGGTATGTTTGCCGGATGGCTTCATGAAAGTTTTATGAAGTTAAATATCTTTGGGGCAGACGGCCCACAGGGCTATGTCAATTTCTTTTGGTTCGTAATGCTCAGTTGTGTGGCTACTTTCATAGTATGTGCCAAAGTAAAGATATCTCCTGAATTCGGTAAAGCCAATGGCAAGGAAACGGACTGATTTCAGTCCGTTTCCTTGCCATTGGCTTTACCCATTATAGTATTTTGAAAATTAAGTATATCTCTCCAATCTGGTTATGTCACATTCTAATTGTCAGAAAGGATTAGATAATAGTCCCAGAATCTCATCAGGATGACTCACTATGTCATCTGCATGGTAATCCCTGAGTTCAGTGACAGGACGGAATCCCCATGTCACTCCTACCGACTCCACACATGCCCTCCTTGCTGTCTCCATATCGACACCGGAATCGCCCACATAGAGCACTTCTGATTTAGGTGTAGGACATTCCGAAAGAATCTCAAATACAATTGACGGATCGGGCTTTGTTGGACGTCTGTCATTCTGACCTTTTATTGACACAAAAGGTATTTGAGGGAAATAATATTCTATTATTTTTGTAACAGCCGCCTGATATTTATTGGATGCTACAGCTATCTTTACGCCTCTTTCCGTCAGTTGCTTCAATAATTCCGGGATGCCGGGATAAGGAGTGGTATTTACAGTACAGTGATTGTCGTAGTATTCTCTGAACACTCTAAGCAAATTGTCAATCACCTCTGTGTCTGCATCCGGTTGAGCTCTCTCCAGAAGCTTCTTAACTCCATTACCCACCATATAGTTATAGGCCGGTATGGGATGTTGCGGAAACCCCATTTTTCTCAAAGCATAGTTACATGCCTCACCAAGATCATAGATAGTGTTTAATAATGTTCCATCAAGATCAAATATCACCAATGTTTTCATACTTCAAGGATAAAATTTTTAATCAGAACGGATAGCCGATCGAAAAATGAAAAGATCGGTCTCTTCCCCATCGAGGATGTATCAGAGGCCAGGGCTCTTGACCCATTGCCGGATTATGGGCTTTCATACCAAGGTCGAAACGGATCAGGAAATAGTTGAAATCCATTCTTACTCCCAGACCATAAGCGGCGGCTATCTGCTTATAAAACGAATTAAAATGAAACATTCCTCCCGGCTGGTTTGAATAATTATGAATTGTCCATATGTTTCCTGCATCAATGAAAGCTCCAAGTTCAAGAACCCAGAAAAGTTTAGCTCTGTATTCTGTGCTCAGATCTATTCTGATGTCGCCACACTGATTGATAAAATCGCTCACAGAATTTGTGCCGGGATATTTGCCGGGACCTAATGTTCTCACGTCCCATCCCCTCACACCATTGGCTCCTCCTCCATAGAATCTTTTCTCAAATGGCAGAATGGTAGAATTGCCATAGGGATAGCCGACTCCTAATCCGGCATGAAATGCCAAGGAGTTGCGCGGATCAAATGAATGAAGATATGTGAAATCGCTATTTATCTTGAAATACTGTGAATAATGTATTCCAAATATTTTATACGGACGAGATTCAGAATTATGATTCAAGAGATTACTGAAAAGATAAAGAACATTGCCCGCAAACTCCATATTTGCTCTCACCGTATAGACATTCCTTTGAAATCTGATACCTCCTAAGGGGGAGGGATTCTTCTTGTTGGAATGATAGAAAGAAAACCCCATACGCATGATGAAATGATCTTCATAACTGTAGCGTAAAAGAGGATTATCCGGCGCGATTTCATCTATGAAGTTGTATGTACTCTGTGGTAAATACACATAATTAATATCAATCGGTGTGAATATATATCTGTTGTTATTTCTGTTATGGGTCCATTTATACGACCATCCAGCATTTGAGATCACTCTCGTATATTCCGGACGTTCCTGATATGTCATTGCTAAATTGAGCTCAGTTGTAGCATTGATTCTCCTTTTGAAATTTTCTGAAAGGAATGGAGCTTTGAACTTTGGGAAATTTATGCCCAGATCAGCGGAATATTCCATATATCGGTCGTGGAGTAAACCATCCAGGTTTCCGCTTAGTGATTCATAGGCACCTCTCAGTTTAGCTGTCAGAGTTTCAGACCCTTCCGCTATATTTCTATGTGTATAAGTAGCTGATGCTGCAACGCCGAGATCACCTTCAGAGTTAGTACCTTCTATTTCCAATGCAATGCTTTGGCTTTTGCCGGGAGTAAGAAGGATGTATGCATCAAGCAGACGAGTCTCATCTGTGTTGGCCACTTCATGGAAACGTATACTTGAGAATTTCAATATATTGAGACGGGAGAATGCCCGGTAAGTGCGATCCACATCGCGTTGCCTGAAAATCTCCCCCATATGAATGAAGCAATTATCATATATCACGCTTGGACGTAGATAATGATCCTGACCATACAGTATAGTGAGGTCTTTATAATAAACAGTGTCTTGAGCGGCTAAAGAATGGAGTGATTCATCTTTTGCCGGGTCGAAGTCTGCAACAACGATAATACGTCCGATCCTATAAGTTTTGTGTTCGGAAACAGATGAGGTGGCTTGACGTCTTTCAGAAGGATGCACTATCATTGTCAGATCCACATCATAGCTGCCTGAAGTGGTGTCTGCGTTGAATGATATGAACTCTTTGGCAAATTCGTAATATCCTTTGTTGCGGAGGTTCAATGTAATCTCTTCCCTCTGAGCGTCAAGCAACGATCTGTCAAGGAGTGTGCCTCTCTTCACAAGGAATTTATTTGAGTCTTTCATAATCTGCTCCTTTATTGTGGAGTCAGAAAATTCATAATTCACGGAAGAGATTATATGCGGACGACCCGGCGATAGTTTGTAATCTACCGAGATCTTTCTTTTCTTGTCATTTATGATTGTATCAACTGTTACTTCCGCTTCAAGAAATCCTTTGTTCTCAAGAGCTTTCTGCAGCTGGTCTCTGCCTGCCATCGTCAAGGCGGAGTCAAACACAACCGGGGGTTCTCCGAGTTTCCGAATCCAGCGATTCCACCATTTGGTTGTGTCATTTCCACTCAGATTATATACACCAAGTCGGAATTTTGTGCTCCAGAGCATCTTATGATTTGGCAGTTGACGCAGATAAGTGGTCATCTCCTCTTTATCAATCGCCCCGGTGGTGTCATTTACTGATATGGTTACAGTGTCGAGCAAATAGTTTCCTTCATTTACAAAGCGGCTACTGTTGCAGGCGCTGATCAAAAGTGCCGGCAACAGCAACATTGTCTTGATATTGCTCTTACGCTTGTTCAAAGTTTTTTCATTCAATGGAATGCAAAGTTAATATTTTTTTATTAATTTTGTAAATAGTCTAAACGTTTAATTTATGCAACCCATATATACCGAGACCGCATTTTTATCGGCCGGAGAGGCTAATCCGGAACAAGAACTCTCTTTGTCAATATTGATGGCTAAGCTTATAGATATAGCCACTGCCCACGCCAATAGCCTTGGAATAGGAAACCCATCCATGAAAGAAATAAAGGCTGGTTGGGTGTTGTCGAGAGTCACTATCGATATGGAAAGCTACCCAAAAGTAAATGACTCTTACTGTATATCAACCTGGATGGTGTCGTTCAATCGTCATTTCTCAGAACGAGACTTTTGCATATCCTCTCCGGATGGTAAGATTTTTGGATATGCTCGTTCTATTTGGATGGTTATGAGCACTGAAAACCATACAAATGTAGGGTTATCACACTTTTCCTTATCTGAGGATTTGATTGACGGAAGAGAAGCGCCTATTGAGCATCAGGCCAAACACGGACTAATACGTCAAGACGTGTCAATTGATGAAATTAATAAGGGGATTCTTCCGGCCACCCATCCGGTGTATGAATATCGTTTCAAATATTCCGATCTCGATTCATACAGGCATGTAAACACTGTGAGATATGTCGACCTTTTGTTAAACCGTTTCTCACTATCAACATTCGATAAATCATATGTAAGTCGACTCGAACTTTCCTTCATGCATGAGGCACGCTATGGTATGGATATAGAATTATTGCGCCACGAGCCCGTAGAAGGAAAAGCTTCTTTCCTTATCAAAGAGAAAGACCTCCCGGAAAAGGAAGGTCGTCCGTTGTTTTATGCAAGAATTAATTTGAAAGAAAGAGTCTGTGAAAAATAGTTGAATACGAAATTAATTACACAATGAAGTTGTTTCACCTTTTTCTTTGCATTGATATCTGATCAGAGGAAAAGGTTAAACAACTTCCAAGTGAGTGATAAAAGCACTGTAAGGCGATTGCAGACATATATAATCACCACGTGAGGGATTTGCATAAACTTTTAGATCAGCAGCGTCTCGCAGACGTTTGCACTCCTCTTCTTTACTCTCATATAGCCCAAAGTGCATTGGAAAGAAATATCTGACATCTATTTCCCTTACAAATAACCTTGCTCCTTCGGCATAATCTGTTCCTATACGCGAGTCTACCGGAAACATCACAACATCTATTTGAGGATGTCTCTCTTTGATTTCACTTATAATATCAAGGTAATTTTTCAGAGCCAGGTCAACCTCTTCAGGAGTAGATTCATCTTTCCAAAGCCATGCGTTTAAGTCTCCGGCATGGAAAACAGATATGTTCTTTCCTGACTCCAACTTTACTTCAATATAATATGAATTTCCTATGTCGGTTGATCCGAAAGCCTCAACTGTAATCAGAGAGTCTTTGAAACAAACCCCCTTCTTTAAAATGGTTACTTTTTCCGCAGAGGGTTTAATCCCTGTGTATAATGAATCAGGCGCTATTATATGGCGTGCCAATTTAACCACATCATTACTCAGAATATACCTTATGTTGGGAAAAAATCTTTCCCACTCAAAAATCCTTTTTGAATAATGATCCTTATGATGATGACTGACAAAAATATAGAGAGGTTTCTCTTTTTCAATATTTCTCAAAAATAGAGGCAGTCCATCATGTGGATTGTTTGGGTCTTTCCAGTAATCAAAGATGATAGAGCAATTGGAAAGTTCTACAAGAAAACAGTCATGAAAAATGTATGTTATCTGTAGCATGTTATTAGAAGATTGATTTTCAAGCATAGTTACAAGATAATTACTGAATGGATTTAATGTAATTATAAAAAATATTCACTTAGACAATCTAACCGCTACATCGATTCTCCATATGAAGTATTTTTGAGAGTTAGGATTCCTAAGATAATACATAAACTCTGTATGATAAGTATGTGGCTCAGATTAATTATTATATTCCCGGTCACTCTCTCTTAAGGCATACTCTCTACATTTCTTTCATTTGTAACGGGTTCCTATTACGAATGAAAACGGGTTCAAAGCTCGCCGCTGAGGTCGAAAAGGAATGTATTAATTAATTTCTGACACATCCTTGTAATTAATTTATGCACCATCTATAATTATATCAACCTATCTGCTGTTGAAATTGTTTTAAGATTAAAAGTGAATCGTTGCCAATAATCATATATTAATCTTAGATTTATGGCAACTAAATAATTATAACTAAAACTGCTATAGACTATGAATAAGCCCGAGTTTAAACACAGCAATACCATATACACCATATCATGGATTCTGACTGTGCCTATTCTTATAGAGATAAGTACTGCCTGCACCTTGTTTTCTATGTGGATTGCCTGGTTTTTGTATTTTATCGTACTGTTTCTGTCAATAATCAGAATATTTCATGGGTTTGCTCAGAAGTGCTTCAAATTCTGTTTATCGCTGATGGCACAATTGTTGCTCGGTGCAATTGTTTTAGGATTTTTCCAATTATCTTTTGACAATATTATTCATACTCCCCTCAGCCATTCAAAGGAACCGGATGTTGTTGAGGTTGTCAATCCAATGTTAGAGGTTGATAGTGTTAAGAGCAAGTCTGAGAAAAGTGAAATTCATAAATCACTTTCAAATGAAAAGTCAGACACATTACTCCATCATATTGATAAGCTAAAGGAGAAGAAATGATAAATGTGCGTCACAGTTGCCACTTTAGATGTGCATGCTGAACAAATTGTGTTAGCTTCAAGATTCTATTCAGAGAGCAAAAAAATCACGAATAGTTTGATACTAACGTTCACTTTAACTAATTTTGCGGAGAAATTGGGAGTCGGAGTTAAAGGTAATGATAAGCTTACCTTGTTTCATCCCCCATCTTGATGTCATCCGCTTCCATTAAAATAATATCCCAATGATAACCGCTTCCGAGAAGAAAAGAGAGAATATTGCTGAATATCTGCTTTATATGTGGCAGATAGAAGATCTTATAAGAGCTTATAAGCTTGATAGTGATAAGATTCAGGAAAATATTATTGACAAATACAATGACCTTGACGATGCCAAACGCAAAGAAATGCGTGAATGGTATGAATCGCTTATAGATATGATGCGTAGGGAGGGGGTTGTCGAGAAAGGACATCTGCAGATCAATAAAAATGTAATCATTGCTCTGGATGATCTTAATCATCGCCTGCTTTCTGATACTAAATTTGCATCTTATTCCGCCCAATTCTATCACACTCTCCCTATCATAGTGGAGTTGAGATCTAAATCGGGAGATAATAAGGTAGGAGAGATAGAGACATGTTTTAATGCCTTGTATGGCATTTTGATGTTAAGACTTCAAGGTAAAGAGATTTCTGAGGAAACCAAGCAGGCCACTGCTCAGATTTCCAAGTTTCTTGCTTTGCTCTCACACTACTACAAACAGGATTATAATAACGAACTTTTTAAAGACTGAAGTTTTGATAACTTCACTAAAGGATATTCAACTGATCTGACCAATGAGCGACGAACTAAATAAAGAGATTGCAAAACGTAGGACATTTGCGATCATTTCTCATCCCGATGCCGGTAAAACCACGTTGACAGAGAAGCTTTTGCTGTTTGGTGGAGCTATTCATGTTGCCGGCGCTGTAAAAAGCAATAAGATAAAAAAGACAGCCACCTCCGACTGGATGGAGATTGAAAAACAGAGAGGAATATCTGTAGCCACCTCTGTTATGGGTTTCAATTATGGCGATTATAAAATCAATATCCTTGATACACCGGGTCACCAGGATTTTGCTGAAGACACATTCCGTACACTCACTGCAGTTGATTCGGTAATTATAGTGGTGGACGTTGCTAAAGGTGTGGAGACTCAGACCAGACGTCTTATGGAGGTATGTAGAATGAGAAATACTCCGGTTATCATTTTTGTCAATAAACTTGACCGTGAAGGCCGGGATCCATTCGATATTCTTGACGAACTTGAATCTGAATTGCAGATAAAAGTTATCCCGCTCACTTGGCCTATAAATATTGGTGCCAAGTTTAAAGGTGTCTACAATATTTATGAAAAGGGTCTTGATCTGTTCACCCCTTCTAAGCAAACCATAAGTGAACGTGTGGAGATTGAAGATGTCAATTCTCCACTTGTTGATGAACTCGTCGGTAAAGAGGATGCTGATAAATTGCGTGAAGATATCGAGTTGATAGATGGAGTGTATCCGGAATTTAATGAGAAAGAGTATCTTGAAGGAAAGGTAGCTCCGGTATTCTTTGGATCTGCATTAAATACATTCGGAGTAAAGGAGCTTCTCGACTGTTTTGTCAAGATTGCCCCTTCACCTCAACCCATAGAGGCTGTGGAAAGAGTTGTTGATCCGAAAGAGGATTCCTTTTCCGGCTTCGTATTCAAGATTCATGCCAACATGGATCCCAATCATCGTTCCTGCATAGCCTTCGTCAAGATCTGCAGCGGTAAATTTGAACGGAATGTCAATTATCGTCATGTAAGAAGCGATAAGATGATGCGATTTGCCGCTCCGACAGCATTTATGGCTCAAAAGAAGAATATTGTAGACGAAGCCTATCCCGGAGATATTGTTGGTATTCCTGACACCGGTAATTTTAAAATCGGTGACACTCTCACGTCCGGTGAGCTCCTACATTTCAAGGGCCTCCCCTCTTTCTCTCCTGAGATGTTTAAATATATAGAGAATGCCGATCCGATGAAGGCAAAACAATTGGATAAGGGCATACGTCAATTGATGGATGAAGGTGTGGCCCAGATGTTTACGAATTCATTTAACGGGCGGAAGATAATCGGCACCGTTGGTCAGCTTCAGTTTGAGGTCATACAGTATCGTCTTTTGCACGAATATGGAGCACAGTGCCGCTGGGAGCCTATCAGCCTTTACAAAGCTTGTTGGATCGAAAGTGATGATGAGGAGGCATTGAACGCATTTAAAAAGAGAAAGCATCAATTTATGGCTACTGATAAAGAGGGACGTGATGTTTTCCTCGCCGACTCTAATTATGTGTTGCAGATGGCAAGAAATGATCATCCTAAGATTAAATTCCACTTCTCCTCTGAATTTTAACGGTGTATTTCTGTGTGACGGAATCGTGATGATTCCGTGATAAAAGTGATACAACACCCTGAAATACAATTTCATGGGGAATTTTAAAAAGTAATAAAGTATCACGGAACTACGACATTCTTATAACTTTTATATAATACAAATTTGTTGCGCATGTGTTGCGCGGGACTTACCGCGCAACACATGCGCAACATTTAGTTATATGTCGGTTGGAGCCGATAGAGGCTTATGTTCAATAATTACCTTTTTATAATAAGCCAATAATAATGTAGTGAGAGGCAAAGCGATAATCATGCCGATAATGCCCAAGAGTGTTCCCCAGATTGATAAGGAAAGAAGAATGATAGCCGGATTTAATCCTAAAGATTTTCCCATGATTTTCGGCGTCAAAATGTAGTCACATATACACTGGCTGATAACATATACGAGTCCACACTTACCCATCAACACCCAAAAATCGGCGCTTCCATCAAGAGAGGTTATAAAGCATATGATAGTCACCGGAATCAAAGTTACATATTGAAAATATGGTATCATGTAAAGAATTCCGACAATAACGCCCATCACTATTGCCATAGGTAATCCTACAATAGTGAATCCGATGCAATAAAATACAGCTGCGCAGGATGCTATCAAAAGCTGGCTACGAAAATATTTATTCATACTGTCTTTAATATCTCTGCTGATTTGAAATACAGTAGCTTTATACTTGTCGGGAACTAAAAGTTGTATTCCCGTCCCGAGCTTGTCATAATCTATCAATATGAAGATGATATATATAAACGTTAGCAACCACTCTACAGAATGCATCAGGAAATCAACGGCCGAAGAAACTATGGTCTCTCCCCTATTGAGTAATTCCATTCCATGACCATTCTCAAGTTCGGTTATCAGTTTTGATAGATTATACTTTTGTTCAAGCGTATCCGCCACGTTATCAGGGATAAAAGGTATGCGGAATTGCTTTGTGGAATATTTTGTGATCATATCCCCCATCTGATGTATCTCTCCTAATACAGTCGGCATGAATAAGTAAACTAATAATCCGACAACCAAAGCTACATCAATCAAAGTGATAAATACAGCCAAAACTCTGCTATTGGCATGAAGCATCCTCTTATTGAAATTAACAAAGGGGTCGAGGATATAAGATAAAAGGCAAGCAAGACAGAAAGGCAGTAACACATTTTTCAATGTGCCGATCAGCCAGAATGCACCTACTGTTATTGCCAGACCTATCAGGAGTCTGATTACTCTATCGAATGTAAAGGGTTTTGCCATGATTGTCGTTTTATTTTTTTAACAATATGATCGGGATTTAGTTTATGGCAATGAGTGATGATCTTGATGATTAAGATCTCTTTTCTGCTCTGTCTTCTATCTAATTTTTTACTGTTTTAACAGGTTGGATGAATGTTATATGATATGTAGCTTACCTTTGTGCTTTCTTATTAAATCTTTAGACATACTTTTCTCCATCTTGATGATTAGTAGAGTTGGAGATGAATAGATGGGGTATTAACATCTACGAAGAATTTCACATCGTATATCTACTTAATTCTACAGGATCGCCGCCTCAGCTTTTCAGTCATAATGTCAGTACAATTACTTCTTTAAGTCCGATGCAGGTCTCATTTGTAGGATTTCGCGATCATTATGTTATTAATTATCCACATCTATTTATTAATAAATGTTGCCAATGTCTATGATAAACATATTGTCAGTAAAAATTACAGTAAGTTGTAAATATCAAACCGATTGATTAATTTTGCATTGAAGTAATAATTAAAACAAATGGGTATCTACCCAAAGTTTGGATCAACTTCACATTAAATATTTACGGTCAATATAAATACTCATGCAAAATTATATAGCACTCAGAGTGAATGCAACCCCTTGTAACGAGACTATAACGGATCTTTTAGCTGCCTTTCTTGGGGATGCAGGTTATGAATCATTTTCGCCCGACGATAATGGCCTGACAGCCTATATAACCACAGATTGTTACGACAAGGCTACGGTTGAGGATATTCTTTCAGACTTCCCGATGGAGGTTGTGTTTTCATTCTCCGCAGAAGAAATAGAGGGGGAAGACTGGAATCAAGAGTGGGAGAAAAACTACTTCAAGCCAATAGTAATTGGCGATCAGGTTGTAGTTCACTCCTCCTTTCATCAAGACATTCCAGTGGCCCGCTATGATATAGTAATAGATCCTAAGATGGCATTTGGCACCGGCCACCATTCCACCACCAGCCAGATGATGAGACATATACTTGAGGCTGATATGGATGGAAAATCAGTGATAGATATGGGCACTGGTACAGGTATTCTTTCAATTCTTGCAAAAATGCGTGGTGCGCGCAAGGTTGTAGGTATAGAGATCGATCCGTTTGCATGTGAGAATGCTCGTGAGAATGTGAAGCTGAATAATACTGATGTTGAAATTATTTGCGGTGACGCATCAGCTCTTAAAGATTTGGATGATGCCGACATCTTTCTGGCAAATATCAATAGGAATATCATAACTTCCGATCTTGAACGCTACGCTGAGAGAATCAAAGATGGCGGAAGAATATATTTAAGTGGTTTTTATGAACATGATATTCCGATTGTAATGGAGAGTGCCTCACGTTATGGTCTTATTCTTGAAGAGGTTTTCACCGATAAAGATTGGGTGGCCATTCGGCTTGTTAAAAGAATTAACATATAACTGAATTAATTCAATGTTATTGTTTTATTAACATTATTTAATACAAATATTCTCCTTTATACTTGTGCCTGTCATATTTTATTGCTAATTTTGTATTGAAAAATTCAATCAATAACAAAATTTCTATCTGCCTATCGATTACCTCTACTCAAACGAAAAAAGACAAGACAGAATGGCAAAAAATATAAGTATGACTGATGAGCAGCTTGTCAAAGCTTATGCCCAAGGAAATAATGAGGCTTTTGACACCCTCCTCAAACGTCATCAGGATCGTATCTACAATTATATCCTCCGCATTATCAAGAACGAGGATATAGCTAACGATATATTTCAGGAGACTTTTGTAAAGGCTATCCTGACGATCAAGCAAGGACGATATACTGAAAACGGAAAATTCCCTGCATGGATTTCACGTATAGCCCATAATCTTATAATTGATTATTATCGACAAGAAAAATCAGAGAATGTGCAAAGTGCGGATCTTGATGATGTCGATGTTCTCAATCGGAAGGAGCTTTGCGAGCAGACGATTGAAGATTCGATAATTGAAGAGCAAATAAGGGATGATGTGAAGTATCTCATAAAGGAACTTCCGGATCTACAGCGAGAAGTGCTCAATATGCGTTATTATCAGAATCTTTCATTCAAGGAAATTGCAGATCTAACCGGAGTTAGTATCAATACGGCACTCGGCAGAATGAGATATGCTATCCTTAATCTTAGAAGAATCGCTGCTGAAAAAGATATAATATTGACCAATTGACACATTAATTGTGGCTAACTGGCAAATAAATTATTCTTAACTTAATGATATGATGTCGTCATCTTACTAAGGATGACGACAGCTTTGTTTTTATGGGCCATCCAAATAATAAAGCGTGATTTCTTTACGTTAACATAATATAATTACGATTGCTAATACGTAATTTATTCTGTCTTGTTTTTTTTAATCTTTAATAGATAACAGTTCAAACTGAACGATGCCTATGACGAACGATTCTACTTTATCTGCCGTTGAAAACGATATGATTGCCAAAAAACCACGTCAATCCTCTCTCGTTTTCCTTCGCCAGTTTGCAAGAGCATATTTCTATTTCGACTCAACTGACTACTCCCCTATTATTATAAATTGAATAGGCTTCGGTAGACTATTTATTGGAAAAGATCTACTTTGTGCAAGTTATGATATGTGTAGTGTTGATCGTTTCATCTGCCTACGCCTATCCCTTTCCAGGTTTTTAATCAGGGTCTATAGCAATAGCTCAGTTATTAGTAGATGGTTACATATATTGAATGTTAATTATTATTAATCTTGAGGTGAAAATTTGTTAGATGAAAATATTGTATGTAATTTTGCAATGATATACTTTCACCGGGGGTGACTGGATTTGACAGCACGTAGAAACGGTAAGTAAGCATGCAGAGCTTTGATGTGCAAGCTCTATAATAACAACGCATCGACCTATAATTGGCGAAAATAACAATTACGCTCTCGCTGCCTAACCGAAGTATAGTAAGTTAGCTTTATTTGCGCCACAGTGGCGCGAACGAGACATCATCCCATTGCCCTGTTCCGAGACGTTTGGACAAGATGGTGCAGAATAAATCGGAAATAGAGAGTCAGGAGCCTTGACTGAATCTTGAAATTTAAAGGATAAGGATATGGTTGGTAGTCGTGAGCCTGCCCTATCATGAAAATCAAGTCAATGACTAAGCATGTAGAAAGCTTATTGGGTCCGTGATTGGACGAGGGTTCGATCCCCTCCACCTCCACTATGTACTACCGAACTTCTTCGGACAAAAGAAGACAAACCTCGGACTATCAAGTAGTTCCGAGGTTTTTTTTGTATCTAATCCTTTTGTTTCAGGACCGAAATAAGACCAAAAAAAGACCACTCCAGACCGAGTTTGGGCACTAACCAGGCACTAAGATTTTGAAAATCGTTTTAGTGCCTAAATAGTGCCTAAAAGTGGTATAAAATTCTAATGCTCAATAGTATACACAGACACAACTCGGACAAAAGTTTCTTCTTGATTTGGAAAAACTCACAGTTCACATTCAGGCGATTGGGTTCAAATGCCTTATGAAGAGCTTTCTCTGGTTTTGCACAATTGGAGGCTTTCACCTCACAAGCATACTCCACATCAAAAGGCACGGGTACACCGGTTGTATAGAGTTCTTTGAGTCGCGCATCAAGTTCCAGGCACTAGTCATACCTATCTATCAGAGGAGCAAGAACCCGACTACATTTCTACTCATGGGCATTATATTGAAGAACCTGTAGAGGAAGAGACTACAGAAGAATGTCCATTTTGGCTTCCATAGATTGTCAAAACGGTATTATCTGAATACTTTGACTCGTCCGAAGAGGTCGCCTCACTTTACCTGTCGGCGGTAGCAGAGGTAGAACTTTATGCAGAAGGCAG
>CAZEOI010000028.1:0-44014 GCA_964513775.1 uncultured Sangeribacter sp. | reverse complement strand
CACCTTTTGATTTCTGGATCAGCACTGCGCCAATGAGGAAGAGGCAGGCGATCACGATGAGAATTGCAAGAAAAATATACATTGTTATGAGTTTGTTGATTATTTTCTACAAGGTATGGCACATAGCACCCTCGGTGTATTCTGACGTCAGGTTTCTACATACTTTTTCGCGCTTCATTGAGGATGAGTTTCTTCAAGAAGCGTATTTGGTCTGCAAAGTAAACACTTTTTTCCGGAATATTCAAGCTTAATTGCTTAATAATTTCCAAAGCACCCTGATAATCATGTTTTTTTATCAGAATATAGGCATTTTGTTCTGTGGCGGGGAGTGGTGCCGGCGTATTATCCGCCTCTGTTATTCCGGTGGGAGCCGATGCTTCAGCCATGACGGCAATCCCGGTGGCGGAGCTGTCTGTTTCAAGTGCTTCTTCATCAGATCTCCCGGTTGCCACAGAGTCGCGGATTTCAGCTGCCGCCTGAGGAAGAGGTGCCTCTTCACGTCCGAAGCGCGACAGGAAAGAGCTGATGGTGGCATCGGTGGTGAGGGCAGGGGCCGAGAGGTCGGGATAGAAAGATGCGAATTCCTCCGGATCTATACCTAAGATAAGGCGCAGAGCCGGGATGTCGCCGACATTGGCGGCCACAATCCGGCGCAGTCTCCGCTCCTCTTCGGGATCATCCACACCTTTGCGGAGAGCCATTACCGCGGGATGTATGAAATAGGGGTAGTTCATTTATTGAGGCGAGGGGTTATGATTTAAGGGTGATAGTTTATTGTTTTATGCAGATCACCAGTTGCCGAGGGTGGCATTGAAGATGAGGTCTACAAGCTCATCGCATATCTCGGTGCAGAGTTCATCCTGCACATCGGTGAGCATCAGCGAAGCGTCAAACTGACGATAGGCCGAAAACGACTGGTCGATGTCGTTGGCGGAATTCTTGGTGTCGGTGTACTTCACTCTCACTGTTATGGTGAGACGCGTCTGCGTGGCATAGGCATCAGTACCTACGGCCTGGGGAGAGAGGGCATAGCCGGTGATTTCTCCGGTCATCTCAAGGTCGGAGTTGCCATCTACCTCCTGAAGTCGTGTCTGCCGGGTTACAGTGTCAAGAAGCTTATTCTCGAATATCTGTTGTAGAGGTGGATAGACGAGAGCGGCACGTATCGGGAACTCCGCTATGTTGATGGTCTTGTAGATATCATAGTTTATGGCCGAGCCATTGAATTTGTAGGATGGCACGCAACTTCCCATGAGCGGAGCAAGCATAAGCATCATGAGATAGGGGAGCAGTTTGCCGCAGATGCGACTGGCGTTTATGGAGAGGGATGTCATAATTCAGGAGTGTCGGAGCCTGTGCCCTCATCGAGCTGCAGGCCGAGTTCATGTATTTTTCTGTAAAGTGTGCGCGGTGATATATTGAGTTGTTCGGCTGCTTTCTTTTTGTTACCGCCGTTCCTGCGCAGAGCCTCCGCCACCGCGTTGCGCTCCGAATCCTCAAGGGTAGGCACCGGCGTAACCTCCTCCACCGTAGTGGCGGTTGGGGCCTCCGTGTATCCTTCAGCCGGAGGAAGCGCGTATTTTATCAAGGATTGTGTGGAGGCGTGTGAGGCATATGGCGACTGAGGGTCGAGGGAGTTGAAACGGGCCGTTAGGTCGCCCAATTCCTTCTTAAGCTGATACACCATTTTCCATAGCATCTCACGCTCGGCCTCATAGGAGGTCTCGCGAGGTGCGGCTACGAGCGACTGGCCTCCGGAGTAATCAAGCGGCAACAGCTCGATCAACTGGCGGCGGGAGATCTCCTCTCCGGCATTGAAGAGGGCCAATTGCTCAACTATATTCTTAAGCTGGCGCACATTGCCCGGCCAGCGGTAAAGCTTCATGGCTCTTTTTGCCTCCTCTGAGAATGTTATGGGCGACGTAAGATACTTCTCGGCGAAGTCTGCCGAGAATTTGCGGGCAAGCAGGATTATGTCGTCGCCACGGTCGTGGAGATTCGGGACATTGATCACCACCGTTGAGAGACGGTAGTAGAGATCTTCGCGGAATTTACCTTTGGCAACGGCCTTGAGGAGATCGACATTTGTAGCCGCCACGATGCGGATGTCGGTCTTCTGCACCTGCGAGGAGCCCACTTTAAGGAACTCACCAGTCTCGAGCACTCTCAGCAGACGTGCCTGGGTGGTGAGAGGAAGCTCGGCCACCTCATCGAGGAATATAGTGCCTCCATCCGCCTCCTCGAAATAACCTTTGCGGGTGTTGATCGCTCCCGTGAAGGAACCCTTTTCGTGGCCGAAAAGCTCGCTGTCGATAGTGCCCTCGGGTATTGCACCGCAGTTTACGGCTATATATTTCTTATGCTTCCGGGCGCCGAAAGCATGTATTATCTTAGGAAAAAACTCTTTGCCGCTTCCGCTCTCACCTGTGACGAGCACGGAGAGATCGATAGGGGCAACCTTCACGGCCCGCTCGATCGCGCCGATGAGAGCCGGGGAGTTGCCTATGATAGAGAAGCGTTGTTTCGCTTTGATGACATCATCGTTCATTGTGAGTGGTTGACTGGATGAGTTGTCGTTATTTATATTTTTTCAAGGCGTAGGTCTCGGCCTTGAGGAAATTGCCGAGGGCATCGAGATCCTTGCACTCGTTCTGACGCTCTACAGTGATCGGCTCTCCGATCGACACATGTACCTCCTTGCCATATGTGCGCATTATCTCGCCCGGGAGCCGGAGGGTGCGCAGACGCCAGTCTATCAATCCCAATATGTTGAAAAAGGCAGAATTGCTGCCGTGGAAGAAGATCGGAATCACGGGCACCTGAAGCTGGCGTATGAGGCGTATGATGGTGGGTTGCCATTGGCGGTCGCGCAGATGTAGCGTACGGTCAAGTTTCGATACGGCACCTGCCGGGAAGAATCCGAGCGGATGTCCCTCCTTCACATGCTTCATAGCAGCGCGTATTCCCTGCATGGTTATCTTTTTCTTCTCGGGATCGTCGCTTTTCAGCGGATCAACCGCGATGAAATTCGGGCGCATTGCCTGTATATTGTTGAGGATGAGGTTCACCATCACTTTATAATCGGGCCTTACGGAGCCAACTATGTCAAGCAGGAGTATGCCGTCGTAGCTGCCGAAAGGATGGTTGCTCACAGTGATGAAGGGTCCCTCCTTGAAGCGCTCCAGCACTTCCTTATTGTCTATCCGTAGCTTCCATTTGAATTCCTCTGTGGCAAGGCGATGGGCAAACTCAATGCCGGGTGTGTCGCAGTAGGTGCTGTGGATACGGTTCACTTTGTCGATGGCGAGCATATGGAGCACACCATTCACAAGTTTCTCGTGTCCGTCAAGAGCGGGCACCATATTGCGGATGTCATCATAAGTCATGACATCGGGGCGAATCGTAGCGGGAGATGAGCTGTTGTCAGGTGCATTCTTTTCCATATTACAAAATTACAAAAAAAATGTCAGTTCAGAAAATAAAAGATGATCCCTCCGTGAGAGCATCTTTCAGTGAAAGGGGACAGAGGGCTTAGTATATTGAGGAGCGTAAACGTAAAAAGGCGTCTCCCCTGATATAACAAGGGAAGACGCTTTTCTATTAGTATTGAATCTCCGGGAAAAAAGTAGATCACGTATCACCCGGAAGATATGGACTGTGAGAGATCTTTATTTCACGATGAAAGCGAAACGGATGGTCTCCCTGTATTCTTCGCCCGGACGAAGGAGCTGCGAGGGGAAGTGGGGATGGTTGGGGGCATCAGGGAAGCCCTGCATCTCTATGGCCACGCCATCGTAGTCTTCGTAGCTCTTGCCCGATTTGTTGAGCGGAGAGCCTGCGAGCCAGTTGCCTGTGTAGATCTGGACACCCGGCTGGGTGGTAGACATCTTCAGCACTCTGCCCGAAGTGGGAGCCTCAAGCACCACCACATCATCGTTCATCTTCCCTTTGGCATAATCATCGAGCACGAAGCAATGGTCGTAGCCCTTGCCAATGTGAAGCGGTTCGAAATCAGCTTTGATATCTTTGCCGATCTCCTTGGGAGCACGGAAGTCCATCGGAGTGCCATCCACAGGAGCGATCTCACCGAGAGGGATCTCACTGTCGGTGGTGGGAAGGTAGTGGCCGGCTTTGATTGTCATCTTGTGGTTGAGCACGCTTCCCGCATCGGCGCCGTCAAGATTGAAGTAGGCATGGTTGGTGAGATTCACCACCGTAGCCTTGTCGGTTGTGGCCGAAAGGATGAGGGTGAGCACGTCGTCGTCGCTCCAGTGATATTCGGCAGCCACTTTGAGCTCGCCTGGATACTGCTCCTCGCCATCGGCCGAGGTGTAGGTGAAACGCACGCCGTCGGGGAGCTCCTCAGCCTCCCAGATACGGTTCTGGAAGCCGGTGGGGCCGCCGTGAAGGGCATTGGGACCATTATTGATGGCGAGCTGATAAGTCTCACCGTCTATCTCGAGATGCCCCTTGTCTATACGGTTGGCATAACGTCCGGGCACCTTGCCGAGACAAGGACCGTCGGCCATATAGTCAGCGGGATCGGCATATGAGAGGGCTACGTTTGATATGTTGCCCTCTTTGTCAGGCACATTCACCTCCACTATGCCGGCACCGAGAGTGGAGAGCACCACGCTGGCACCCTTGTCGTTGGTGACGGTGAAAAGAGTGAGCATTCCTTCCGGAGAGGGGGCTGTTTTCTTTGTAATTTTCATAGCCGTTGACATTTAAGCTTTCGGAGCCTCTTTCACGAGACGGGCACCGTCAGAGATAACCACGTCATAGATCATCGGCTCGTGGCCATATTTCTCGTTGAAGCGTTTTGTCACCTCAGCCACGAATTTGTCGTGGAGGTCGTTGGGAAGCAGGTTGATGGTGCAGCCACCGAAGCCGCCACCCATGATGCGTGAGCCGGTCACGCCCATCTCCTTGGCAACGTCGTTGAGGAAGTCGAGCTCCACGCAGCTCACCTCATAGTCTTTCGAGAGGCCTTCGTGAGTCTCATACATCTTCTTGCCTACGGTCTCGTAGTCGCCGGCGTTGAGAGCGTCGCAGACAGCGAGCACGCGCTCTTTCTCGCCGATCACGAAGCGGGCGCGGAAGTAATCCTCAGCCGTGATGTCGCCTTTGATTGCATCGAGATACTCCATAGTAGCATCGCGGAGAGTCTCCATGCCGAGACGCTTGGCCACACGCTCGCAAGATTCGCGGCGCTTGTTGTAGGGAGAGTCTTTCAGCTCATGCTTCACGCGGGAGTCAACGAGCACAAGACGATAGTTCTCGGGGTTGAAGGGGAAATATTCATACTCCATGGAGCGGCAGTCGAGACGCATGAGGTTGCCCTTGCGGCCGAATACGGAGGCGAACTGGTCCATGATTCCGCAGTTTACGCCGCAATAGTTATGTTCGGTTGACTGGCCGATCTTGGCGAGCTCGAATTTGTCGATGCTGTTGCCGTTGAAGAGATCGTTGAGGGCAAAAGCGAAGCAAGATTCGAGGGCAGCGGATGAACTGAGACCTGCACCAAGGGGCACATTACCTGCGAACACTGCATCGAAACCCTTCACGGAGCCACCGCGCTTCTGAATCTCACGACAGATTCCGAAGATGTAGCGTGCCCATGACTGAGAGGGTGCGTCTTCCTCGCGGAGACCGAACTCTACATACTCGTTGATGTCGATTGAGAATACTCTCACCTTATCGAGCTCGTTGGGACGGATCTCAGCCATGATCACCTTGTCGATAGCACCGGGGAATACGAATCCGCCGTTATAGTCAGTGTGCTCACCGATGAGGTTGATACGTCCTGCCGACGCATATATGTTGCCTTCGCCGCCAAAGCGCTCTGCAAAGTCGGCCTCGATTTTCTTCTGCATTTCTTCTGTTGTCATGATTATTGAGTTTATGGTGTTAATTAATTCTATTGAACGGTCTCTATTCGGATGTAAACGAAATTGTCTGATATTTTGGAATGAAGTTGACGGCACAACTCCATTTGTGGCTTTCCCAATTTCATCTGCCTGACAAAAGTAATGAAAAAAAAAGACAGTCGCAATAGCAGATAGGCACTATGACTAAAAATTTCGATAATATGACGTAAACCTGCCGTCAATGCCGCGTAAGCCAGTCAGCGATGCTGTATTAAAGCGATGCTGCATCAACAGGCATAAGCAGCGATTCAAAATGGGATTACTGACGCTATTTAATAGCTTATTACAAAATCCCCTAAAAAGTATCTTTCTTAGCAGAAATTTCTAGATATGTAATTATTTTGTATGAGCATGAACAAAAGTTTAGGATTAAGTGTTGTATAAATTATAGTATATAGATGTATTAGAACAATGGCTTAAACAGAATAACAGATAGCCGAATATGATCTCGGTTTCAGTCAAAGAAAGTTGTTCGTTTTTTAATATACGTTTGTTTCTATTTCGTGTTATAGCTATTTCTGAGATTGTGAAAAGAACTTGCAACAGTTCGAAAGGCGATTGTAATAAAAAACAAAGAGCAATTTGAGTTATCTGACGGAGAAATATATGAAATTGTAACTACACCAAAACGTCCATATGCGATTCATCACATTCTTAATTTCTATTATTTTAATATTTCCAATATCTCTATTAGGTATAGAAATTTCACTTTATAACCAAACAATACCTATTGTTGGAACGAGATATATTGCAGTACCAATTTCCCATGATTCTATAGAAAAACACGTTAATTATAAAATTTGTAATGGACTCTTTAAAATCAAAGCGGAATTAAAAGATCTGGATATAATATATTCAGTTTCAGCTAATTCTGACACAACTATGCAACTTTCTTTCTGCAAAGATTCAGTTTTAAATTGGAACATTAACAATACTTACGATTTACATTCTGTCAAATTCAAATACGAAGGACAAACGTATTATTTCATTCCCGGAACTAAAATATCATATAACGATTCCATTTACAATCAATTTCCATGTATGATTGCTAAGGGAGAAATTAAGCAAGGATGGCTTAACAATGGTAAATCAATGGTCTACATTTTAAAAGACAACTCTTCTAAAGAATATTCGATCTTTATCAATGAAAATGGTAACATCCATAGTACTAAAGTCTTTAATGGATTAAATTATAAAAATGAATATTCTATCTTAGATACAATTCCAATAATGAATACCCCCTATATCATAGAAGATCTTGATTGGGATGATGATAAATTATTTCTTACTCGAATAAATAAAAGTGTTAATCGAAAAATTGATCCAATTTGGCTAAACTATATTTTCGAAGGGAATGATAATAAGGAATATGTATTCATTGATTTTTGGGGGACTTGGTGTGCTCCGTGCATAGATGTATTACCTCAACTAAAAGATTTATACCTCACTAATAAAGACAACATAGGATTCCTCTCTATTTGTTATGATTATCCGGAAAATAAAGAAAAATTCCACGAAATATTAAATAATCATGAAATTAATTGGAGGAACGAATTTGTTTCATTCAATGACCGATCGAGTATAATTGAATACTTAGATATAAAATCTTTTCCTTCATTTCTTTTGATCAATAAGAATGGAGAAATTGTATTCTTCTTTTCAGGAGTGGATAGCATTCCTATAATAGAATCCGTTCTTAAAAGTAAATATGGGTCATAAATTAATGATATAATTGATTGGTGACATATATGGATGATATTTGACACCGTTTTGAGGGTGTAATAGGGTTTTGTTATAACTGAAAACGGTTTTAAAGGTAGCCTTATAGTTTCTTGGATAACAAAAGAAAATATTAATTCGACACCTTCAGTATTTTTAAATGGTAAAAAATTACCATTTCATTATAATGTATCAGATATCCCATATTATTTTTGGAAAGGTAATATCAAACAATAAAAGTCTTTCTGAGAATATCCCGCAACAGGACTTCAGACAGCCTCAAACCGATAAATATACCTCTTAACTACATATTCCGGAACATACCTGTTCACTTTTGAAGACAATTCTCAAGTAAGGGAAAAAGGCGGAAATAGCCATTGATTCCGTTTATTAGTCGATTTTAGACCGCAAAAATGCAAGAATCGACTATTTTCAGTGTGGCATATTCGCAAGGTGTAGTTGAGTTAATGCTTACTCTTGATTATTGTTCCTGCTATCTGTTCAGATTCAGAGTTGCCACTGCTTTAACCGGATATGACAATCATTTCTGTGATTTGGAGTTTTTTTGTATTTTTGTGGCCGGGAATGGAGCTTTGTCCCGAAATCACCCTGAAAGGGGGTAAAATTTCTAAATTTGGAATCGATTCATGAGACGTTTAGTCGTTTGTTTATTGTTGGCTATCTCTGTCATGTGGCCTGCCGTCGGGGCTCACGCACAGTTGATCCGGAAGGCCGGAGAGTTGGTGCAGAATGTGTTTGACGCTACTCGCGGCGATACTGCCGCCACCCATGTGGCAGCCGATCCCGGGGAATTGCGCAGACAGGATTCCTTGCGCATGGAGGAGTTGGAACAACGTATGAAGGAGATGCAGCTCAACGAGATGCTTCTTCGTGCGCAACTTGAAGAGGTGGTCAACCATAACCAACGTGCCGACTCTTTGAAAACTGCGCTTCAAAAGCAGCGGATAGATTCTTTGCGCAACGTCACCATAGGGGCACCGGTGGTGGTGGGATATGATACGTTGCTCACTGTGTACGCTTCGCGCGGAGGATATTCAGCCCGTGATCGCGCCGACATGATCACGGAGGCTCTGATAAAGATAGGTAAGGATAGAAGACTCACCCGCGACTCTCTCTATCTGCTCGACAACGAGACGTTTATCGACATAATGTATGGCGACAAGGTGCTTATGAGCGTGACTGAGCAGGATGCCCTCTGGCACGGAAAGACGCGTAGGGAGCTCGCTTCCGTCTATCTCCCTTTGTTGGATGCAAAGATCAAATATCTTAAAAATGAAAACAGTTTCTGGCAGATCTTGCGCAGAGCCGGCATCTTCGTGCTGATCATAGCCGTGCTGTGCGTGATATTCAAATTCATCAACACTCTTTTCCGTAAGCTGAGGCGTCATATAATCCGTTTTCGTCAGCAACGGTTGAAGCCGGTGGTGATCAGAGACTATGAGCTGCTCAACACAAAGCGTCTTTGCCGTATCCTTCTGTTGATAAGCAATCTGTTGCGTTATCTTGTGTTGCTCACTCTGCTCATCCTCACGGTGCCGGTGCTTTTCTCCATATTCCCGCAGACGGAGAAACTGGCTTTTAAGATCTTGCACTATATCCTCGATCCGGTGAAGATGGTGGCCAAGTCGATAGTGGAGTATATTCCCAATCTCTTTATCATCCTGGTGATATGGTATTGTGTCAAATACATCATAAGGGGTCTGCGCTATATCATGAAAGAGATTGAAGATGAGAAACTGAAGATTTCCGGCTTCTATCCCGACTGGGCCCAGCCTACGTTCAACATCATCCGCTTTCTGCTCTATGCCTTTATGATAGCCATGATCTATCCTTATCTGCCGGGGTCGGAATCGGGAGTGTTCCAGGGCATCTCCGTGTTTGTGGGTCTCATAGTGTCGCTCGGTTCAAGCACGGTGATCTCCAATTTCATAGCGGGATTCGTGATCACTTACATGCGTCCGTTCAAGATGGGCGACTTTATAAAGGTGAATGAGACTACGGGCAACGTGATAGAACGTACTCCCTTCATAACCCGGCTGCGCACGATAAAGAATGAGGTGGTCACAATCCCCAACTCCTTCATAATGACATCAGACACGGTGAATTACAGCGCGTCGGCACGTCAGTATGGACTCATCATCCACACGATGATGACCATGGGGTATGAGACTCCCTGGAGAAAGGTGCATCAGTTGCTGATCGACGCGGCTCTCGCCACCCCGGGAGTGCTTGAGCATCCTATCCCTTTTGTGCTTGAGACAGAGCTCAACGACAACTATATGTGTTATCAGCTTAACGCATATATAAAGAATGCCGATGATATGCCACAGATAAAATCTGATATGCTTGAGCACATTCAGGATTATTTTCATGAGGCCGGCATCGAGCTTGTGGCTCCGCATTATTTCGCCACCCGCGACGGGAGCGGCTCGAAGATTCCGAAAAACTGCGGACGAATCTGATTTGTCGGTAAGAGTCCGGATGCTGTCAAGGCCGGAATCTAATCATCGGAGGAGGATGCTGCGCGGTAGCGCGGGTGATGCTCAAGAAGCTCGCGACGAAGGCGTGAGCGGTCGAGATGCAGATAGATCTCCGTGGTTGCGATCGACTCGTGGCCAAGCATCTCCTGAATGGCACGCAGATTGGCGCCCCCTTCGAGAAGATGCGTGGCGAAGGAGTGGCGCATGGTGTGAGGGCTTACGGTTTTCTGTATCCCGGCCAATGCGGCGAGATCGCGGATTATGTAGAACACCATCACCCTCGACAATGGCGCTCCCCTCCGGTTGAGGAAGAGTATGTCTTGTCCGGCAGGCTTGATGGTCTGGCGATTGCGTTGCGGCAGATATTCGCGTATAAGTTCCACTGAAGAGGGCGACATAGGCACCATTCTCTCCTTGTTGCCCTTACCCTCCACAATCATCAGTCTGTCATCGAGATTGAGCCTTGAGATGCGCAATCCCACCAGTTCGCTCACCCGCAATCCGGAGCCGTAGAGAGTCTCGATAATTGTTTCGTTGCGGAGAGCCTCATCCTTCTCCTGAGGTATGGCGGCTATCATGGCATCGATCTCCTCTATGCTCAGCACATCGGGGAGGTGTCGTGGCAGTTGCGGCGATTCGAGCAGCTCAGAGGGATCATTGATGATATATCCCTCAAGACGGAGAAACTTGAAGAAGGCCCGTATCCCGGCTATCATCCGTGCCTGCGAACGTGGAGAGATCCCGAGATCACGCAGGGTGGCGAGAAGCGAGTGGAGATCCTGTTCGGTTACATCGGTTGCTTTGAGTCCACGTTCCTCAATAAAGGATAGAAGATGCCCGGCATCAACGAGATACGCTCCTGCAGTGTTTGACGACAGTGAGCGCTCAAGGCGTAGATATGCCTCAAAATCCCGGCGTAATTCCTCCGGGGTGCGTAGCCGGCGGTGTCCACTGTTCATAATCAGAATTTAATGGTGTAAGCCACAAAAGCCATCTCTTCACGCGGTATGGCAATCAGCAGGCGGGTGCCGTGCAGAATCAGTCCGCGATGGCAAGCCTTGTAGATACTGTCGATGGTGTCGGGATCAGGAGAGAGAGCGAATATGGAGGTGCCTTGCGAGATGCGTCGCGTGATAATGTCGGCAGAAAGTGTGCCGGGAGCGGCCACAAGCATATCCCCCTCGGCTGTTGATGGAAGAGCCGTCGGAGTATCATATGCTCTGAAAGTGACACACTCTGCGGCTGCGGCTTCGGCTGCCGCCCGCATAGCCGGGAGTCCCTCCGGAACCAGTAGCCTGCGGGTACGGAGGGTCACGAGGAGCCTGAGCAGGAGCCGGGCATCGGAACGAGAGTGAGGATATCCCTTGAATCCCGGGGCGAGGATTATCCTGTCGATATCCTCATATCCATAATAGCCGTAGTTGCCGGGACGCACAGCCATCTTGACAATGTTATAGGCAAAAGGTGAATGTACGCCGAAGCCACGGGAGTGGCGCCAGCGTACATATGCTTGAAAAGATGTTGTAAACGGATTCATGATTTATCTCTTCCCCGAATCCTCTTTCTTTTTGGGCGATGCGTCTGCGAAAATCCGGATAACCCAAAATACGAGAGCCAAGGCGCAGAGAGCGTAGATCGCGATCACGGAGGCAGTGGCCACTTGGGTTGTCACGTGAGAGCTCTTAGGATCGAAGGTCATTACTATGTCGTGGGTGCCGGCGGGAATCTGCATGGCGCGCAACGTGTAATCCACACGACCAATCTGCGCCGGTTTGCCGTCGATGGTGGCCTCCCAGCCCCAGGGGAAGAAGATCTCACTGAACACCGCGAGATTACCTTTGGTCGAGACTGCTTTGTAGGTGAGACGGTTGGGGGCATACGATGTCTCGTAGATTGTGTCGCCGGGCACTACCTTGTTGGCTTTGCCCAACACCGGCTCGAAAATCTTATCGGCCACGGCGTAGCGTCCCGGGTTGATGGTGTCGAGCGCACTCATCTCTGCGTTTGCATCAGCCACATAGAAAATGGAGTCTACCATCCAGGCATTGCCAAGGGCATCTTCATTTATCTGATAATGATCGTCGCGCAATATATACTTGCCGTTGAGCATGTTGATCACCTGCATATTCCCCTGAAGGATCTGATGATTGAGCAGATCGTTGTAGCGGGTGAGTTTCGCTGCATGATAGCCTCCGATGGTCTTATGGAAGTAGGATGAGCGAGCTTCCATCGGATGGGCGGCGTCATAGACGCGATAATATGTAGTGTCTTTGAGAATAGCCTTGTCGGCCTCCGTCATTTTGAATGCCTGCTCCATAGGCATAGGCTCGGTGAAGTTCTCGGAATTCACATAGCGCTTGTTGAGGGGGTAGAGGTCGATGAGCGCCACCACAGTCAGACAGCATACGAACACCGTACTATTCGGGATCACACCCTTGAACCACATCATGGTGACGCCTGCCCCTAAAAGTATGAATATGAGGGAGCGCAGTGAATCGGCAGAGACAAGACTCATACGAATCTGGCGTATGGAATCCCACAACGGGGCATACTGGGGATTATTGAAGACTCCCATGGAGGTGAACTGATCGATCTCCGACTGAGAGAACGGCTGGCCGAATACAGAGGGGATCGCCCATCCTATCAGGCAGATAAAGGCTCCGCCACCCATCACGGTGTAGAATGTCCATTTATTCTCCTTGAAGAAATCCGGGGTCTCTATCATCTTGCGGATGCACATGGCAGCTAAAAGCGGCACTGTAAACTCAACAATCACGAGTATGCTCGACACTGCACGGAATTTATTATAACCGGGGAAATTGTCGATGAAGAGGTCGGTAAATGCCGGGAAATTATGTCCCCAAGAGAGGAGAATCGCGAGAATGGAGACTGCGAAAAGAGCCCATTTCATAGGTCCGGGCACCACGAAAAGCGCGAGGATCGCGAGCATAAGCACGAATGCTCCTACATAGACGGGACCGTTTGTGCCCGGTTGATCGCCGAAATACTGAGGGAATTGATTGAGCAATTGCTTTATCTCGGGCATTACGTAGAGTTCATCCGCTTTGTCGGTTTCGTTGAGCGTCAGGCGATAGTTCTCACCACCCACCGGTTTTACAGAGGCCCCACCCTTTACATTCGGGATAAGAAGGGAGAAAGTCTCGTCGAGCCCGTAGCTCCATGCCGTGATGGCACCGCGGTCCATGCCTCCGGTGTCGTCGCCGGCTCCCTCCAGTTTGAGATCGGTGGCACGTCCGCGCACGGTCTCTTTCGCATATTCCGCGGAGTTGTAAAGGCTTGGAGAGTTTGCGCCTAAAGCAATGGCTGCGGCTGCCGCACAGCAGAGAGTGGCTATGCACCAGCGTTTCATCATGCGCTTGCGTATGGATGTGCAAAGCCATGCAACCACCATGAAGGCGATGACGAAGCAGAAGTAATACGTCATCTGCGGATGGTTGCTCTGGAGTTGCAGGGCCCCGAATAGGGCGGTGAGAGCGATGCCGGGGATATACTTACCCCTGTAACATAGCATGATGCCGCCAATAGTAGGGGGAATATAGGCAAGGGTGATGAATTTCCAGATATGTCCGGCACCGATAATGATGATGAAATATGATGAGAATCCCCATGCCACGGCGGCGAATAGGGCGATCGGCCATTTTAGTTTGTAGCAAAGTCCCATGATGAAGAATCCGAACATCATGGCAAACAGCAGATTAGCCGGGGCCGGCAACCAAAGCTGGAAAGCACGGCCTATCCAGGAGAGGGCTTTATTGGCCGGATAGGATGGAGATATCTGGAAGTTCGGCATTCCAGAAAAGAGGGAGTTGGTCCAGCGGGTGGTTTCGCCGGTGGCCGCAGTGAAGGCTTTTCCCTCCTGGCCGTTGGCTATGCCCTGCATTGTGTCGTGCTGCTGGAGCACATTTCCCTGCATGTCGTCGGGAAAGAAAAAGAAGAAAGCCACTACTGCAAGAAGCAGAGCGGCCAGCAGAGAGTATATATAAGTTTTTTTCATCCTTTCATACTTTGAAAAAATGGTTGATTAAGAAATTGCTGATTAATTGGGGAGCTGCCGCGGAGGGAGTATGGATATAAGGGAGAGGAATGGGGTGGAGAGAGAAAAGAGACCGGGAATATCGGCCAATATTCCCGGTATGCAAATGTTGTCAGTCTTCGATGTTGATGTAGATCTGGCGGTTCATGCTCTGTTCGAGCGAGATAAGAGTCTCTGTGCCCGTGACGCCAGAGATGTGCTGGATCTGGTCGTTAAGGAGTGCCATAAGATGCTGGTTGTCTTGTGCATACACTTTTATCAGCATAGAGTAGGGGCCGGTGGTGAAATGACATTCCACTACTTCGGGAATTTTCTCCAACTCCTGAACAACATCGCGATACATGTAACCTTTTTCCAGGTTCACGCCCACATAGGTGCATGTGTTGTAGCCGAGCGCCTTTGGATTGACTGTATAGCCGGATCCGGTGATCACCTTCATCTCTATCAGCCGTTGAATGCGTTGATGAATGGCTGCCCTTGAAACGCCACATTCCAAGGCCACATCCTTGGAGGCTATGCGGGCGTTTTTCATAATGATGTTTAGAATTTTCTTGTCTAAGTTGTCGATACGATCCATGGTTGAAGATTAGTTGGGATTGATCCTCTAAGAGGAGATGATTGTGCAAATTTATCATTTATTTACGAAATACACAACTTTTCGCAATAAAAAAGCGGTAATAATAAGCGGTAAAAGTATAAAATGATAGAAAATGGTTATGTTTCGGCTCTCCGCCCGGAGTTGCCTCGCTTCTCGTGTCACTCTGCCGGACGGAGAAGATCGAGGGCCGGATCGTAGACGGGACTTTCCACACCGAGGAATCCGAGCACGGTGTGAAACACGTTGTATTGCGATGCCTCGCGTGTGGAATCGCGCGAAAGTGTAGAGTCGTTGGTCCATATCAGGAATGGTATCTCCGTCTGCACTTTCGGGGCTACCGCCATTGGAACTCCGTGCATATACAGTCCCCCCTCACCCAATGATTCGCCATGGTCGGAGATAAAGATCACGGCTCCACGTCTGTCGGGGATGGAGCGCAGGGTCTCTATGGCATCATGTACGAGGTAGTCGGTGTAGAGGATACTGTTGTCGTAGGCGTTCATCAGCTCCTGAGGGTCGGCTTTCGACATCTCGACGGTGGTACACACCGGCTTAAACTTTTCGAATTCGGCGGGATACTTCTGATAATATGTGGGCCCGTGGTTTGTGTAGGTGTGGAGCACCACAAAAATCTTGTCGGCGGGATTGGCGGCTATCGAGTCGCGCAGGCTTTCGAAAAGTATGCCGTCATATCGGTCGTCTGCCTGAGGATAGATCTCCTTGAGAGCCTTTACGTTGTAGACTTTCGGGAAATGGAGGGGCGATTCTCCCCAGTTGCTTGTGCGCCATGTCACATCTACGCCCGTGCGGTGCAGATAGTTGGGGAGGATCTCGTAGAGCTTGCCGGTGGGTTTGTGATCAAGTATCGCCTTCACACCGGCGGTGGTGTAGGTGGCCGCCGATTCGGCTATGTATGCAGTTACGCTGTCGTTGGCAAGGAGAGGATTTGTGGGGCGTCCGTAGCCGTAGAGGGAGAAGTTGGCCCGGCGTGCCGACTCTCCGATTATGAGGATGCACACATCTTTGCTGTCTGTGGCGATCCGGGCATCTGGGAGGAGTATCTCCTTGCGGTTGCGCTCACGCTGGGCATTCCAGAAGCGTATGCTGTTGGCCGTGTAAGACCATGGCATGATTATGGCGCCGAGCTGGGTGGAATTGCGGTCAATCCATGTCCAGTTGTTGATGTTGAGGAGGGCGAGGATCACGCTTATTCCTAATGCTATGCCGGTGTTGGCGAAGAAGCGGCGCCATTTGCCATAGTCTACTTTCTGCATGAAGATATACACGCAGGGCACCACGCCGAGAAGCACCACGTAGAGAATGAGCATCCAGGAGAAGAAGCCGGAAGCCTCGGAATAGCGGGTGTTGAAGACGTTGCCCATCATCTGTTTCGTAAGGAAGGTGTCGTAGGTGACGATGAAGTAAAGACTGAGGGCGTTGGCGATGAAGGTGAAGGCGAGTATGCACTTTCCCACGATGCGGCATAGGAAGAGAATCAGATAATAGGCCAGGAAGTTGAGAACTAACATGAGCACCACAAGACTTGACATGATCTGGAAACTGTTCCAGCCCCCTTCCACATTATCACTGACAAAGCGGAAGAATGGGTAGTGGTAGGCGAGGAGAGTAAACAGGCTGAGCACTGCCGCGAAGAGCGTGAGAGAGAGAGGGCATCGCAGGAAGCCGGGTTTGCGGCGGGAGTTTGAGAAGTGAAACTGCTGATACATAATATAATTGAATCGGAATCTAAAAGAGTCGGTTGAATTTACATTCTCTTTCTATTGCCAGACCGGCGCACCACCCGGCAGATCAGCCAAATGTCGTCTGCAAGAAGGATGATGAGGGTCAGATTGAAGAGAATCGTGAGAGGGAGATTGAGGGTGTGGGAGGGTTCTTTGTAAGGTGTAGGGGAGAGCGCCGCGTCGTAGCGGGCAAAAGGGTTGGAGTAGATCACCTCTCCGGCCGGAAACCACGCTGTGAATCGGGCATAGGGGTCGGAGGCTTTCATCACATATCGTATGGAATCTGTATCTACGGCGCGAAGAAGCGTTGCGTGACCTTGTCCGAACACCTTGATGCTGTCTGCCTTCTGGGAGAGATCCATGAAGATAGTGTCTCCGGCGAGCCCGATTGCAGTGACGGATGGCAGATGCTTGTTGGCCTCATATTTCACATCCCAGTCGCCGTTGCCATAGTCCGGGATGCGCATGGAGTAATAGCCGCCACTGAGGAGGGTGGTCTCGAGATCGTCATAATGAGCTGTGGGCACTGACAGGAAGTTGCAACGGCGAGCTATCTTTTTGGAACGGTCAGCATGATGTAGGTCGTCATTGGCGAGACCGAAGGTGTAGTGACCGGCGCTGAGCGACCAGTCCCAATATTCATTCTCAGTTGTTTTCCCGGCATCGAGCTCCATTATCTGAAAGCCTTCAAGCTTCTGCATATGGGAGCGGGAAGTGCCGATTGTTCTTGCCGGATGGTTCAGCTGTATGAAGTCGGCATCCTTGGAGAGGTAGTCAAGCTGGAACTGCTTTTGCGATGCGAAGAGAGGCAAAAGATGATCGAACGGATTAACCTTGCTTGCGCCGAATACAAGCTTATGGTATTTGAACAGTCCATATCCATGCTCATAGACGTTCACCTGCAAGGTAGAGTCGTAGGGGTGCTTTGTCAGCTCATTATGGTTGGAGAATGTCACGATGTCATAGCCGAGTTTGCGATAGGCGGCATCGGTCTCGTCAGGCCAGTATTCACATTCGTTGGGAGGGATGGGACCCTTCACGCGGGTGTGGGTATGGAAATTTGCTCTTTTCCAGCGGTCGGCGGTGTCTACTTTGGCATAAGGATTGAATATGTCGGGACCGGAGAAAGGTTGCGGCTCACTGAAATCATATATCGGAGATATGCTCGTGATGATCACGAGAGCCATAAAGAAAAGCACGATAGCGGCCAACGATCGTCCGGCAAATTTCAAATGCTTTCTGAACCCTTTGTTATTCTTGTTATTCATTTTGAGGAGGACGGGGGGATTAAGATTATGAATGTTAAGTCAGGAGAGGCGTGAACGGGCGAAGGCGGAGGCAGTCCAGGCCGTGCAGAGGCCGATAAGGATTACGGGGATGAGGGAGTAGACGATGTCCATCAGCTCTACTTTTACTGGATATGCCTGGATCACGAGCGAGGAGGGATCGCCACCGAGACGTATAAGCCCGAAATGCTCCTGAAGCAGACAGAGCAGAATGCCGATTATAACCCCTGAGATGCCGCCAATTAGCGACACATACATACTCTCCCACCAGAACACACTTCCGATTCTGCGGCGACTCATGCCGAGCGCAAGGAGTGTTGACATCGACTGCTGCTTCTCAAGCACGAGCATGCAGAGAGTGCTGATGATATTGAAAGAGGCTATCACCAGAATAAATATGAGGATGAGAAACGTAACCCATTTCTCGATCTCCACCATCCGGAAATTCATCTCTTGCTGGCGGTAACGGTCTTTCACAACAGCGTCGGGTCCGAGACGGCGGCTGATCTCACCGGCCAGACGGGTTATGTCGGTGCCCGGATGGGCTTTCACCTCAATTGCTGTGGCTTCGGTGTCATATTGGAATAGGTCGCGCGCCACGTTTATGTCGCAGATCACGTTGTTTTCATCATATTCGGTCTGCATGGCTTGGAATATGTCGGCCACATTCACCGAATCTGTAAGGAATGAAGCCAGAGGATTTGCGAGATTCACGCGTCCCTCACGTTTGGGCGCGAATATCAGCATGGAGACATCGCCATTGTAGAAACCGAGTTGGCGGGCCACCCCCACGGAGGCCACGGCCTCCTTGCTGTCGAGAGATTCGAGTCGGCGCCCCCCTGTGATGATGGAGTCAACGCGTGTGACGTAGGGATAGCGGGAGAAATCCACCCCCCGCAGAGTGATCGGCATCTCCCGGGAGTCGACGATGGCCAAGGCATTGTCTACCACCGTGGGGAGGGCTATCTCCACGCCCGGCGTCTCTCCAATGATAGCCGCGAGTGAGTCGCCGTCGGCGAATGTCTTTCCTAATGAGGGCGTTACCATCACGTCGGGAGCGAGGATGTCGAGCTTGTCGGAGAGGATTGAGCGGAATCCATTGAAAACCGACAAGACACAAATAATGGCGGCGGTGGCAACAGCCACCCCCACCACTGATATCGCGGCGATCGCACTGACCGCACTGTGAGATTTCGGAGCCCTCAGATAGCGCCATGCTATCCGGGCCGGTAGAGTGTTTGGAATCATTCTGCCTCTTTCTTCTCTTCCGAATGTTCTTTATCGGGACCGAGAAGGCGGTCGATGTTTTCAATATAGTCGAGCGAGTCGTCGAGATAGAACTGGAGGTCGGGGCATTTGCGGAGCACCTCTTTCACAGCCTGGGCGAGCTCATAGCGCACGGTCTTCGACTGTTTGTTGATGTTGGCGAGGATTTCCTGGCTCTTGGCCGGCGGAAATATGCTCAGATAAGCCTTGGCGATGCTGAGATCGGGAGAGACGCGGACTGCGCTCACCGACACAATCACTCCGCCCAATGAGGCTGTCTGGCGACGGAATATCTCGCTGAGTTCTTTCTGAAGAAGACGTGCTATTTTTGCTTGGCGTTTACTTTCCATAATTTCTTGTAATTTTTAATAAGTTAACATGAGTCTCACCATATCAGGCTCCAACGGAACGGAGCGCCTATGGGAGAGCCGCTATTAAGATAACGTTTTCGGGAGGATTATCGTTTATCGCGCGCAAGAGGAAGTCAGGGGATGCGGCGTATTATCGTGAGTCCATCCCGTAGGGGTATGATCACCTTTTCCACTCTCTCATCGGCTGCCACCATATCGTTGAAACGCATTATCCCGAGAGTCTGCGGAGAGCGCGGATTAATCTCGGTGACGTGGCCGTCCCAAAGAGTGTTGTCGGCTATTATGTAGCCTCCCGGTCGGAGTAGTGGCAGGGCCGCGTTGTAATAGTCGTCGTAATGTCGTTTGTCGGCATCCATGAATATGAGGTCGAACTCTCCCGGTTGCCATCGGGCCATGATTTCGGTGGCATCCCCGATATGGAGCCTTATCTTGTGGCCGTGGGGGGAGGAATCAAAGTTGGCGCGTATGAAGTCTTCCAGCTCATCGTCCACCTCGATTGTGTCAAGGCGGGCATCATCCGCGAGTGCTTCAGCCATGCAAAGTGCCGAATAACCGGAGAAAGTGCCGAGTTCGAGCACTCTCTTCGGAGCTATCATAGACGTTAGCATCTTCAGGAGCCGTCCCTGAGTGTGGCCTGAGCACATCCTTCCGTTGAGCAGACGCAGGTTGGTGAGGCGGTCTATCTTATAGAGATAATCCGGCTCACGGTCAATGTGCGTTTCAATATATTCCTCGATGGTCATGAAATTCCTCGGTGGTGATGTGGGGGTATTCAGAAAATACTTTTTCAGATATTTTTCAGATAATGGAGAGCCAACCCGTAGCCTTTGAGTCCGAATCCGCAGAGCATAGCTTTGCAGGAAGGGGCCGTCACGGATTTATGGCGGAATTCCTCGCGTGCATGGATGTTGGAGATATGCACCTCTATCACGGGGAGCTGAATTGAAGATATTGCATCAGCTATGGCAATGGAATAGTGGGCATATGCACCCGGATTTATGATGATGCCCTTGCAGTCCGGAGAGTCATATCCAAGACGGTGAATCTTGTCGATTATCTCCCCTTCACAATTGCTTTGGAAATATTCGATTGGAGTGTCGGGATTTTCGTCACGAAGTTGGCGAAGATAATCCTCGAAAGTGTCAGATCCGTAGATCTCCGGCTGGCGTCGCCCTATGAGATTTAGATTAGGGCCGTTTATAATGCAATACATATATTGGCTTGGTTAGGAGGTGATGATATGGTAAATACGAAAAAAGAGCAGCAGGAAACCTAAGTTTACGCTGCTGCTCTTCCTCTCTCCTCGGCGGTGCGGACGGGACTTGAACCCGCGACCCCATGCGTGACAGGCATGTATTCTAACCAGGCTGAACTACCGCACCAGGATTTGGTTTGCTATCTTTTCGTTTCTCTTGAATGGCTTTGCTTTCGCTCGCCATCGGTTTGTTTCCCGATTGCGATGCAAAGTTAGGCATTATTTTTGAAACCACCAAATATTTTTGAAAAATAATTTATTTTTTGGTTTCAAAGGGTATTGTCAAAGGGTTTCAAAGGGTAGGATCCGGCTTCATAATCAATGCGAAAACCTCCGTAGCTCCCGATAGCCTCAGATTATGCCGACTCTCAACTTTGATCCATTGGGATAATGAGGGTCAAGGTGATGATGAGCCATTATGATAATAAGAACTGTTGGGGAGTAGATACGAAAAAAGAGCAGCAGGAAACCTAAGTTTACGCTGCTGCTCTTCCTCTCTCCTCGGCGGTGCGGACGGGACTTGAACCCGCGACCCCATGCGTGACAGGCATGTATTCTAACCAGGCTGAACTACCGCACCAGAATCGTGATTCCGCTGAATCACGAAGATTATTCTCAGTCGGGGTGACAAGATTCGAACTTGCGACCACACGCCCCCCAGACGCGTACTCTAAACCGGGCTGAGCTACACCCCGAGAATAATAAGCTTAATCAAGACCAACCGGTATCGATATTAGTTCCATCGTTGCCGATTTCCCTAGGCCACCCACACCGGAGCGACTGATACTCTCGCTTTTTGACTTGCGTTTCAAGCGGGGGTTCTTGATTAAAGCGATGCAAAGTTACGCACTTTTTTAATTCCTTGCAAATTTTTCGATGAAAAAATTTAAGAAAAATTTAGACTGTTTTTGCAAGTAATAGGTTATCAGGGAGTAATAAAATTTCGCGACAGACATTTTTTAGTTGCCTACTTTGAATATCATCCGTAAAAAAGTGCTTCCCGCTATCCCTGAACCGAGGGATGAAGTTTTATTTTACAAATATTTTTCTGCCGTCGACTATGTACATCCCAGGTCCGGGAATATGGTCGAGGCGTATTCCTTGTAGGGTGAAGATGCTGCGAGGCGATCCGGTGACGGCGTTGATTTCATCTACGGCTGAATCATCGCCGGTGACGGGGCGATATTTGAAGCTTATGCCGTTGTCTGAAAGTTTTACGTCAGAAATAGAGAAGGGGGCCCGGGTGCCATCGGAATAGTAGGGAGAGTCAGCATCCTCCTCTGTGCCGAAAGAGAGGCGTCCGGTGTTCGGTCCTAAAGCCGCCCTATTCAGATTGCCGGCTTTATCTGTGGCGCCCCCCGGACGGAAAATGTATAGCTCGCACTCTTTTCCCAAGTTGCCGTTGACCGCAGGATTGACACGATATACTATTATGCCGGCCGAAGGGAGGGAATAGTCCCAAATCTGATTACGGTCGCGATATTCCAGCATGAAGTATTCCTTACGGGAGGAATCGGGAATTATCTTATAGGCTACCGTGCCTTCCGCAGATGATATCGGGAGCAGTTCATACTCTCCGGCTTCGCTTATCACGGGGATATCCTCTGCAGGGAGCCAGTTGCCATATTGTGCGCCATACGTCATGCGCATATATGCCGTGAGTCCCTGTGGCGTATTTTGATTGTCGCTCATAAGATCCCATTTCCCTACGGGCTCTTTGGCCGGTGAGCTTGAAGAGGTGTAGAGATCGTAGGCGTTTAAGGTGTGCATCATCTCATGGCAGAGCACACCGGTGTTCAGTTTCTGGGCTACGAGAGACTTATAGCCGTTCGCACCATCAAACACCTTCAGATAATGTTTTACGTTAAGTCCTTTCAGACGTGCTGAGGGGGCGGTATTGTTGGCCGGCCATAGCATATGTGACGACCCACGTTCGGAGTTGCCGTTGAAGATAATGACGATATTGTCGACGGTGCCATCGCCATCGGCATCGAGCACCACATCATCCGGAATAACGGTGGAGAAATAGTCGCACATATCCTTTACCAATGTACGGGTGCGTGTGTCGAGAAGTAGATCGAGAAACTGGTAACCGTCGGGATTGGAAGCCGACCATTCGCAGAAGTAGTTGCGTGGATGGGAATCTACATATTCGGTGAGTATAAGCTGTGATTCCCAATCGAAATTGCCATAGCTCATCTCGGAGAAGTAGTTGCGCACGGAGTTGACATCCGGTCCGATGGCGTTGAACAAATTCTCGTAATAGTCGAAATCATGTTCCCATTCATTATCCGCCTGATCAGCGAATTTTACAAAACAAACCACATTGGATAGCTTCGCGGGGCCTGTCTGTGCCGATAGAGAGGGTGTGGCGAGTATTAACAGCAGAGCCGCAGTTGAAAGAATAGAGAGTAATCTTTTCATAAACTTCGTTATAGTTGAGTATGAAGATTAGGAGTAGGGTTAAGAGAAAAAGAGGTCTGCCATCGCATAGGCGACATGTGGCAGACCTCTTTGAAAAGTATTTTTGACCTTTACAGGCTCATCAGTCAGTTGTTTTATTTCACGACAACCTTAGAGGTCTTGTTGCCCTGACGGCAGATGTAGATACCGGGCTGATCGCCCTTGACTTGAACACCCTGGAGGTTGTAGTAAACGGCAGGAGCGTTGTCGCTGATTTCCACACCCTCTACTGCAGTGTCGCCCTCATAGTTCTGAGTGTAGGTTCTCACGCGGATAGCCTGCACAAGAAGAGCATCGCCACGGTTGTTGCGTACCAAAGCAGTTACGGGCTCACCTTTGGGAGACTCAAGTTTCAGTCCATTGTTTTCATTCTCTACATTCTGGATGTTAGTCCAAGTGAACTGAGAAGAGTTTGCAAGAGCATTGTTGATGAATATTCCCATTTTAATATAAGTCTGGATAACAGCACAATCTACCGGCTCAACAAATCCCTTGGCGCCCTGGAGCCCCACACACATGACGCTACCTTCTGTGGAAAGTTTCAGATCGAATTGTGCACAATCGGGAAGATAAAGCATGAAGCCACCACCATTCGGACTGTCGGAGCCGTTGGTGGTGCTAGTGCCGCAGAGAGAGATAGCGCCTGTCCAAGAACCTTCTCCGCCCTGTACGCCCTCAGCATTGTAGCCTTTTAGAGTAGGATCAGTAGTAGGCTCGTCATATCCCTGATCTGCGTTCTCGAATGTGGCGCTGAGAAGCATGATCTTGGGATTCTCTCCCATACCCTGGAAGCCGACGTATTTATCGATCTTCTCCTGAGTGTCGAACCAGAGCCAGCCCTCGGCATCGCAATCCTTGGGATCGAAGTAGTTGTAGGTGTTCTGTGCATTGACAGATGCGAAAGCAGCGATAGCCGCTAAGGTAAGTAACCCTTTCTTCATAACGATTAAGTGTTTAAGTATTTAGATATTAAAATATAATATTGATGTGAGATTCCTCAGAGATTCCAAGGAATCCCACATCTTTATTGCATTACATCTCTACCCATTCCGGGTTCTGCTCAAGGCCGTGATAGCGCACGTCATCCCAATCAAGTGGATAGTAGTATTGACGGGGACGGAAGTAGCGCACAACAGTGTTACGTCCGTTCACCACCGGATTCGTGATCTTCTTAGTGCCATCCTCCTGATTCACGATCTTGATGCCGAATAGGGGATTGGTTGTGCCGGTCATATACTTCTCGGCTACATTCCAGCGCAGAAGATCCCAGTAGACGGTCTTCTCAAAAGCGAGTTCCACACGACGCTCGTTGAAGATATCGTCCCATGTGATGGTGTTGAGCTCCGGCATCTTCACGCGACGACGGATCTGGTTCACCTTGTCGAGAGCCTCAGCCATGCGTCCCTTCTTGAAGTCGATCTCTGCATAGTCGAGCAGCAGCTCTGCATAGCGCCAGAGGATACAGTTCTGAGAGCTGGCATAAGTCTCATCGTTGTCGATTTTTTGCTTCTCGTTAAGGAACTTCGCCATATAGTAGCCTGTGCGGGTGACACCGGCAGTGGTGGAGCTGCCGTATTTGGTAAGGTCTTCACCGGCCACCTCCTTACCGTCGACAATCTCGTAATGTATATCCATAACATGACCGTTCCATTCGGCTCCATCGTAAAGCACGTTGGCATAGAAGCGCCAGTCACGACCCTCGAAGGGATTATTTTTATCGTAGCCGGAATCGGGATCAGATATACGCTTGCCATTCTCCATGCGATATTCATCCACATGGTTCTGAGTAGGATTGTAGGCGCCGGTAGTACCGCCGAAAGAGGAAGCGGCCGCATCACGGTCGAGTTTGTGGCCATTGGCATAAGAGAAGTTGCCATCATTGGCATGCTGCACCTCCCAGATCGATTCCACGGAGTTCTTGGTCAGGAATATATTGCGATATTCCGAAACTACATCATCTTTTTTAGTGCCTGAGATTTGCACAAGACGATAGTTGCCGGTGGCTATCACGCGGTCATATTCCACGGCTGCAAGGTCGAGCATCTGCATTGAGCGGTCGTCGGGGAAACCTAAGTAGCCCTTCTCCTGATTCTGGAAATGCTCACCGGCCACCCAGAAGTAGGTTTTGGCCTTAAGCATATAGCATACTCCCTTGTTGGGGCGACCCACATTTGTAGCGTCGTTCTCGTAGGGAAGAAGTTCAGAGGCGAGTTCCGCTTCATCGCATATAAACTTAACCATCTCCTCATATGAGGCACGTGGAAAGCGAACATCATCTGTGAGTGGATCATATGGATAGGTGATGATCATGGTGCCTCCGAACATACGGAGCATACGGTAATAATACCATGCGCGGAAGAAATGGGCTTCGCCAAGCACCCTGTTTTTCACATCAGCCGGAAGCTTATCTTCGTTCTGAAGAAGGGTATTGATGCTTTTGATCTGAGTGTAGAACTTGAACCATTCCGTGCGTCCCCGGGTAGTTATATCCTGTTGGGAGCTCTTGAGGATATTGCCATAGTCGCCCGAATACCAGTCGCTCTTTCCTACGGTAAGCTGGTCGGAATACCAAGGCTCATACTCACTTCCGAGGCCCTTCATAATTGTGGTGACGAAGGTATTGAACCCATCGTCCATATTGCGGTACCATGGAAGCACATATTCATCAAGGAGTTTAGGGTCGCTCCAGATTACGGATGAGGGTAGTTTATCGTATGGCTGGTCGCGGAATATGCCGTCGCAAGAGGAGAGTGAGACGGCGCAGAGCGCGAGGGGAAGGATATGTCGAAAAACTTTCAGTTTCATTTAAATGCCAAAGTTAAGGGTGAGACCATAGCTGCGGGAGAGGGGATAGCCTCTGAGCGATTCGGGGTCCATGTTATGGAGAGATGAGATTGTGAAGAGATTGCCTCCTTGAAGAGCCACGTCAAGAGTGGATATCTTCGCTTTGCGAAGCATCTTCGCCGGGAACCGGTAGCCAATTGTCAGAGCTTTCAGTCGCAGGAAGTCGCAATTCCTTACCCAGAAAGTGGATGCCAGACGGTTGTTGTCGCTGCTTGGTGTGAACTTGACGCGCGGATATTCGGCGTTGGGATTCTCCGGAGTCCAGGAGTTGGTGTAATGGTAATCCTGGAAACGCTGCAGAGAGCGACTCTCAAGAGAATATTGCTCACTGATTTGCTGGTTGTAGCCTGTCACCCCTTGGAATTGTGCGTTCATATAGATACCCTTCCATGACGCTGAGAGACTTATGCCGAAGTGCATGTCCGGCAGAGAGGAATTCTTCACATATATACGGTCGTTGTTGGATAAGACGCCGTTGCCATCCTGATCAATATACTTTATGTCGCCGGGAGCGAGAGTCGCATTGCCCTGACCATCCTGATCGACAGGCCATGCAGCGATCTCCTCGTAGCTCTGGAAGAGTCCGGCCGCTTCGTAAAGCGACCATACAAGAGCGGCCTTACCTTTTCGGCGGAGATTCTCAACCACGGTTGACTCATCTCCCCAGTCGAGCACTTTATTATCCGAGAAGGAGAGGTTGACACCTACGCTATATTTAAAGTCACCGATAGTATTGAGGTGCTTGAGCGACAAGTCGACACCCTGATAGCGTATTTTGCCTATGTTGACATTGGGCACAGATCCACCCGTGCCGACAGAGGGAGGGAAGAGATAAGCCGGAGCCCCGGTGACCATATTGGTGCGGTAGCGTTGGTAATATTCTACAGTGGCATTCAGACGGTTGTTCCAGAAACCTAAGTCGATGCCTACATTCCAGTCTTTTGACTTTCCCCACTTCAGGTTTACGTTTGGCACGGAACCTGTGTCAATGGTGATGCCGGGAAGAAAGGTGCCTCCGATCTGATAGCCTCCTGTCGGGGTAAACATATATTTATCAAGATAGGAGTAGTCAAGTATGGATCCGTCATCGCCAAGAATACCGGCTGAGGCCCTGACCTTGGCAAACGACATCACTCCACCATCCATGACGGGACGGAAGAAACTTTCATTGCTGAGCACCCACGATGCGGAGAGGGTGGGGAAGAAACCCCAACGGTGGCCGGGAGCAAAACGTGTGGAGCCATCGACACGGAAAGAGAACTCCGCATAGTAGCGTGAGTCGAATCCGTAGGTGGCACGTCCCACGAGAGAGGCGCGCTGAGTGTAGGCTTCCGAACCGTTGAGCACTCCGGAACTGGTGGAGCCGATAATCTCAGGATACTCACCGGGAAGATTGGTGTTGGTGCCTCTGAGATATTGGTTGCAATAATCCTGATAGTTTGCCACCACCATAGCGGTGACATCGTGTTTTTGGGCAAACGTATGGTTGTAGTTGATTCCCGCCTCTATGAGCTTGTTGTTTATGGCCTGCCAGTTTTCCTGAAGTGAAACTTTGGCGAGGGGGTACATGGTCTTCGGATCAGGAGAGGTGGTGCCGGTGGCCTCGTCGTATAGATAGAGAGTCACAGGCTTTGAATAGCTCTTGGTGTTCTGATGGTTAAGATCAAGGGTACCCTTGACATATACCTGCAGACCCTCCACCCATGGAAGTTTGTAGATGAGCTGGGCATCGAGAGTGTGGTAGTCGCTTTTCACCCTGTTATAGCCCCCGATACCCTCAACATTGATCAGCGGATTGCCACCGTCGATCGAGGCAAGATTGCCGTCGGTGAAACGGAGCACCTGAAGAGGCGAATAAGCGTAGGCTGCGTCAATCGTGGTGTAAGAGGAATTCTTGTTGGTTGATACAGTGCCGTTAAGGTTCACCATCGCTGTGAGACCGGTAAATAGGTCGGCGTCAATCTTGGCTGAATAGTTGAAACGGTCGCGGCTAACGTTGGAGTATAGACCCTTTGTGTTGGTGTAACCTCCTGAAAGGAAGTAGCGGATGGTCTTTACGCCACCGGATACAGAGAGGGTATAGCGTTGCGAGTGTCCCCATTTGTCGAGGTAGTCAAGCATATTCTCATCGCCGTATAGGTTTGGATTCGAACCTAGGAGGGAGAGGTCATAAGGTGTGCGATCCGCTCCGTTGGCTTCTACGGCACGGTTGTAGAGCTCGGCAAACTGATAGGCGTTGAGAAACTTGGGAAGATAGGTGGCTTCCTGCACGTTGAACTGTCCACGGAAGTTAACCTTAGCCTTGCCTTCGCTCTTGCCGCGTTTGGTCTGTACGAGGATTACGCCGTTTGCGGCGCGCACACCGTATACGGCTGCCGCGGCGGCATCCTTGAGCACAGATATGCTCTCGATGTCATCAGGGTTGAGATCGGAGAGACGCATCTCACCGTCAGACGTATTGCCGCCGAAGCGTGGCACGCCATCGATCACGAGCAGAGGATTATTGTTGTTGCCACGAATCGCGAGTTTCGCTTCAGATCCCGAGGAGGGGTCGCCGCTGCTGCTCATCACTCCGAGACCCGGAACGGCACCGGCCAGAGTCTGGTCGACGTTCATAGCCGGGATCTTAACGAGGTCATCACCGGAGATCACCTCCACAGAGGATGTGAGCGAACTCTTCTTGGCCGTGCCATATCCGATCACCACCATCTCCTCAAGGTCGGAAGCGGTGGCCTGCATCACAATATTCTTTAGAGTCTCTCCCGGGGTGGCATCGATATGTTGGGTGGTGTAGCCCACATAGGAGATATCAATCTTATTCTTTTTCGCGGGGAGAGTGAGTGTGAATTTACCGTCAATATCTGTGGCCACACCGATAGATGTGCCGGCGATCTTGACTGTGGCACCGATAAGAGGTTCCCCTTTCTCATCCGTGACAATACCGGTGACCGTGTTGGTGGCGTTTTGCCCCCACATGCTCAGGGATGCCAGACAGATAGAGAAGACAGACAATAGGTGTCGCATTTATCTAATATGTTAAGTAGTTATGAATGAGATTGGATATGGATTCACTTCCCGGCGAGGGTCTGCTCGATGGCGAGAATCTGGTAGTCGTAGAAGTCGCGTGTGGATGCATCGGCTGTAGTGGCACGGCGAGCCTTGTAGAGGTCGCGGGTCTTGCGTAGGAGCGATGTCATCATCGGGCGCAGCTCTGTGGCGGGTAGGGGATCCTGATTGAGGAGGAGGCGGAAGAAAGATGTGTGCCCCTCATCGTTATGTGCGTTGCAGGCGGAGAATCCGCAGGGAATGGTGGGGATAGTGGAGAGGGCTATGCTTTGGGCATATTCCTCCACCACGGAGAGCTCCTCGGCATCATCAGCGAAAGCTGTGGATTTCTTTGTCTCTTTCGGCTTCAGACCGCTGTAGGTGGTCATCACGTCGATGGCTGCCTGCTGCATGTTGCGTTCGGTGTGGTCGAGCTTCTTACCCTTCTTTGTGGCATCGAAGATACCGTCATAAGCTTCAGCTATATACTCGGGGAGTGTATAGTTGTTCTTGGGATCGAGGTTGCCACCCTCCTTGATGCGCTGCAGCGATGTGGAGAAGAGGAGCGACGCCACTATGTTGCGCTGCATCTTGTCGCGGAACTTGTAGGGCTCCTCGAATTTAGCTACCAATGCCTCCGGCACCATCCAGTCGCTCGTGCGAGCCTGGTTGAGCAGCCATTTCATAGCCTCTTTCTGCTTGGCCTTCGGGATATAGGAACGCTGTGCGAGATTTCCTTTCTCACCCTGACGGATCTCCTTGAACACCACGCCGCCGATGTAGGGATAAACGTGACCGACGTGACGGAGATACTGACTGCACATTGCCTTGTATTTGTCGGCAAGTGGCTCGAAATCCTCACCCGGTTCTCCGGCCCAGTCCTCAAGATTGTCCATGATTATCTTAAGGTTGGAGATAGCCATGTCGCCGGCCTTTATGTGGTCGTTGCCGAGGTCTTCGGTCTGGTCGGTAGGATCGATGAGTCCGAGGAACTGCTGCGCACCGAACTCATACATAGGATCATCAGCCTTCTCAGCGATCCAAGCGTCGAGCACCGGCTTCTCATCCTGCGGAGTCTTGGCTCCGGGAATCAGGCGGTAGCCCCAGTTGATTGCATAGATATCGTAAACACCTACGGGTGGGGGCACAAGGCGCACGCCTCTCTCAAGGTCGCCAGGTTGAGCCACGAAGTTGTTGCGGGCATAGTCCATGATAGAGGGGGTGGTGCCATGCTTCTGAGTAAACTCCGGGTCGCGCAGATTGTCGAGAGTGAATGAGTAGGAGGCACCCATGTTGTGCATGAGTCCGAGACAGTGGCCTATCTCGTGAGCAGCCACATAGGTGAGCGACTCATACATCACGTCGTCGTCAAACACCGGTTTGCGGACACGAGGGTCGACGGCACCGGTCTGAGTGAAGCGCCAGTTGTGAACGAGGTCAAGGATATTGTGATACCATATCACGTCGGCTCCGAGAATCTCACCGGTGCGGGGGTCGGTGTAGGATGGACCCATAGCGTTTGCCGTGGGAGTCACGCAATAGCGGATGCAGGAGTAGCGGATGTCATCGGGATCGAAGTCAGGATCGTCGGTGGGATAATCGCGTGCTTCGATGGCGTTCTTGAAGCCTGCGGCCTCAAACGCCTTGTTCCAGTATTCGATACCCTCTTTCACAGCCGGGCGCCACTTGGCGGGGAATGCGGAATCCACGTAGAAAACGATTTTCTCCTTCGGCTCCACCAATTTGCCGGCGAAGTAAGCCTCACGGTCTTCATCGCGCGGCTCCAGACGGTGACGGTCGATTATCTCATATGCCTTTGTGCCGTCGAGGTTTGATGAATATAGGTTTTTGTATTCAGAGAAATAGCCTACGCGCTTGTCGTGAAGACGCACGGGCATCGGCTCGTCGGGGAGCATCACGATGTTGCGCGACATGGTGACGGTGTAGGGATTTGTTGCGGAGGCGGTAGTGTAGGCCAGACGGCTCTTGACCTCCACATTCTGCGGAAAAGCTTTTGCCGAGAGCACAGAGGAGGCATCGCTGTAGTATGTGCCCTTGATGCCATCCTTCCCTCCGAGGAGTTTGGAAAGGGGATTCGATTCCTTTATGGGTGAGATGGATTTCTCATTGCCGGAAAAGAAGGAGGTTACATCCACATATACTTTCCCATTCTCCTTATGCTCGATCTTGAACGCCTTGAGCACCGGCTCCGCGAAGTTGATATCAAACGATGATGCTATCGGATCGTCGGGACGCACCTCGCTTGTGGTTTGCGGGAGAGTAATGAAGAGAGTGTTGTCGTTGCGGGAGAGGCGTATGAGTTTGTTAGACACCACCTGCCCGGCCACCCAGTCGTTGGTCTGAGAGACGGAGTTGACGCGGTTCACCAAAAGGAATGTCTTGTTGAGTATTGAGTCAGGGATCTCGAAATAAAGTTTACCTTTCTTGTCGAGATAGGTGTTGAACATGCCACGGGCCACTACTGCGTCTTTGATTTTCTTATGAAAATCGGCGCTGTCTTTCGCTGCCCCCGAAAGCTCTGTCTTGGTGGGAAGAGCTATCTTCTTTTTCTTTTTTGAAAAAGCGGGCTGAGTGCAGCAGAGGCATCCTAATGCCACTGCGGAAGCCAGTGCAATTGTAGACTTCAATTTCATAATGGGTTCAGTATTGTAGGATTACGGTTTTACTGAGAAGATGTCTAAACTTTGTCAGGAAAAGGAATATACATACATTTAGTCTTAGCACACACATACATAGTACACACATATATATTCTTTTTCAGTTCCGCTTATAAGGTGTCACACCTTTTTTTCGGAACGTTTACCCGATTTTAGAAATTTCGTTAAGACTGCTTCTTTGGTTGAATTTGTGCAAAGATAATGAAAGTATTTGAATTTACATTCAAAACATATGATAAATTCACGCAATTTAACTAATTATTGCCGGATTGGTTGAAGCAGTATAATTATGCCATAATTATAGCGATGACTGATTGGCGCCCCGGGAAGCTCTCTAACTTCAAGCAATGAAAGAGTTTAGATAATTCCAAAAGGGAATTGAAACTGCTAAAAATAAAAAAACGGGAAAATCCTCTATCCTATGAAGATTTTCCCGGTTTTTTCAATATTCAGTCTATTCGCGTAGGCGGGAGTCGATGATTATGGTGACAGGGCCGTCGTTGATGAGACTCACCTGCATGTCGGCACCGAAGACACCACGTTTCACCTCTTTGCCGATGGCTTTCGCAAGCTCCGTGCAATATAATTCGTAGAGAGGGATTGCCACGTCATGTCCGGCGGCGCGGATGTAGCTGGGGCGGTTACCTTTCTTGGTCGAGGCGGCCAACGTGAACTGGCTTACGGCCAATGCCTCGCCACAGATGTCGACCACCGAACGGTTCATCACACCGTTTTCATCATCGAAAATGCGTAGCCCGGCGGTCTTCCCTACGAGCCACGCCACATCTTCCAGAGTGTCGCCCTCCATTACTCCTACCAATATGAGGAGTCCTTTCCCGATTGAGCTATGCGGCTCGCCCCCGATTTCCACCGAGGCGCGAGCCGCACGTTGTATAACGATTCTCATTTATTTAAAGAGAGAGATCCGGTTTATTTCACAAATACGATATATTCACCGGGGTTGAGCTGAGCCGGGATGGCGGCTGCCTCGGAGGTGAAGTAATTCTTCATTCCATCTACAGTGGGCTTCTCGGCTGTGAAATTCACGGCAGTAGCCTCCTTGCCGAGATTGGTGAGCACTGCCACTTTGGAGTCGCCTTTCTCGCGTGAGAAAATGAAGAGGTCGGGGCTCTCAGTTGGATAGATCACCATCTCGCCACCCTCAAGACCGGCAGCGAGAGCCTGCTGGCTATGTTTGAGATTGTTGAGGTTCTGATAGAATGTGAAAAACTCGTTGCGCGGTTCCCACTGGGGAGCCTTGTCTTTCTCAAAGAATTCGAAAGCACGGTTCATGCCCGTCTCCTGGCCGGTGTAGATCATCGGCATGCCCGGGAGGGTGTATGAAAGTACGGCGAATGCGCTTGTGAGATTGCCGAGACGCTCGAACTCAGTGCCCTCCCATGAGTTAAGATCGTGGTTGGTGACCATATTCATGAGATAAGTGTCTTTCGGATAGTCCTCGGCCTGAGAATCGAGAAGCTTCTTTATGTCGGCGGCATGTTTCTCAGGGAATTCCTTTACTTTTCCATCGGCACCCTTGTAGGTGTATTGGCCGGAGGTGGCTGCTATCTCACTGAAGAGGTCTTTCATTGGCCAGTTGTAGCCCATGTCGAAGCCGTTTTTCTGGAGCTCCGGTTTGCTTGCCTCAGCGAGCATGAAGATGCCCGGTTTTGCCGCTTCGAGCTGAGGACGGGCCTCATCCCAGAAATCAGTGGGCACTTCCATAGCCACATCGCAACGGAATCCGTCGACATCCACATCTGTGAGCCAGAATTTCATGGCGTCGATCATACCCTTGCGCATCTCGGGATTTGAATAGTCGAAGCAATATACGTCGGTCCAGTCGTAGAGGCCCACCATATTTCCTACGGAGTCCTTACGATACCAGTCGGGATGTTGCTCCACCCATTTGTTGTCGCGCCCTGAGTGGTTGGGCACCCAGTCGAGAATCACTTTCATGCCCTGGGCATGAGCCTGATTCACCATATCCTTAAACTGTTCGATTGTGCCGAACTCAGGATTGAATGCGGTGTAGTCGGCCACCGAATAGTAGCTCCCGAGAGTGCCCTTGCGATCTTTCTGGCTGATGGGGTGTATGGGCATCATCCAGAGGATGTCGACGCCGAGGTCTTTGAGACGCGGAAGTTCGCGAGCGAAAGATGTGACGTTGCCGGAATCTGAATACTGGCGAAGATTCACCTCATAGATTACGGCGTTGCGGCTCCATTCGGGATGGTTAACTGTGGTGAAAGTGGAATCACGCTCCACATTGTCGGCCTGTGTAGCTTTTCCCTTGCCTCCGCAGGCAGAGAGGAGAAGCGCTCCGATCAGGCTGATAGCTCCGAAAATTTTTTTCATGAATTTATTTAGTTAAAAGGTTTGTGGTTTTCAGTTTTTGCGGTTTATTGCCTGTAAGTGCAAAAGAGAGGCACCTATAGACAATAAACCATCCACTGATTGTCAGATCGGGAATTTGTTGATGGCATCGATGAATGCCTCTGCCGATGCAGCGATGATATCGGTGTTGGCAGAGAAGCCATAGTAGTGCTGACCGTCGTATTCCACAGTCATATGCACTTTACCCACATCGTTGCTCCCCTTGCTGATGGCCTGGATGAGGAACTCCTTCACAAGCATCTGGCGGCGGATTATGATCTTGATGGCATTTATGGCGGCGTCAACCGGGCCGTTGCCCGAAGCACAGGCCTCGAAGCGCTCTCCGGCGATAAGCAGGCCGATGGATGCCACAGAACGCAGACCCACACCGGAAGTGACCTGAAGATAATCAAGCTTGATGCGGTGGTTCTCGCGGTGTTCGCCGGCAAGCATGAGCACATCGTCGTCAGAGATCTCCTTCTTCTTGTCGGCGAGACGAAGGAATTTCTCGTAAGCCTTGTCGAGAGCATCTTTGTCGAGCTCGATTCCGAGCACTGTGAGACGGTGTTTGAGGGCGGCACGTCCGGAACGGGCGGTGAGCACGATAGAGTTCTCGTCGATACCCACATCCTTGGGATCGATGATCTCGTAGCTCTCACGGTTTTTGAGCACACCATCCTGATGTATGCCGCTGGAGTGGGCGAAAGCGTTACGGCCCACGATGGCCTTGTTGGGCTGCACGGGCATGTTCATGAGGCTCGACACGAGTTTGCTGATGCCGGTTATCTTCGTGGCGTTGATATTCGTGTCGATATCAAGCTCCTTATGAGAACGCAGAGTCATCACCACCTCTTCAAGAGATGTGTTGCCGGCACGCTCGCCGATACCGTTGATTGTGACTTCCGCCTGACGGGCGCCCCCCATCACTCCGCTTATTGTGTTGGCCGTAGCCATGCCGAGGTCGTTGTGGCAGTGGGTGGCGATTGTGACGTTATGGATGCCGTCGACATGCTCCATGAGGTATTTGATCTTGGCCTCAAACTCCCAGGGGAGGCAGTAGCCGGTGGTGTCGGGAATGTTGATCACGGTAGCACCCGCCTTCACGACAGCCTCCACTACGCGTGCGAGGTATTCATTGTCGGTGCGGCCCGCGTCTTCAGCATAGAACTGCACATCCTCGACGAATGATTTTGCATATTTCACGGCTCTCACGGCACGCTCGATAATCTCCTCGCGGGTGGAGTTGAATTTATATTTTATATGGGAGTCGGAAGTGCCGATACCGGTGTGTATTCTCTTATGTTTGGCATATTTCAGTGCGTCGGCAGCTACCCGGATATCGTTTTCAACGGCACGGGTAAGGGCGCAAATTGTTGGCCATGTCACAGCCTTCGAGATCTCCTCTACCGATTTGAAGTCGCCCGGAGAGGAAACGGGGAAACCGGCTTCGATCACATCTACGCCAAGCTCTTCGAGGGCTTTCGCCACTTCGATTTTCTCGACTGTATTCAACTGGCAACCGGGCACTTGCTCTCCGTCGCGCAGGGTGGTGTCAAAAATAAAAAGTCTGTCGCTCATATATATCAATGTAGAAACTTATTCAATTGTTTTGAAAGTATATAGGCCCCGCGGCTGCCATTTCTCCACTCAGAGGGGGAGGCATTGGAGCGGCCATATTGACGTTGCAGAAAGCGAAATCAATTTCGCTCTCGTATTGCATAAAGTAGGAGCCCGGAGAAACGAAACGATTCATTTGGGAGCTAAAATGGTCAATATCGGAGCCTATGAGCCACAAAGTTACTAATTTTTTGAAAAATTTAATGTCAATTAAATCAAAAATCGGCATAAAAATTGTAGAATTGAAAATTTATGCTTAACTTTGCAGAACGAAAAAGGGTAGGTGTCTTGCTGAAGAGATCACTTTTCACGTCCAAGCCCTGCCTTGTTTCGACGGATTGGTCTGGTAGCTCAGCTGGATAGAGCAACAGCCTTCTAAGCTGTGGGTCTTGGGTTCGAATCCCAACCGGATCACAAAAGGGTCACAAAATCTCAATGGTTTTGTGACCCTTTAATATTATTAATATACTTTATTCCAACAAAATATGCTTGGAGGCTCTCTCATTGTCAAACATTTTGGGCCCTTAAAATCAGCTGAGATTAGCTTTAATCGGTTTACTGTCTTTATCGGGCCACAGGGTTCTGGAAAAAGCACTATTGCCAAACTCTATTCCACTTTTCTATGGATGGAGAAAAGATTGGTGCGCGGTTTAGACAGTATAACATATTTTGAGCAATTTTCCCGATTTAAAAAGAAGTTGGCGTCCTATCATCGTATAGAGTCATATTTCTATGATGATACCGAAATTATCTTCAGAGGTAAGAATTTTCTGTTTGAATTCAGGAATGGTAAACTTTCCATCTCTCCGATTGATTCAGGAAAAAATGGGGGGGAGGTTGTGAAAGTGATGTATGTTCCTTCGGAAAGAAACTATTTAAGCTCGATCGGAAGTATAGGCGCATTGAAATCTCTTCCGGAGTCGCTCTACACATTTAAGGAGGAATATGACATGTCTCGTCAACATTTTTATGCAGGCCTTAGTCTTCCGATAGAGAATGTCAGATTTGAATACGATCGCTTGAATAATATATCATGGCTTGTTGGAAATGATTTTAAGGTGAGACTCACAGATGCATCCAGTGGGTTTCAGGCGGTGACTCCACTCCTTTTGGTAACAAATTATCTTACCGATCTTGTCGGTAAGAGGAGTGTGAAAGATGGCAATAGCTTGAGCATTGAGGAACAGCAAAGGCTTCGTGAGGAAGTTAACAAAATTATTAATAATTCGGTTTTTTCTGATGAAGTAAAGGAAGCAGCTTTAGCGGAGATTTCGAAAAGATATAAATATTCCGGTTTTGTGAATATTGTAGAAGAGCCGGAAGAAAATCTGTTTCCCTCTTCTCAAAGATGTGTGCTTTATTCTTTGCTTTCGGCAGCCTTAAGGCACGAAGGAAATGAATTATTATTTACCACGCATAGTCCTTATATGATAAATTTCATCACTTTAGCTATAAAGGCCTGTGAGGTGAAAAAGAGGGGTGGAGATGTGGATTTGATTGGAAATATTGTTCCGGAGGAGGCATTGATAGAAAGTAAAGATGTGTCGGTTTATCAATTAGCTGATGGGTGTGCGACCTTGTTGGCCACATATAACGGGCTTCCCAGTGATGCCAATTATCTTAATAACTCTCTATTTGAGACTAATCAGGACTTTAATGAATTAATGGACATAGAGGATTGCATCATAAGATGAAAATAGACTTTTTTATTCCGCTTTGCCAGACCACCAATATCTCTGCATCTGTTTTCGGACTATGCGATCCAAAGAATGGTGGCCCTGCATATGTTGATTTCTCAAATCCTGATATATGGGTTGCCGGAGTGGAAAACAGAGGTGAAATATCATTGAATTTCACTGCAGTAGACAATTGTATTGAAATTTTCCGTGAAGATGGACAAATGGAGAATCGATGTGATGGTATCCTGACGGGAGGAGACTATCTGATCTTTATTGAATTGAAGGACCAGAGGGAGGAGTGGATTCAACATGCTGTAGAAAATCAACTTAAAACCACTATCGAGTATTTTAAGGCCAATTATGACATAACCCGTTATAAAAAACGCTATGCTTATGCCTGCAATAAACGTCATCCTCAATTTCAATATTCTCATATGTCGATGATGGAGGAATTCCGTCACACTACAGGAGTAAGGCTCTGTATTGTAAATAAAATCGTGATAAAGTGATTCTCTATTAGAAGTTTGGATTAAAGAATATAAGCCTACTAGTTGAACAATAATCGGTATCTCTCTTAATAAATAGAGGTAAGATTGTAATTATGCTCCGGCAACATAATGTCGCCGGAGCATAATTATTGTGGCATAATAATTTTTACCGGAAGATATCTTACATCTGTCATGCCGATAGTGTTACGGTTTGGACGATTCCTTCCCTGTCAGTGGATTTTGTCGTCGGCGAGAAGGACCTCTATCGGGAGGGAGGTAAAATGTACTGACATTATGACAGAAAAGCCGAGGCAGAGGTCGTTGTAGAATGTAGCAGTCATATGATCATTAATTGTTCGTAGCTACTTATCGATCCTCTCAATGAATGGTTTACTCCCAGATTGAGTCGATGTTGAATACCTCAAGCGATGTGATGGTGACGCGGTTACCGTGGAAAATGAATTCATCGTGGCCGTCATCGTGACGCTCTCTTCCCATTGAATAGGAATAGAGGCCTCCATCGATAAATACCTCGATCGACGTGCGGTCTATGAAGATGTCAGCTGTAAGTTCTGTGCTTGTGGGATACTGTGGAGAGTAGAACCATCCGTTCACGGTGGTACCGTTGAGGTCGTAGTCTACAATATTCTGTCTCCCGAGAGAGATACGTGCATCTGTGGCATGAGACAACTTCATTGTCACGCGTACACGTAGACAATCCGGATTAGCAAACCCTCTCATCGCCTCATTAGCCTCTTGCTGAGTGAGATTTTTCCAGCTGCCGGCAAGGGTACAAAGTGTCTCGACCTCCTTCACCGGCTGGCTCACCATACGCACACCATCCTTGGTGGTTCGTAGTGTCAATTCTGTGGGAAGTAGCATCATGCCGTTGAAATTCATACCCGGATGTCCGATACGCGACCATCCTATCTGAATGCGACGTCCATCCTCGGCCGGAATATTGTTGAAGGTTTGTGCTGCATATATAGATCCCCTTGTATAGCAGTGTTTACCGGAAAGCGGAGTGAAACGCTCACCGTCGAAGTTACCGAGCATATATGTGCCGGATGCGCCATACATGACCCACAATTTATGGTTGTCGTCGTTATCCACAGGAAGTTCAAACAGATCCGGACACTCCCAGAATCCCCCGATATGGCTCTTGTATGCCCAGTCTTTAAGATTATCAGAGGTATAGATAGAATGACCGTCGCGCTCGTTGAGCACCATCACCCAATGGTCGCCATATCGGAAAAGCTTAGGATCGCGGGTGTCATGTGAATCCCATATATCTTTGCTGTCAATCACCGGATTCCCCTTGTATTTTGTGAAAGTGCGCCCATTATCAAGGCTATATGCCATGCATTGCACCTGGCGGTCGCCGGTCTCGGCTGTATATGCCACCACCATTGGAGGATTCTTCTTGCTGCCGAAGCCCGATGTATTATCATAATCAATCACTGCCGAGCCTGAAAACATGGTGCCCATCTCATCGGGATGCAGTGCAGTGGGGAGTTCCTGCCAATGTATCAGGTCATTACTCACAGCATGCCCCCAATGCATATTCTCCCAATCACGTTCATAAGGATTGTGCTGATAAAAGAGATGATATTCACCGTCGTTATAAATCAATCCATTCGGGTCGTTGATCCAACCCCTACGAGTGGTGAAGTGAAACTGTGGGCGGTTATTTTCATGATATATTATATCGGCATCGGGAATATCATGTGCGAGTATTATATTCTCTACTCCTTTCACATCGTCCGGATATGTTATTTTGAGTTTCTTCCCTTTCAGGTCAGAGACATCCTTGAAAACCCAGTAATCAGGTTCACCATCTGTGAGACGCACATTTATCGGCATCCTCTCCATCCCCGGAGCCTCCATAGTGATACGTACACGTTCGCGGCTATGCGAAACTGGAATATGAAGGAAATTATCTGTGATCTTGATTTCTCGCTCAGCTGCTATTACAGGAAGTGCAGTGAGCATTGCCATAATGGTAATGTAATTTTTTAAATAAGTTTTCATAATGTAGTTATAGCTATTGGTGGGTTTTGTAATATGGAGATAATCCGGTAAGTATGAGGAGATTTTATGCTGATGGAGCAGGGGCTCTGATTTCGTAGTTGATTACAAAATTAGGAATATAAAAAATGTGACACTATAAAAAATCGTGCACATACTATAAAATTTGAGCGAGTTCGCAATAATCTCACGTGATTGAACAGTAATTTGTATTATATTGAATCTTCCTGACTGAATTTTGTTGTAAGTGAATGTAAGTGGACGTCACCGGAGCATGCCGAGTCGTTGATAGCCCGCTTGTCCGGAAGGCGAAACTCCTGCCGTTCGCAGCCAACCATATTATAGTGCCTGTGCTGTTCTTGAAATCTACGCCTGTTGACTTTGAACAGATGGACGATTCCGGCAACCAAGGGCTCCTCATGCTTCCGGAAGATATCTTACGTCTGTCATGCCGGTAGTGTTAATGCCACAATTCGTAAAAGCTCACCGACAAGAATAAAAATAACGTAACCGGCCATAACCACCTCAAATTTTTTTTGTAAATTTGCACATTATGGATAAATCCGCACCACGCCATCTAACGAGCGTATCCATTAAGAACTTCAAGTCTGTAAAATCGGTAACGCTCTCCGACTGTCGGCGCATTAATGTGCTGATAGGTAGGCCCAATGTCGGCAAAAGCAATATACTTGAAGCTCTTGCCTTGTTTGATGTGCCATATATGGTAAGTTCATCAAACAAATCCCTTAAAAACCTTCTTCGTATTGAGACAATCGCAGACTTGTTTCACAACGGAGTGGCTGCCACTCCAGTAGAAGTATCTGCTGATGATCAGACAATCAATGTTCTCCGTAGTGCGAACAACGGACTGTCTGTTGACATCTCTGTACAAGGAGAAGTTTCCAAATATGCTTTTTCTTCATCACTGACCTTGTCTACAAAGAAAGATCCCGCTGTATTGCCGGATATACTTGTGTATTTTTTCCCGAAACATTTTGTGCCGGAATCTTCCAACATAGGCTTCCTGCTACCTCCATCAGGTGGAAATCTTATGGAGACGGTGGCAAATTTACCTGATCTGAAATCAAACCTTGCAGAACTGTTCCACGGATACGGGTTAAGGATGATGTTTGATTCAGGCTCCCAACAGATAAAAGCGATGAGAGAAAACGGTCTTGATATGTTTCTTGTGCCGTTTAATTCTCTTGCCGATTCATTACAGAGACTGATATTCTATAAGGCTGCGATTGAAAGTAATCAAAATAAAGTTTTATGTTTTGAGGAACCGGAAGCCCATACCTTTCCACCGTATATCTCAAATGTAGTAAACGATATTATTGTCGGGGAGAGCAACCAGTTTTTCATAACAACCCATAGTCCGTATGTAATGAGTTCGTTGCTTGAAAGTGCCGGTGATGATTTAGCTGTGTATGTTGTCGACATGGAAGACAACTCGACCATAGTCAGACGTCTTACCGACAACCAGCTTCAGGAAGCCTATGACAATGGGATGGATATGTTCTATAATCTTGAAGCGTATCTTGGCAAATGAACCAACGTGTTGATTTCATAATACCTGAGTGTTATATTGACACCAATCTTGTGGAGACATTGGTATGCACGAGTGGCTGCAACCATCAGAAAGGTTGTAATCAGGTTGCTAAAGTCATGCAGGAAAAGTTTGCCGACCGTTTTGCTGTTGGTATAATTGATGCCGACAAAAGACGTCCGGGCTATCTAAACGAATTTTGTGAGATTGCATCCAGCGAACATCTCAAATTGTTTCGTCACTCGGTTCGGTATCATTTTATAATCCTCGTTCATCCGGCGGCTGACGGATTTATACTGTCATGTGCTGAGATCGCGAATGTCAATGTGGCTGATTATGGACTATCTCCAAAATTGAAGGAATTTACGGCTCAGACCAAAAATGTGATGTCAAATAAAGATCCACGCTTCAAACAGCTGTTCAGATCAATGAAAGGCATTGGCGAAATAAAGTTGATGGAGTCGCTCATCTCCTATCTTGTCGATAACACGTATCAGGTATCAAATGCCAAGATTTCAGAGATCTTTCAAAACAATGTCTGATTGTCATTGGATATATTTATTTAACTTTGAGTAGGGGGGACAGAACCTCCCAAAACCATGTTGCAAGGATAAAAGGATAAGGGGTGATTTATGCTTTATCTTTGAAGGTGATCACGGTGTGGGCTTTGAGGATGGCCAGTTTATTCATGTCAAGCGGACTCAGTTTCTTGGCTCCTTCAGGTAGTTTTATCTTGTTGCTCTCCATATCTATTATTATCTATTATTTTATTGTTATATCTTAGCTTATTGAAATGCCAATCCTCACTTTATGCTGATTGACTTTTTATCATAGGCCCGTCCACGCTCCGGGAGCGCAGACAGGAGCTACTCGACGGAATGTCGGGGTTGGATGCTAAAGTGATGGCTTCAGAATATAGCCTCCGGATAGCTTCAGATATCCGGATAGCTTAAGATAAAGATATCCGTTTGGGTTCAGAGCGTGTCGGAGGAGTTTTGAGGGTCGGCTTTGCGCTCTATCAGCGGCATGAGGGCATTGACCAAGAGCATCACCCCTACGTAGCTCACTCCCAACACGAAGAAATCGATGCTCACCGGCAGACTCTTCTCAACCCAACCTCCGGAAAGATACGCTATGAACAACAGCCAGAGCGAACATTGCACGGTGACGCAAAGCGTACACCAGCGATTGGCCCTGAACCGCTGATACCAGATGCTCCATGCCGTGAAGGGGAGACAGCAGATATTACACAGCGCGAGCGACGGCAGACTCGATGGGAACATCAACAGAGCCAGCAGGCTCACGGAGAAATAGGCGAACCCGACCTCGCTCCAGCCGAACAGCCCGAAAAACTTCGAGGCCGACGTGGCCAATATGTCGTCGCATCCCCCGGCTTGAAGCACCCCGCAGAATCTGTCGGCTTTCGGGTTATGGATCCTGAGCGACTTCTGCACCAACAGATAGGTGACATAAAGGCCTCCCAAGTCGATTGCCGCTATGAAATAGGCCGACACATAGCGGTAAAGGCCGTTGCTGATGAAAGCGAAGAGGAAGAGAGCAAGCATACATAATGCCAACACCCATTTCTTCGATTTGTCGAAAAACTCCAATCGCCTGTGCAGACCATACTCAGGCTCTTTCGCCTCCTCCCCGGGATATGAGAAAAACACATTGCCGTCAAGGGAGTCGATCACGCTTGAGAGAGGTGCTTTGTGAGGCTCCCCGAGACTGAGATATTCCACAGTGGAGCCGTCGATAGCCGTTACGATTATGTTCCCCTCCGGTTCGACAGTGTGGGCTATGAATGGCACGGGGAGATCCTTCACCGCACTTTTGTCGGGGAGAAGATACGCCTCCGACTCCACTCTGTAATCCTTGAGCACTCTCGACAACCCGAACCATGTCTTGAATGGGATCTCCTTCTCCCGCTTATGCGTATAGTCGGATGTATGATCCACTCCAAGAAGACTGAGCCAATCATTCAGCAAAGATTTGTCGGGCGATTTATAGTGTGATTTCAGTCGTGAATCATTTGCCATAGTAAAGATAGTAAAGTAAGTATATGCCACTATTCTATAATTGATTTGTGACACATACGTATGTGTCACAAATCAATTACTTTCCTTAACGCCTTTTGAAATATTGTTCGGCCGGTTAGGCTATCGCGGCCTGTATCTTCTGGAGAAGCACCTCTCCCGGCATCTCACCGGTTTCGCGCATCACCTCCTTGCCGTCGTCATAGAGTATGAATGTCGGGAGCGACTTCACTCTCATCTCGTCGGCAAGCTCCTCGTTTTTATCGATGTCAAACTGAAGCACTTTCAGATTGTCGGCAAGGAGAGCCTTGATATCTTCCATTATAGGCATCATCTTTCTGCAATGAGGACACCATGTGGCGTAAAATTCTACCAATACTACAGGGGCTGATTTAATTTCTTCCGTGTAATTCATAATATATGTGTTTTTTATAGTAAGTATGTGTCACAAATTAATTAATATATTTCTTGTCGCCCTCTAAGGCGATC
>CAZEOI010000027.1:0-44485 GCA_964513775.1 uncultured Sangeribacter sp. | reverse complement strand
TGGATAAATTCTTTCTTCCAATGGCGCTTGACAATGACTATCAGCTTGAGATACTCCGCCATGTGCCTGATGGAAAGAAAGTAGTTCTTGGCGTTGTCGATGCTCACTCTCCGTATCCCGAAGACAGAAGTATGATATCCAATATGGCTTCAATGTCTCTAAGATATATATCGCCCGACAATCTATCGTTGAGTCCAAGGACAGGTTTTAAGCTGACGAGCAATCAAGACCGTGGGTTGACTTATGAGGACCAGTGGAATAAACTCAGCGAACTTCAAGAAATTTCTGATACCATCAAAATATAGCATTTTTTTCTTTTTCTGCCGATGTGGGGGTGCTCTTTGTGTTCATAGACTTTTTTGCCATAAGCTCCCCCACTTCATTTTTCTAATTTTCATATGGATTCCACATGGAGTTTGCAAGCCTCAAACAGTCTCCCAACTGATTGCATCCGTTCCTGTGGACATCAAGGCGGAGATAGATTTGTCGTTTGCCGTTCTCAGCCATTGATGTTCCCTGGAACGGGCTAATAATTTTAATCCTGAAGTTGTGAAATGGAAATCCGTTGAAAATATTTAAAACGATATTCCAATAGAATCGAGCTTTTGGAAATCCTGCCTTCTGAGGCCACACTTGCTTAGTGGGATACCTTTATTATGATCGTTGAGGTATATAAATTCACCGGGTGTGTAATCATTCGAGGCTAACGACGACTCCGGCTTTACCTGAGGTGTTACGATTCCTGCCATATCCATCAGCGTGTGATACAGGGCAACGCTCGATGCCACTCTGTTCTCCCGGTTTCTATCAAGAGCCTCAACTTTCTCATTGTAATCTTTGCGCAACTCTCTATTGTTCCACACAATGAAAGGAACATGAATCTGATAGTAGCTCGGCACTGGAGAGGCGTGGAGAAACAGGTCTCTCTCATCATCAAATATATCCTCGCCGTGATCGCTAGTATAGAGCATAGAAGCATAACCTTTGCGATTATTAAGACGATCAATTACCTCTGAGAGTAGTTCGGAAGTCAAAGCAATCGTGTTGTCATAAGCATTTACCTGCTCTTTACGATACTCTTTTGTGGCCTCTGCCGGACCGTCAGGCAAAAAGCGGGCCTTATCCCGGGGATAACGGTCGATATAGTTGAAATGCGATCCATAGGTATGGAGCACAATAAGCTTCTTCTTATGGTCGGAAGCCAATTCCTTATCAAGATAGCTGAGAAGATCCAGATCAGAGAAAGAGGCTTCCGGACCTGCGTTCTCGCGTATAAACACCCATTCGTCTGCCTCCTCCCCAAAGAAATCAATGAATGAATGGTTTGGGCTTTGAGCCGTGTAGAACGATGTATGGAATCCTGCATTACGGAAGGCATTCAAAAGACTTTTGGTGTGATAGATAGAATCTCCGAATGTAGTCGCGTCAAGATGCGAGAGCAGCATAGGCACAGACTTGTGGGTGGTGTTCGACTGCGAGAATGACTTCGGGAAATACACCAGGCCCTCTTTCCCGATAAGTTCAGAATTAGTGTTTCGGGCATATCCACCCAGCTGCCAGTTTTCGGCCCGGGAAGTCTCACCGATAATCAAGACATAAGTCTCCGGGATGGAATCGGGATGCAAAGATATGGCCGGATAATTCACATTAACCACATTCTTCTGATACTTCGCTGTTTTAAGAGTGCGATGCACTGCTTCTTTAAGATTATAGCATACATTCGCGGGATATAGATCACAATACACCTTATAGCCTCCCGGATTGAGAAGGTAACAACCGCCAAGCATAATCATGCCGGCAAACGTCAATATCCATGAGGTGTTCAGAGCCTTTCTTTTAAATCGTAGCGGAAGAACCCAATGTTGCGAGATTGAAATAACCGCCACTATCAAAGGGGGCAGATATATTACAATAATCAGAGCAATTATACTGCTGAGATTACCTAACAACTCCCCTATCTCTGCCGAATTGGTTGTCACAACGTTAAGAAACATATCGACGGCTATAATGGAACGTCCGTACATGAAGAGGAGCACCATCTGAAACGCCGCCAACACGAACAGAACGATACAGCACAAAGCCCTGATTCCGGTTTTCCGCCCGGCTGAAAGGAAGAGCAGATATAGCCCGGCCGGAAAAACTATGTTGGTCAACGCCGGAAGCAGAGGCATACGGTCGGCTATAGCCAACCATATGTTTGGGATGAGACACGCCGCGAATGTCCAAAGAAGCAACCATACCGCTGTCTTTTCACCTTTTTTATTCCGGGCCTCACCCCTCACGAGGCTACTGCCATTGTTATAGCTCTTACTACTGAAATGTCTCATCATCATCTGTTAATTGCGTCAGAACGCTTCGTTAATACTGAATATAAAAGAATTTTCACCTCTACCGAAACCATAGTCGAGGCGAATATTGGTTTGTTTCTTGAATTCCCAGCGATAACCTATGCCGAAGTTAGGCAGCATATGTTTCATTTTGATCGCCGAGAGTTTGGGATATACCGTGCCCACGCCACCCCAAACTACTATTCCATTCCTACGCCATACATGTTGACGTAATTCCACCGTAAGATCCATCTCACCTTTGTCGCGGAAACGCCCGTCGTAATACCCACGCATCGTGCTGCTGCCACCGAAGGTTGCCATCGATGCCCAAGGCACGTCGCCATAACATAATTGCGTGTGATATTGTCCGGCTATCAAACCACCTTTCCATACTTTCCTGTAAATTGAGAAACTAAGGTCGGTGGAACTGAACGCTTGTTTATTAAAGAGGAATCGCGGTGCAAAATTTTGTGTGACTGTAGCAAGCAGTCCCCGTTCAGGAGCCGTAAGATTGTCGCGGGTGTCATACTGAAACACCAGGCCCAACTCATATGTAGCGGGATGATGTTTCAGCCCCTCCCAAAGTTCCGGTCTGCGGATATGTGCGGCGCGTGAATAGGAAAAAGTTAGTTGAGGCCCCATAAACAGGCCTGGCACAAGAGAGTGAAGATAGTCAATCTTAGCACTCAAGTGAGTTTCGTCAAACTTCGATTTATTTGACATATCTATCCCCTGCTTATAGCCAATTCCCCAAAATTCACGTGGGAAATGATAAAAATAGAAATTATAGTTTATTCGGTTTTTCTCCCCCGTAAATATATGTGTACCCCTTACACCAACCATATAGAAGCCAACAGTCGAAATGTCACCGTAAAGGGATACATTGCTCGGACGAGTCAGTGTATCGCTCATATTATGACGATAAAATCCGGCAGCAACCAGTCCGATACCAAACTGAGTATCTGATGAGTAATGCGGACCTCCGATTATGCTCCAATCGAAACGCTTATATTCTTTGGGCTTGTTTGAATCATCAAAATAATTGATGATCCGCTTGAATATATTTGGGCGCTTCTCTGATATGGTGTCAGCCTCCATGACCGCAGATATGCTGTCCTTAGAAATATATGCAGCATTGTTCAAGATGGCATTCCCATCCATATGAGCAGAAACGCTATCCGTAGAAATACCTGTAGGGCTATATGATGTAGTGTTTGGTTCAGAAGCAACTGCAATGAAAACCGAAGTGGCAAAGAATATTATTGCCATTATGATTTTTCGCATGACTGTGGAAATTAGCTTTTCTACCGAAGAAGTTACCATAATTTTGCAACTATACAGCAAATGACATTATGATTTCGCTGAAAATCGACAAAACTTTTGCAAAGTTACTAATTATATTCATCAATATTGCAATCCATATTTCGCGAAAAATGGTCATTTTGTCTTATCTCTCTTAATTCAATCAAATCAAGCCAAAAACCACTATTTTATTAACCTATTATATTTCATTAAATTATTTACGAACTGCATCCCTGCTTAAAAAAACTTTTTTCGTCTCATTTTGCTTCTTTAGAATAATCTTCTCATTTTTCCACTTTAAATTGTCACTACATAAGAAAAAAATGGATGTGCCACAACAGTATGACACATCCATTTTCTCTGTTTTTTATATTCACACTCAACCGTTTATAAGAGTGGCGATGTCATTCTCAACGGTTGAGATAGTGCCGATATTAAACTTATCCTGAAGCACCTTGAGGATATCCGGTGTGAAGAAAGCCGGAAGTGTGGGACCCGTGTGAATGCCCTGCACACCGAGATATAGTAGGGCGAGAAGCACAATCACAGCCTTCTGTTCATACCACGCGATATTAAACACGATGGGCAAATCGTTGATACTTTCCACTTTGAAAGCATCTTTCAATGCCATAGCTATGCGCACAAGTGAATATGAGTCGTTACACTGGCCGGCATCAAGCACTCGTGGCACGCCCTCGATATCACCCAAAGGCAACTTATTGTAACGATACTTGGCACAGCCGGCTGTGAGTATGACGCAATCCTCCGGGAGTGCCTTCGCGAAGTCTGTGTAATAGCTGCGTGAAGCCATCCTACCATCACAACCTGCCATCACCACAAACTTACGTATCTTACCCCTTTGTATGAGATCAACGATCTTCGGGGCAAGATCAATCACCTGATGATGAGCGAAACCACCGATAATCTCACCGTGTTCTATCTCTGTAGGCGCCGGACAGCTCTTAGCCTTAGCGATCACCTCTGAGAAATCGTGTTTACCCTCAGCATCCGCCTCTATATGGGTGGTGCCGGGCATATTCACGACACCCAAAGTGTAAACGCGATCCATGTAGGTTGTCTTCGGACGTGGAGGAACGATACAGTTTGATGTGAAGACAAAGCAACCATTGAATGTCTCGAACTCATCCACCTGCTTCCACCAAGCATTGCCATAGTTGCCGGCGAAATGAGGATACTTTTTAAAGAATGGATAATACTGACCCGGAAGCATCTCGGAATGAGTGTAAACGTCAACTCCTGTACCTGCGGTCTGCTCCAGAAGCTCCTCAAGATCATGAAGATCGTGGCCCGAAATAAGGATACCCGGGTTCTTGCGAACACCTATGTCAACTTTGGTGATCTCCGGATTGCCGTAAGTGCCCGTGTTGGCGGAATCAAGAAGCGCCATAGCTTTAACGCCACCCTCACCCATATAGAGCACAAGTTTTACGAGCTCATCTACAGTAATATCTTCGCGACTCACCTCTTTGAGCACTTTTTCAATGTAAGCATATACATCGTCATCCTCATATTTGAGATTAGCGGCATGACGCGCATAAGCCGAGGCACCTTTAGCACCGTAAATTGCCAACTGTTTTAAACCACGTTTGTCAGGGTCCTTCTCAGCCAACACTCCTGTCACTGGTTCAAGTTTCTCGGAATCCTCAGGGATGGCTTCAAGAGCCACTTCAGGAGCATCCGGTAGCTTGATGCCCCATTCCTTACATTTGGCAATGAGTTCACGCTTCATCTCGAAAGCACGGCGTATATACCCGTCAAGAGAGGGATTATCGAAATTGGCGTTGGTGATTGTGGTGAAAAGAGCATCCACTATCTGGTGGCTGGCATCTTTCTGAGCCGCACCAGCTCCACGTAGAAGGTCGTTGAGTATAGCCACACCGCGTGTAGCATAAAGAAGAAGGTCCATTCGGGCCGAAGTCTCCGGCAATTTACCACACACACCTCTCAGAGTACAGCCGGTTCCTTTGGCTGTCTCCTGACATTGGTAGCAAAACATTTTGGGGTCAGTTTCCATATCTGATAATTAGATTTTTACGGTTCCAAAGATAACCAGCTGCGGATATGTTGTATAATCCTTTTTTCCCGGATTTCTACAGATTGATCCGATAATGATTGCCAAGCTACACCCTATTGCTGATTATCTCCGGATTCAATGTTGTTTACGGTTTCACCTTTACAAGCATCATCTTTGAATCAGCTTTTGCTACGACGCTATGAGCCACATCAGCGCCCATGAGCAGGAATTCTCCGGCCTTAAGAGTATGAGGCTTATCAAGCATAGTGAATTCGATTTCACCCTCAAGCACTGTTACCATTACTTCCGCAGGCGCCATATGAGTGTCGAGTTTCTGACCGGCTTTGAAAGCCACGAGTACTACTCCACCATTTGCATTACTGAAAATATTCTGAAAATGTACTTTATCTTCACCTGCTTCAATCTGATTGGCGAGAACATGAACTTCGCCGAATTTATATTCCGTGTTAATCATAACTTTTTATTAATAAGATTAATTGGTTAAATAATGTCAATCTATATGATCTCTATGATTCATACGATCTTTATAATATAACATTTCTTTTTCTTCACTTGTTCAAATAACCTCCTGCATACTGATAAGCTGAAAATCACCACTCCTCCCCCCCAAAAAAAGTTCAACAATAGAACTATGCGCCGAAATTATATCTGCTTAGAAACTGCAATCAGAAAGACTAATACGCTATGCTGTCAGCAACACGAGCACGATGCCGAAGATGATCAGCAAGGTGTTTGACACGGCATAGGTTATGGTGTAGCCTAACGCCGGGACTGTGCTGCCAAGTCGCTCCTGAACAGCTCCGAGTCCGGCTGTGGTCTTCCTGGCTCCGGCACAACAGCCCAGTGTGACAGCCGGATGAAACTTGAAGAGTTTGTGACCTATGAGGATCGCGAGGAATAGCGGTATTAACGTAACCAAAAGACCTGCTACAAATATCTTCGGACCAACTTCCGAGAAGGCACTGATGAACGAGGGTCCGGATGCAATGCCTATCACAGCAATATACATATTCAAGCCAAGGTTGTTGAACACCCATAACGAGGCCTTCGGAATGGCTCCGAATGTTGGGTGTTTACCTCTTAACCAACCCAAAAGAAGACCGGAAACCAATGCTCCTCCACTGGCCCCGAGACTGACAGAAACAGCGCCGATCTTTATGGCGAGTGCACCGAGCAGGCCACCTAACAGGATGCCCAATCCAACGAATACAAAGTCAGTGGCCAAGGTGCGTGGATCAGCGTAACCAATCTCCTTCGCTGCCGTGTCAAGACATTTCTTGGTGCCTACAAGCTCAACGATATCTCCGGGTCGAACAGTGGTTCCACCCAACGGATTCAGAGGTTTGTCATCACGCACAATCTTCTTTATATCCACACCCTCCATCCAGGGCATACCAACGAGGTCATGCACTTTTGTTTCCGGAAATTTCCGTGAAACCGTAACATCCACATCCTCCACCTGGAAGTTCAGAAGATCCAGTCCGGGCAATTCGTGACCCAGCCACTCATGATCACCTACGATCATTTCGCGAGGGCCGGCCAAAGCCAACACATCACCTTTCTTGACAGTAGTAAAGGTTTCAGGGTTATCTACAAACTCTCCGTTATTTCGCTTTATGCGTTCCACTGTAATACGTTTCCCTTTTTTGGCAAACTCATTCTCAATATCCTCCACACTACATTCATCTTTCATCCAAGAGCCATCGGTGGTGAATGCACGGAAAGCAATGCGGCGACATGCGTTGAAACCAGCAGGATTATCGCCGGCTCCTGATGGGCTCATGGTTTTCTCAAGCTCCTTGGTCATGGCTTTCACCTTATCAATACCACCCATCATGGCAGGTCCGACATATCCCAACAGCCAGACAGCTCCCAAAGTGCCAAACACATAGGTCATGGCATAGCACACGGGTATGGCATTCACCATATCCTTGATGGCCTCAGGTGATGCAGACAACGCACTGACTGTATCTTCGCCTGCCCCCACAACCGGAGATGCCGTGGATGCACCGGCCATCATACCGACAGCCTGTCCCGGATTAAGATCAAAAATGAAAGCCGCCCCCAACGACGCCGCCAAGATGAGCACACATACCACCACTGCAAACAACACCTGCTTAAGGCCGTCACCCTTCATCGACTTGAAGAACTGCGGCCCGACACTATAACCTATACAGAATAGGAAGAGGAGGAACGAAACGGATTTCAATGGGCCTCCTACCTCAATATCCATCTGCCCGACAAGTACACCTACAATAAGCACAGCTGTGACAGTGCCGAGAGCTATACCTTTGAATTTCAATTTACCGAGCCAAAATCCAAGCCCGATCGTGAGAAAAACCGCCAATGATGGCGTATGCCTCAAAACATCTACAAACCACATAAATTCTTCTTCTTTTTACGCTATGACTACATTCCTGGGCGCACCCTCAATGAACGCCTTGAGGTTGTCTATCGATATGTCTACAAGCCTACGGCGAGCCTGACTCGACTGCCATGCTATATGGGGAGTGACATAACAATTCGGACAATTAATGAGAGGAGATCCGTTGCGCGGTGGTTCTTCACACAACACGTCAATCCCCGCTCCTGCAATCTTACCTCCACGCAGACCCTCTGCAAGTGCTTCCTCATCCACCAGCGGTCCACGCGAGGTGTTTATGATAATCACACCCTGTTTCATCAACGAGATGGAATCCTTGTTGATGATGTTACGGGTAGTGGGTGTGAGCGCAGAATTAAGGGAAATAATGTCACTTTCTTTAAAAAGTTGCTGAAGAGAGACTCTTTCCACCTTCTCCGGCAATTCCTTTTGAGAATTAGTGATCACTCTCATTCCGAAAGCGTTGGCTATATCTGCTACTTTACGTCCGATATTTCCCATACCGATAATGCCAATAGTCTTGCCGGCAAGTTCATCGAATGTACGGAGCCGATAGCTGAAATCGAGACTGTCACTCCAACCCCCGTTGTTGACGGATTCCGCATACTCGCTCACAGTGTTTACGATATTAAGGATATGGGCAAATACCATCTGGGCAACAGAATCTGTGGAATAGGCCGGAACATTGCATACAGTGATGCCACGACGTTTAGCCGCCTCAATATCTACATTGTTGTAACCTGTAGCCAGCACTCCTATAAATCTGAGATTGGGGAGAGCCTCCATAATCTCATCCGTTATCACAACCTTATTCGTGTATATGGCGAACGCATCCTTTGCTCTGTTTACTATCTCATCATCGGGAGTGCGATCATAAAAAGTCAGTTGACCGAGTTGATCGAGTGCGTCCCATGAAAGGTCCGGGCTATTGGCCACGTTTCCGTCAAGCACCACAATTTTCTTGTCAGATATTTTCATATTGTTTTTTCAATTGAAAAAGAATGTTAAATGTAAAAGTACGCCCTTGAATGTAACTTGCACATCAGTGGAAGAGGCATTTCAGTTTTTAATAATATTAACAATCTTAAGAGTTTTTAGGTCATAAAAAGATAGTCAAACTGTAAAATAAAGTTGTTTATACTTTTTCTTTGTCTTTATTTAGGCAGGGTTCTGAGTCAAATTCTCTCTCAAAGAGGAAGTTTAGGGCGCCAATTACCTATTTGAGAGAGAAATTATGCCTGAAGACGGATAAAAGGGAACCTCAGAAGAAAATCCAGTATCTATAAATCCGTAAAAGGTTAATCCAGTGTCAATAAGTCCGTAAAAAGTTAAACAACGACTTCCTTAGCCACTTACTGCCTCAGAAAATTTTGAAAAATAATTTGAAAAAAAATTTCAAATGGATTAAACCTTTTGTTGGTTTAATCGTTCTAATAAATGAAGATTGATTAGAAATAGCAATCGATTAAATCGTTTCATGATGTTAGGTTAGTTTGAAAAGTATTATGTTAATAAAATAAGCGGTCGATGTGAATCGATCGCTTATTTTTTATACTGACTCATCTACTTTAGCTTAACATTGTCTGCAAAATCAAATTAGTCTGAACAATACTCATAAAAATCATATCTTATGTATTTCATAGCGTCCTCTTCATCATTTTCTTCAGAAATAAATTTAAACAATATTGCAGATTTATTGGATTTCTTGCATTAATTTGTATTCATATATACAATTCATTTCATTTTAAGGAGTTCGATAGTGGTGAGCAGACGGTCGGAGGTCTTGTCTCGTCGATAGCTGGGGAATAGCGGGGTGCCGTCATGATCGGTAGAGGATAATGTGCAATAGCCTGTGAGCGTAATATTCTCATGTTTCACTCCCCGGCGTAACAATCTCTCCATATTGGCACCCTGAAGATCTATATGAGGCTTCGATTTTCTGTTTTCACAAAAGAGTGTTTTTTCGTCTCCTTGTGGCCATATCACATAATCTCCTAACCCGCCTTCGCTGAATTTGCCTGCCAATTCCTCATCAACTTCATAAACCGCCTCACTTATGGAGGGACCAAACACTACTCTCATTTGTGTAAGATCGGCACCTCGTTGCTCTAAAATATCCAAAGCATTGTCAACAATCCCTCCAAGCGTACCTTTCCAACCGGCATGTATCGCCGCAATTCCATTCACATCCTCGGCATACAACAGAATCGGCACACAATCGGCAGTCCTGACACCAATCGGTAAACCTGTAGAAAAAGTGACAAGCGCATCTGTATCGTTCAAATCTAATGATGAAAGATTGTCAGCTCCCGACACTACCTTTACGTTGTTGGAGTGGGTTTGAATCGGAGACAATGCCAGTTCATCATAAGCATTAGGCTGGCCGCCCGGCTCACGTCTTGTGCATCCGGGTATATAGTAAATTTTCGCCGACATCTTATTCTCCGATAGCAATTCTTCCGATAACAATTCTTGGGTGAGGGGTTTATTTAAGTTACGGTTCATTTTGATTCCAATTAATTTGTAAACAGCCACTCTCTCCAATGAAGATGGTGGAACTTTTATGGGCTTGTTTATTAACGATTACCTTTATTTAAGTATTGCAATATTGAGTTAAGAAAATCGTCATCAATTTAATTACCCAGTACATATTATTATAAACCAAATACTTACAAACACTCCCATCATTAATCCATCTGACTTATCAGCATATATTATTTAACAAATTTTACTCATTTTTGAGTATTGCGTCATCCTGAGGAGGGAGGTAATTTTGCAGTCGAAAAACAAGTGAATCATGAAACCAAACATCATCTCCGGCATCATTCTCTCTCAGATAATGCTCATACCGACTCTCTGCGCAAGCGCTCAAGAGGGTTCAGACCCTACACAGGAAATCACCACTGCTGAAATTCAGAAAAAGATCTCAGCGTGGAACCGCCTTCACGTCGGCGGCTATGGAGAAGTGGCAATGTCGCGCAATTTCTATAGCGACAGCTACCTTCGTTATTCCGAGCCTGAAAGATATCGCAGCAGCTCAAGCCACGGCCGTTTTGACCTTCCTCATGTAGTGATTTATTTAGGATATGATTTTGGAAAAGGATGGTCTTTCTCGTCTGAAATTGAATTCGAACATGGCGGAACGGAGTCTGCCGTTGAGATCGAGACGGAGGAAGCCGGAGAATATGAGAAGGAGATAGAACGAGGGGGTGAGGTTGCTCTGGAACAATTCTACATACAGAAGGAATTTATGCCTCAACTGAAACTCAGAGCCGGTATGCAGGTGGTGCCTGTGGGGGCAACCAACGCTCATCATGAGCCTAATCAGTTCTTCGGGGTTTATCGTCCGGAGGGTGAAAACACCATTATGCCCTGCACATGGCATGAAGTGTCGGTTTCTCTTAGCGGACGTGCCGGAGCATGGTCTTATATGGGGATGTTTCTACCCGGACTTGACTCCGAACGTTTCGGCAATCAGTCTTGGATACATGACGGCTCCGCCTCTCCATTTGAATATAAGATAGCCAACAACTATGCATTCGCAGGGCGTGTGGATAATTACAGCGTTAAGGGATTACGTTGGGGCATCAGCGGCTACGTCGGCAACTCTTTCCGAAATACTCTCTATCCTACAGAATCGGAGAAAAACAAAGGTATCCACGGCACAGTCACCATTCTCTCTGCTGATTTCAAATATGAAGGATACAACTGGCTCGTACGTGGATTTGGCGACTGGGGCCATCTCGGAGATGCTGCCCACATCAGCAAATTCAACATCTCCATGTCGAAAAACTCAACATCCAAACGCCAGGAAGTGGCCTCGGATGCTGTGGCGGCCGGAGCTGAAGCAGGATATAATTTCTTCGGTCTAAGTTCGGCGCTCACGGAAAAGAATCAGAAATTCTACGTATTCGGGCGCTATGATTATTACGACTCGATGGCCAAGATGGAGAGCGGCACTCCCCTACCCTGGTGTAAACGTCAGATTGTGTCGGCCGGTGTCAATTGGTTTCCGATTCCCCAGATAATCGTAAAAGCCGACTTTACTTACAGAATGTTTGACAAAAAATACAACAACGAGCCCTCAATCAATCTCGGCATCGCATATGTGGGATGGTTCAAATAACAACAACTATAAAACATATAAACCAATGAAACTTTCTAAACTTCTTTTTGTGTCGCTGCTCGCACTTCCCTTCACCGCCTGCGACAGCAACTCCGACGATCCGGACAATAAAAACGATCTCTCGGCTAAGGAACTCGTGCTCAAAGCCGCCACCGAGGATTACATCTCTCACACAGTCCGCCCCACGTATGAAGCAATGGCTGATGCGGCGATAAAGATGTGTGACCTCTGCCACACCATGCAGGAGAAGCACGAAGCCGGCACTCTCGCTGAGGCTGATATCAAAGCTGCCGGAGAGGCTTGGAAACTCGCACGCAAGAACTGGGAGCTAAGCGAAGCGTTCCTTTTCGGTCCGGCGGCAAACCATAACATTGATCCTCATATCGACTCATGGCCTCTTGACAAAGCGGCCATGGAGAATCTTCTCACACAGATCCGCAACGGCAACCGCTGGACTCTCGACAATAACGGCGGCTACGGTCTTATAGGATTCCATGCAGTGGAATATATGCTTTTCCAACTTAGTGAGGATGAGAACACATCAATGGTTCACTCTGCCGATTACACTCCTGAAGAGATGGAATATCTTGTGGCTGTTGCCGACGACCTCTGCCAGCAGTGCGTGTGTCTTGAGGCTTGCTGGAGCGGCACAGACAACGTGTCGGCTGAAAAGCAGGAGATTCTTGAGGATGCCGAACTCGACTATAATGAGAACTATGGGTGGGAGATGATGAATGCAGGCCAAGCCGGTTCACGCTTCAAGACCTATCAGGAAGCTGCCGAGGAGATTATTCAGGGATGTATCGACATCGCTGATGAAGTTGGCAACACCAAGATCGGACGTCCCCACATGGGTTCATCTCTTGAAGACAAGAACTATATAGAATCTCCTTATTCTCTCAACTCTATCGAGGATTTCGTAGACAATATCAAATCTGTCCGCAATGCTTACCTCGGAAGTCGCTCAGGCGATAAATCGGTGAGCGATTATGTAAAGAGCGTAAACGCATCGGCAGATGAGGAGGTTCGCAATGCAATTGACAACGCAATAGAGGCCATCGGTAAAATTCCGGAGCCTTTCGCGAAAAGCGCGACCGGAGCAGTGAGCGAGGCCGCTATGAAAGCTGCCGGCTCCGACCTTGTTGATGCACTTGAGAAAGCTATGAGCGTAGTCACCGGACGTTGACCATAATTCACTCTGTTATATTTATTTTTCCTTGCCGGGGTCTTTTCTATAGCCCCGGCAAGGATTACTGATAAACACGGATAACTGATAAAAGAGAAAATCAAGATGAAACCGACATACAGACTTAACTATAGCCTCATGGCGTGTGTGGCTTTAATCTGCGCGTCATGTTCTGAGGAGAAGATCACCGATGTTGATCCGGAGGAGACTTCTCTTCCTGAATGGTATTACGCAGGTGGAGAATTGGGCACCACATTCCTGAGCACCACCAATGTGTTTGAGCAGCCGGCTCCGGCCATTGACCGTCAGGGACTATATCAGTCGTTCAAAAATGGGGAGGCTTTATTTGAGAAGCCCTTCATGGCTAACCAAACCGGTGTCAGAGCCGGACTCGGACCGGTATATATTCGATCCTCCTGTACACACTGCCATCCCAATTACGGACACGGCACAAGGATTCCGGAAGGGAGTTTCAACACCAACGAGATTGGCAACGGATGTCTGCTTGTGGTGCATGATCCCACGACAGAGGCTTACGTAAGCTGGCTCGCAGGCATGCCTCAGGGTCATGCCGTGGCACCATTCAAGGCTCCCCTTGATGAATCGAAGATAAAAGTGACATGGAAAAACGCCGTTGATGAATGGAACAATTCTTTCCCCGATGGCGAGACATATGAACTTCAGTATCCTGAAGTGACAATGCCCTCAGACGCCATATATGTGGTGAATCAGGGTTACGAACTTCCCGGAGATTATGCCGTGAAACTCGAATCGACCATCGGAATCTACGGCACCGGTCTGCTTGACGCTATCACAGAGGAGGATATTCTTGCACAATACCGTAAGGAGGAGCAAGATGGATTTATGGTGAATGGCTTCAATCCGGCTTTCTATTCAGCCGGGAATTGGGTAGCGATGTACACAAACGCTCTTCAGGGCGACGGTACGAAATATGTAAGACGATTCACCTACGCGCTTTCGCGCGGTCCTCTTCAGGATGCCGCCGGAGCCAATGCAATCTGGAACATAACCAACGTGACACGTTCCGACCGCCGCTATCATTACCTCGACGCAGCCGGCACATATGCACTCTACTCCTCGAAAGACCCTGAGGTGCAGGCCGGCTTCGAGAATTACATCAACCGTATCGACCCTAACCATGCTCATCCCTCCTATTGGGAAGGCAGCTTGGAGGAGAGAATCTTCGCTTACCTCAACGACAAGGAGCTTGACCCGGAAATGAGCGATGATGAGTACACGGATCTGATGGTGTGGCACCGTGGTCTCGCCGTACCGGCCGTGCGTGACGTTGACGATCCCGACGTGATCCGTGGAAAAGAGATCTTCTCGGAGATAGGATGTGATTACTGCCACCGTCCATCTTGGACCACCGGACCTGACAATATCGTAGACCCGGCTACGTTTTTCAAAGGGAACGAGCTTCCACGCTATCCCTATCAGAAAATATGGCCCTATACGGATATGGTGCAGCATAAACTCTGCATGACAAACGATATCCGTGGAGGATGGTGTCGCACAACTCCGCTCTGGGGACGCGGCCTGCATCAGAAAGTTACAGGAAGTGCTACAGCCGACCGTCTCCACGACTGCCGGGCACGCACAGCCATGGAGGCTATCATGTGGCACGGCTTTTCTTCACAAAGTGATGCCCGCTACTCTATCGAGCTTTTCAGAAAGCTTCCCAAAGCAGACCGCGATGCTGTGGTCAAATTTGTAGACGCAATCTAAAGATAAGAATAAAAACTGAGAATGAGACGTCAACCATTCACAATACTACTCCATATCGCCCTGGTCATAATCTTGACCGGGGCGTTTGTCACACATTTCTGTGGTATACAAGGAAAAATCACATTGCACACCGATGGAGCACCGGTGTCTCACTTTGAAAAGGAATCAGGACCCGGTAATGGTGAATTGCCGTTCTCGGTTGCTCTTGACAAAGTTGAGATAGACTATTATCCGGCTACAACCACCCCTATGGATTTCAGAAGTGTGCTCTCTATTGATGGAGATAGAATTACGGTGTCGATGAACAAAGTGGGTGAATTCAGCGGTTGGCGTTTCTATCAATCAGGAATAGGAAGCGATAGCTCTACATTATCGGTCAGTCACGACCCCTGGGGCATAGCAATCACCTATGCCGGATATCTGCTACTTGGTGTCGGGATGATAGGTTTCTTCTTTCAATCCAACACGGCATGGCGCGCGATGCTTAGAAAATATCGCAAATCCATACCTGCGATCATACTGCTCTCAATATCACTTTGCAGCTATGGCCAATCGACCACCGACTCTCACCTACCGGTGATGCAACGTCCTTTGGCATCAAACTTCGGAAAGGCTCTTGTATATTGGAACGATCGCATAGCTCCCATCCAGACCATGGCACGCGACATCACAGTCTCACTCTACGGCAAAGAGTCATATAAAGGCTACACACCGGAGCAGGTGCTCTCCGGCTGGCTCTTCTATTACGACAGATGGCAACGCGATTATTTACAGAATTATCCTGAAACTGAGGAGGTAGCCGCATATCCGGTTTCCAAAGAGGAGAAGAAGCTGGCTGAACGGAAGGCTCTTATCACCTGGATCGGCACAGGTGAGATATTCCGTATATATCCCTACCTGACTGTCAAGGGAAATATCGAATGGTTGTCATTGACCGGACGGAAACCATCAGGAATGAGTCTTGATCAATGGACTTTCATGCAGACAGCAATGCCAAAGATAAAGCAGCTGCTTCTGAAAGGGAAGAATATTCAGGCCGACGAAGAGATCTCTGCACTCATAGAGAAGCAACGTGAATTTGCCTTCGGCACTCCACTGCCTTCGAGTGGCAAAGTTGAAGCTGAGAGATATTATAATAAGTTGGCTCGTCCGGCTTACGGGGGGATAATAGCAATATGCATCGGTTTACTGGCATTGATACTTCCACTCAGAAATGCAAGATATACGCATATTATAAAACTAGTGACAAGTGTGGTTGGATGGTTACTGTTGGTCTGTCTATCCGTAGTCATGGGAGTGCTTTGGTGGATAAGTGGTCATGTGCCTCTGTCCAACGGACCGGAGACAATGATGTTTATGGCTCTCGTGTCGCTGATCGGTGTGTGTCTATGTAGAAATCTCACGCTTAAAGGGAGCTTATTGATTGTGGCAGCAATGGCATTGTTTGTGGCGGCGATGGGTGGACGCACTCCCCGCATCGGAGCTATGATGCCTGTGCTGGCAAGTCCTTTGCTTTCTGTTCATGTAATGGTGGTGATGGTGGCTTATGCTCTTTTCTTCCTTATGGCCATACTTGCCCTCACCGCTCTTGTGGTGAAAGATAAAACGAGTTCCGGGCGTCTTACTCTCTTAAACCGAATCATGCTTACTCCTGCCGTGTGTCTGTTAGGAGCGGGAATATTCATAGGGGCTGTCTGGGCAAATCAGACCTGGGGTCGCTACTGGGGTTGGGATCCAAAGGAGACATGTGCATTGGTAATGTGGCTGATCTATGCTCTTCCTGTGCATTGGGGAGACCGCAGACTCTCCCTTTTCCGAAAAGAGAGAGTATTCAACCTCTACATCCTTTTCGCCATACTCTCGGTGATCTTCACATATTTTGGCGCCAACTATCTACTTAGCGGACTCCATTCCTACGCCTGAACAGATAAACTGCAACTTACGATATTGATGATATAAAAGCTGAGGAGCAATGGTGTAATATGCCAAACACCATTGCTCCTTAACTATAACTATGATAACGTCCGAGTTTGATAACGTCCGAGTTGGATATCAGTCGAGTTTGAAGACTATACGCTGCACTCCATCGGCATAACGTGTGCTGGTGATGCGGAAACGGCCAATCTCCGAAGTGCGCTTCACATGATCGCCAATACACAAGCACTCATCATAATCCCCTATTTTGACAATTCTTACCGTCTCTGAGGCATCCTCCGGCAGTCGCTCCATATCAAATCGAGATGCTGCATCCTCCTTCGGAATAAACTCGACACTTACATCCACATCCGCATCTACTACAGAGTTGATATAATCCTCAAGACTCTTTATTTCCTCAGGCGATAAAGCCTGTGGCAGATGATAATCGAGTTTTGATTTCTTTCGCTCTATATGGGAGCTGAAGGCTCGTCCGTGGCCATATCGGCGGGCCATCTCCCCGTTCAGCAGATGCTCCGCCGTGTGCATCGGAGGGTATTCCTTCTTATTATGCTCATTGAGAACCGGAGTTTCCGACTCCATAACTTTCATATTATCTTCCATACCATTCATTTATTTGCTTAGAAAAATATCGCGGCAGCCGTAGTAAACATTGCCAATATGGTAATAATCTCAATGGTGATCGGCACGTCTATAGGTCTGAACCTGAAATGCCACTTCCCTATTTGAGCGTTAATCCATGAATCGCCCCGCTCTATATCCTGATATATCCCTAACCTGCGACAGCTCCAACGGAAAAGGAGATATATCAGCCATCCCACGATTGCACCGATAGTGAGGCCGGTGAGGATGTCCCCTGTATAATGCACTCCAAGATAAATACGGGAATAGCAATTCAGGAGCGCCCATAAAAACAGGATCACCGTAAACCTCTTCCGTCGGACTATCAGCGACATAAACGTGGCGATAGCAAACGTGTTGGATGCGTGGCTCGACGGAAAACCATAGCGTCCCGCCCTATAACCATCGACGATATGCACTAACGGTGAGATCGGATTCTGAATGTTAGCCGGACGTAGTCTGGCGAAATAAGGTCGCAAGAGTGAGGCCGTGAATTGGTCGGCCACTAACACACAGAGAGCCGCGCCTATCACACCGGCCAAAGCCGCACGCCAGCCGTAAGCTCTCCATAATGCAAATGCCAAGGCCAGATACATCCCGGCCCATATGATTTTTCCACTGGCCATCTTCATAACCACATCCCAGAAAAGGTTGTGTTGTGAATTAAGCCATAGAAACACACTTGTATCCAATTGGATTAGATAATCTATCATCTCTTTTGGTTAGTTTGAATTGCGTTTTACTCAATTTCCTCTTTCGGTTCACTCTCTGCCGGATTCTTCGGCAAGGTGAGGTAAAGGAAAAGCCATCCGAGGAAACCGGCGAGGAAAGAACCCACAAGGATGCCCAATTTTGCGTTGTTGAGTATTTGCGACAGATAGGGATCGCCGGTGCCGAACGAGAGATTGGCTATGAAGAGAGATACGGTGAAACCGATACCGCCCAACATACTAACGGCTGCAAGTTGCTTCCAATTGCATCCGTCGGGCATCGGAGCCCAATTTAATTTTATGCACAACCATGAAAAGAGGAAAATTCCCAAGAATTTGCCTGCCACGAGCCCTATGATGATGGCAGGGGCGACTCCATGAAACAAAGCACTCAACTGAAGATCTCCAAAGAATATACCGGCATTGGCAAAAGCAAACAAAGGCACTATAATATAATTGACAATCGGATGCAGCGAGTCTTCCATATCTTGAAGCGGTGAAATCACCTTATCCGATGCTGACTCTATCTCCTTAAGCCAGTTGAGCTGCTGATGAGTGAGGATTGTCTTCTCCGTAAGTTTCTCATCATCCTCGCTTGCGAAAAATCCAATATTCTTACGGATTGTCTTTATATACTTCTTGGGGGCATAGACCGGGGTGGCCGGCACACAGAATGCAATCAAGACTCCGGCAATAGTGGGATGAATGCCGGCATTGAGGAACAGGAACCATATGAAAGCTCCGATGCCAAGATAAAACACTTTGCTTTGGATGCCTAATCTGCCACCGAGCACCAATATGCCTAACAGAAGAGCCGCAATAAAGAGCAACTCATAGCTGATGTGAGAACTATAGAATATGGCGATCACAAGGATTCCGCCTATATCGTCAACCACCGCCAATGTGGTCAGAAATATTTTAAGCGAGATAGGCACACGGTTGCCGAGCATGGCCAGCACACCGAGTGAGAATGCTATGTCGGTGGCCATAGGTATGGCCGCTCCGCCAATGTAATCGGAGCCATGACCCATCAAAAAGAAAAGGCCGACAGGCACCACCATACCGCCGATAGCGGCCACTATCGGCAACAAGGCCTTCCGGAAAGAGGAAAGCTCTCCTACAAGAACCTCTCTCTTAATCTCAAGACCCACGGAAAAGAAGAATACTGCCATGAGGGCATCATTGATAAAGGCCATGATGCTCATGGGATGGCCATGATGACTGAACAGATTAAACTTTCCCACCTGAAGTGCCAGCTCATGGGTCCATAATGAGTTGTAGAAATCGTGGAGGAAAGGGAGATTCACCACAATCAGAGCCAAGGCTGTAGCCACCAAGAGCACGTTGCCACCGTTAGTGAGATTCTTTATAGTTTTCCTCGCTGTGTAAAAAACTTGTGCCATAGTATAAGGAGATTAAAAAATAGCGGTGATATGCCAAGGCACATCACCGCTTTAAATAAGTTGGAAGTGTCTGCTTAAATTTTATCTGCGGGAATAGAAGTGCAGTTTTATAAGGTCTTCAACGTCAGGGGGCAGGATTAATCGCTCCGCGACCGTCGAGAAGTTCAAACAGCTGGTCGGAAGCTGTCTTGGTCTTTACCTTTTCAATCTTATCAGTGACAGTGCCATCGTTGTCGCACACAAAAGTGGTGCGTACTATACCCATATACTCACGTCCGGCCATCTTCTTTTTCTGCCAAACTCCGGCAAGCTGGCAGAGAGTGGTCTCCGTATCGGCCACAAGCGGGAAAGGGAGATTCTGTTTCTCCGCAAATTTCTGATGACTTGCCTCGGAATCCTTGCTCACTCCAATCACCTGATAACCCATCTGAAGGAATGTATCGTAGTTGTCGCGAAAGCTCACAGCTTCCATCGTGCAACCGGGTGTATTGTCTTTCGGATAGAAATATATAATGAATTTCTTACCGGGGTAATCGGAAAGTCTTACCTCCTTGCCGTTGCTGTCTTTCCCGAGAAGATCGGGCATCTTGTCGCCAATATTCATAGTGGTGTGTATTAAATTGGGTTATATACTTTCTACAAATAAAGACCGGCGATTAGAACATCTCTCAATCGCCGGTCTCTAATCATTATATTAACAATTATTATCTTAATCAAGTTTAAGCACAGCCAAAAATGCTTTCTGAGGCACCTCGACGGAACCTATCTGCTTCATTCTCTTCTTGCCGGCTTTCTGCTTCTCCAGAAGCTTACGCTTACGCGAGATATCACCACCGTAGCATTTGGCGGTGACATCCTTGCGCACAGCCTTTATGGTCTCGCGCGCAATGATCTTAGCCCCGATGGCAGCCTGGATTGCAATATCAAACTGCTGACGTGGGATAAGTTCCTTCAATTTCTCACACATACGGCGTCCGAATCTCACGGCATTGTCGGCATGTGTAAGAGTGGAGAGGGCGTCCACACTCTCGCCATTGAGAAGAATATCGAGCTTCACGAGCTTCGACTCTCTGAAATCATGCAGATGATAGTCAAACGAAGCATAACCCTTGGAGATCGATTTCAATTTATCGTAGAAATCTATCACGATTTCACCAAGCGGCATGTCGAACGTAATCTCCATACGATTGCCCGATATATACTCCTGCTTCACCAATTCGCCACGTTTGCCAAGACAGAGCGTCATGATAGGGCCGATGTAGTCAGCCTGAGTGATGATGGTGGCGCGGATATACGGCTCCTCTATATGATCGATGAGCGTGGCTTCCGGCAAACCGGAGGGATTGTGTACCTCCGTAACGTTCCCCTTCTTGTCGTAAACCTTATACGACACGTTGGGCACGGTGGTGATCACATCCATATCGAATTCACGGCCGAGGCGCTCCTGAATAATCTCCATATGGAGCAATCCGAGGAATCCGCAACGGAAACCGAATCCGAGGGCAGCCGACGACTCCGGCTGGAACGTAAGGGAGGCATCGTTGAGCTGAAGCTTTTCCAAAGAGGCGCGGAGATTCTCGAAATCTTCGGTCTCTATAGGATAAACACCGGCAAACACCATAGGCTTAACCTCCTCAAATCCGGCAATGGCCTTTTCGCATGGCCTGTTGACATGGGTGATCGTGTCGCCCACTTTTACCTCTTTCGAAGTCTTGATGCCCGATATGATATAGCCGACATTTCCGGCCGAAAGTTCTTTTCGCGGGGCCATCTCAAGTTTGAGCACTCCCACCTCATCAGCATGATATTCCTTGCCGGTAGACACAAACTTCACGAAATCATCCTTCTTGATCGTGCCGTTCACAATCTTGAAATATGCAATGATTCCACGGAAAGGATTAAACACGGAGTCAAAGATAAGGGCCTGCAACGGAGCCTCCGGATCACCTTCCGGAGCCGGGATACGCTCTACAATCGCCTTCAGCACCTCATCGATACCCATGCCGGTCTTACCACTGGCCCGTATAATGTCTTCACGGTCGCAACCGAGCAGATCAACTATCTGATCCTCCACCTCATCAGGCTTGGCACTGTCAAGATCACATTTATTTATCACCGGTATAATCTCAAGATCATTGTCGATGGCCATATACAGATTCGAGATGGTCTGTGCCTGTATGCCCTGAGAGGCATCGACTATAAGGAGGGCACCCTCGCAGGCAGCTATCGAGCGAGACACCTCATAAGAGAAGTCCACATGCCCCGGAGTGTCAATAAGATTGAGCACATACTTCTCACCATTGAGTTCATAGTCCATCTGAATGGCATGACTCTTGATGGTGATACCCCTTTCGCGCTCCAGATCCATATCATCGAGCACCTGGGCCTCCATATCCTTCCCGGTCACGGTATTCGTGCGCTCAAGCAGACGGTCGGCAAGAGTAGACTTACCGTGGTCAATATGAGCTATTATACAGAAATTTCTTATATTTTTCATCTTTCGCGAATTGTCAGCACAAAATTACAAAAAAAATTCCAAATTCCCATCCTATATATAATAAGTCGCTCTTCAGGCACTGACGGATTCTATTTGATGAGGCTATAAAGTTGCCTTTCAGAGAAAAACTATAATTCAAGTAAAACAGACATCCGAGTCGTCATAACAAGCTACTTTGCTTTAGCCACTATTAAAATATAATTATTTCTTAAAATTTTTAGGTACTATGTATTGCATAGTACTAAATTTTATTATAACTTTGCAGTATCAAAATAAAACCCCGGGTAAACTATCGAACTAAACACACACAAAAACCACAACACATCAACCGATGAAAGCACACACCTACATATTGTCTCTTCTCCTCTTACTCCCGGCCATGGGCGCCGGAGCCTCTCTTGAGGAACCGACGACCACGTTGACCGGGACTCAGCAGCCGCAAAGAAAGAAGACCGAAACCTCTACCGACACAATCCCCCTATCCATAGAACTTGATGATCTGGAGGTTGTGGCAACGCGTCCGATTATCAAAAGCGACGGCGCCAAGCTATCTTATGATCTTAAGGAGGATATCTCTTCCAAGGGTCTGACATTGAGCGATGCCCTCCGTAAGGTGCCCATGGTCACTGTAGACGGGGAAGGAAATATCCGGATAAACGGACAGGACAACTTCAAAATATATGTTAATGGCAAGGAAGACCCCTCAATATCGGCCAACTACAAGGATCTTTTCAAAGCGATGCCGGCCGAGGCTGTCATGAAAGTGGAGGTGATAACTGAACCGGGTGCAAAATACGATGCCGAAGGCACAGCCGGGATACTTAATCTCGTGACCATCTCACGCAACACTACCGACGGATATTCAGCTTCATTCAACGCAAGTTTCACCAAGCAACAATCCGGTGTCTCCGCATACGGACGGATGAAACATGGAAGGCTTTCCATGAGTGCCAACATAAATTACGCCAACGGCAGCATCTTCCCACAGACAAACTGGAACGAAAATAATGTGGAAAACCTATCATCCGAAGCTGTCCGATATCAGTATAATAAGCTTCAGCAGAAAGTTGGATGGGATTACATAGGGGGTGGACTGAATATCTCCTACGATCTTTCTGACGCTGACCTTTTTACACTAAATGCCAATGTCTCCTCTATGAATGGCAAACTGAAAAAGGGGGGCTACAGCTATTTCGAGGCCCATAATGCACAACATCAATTTGTGGGCTCCTCAATGAGAAGTCTTCAAGGCAACCTTACGGAGACTTCACTCAACGCCGGAGTGTCATGGCAGCACTCTTTCGACACTGAGGGCACCAAGCTTATCCTCTCCTATCTCTTCAATCACGGCTACAGATCTCTTGAAGCGGAGCTCTCGCAAAAGGAGGCTGAGGGTGAGCAGATTGTGGCCCCATATGAATTTACCTCTGACAAGGGCAACAATAATGAACACACTATACAGCTTGACTTCGTGAAGCCTCTCGGCTCAGGCTACCACACCCTTGATGCCGGAGCAAAACTCATTTTCCGAAGAAATCCGGATGTGGCTTACACTTTGTGGGCACCCGGCTCCGAAGGGGAACCGTCTGATCTCTCAGACATTATGCAGAAGCAGGATATATATGCTGCTTACCTCGCTTACAACGGACGCTTCGGTAAACTCTCAACGACGGCCGGGCTCAGATATGAGCACACCGGCATGGGTATTGACTTCAAAGCAGGAGAAGAGCCTGATTTCTTCAACCACATGAACGATCTTGTGCCCAACGCGGCATTGGCCTATAGTTTTACAGAAGCCTCTAACCTACGGTTGGCATATCAGATGAGGATCTCGCGTCCATCCCTGCGGCAGGTGAACCCCTATGAGCTGATACTTATTCCTGACGTGGCAGAAAAGGGTAATCCCGACCTCGAATCGGAAAGAGCCAACAAGCTGACGCTCACCTACTCCAATTATGGACGCCTAATCGGTGGAAATGTTGGCCTTGATCTGACCCTGGTGGATAACGCCATTTCTCCATTCACTTATTACAAGGATGGCATAAACTATTCCTCATATGCAAATATCGGACATCGACGCGATTTCGCTTTCTTCGGATTTCTCAACTGCACCCCGTTAAACATTTTGCAATTCTCCGTCAATGCCCGACTCACACGGCAGTCTGTGTCGTTGGAAAGCATGAATCTCAGTAACTCAGGATGGACCCTCAACTATGGAGCCAACGCAAATCTTACCCTCCCATCTAAATTCCGGCTTAATGTATATGGCGGCCAATCAACCCGCACATATAACCTTCAAGGATGGCAAGACGGATGGTATTATTACGGTCTGGGCATCAGTCGCGGATTCTTGAAAAAGGATGCTCTCACTGTCACACTGACTGCGCACCAATTCCTTCAAAGCCAAACTACAAACCGATCCCACACCGCTACGGAAAATATGATAAATCGATTTGCGTTCTACAACAAGAGCTGGAACGTTGGCGTCTCTCTCTCCTGGAACATCGGCTCTCTGAATTCCGATGTAAAGAAGACAGCCCGTCAGATTGAGAATGACGACCAGAGTTCCGTAGCCGGACAATCATCCATGTAATCAACTAAACGAAATATTATGACTGAAAAGAAAACTGACAAAACGGATTCCAATATCCGCTCACAAATGAGGAAAGGGATACTCGAATATTGTGTATTGCTCCTGCTCAACCGTCAGAGGGCGTATCCATCCGACATAATCAATGGTCTCAGTGAGGCCAACCTGATAGTGGTGGAAGGCACACTCTACACCCTTCTCAACCGCTTGCGAAAAGAGGGCAAACTCAGCTACGAATGGGAGGAAAGTCCCAAGGGACCTCCACGTAAGTATTATTTCATCACTGAAACCGGAAAAGAGACTCTGCAGGAGATGTCGGAAGCCTGGGATGAAATTGTAGAAAATGTAAACCATTTCCGCAACATGCCACCCGAACCGGGACCGATAACAGATGAGGAAGTCTTTATAGCAGATTCCTCAATCTCTCTTGATAAATCTTGAATTTCTCATTACCAAACCAACAAATCACACACATTCCCATTCAAAAGCACTTAACATGAAAAAGACTTTCAACATAAATATCGTAGGCTACCCCTTCACAATCGATGAAGATGCCTACGCCCTGCTCAACGACTACCTCAAGACAATCGAGCATGCCTTCCGCAAGGTAGATGGCTCTGCCGAACTTATCAACGATATCGAATCACGCATCGCCGAGCTCCTTCTTCAGTCGAGCGAAGATGGAAGCGCCATCATCACTCTCGCCGACGTGGAGCAGGTGATAGCCCGCGTGGGGAAGCCCGAGGAGTTTGTAGATGATGAGACAATCACTATCCAAAACGAAAACGGCGACACAGAAACCATCAACGTTGACACTGAGAATGAGACTCCCCCACCCTACATCCCCAATCCCCCCTACACCGTGAAACGCCTATACCGTGATCCACAGAATGCTATGCTCGGAGGAGTTTGCTCAGGCATAGCATGGTATCTGGGCTGGGATGTGACCTGGGTGCGCCTCCTCATCGTGGCTCTTACGATCGTGTCATATGCAACAATGGCCATTGTTTATCTTGTGCTCTGGATCGTGGTGCCGGAAGCTCGCACCCCTCTGCAGCGAATGCAGATGATGGGCGAGCAACCCACCATGGAAAACATAGGTAAGACTGTAACCGACAGCTTCAAGGAGGATCAGGGAACCCCGGCTAACCAACAGATATCATCAGCTCCGGATATTGCCAAGGTCATGACCACCGGCGTGGGGTGGCTCGGGAAAGCCTTCATTATCATTGGTCTGATAATCGGAATACCTATTCTTTTCGGTCTCGGACTCGGACTAATCGGCGCAGTTGTGTTCCTGATAGCCTGGGGAAGTGCTCTCCTCTTCGGCACCGGAATGCCTTTCGATAATCCGGAAATGAACGATCCCTTTGTAAGCAAACTGGTTTTCTGGGGAGTGCTCTGCGGAATTGGCTGGATTCTTACAATCGGTATCCCACTTTTAGCCCTTATCCGCAAAGGCTTGAACTCCGATAATCTGTCAAGGCAGACAAGTCTTCTTGTGAAAATCATATGGTGTGTCGGCTTCCTCCTTGCAGGAGTGGCCACAGGCATGGTGGTATCCACCGTAGGTAGTCAGGAACTTTACCGCAACCAGCAATGGGAGGAGAGAAGACGTAATGGTGATTTTGATGTTGTAGATGAAAATGAAGCTTTCAAAATCCAAATTTCCAATCTTTCAGCAGAGATGATTCAGACAAAGATAGAGAGTATCAACAGTCAGGCTGAAGATCTGCAAAAACAGGCAGAAAGCTTTCAGGAGCAGGCTGATCAATGGCTCCAGCAGGCTGAGGAGATGTCGCAGAAAATAGAACAGGCCTCATCTGAAAAGCAAGCTTCAAAATATCGCAAAATGGCTGAGAAATATAACCGTCATGCCGAGAAAGCACAACATAAGGCGGAAAAGGCTCAGAATAATGCCCAGAAGCTCCTCGACAAATCTGAAATATTGACGGATAAGCTCATGGAGCTCTCCACTGACGCAGCCTTATCAATACCTGCCGCTTCCGACTCAGTCCCTACCAATGACTCAATCAAGCAGTAAGCAAGCAGCAACGAACGATTAGTCGTTATCCGGAACATAGCTTAAAAAACTGAAAATGGGATGTCAAAGAAACAGAAATCTTTGACATCCCATTTTTTCAGTTTATTATACTTTTTATGCTATCCTACAGTAATAATTGGCCTACCAAAGAACGTTGACAGCATCGCCAGAGTTGAGAGCGTAAAGTTGTGCTGACCGCTCAACCACTTTGTAATTTCACTCGGACGACGACCAAGAGCGTCGGCAAACTGTTTTTTTGAAAGACCTCGTTCATGCATCAGCGCGTATATGCGATCTGAAACAGCGAATGACAAATCTATCTCCGCCTTGATATCAGCCGGAACAGATGCAATCATTTTACGATATGCATTTTTTGCTTCTTTCATAACTCAAAAGTGTTGTCGGTTTCAATTATTCTCTCTGTGATAATTACAGAACCATTTTTCTGACCTTCCTTTAGCAACTCTTCAAACTTTTGAAGATTAAGTACGTATCCTCGTAACGAATCATCTTCTTCGTATGTACGCGATTTTTTCACTCCTCCGTTTCCAAGAATAAGAATACCATTGGACAGACGCAGGCAATATAATCGCAATTTTGAAGAAATTACCGGTAGAGCCACCACCGAATCTTTCATACTACCTTCGGGTCGGAATCGGCGCTCAAGCGCACCTTCGTCAGCAATTTTCCCAAGTATCTGAACGATACGTAGAAGATCTCTGTTAAGTTTTGCATCTTCTATGAATTTATTATAGAAACGTTCATACTCTGAGGTATCTTCTGAGGTAAATTGAATGGAATAGAGAGTGCATTGATTGCCCTCTTCCAACAAAATTAGTTCTACTTCACTCATAATCTTATCTTCTTTTTATAATATAACGCAGCGTCACAACAAGTATTTCATTCAAAAGTGAAATATTGGATTTATTTTAAATAGGAAAGTGATAGAATTCAATAGACACTTCCCCAATAAGGAGGCTTGTAGAAACTATCGGAAGGCTCTGTGTGAGTGCCGTGGCATGGTCAGTGCCAAGTGTGGTTGCACACACCATTATTGGAAGGAATAGCTTCTACCTGATTGCCGCTTCGTCACAGAAGAGGGTTCAGTCGTCACAATTTTTTCTATTCTTAATCTTAAGATGTTAATTTCACCGGAAATTCAATATCTTAATTATGTATTACCGTCTACATCTACTTTTTGCAACTCTTGTTTGCTACTTGGTGGCCGCTGCCCAGTTTGCCGTTTATACCGATTCAGTCACAATGCAATCATGTGATTCCATCCTGTATTCGAATCTGAAAGAAATCACAATAATGGCCAAGCATCCTGCCACCTCATTGAAGGCGGATAAAATCGTATTTCGTCCATCCGAAATGTTGGCGGGAAGCCAAGGAAGTGTTTATGAAGCGATATGTTTGCTTCCGGGAATAACGATTAAATCAGATGGCAACCTAAGAATTTACGGAGTCCGGAGTCTTTCAGTAAATATCGACGGCAGAAAGACCATCTTAAGCGGAGATATCCTAATCAACTATCTTAAGTCGCTTCCGGCGGTGGATGTTGAAGCGATGGAAATCATAGAGTATTCCGGAGCAAAGACTGACGGAGAAGAACCTGTGACTGTCTTGAACATCATAAAGCGTAGGAAAAAAGCCGATAGTTATGCATTGGGTGCGATTGTCGACGCTCAGTCAGGAAGAGCCAGACAGTTATATACCTCAGTCTTCGGAGAATACAGCAGAAACAAACATACTCTGTCAGCCAATTATTCCCGTTATTCCGCACATAATCCTTCCGAACTTATGACAGACAGGCCATATCCTGAACACGATGAACGGTTGTATCAATTCTATAATCGGAAACGCACCGATTCTTCTAATCAACTGTCCATGTCTTACGACTATAGGTTTTCATCCGGTCAAACAATTGGCACATCACTTGTCTACAATTATTTCAGGCGTAAGGAACCGGCTGTGATGACAACATTTATTCCATTTAAAGAAGAACCCTGCATAACAGATAATAATGCTTCGTTTCTCACTGACAATCTATTTGGAGAATTATATTGCCATAGAAAATCATCCAATGGAAGCGAATGGAGAGCCTCTTGTGATTTCTTCAGGTATAGTTCATGGGAAAGCCAGTTAATGGAAGACAATTCCGGATTGTCAATAGATGGAAGTATGGATGGCACTACTTATGGGATAGTAGGTAGTTTTGACTTCAACAGACACCTTTCGCGTCATTGGTCTATTTCCGCCGGAACCAGAATATCCTATGTCAATATGAGGAGTAAAGGAATTTATACCGACTCTCACGCTAACTCCGAAACCAAGCCGATAACAGATAATCTTAATTCCTCTTTCGGATACGATGAGAACGTCAATGCCATATATGCAGAAGGGAAATGCGAATATGATCTGTTCAGCGCTTCCATAGGCCTCAGAGGTGAGCAAAACAATCTCTCGACATATTTCACAGGCAACGAGAGTTCAGAAAGTAGGGATGGCAACAGAAAGTATCTCCATATATATCCGTCAATGTCATTGATGATTACCCCTACGGGATTTGGGTCTTGGATGCTTGCATATGCGAATAAAGTTATCCGACCACGTTTTGCCGATCTTGATCCCTTTATTCATCTCTTTGACGACATCACACATGTTGGAGGAAACATCAACCTTAAGGAAGCATCACTACATTCCCTGACCTTGACATGGAGCGACAACGTACATTGGCGCATAATGGCCAACGGTGAGCTTGTATCAAGAGAAATTGTGAAATATTATCGCGAACTGACCGACCGTATAGTTTACGTTACTCCTGAAAACATACCTTCCCATCTTCAGTTGCTGTTATCCACTACATGCAGCGGTCTTAATCTCACAACCTGGTGGACGACTTCAGCTACGGCCAACATCATTTACTCTTCCTATCGCTTTGACAAAGATACCGGATTAAACTCCAATGTAAGATGGACGCCGATAATCGATCTGAAAAGCATATTTCATATGCCATATGATATTATAGCAGAGGCTGACTTATCGTACAGAGGGGGTATGACTTTCGGACAGGCTCGAACCTCACACGTTTGGAATACCTATTTAGGCCTGAAAAAAAACTTTCTGGCCGGGAGAGTCTCTTTATCGCTTTATGTAAAGGATCTATTCAATACTAATCATTTCAATTCCTCGATTCTATTGGCCGGGCGTAAAGCAATCCTCTATGAAAAGGAATTTGAGGATATGAGAAAGATCGGAATATCCTTATCATGGCGGATAAACGAAGGCATTGGAAAATCAGAAAAAAAAGACCGGAAAGTTTGTATCGATGAACTTAATCGTGTAAATTTGTAGAGAATGAAGAAATCCTTAATGACACCGCTTTTATATGCGGCCATAATGTTTCTGTTGATCCGGCTGGCAAATGATCTGCCTTCGGAAGCACACTATATCAGACATTCATGGCAATTCATAGCTACTGAACTCTTAGGCGTGATTGCCGGAAGTATCGTGTGCTACCACCTTGCATGTAAGTGGATGGTTTTGACGATACGCCGAAATATTGGTATGATACCTGAATACACAGTGGTGATACTCATGCCGGTATTCTTGTGTGTTGGAGTCATGGGTATATCGCATGACGTTCCGCTTGCTTCGGAGCTGCCTGATCTGGTAATTCCCATAGTCATCACAGCGTTGACTTCCATTTGGATGTATCTTACTCTGAAAAGCCGGTTCCTCAATAAACTATATTTAGAATCAAGACTTAGAGAGCAGGAGGCACGGGCAGCGCGGACGGAAATCGAACTGAAGCTGTTGCGGGCTCAGTTTCATCCGCATTTTCTTTTCAATATGCTGAATACCATTTATTTCACCATTGACGAAACAAATACAACAGCAAGAAATACCGTAGAGCACCTGTCTAACCTTATTCGGACACAGCTTTATGAAGGCAATGGACCGGTGTGTATCGATAGGGAAATCTCTGCACTTAACAGTTTTCTCGAACTTTGCAGGATAAGATTTGGAGAATCAATAGATATTATCTCACATATAAATGTGGTAAATAATCTCAATGAGATACATCCACATCTTCTTCTTCCTATGGTAGAGAATGCCGTGAAGCATTCCGGGGGCAATCCAAGATGGATTGAGCTGAATCTTTCGGTAGAAGGGGAGACACTGGAATTATCAGTAGAGAATTCCGTGACTAAGCGCGTTTCAACGCCGGTAGACGCTTCAGGCCTGGGACTGGCAAATTTTAAGAAGAGGCTCGAAATACTATATGCCGGTAGATATGAACTAAAGTTAGAGGGAAACGAAGGTTTATTTAAATCTTATTTGAAACTGAAACTACAATGAACCAACCGATACTTACAGCTGCAATCGTTGATGACGAACAGACAGCCCGATATGGACTGAGAAGCTATATCAACAGGACACCAACACTCGTCTGTGTAGGAGAATTTAAGGATACCACGACATTGAATGCCTATCTACGCGACAATACATCTCCCGACATAATATTCATGGATATCCGAATGCCTGAAGTGTCTGGTTTGGACTTCATTGCATCAAACACGATCACTTCGGCTGTAATCATTGTTTCGGCTTTCGAGCAGTATGCCTTGAAAGGTTTTGAATTGAATGTATGTGACTATCTTCTTAAACCAGTCTCCTATTCCCGTTTTCTTCAGTCGGTTGATAAAGCCTCGGTATTCTTATATTACCGGAAAGAGAATGCAGACAGTGATTTCATCTTCCTCAGGGCCGATAAGATTCTGCATAGGATATATATACCGGATATAGTATATCTTGAATCAATGGAAAACTATGTGATGGTAGTCACTATTACCGATAAAATTGTAACGAGATCGACATTCAAGGCCCTTCTCTCATCCTTGGCGCATAAAGGAATAGTTCAGATTCATAAATCATATGCCATCAATCGTCGTATGATAAAAAAGATAGACTACAATAAGATCGTCACAACCGGAGGCCATATACTTCCGCTCTCTAAAATATATCGCGATTCCCTTATTTTGTCATGAGAAGTGTGCATGCCCACACCCTCCTGTTAGATATAGTTGAGCGTGCCTGACATCTCAAGCATCAGGTTGAATGGTTCTTTGAAGCACTTGTCAGTCGAGAATAGAAATCTCATCTTTGGCACACTTTATGCAGGCTAATCATTTGGTAATCTCCTCAAAATTCATTAATTTTGCATAATTTATTTAATTGATTATATGGGATTCTTTAAGAAACTGTTTTCCAAAGAGAAGAAAGAGAAGCTCGACACCGGCCTTCAGAAGACAAAAGAGGGTGTGTGGAGTAAGATTACGCGTGCCGTTGCCGGAAAGAGCAAGGTAGACGATGATGTGCTCGACAATCTTGAGGAGGCCTTCATCACAAGCGATGTGGGCGTCGACACCACTCTGAAAATCATAGAGCGTATCCAGGATCGCGTGGCCCGCGACAAATACTTCGGCACCGATGAGCTGAACAATCTTCTCTGCGAAGAGATCACAGACCTTCTCGCGCGCCCGGAAGACACTGAGGTTCTTGAAGATTTCGAGATTAAGAAAGGTGGCGACCCCTACGTGATAATGGTGGTGGGTGTGAACGGTGTCGGGAAGACCACAACAATAGGCAAGCTTGCCGCCCAATACAAGAAGGCCGGCAATAAGGTGGTGCTCGGAGCTGCCGACACATTCCGTGCCGCCGCGATCGAACAACTCGACATATGGGGCGAACGTGTAGGTGTGCCTGTAATCAAACAGAAGATGGGTAGCGATCCGGCTGCCGTAGCTTACGACACCCTTTCAAGCGCCAAAGCTCAAGGTGCCGACGTCGTGATTATCGACACAGCCGGCCGACTTCACAATAAAATCGGCCTGATGAATGAGCTTTCCAAGATCAAGAACGTGATGAAGAGAGTGGTTCCCTCAGCTCCTCAGGAGATTCTTCTTGTGCTTGATGGCTCCACAGGTCAGAACGCATTCGAGCAGGCTCGCCAGTTTGTGGCCGCTACCGAGGTGAATGCACTTGCTGTCACCAAACTCGACGGCACGGCCAAGGGTGGCGTCGTGATCGGCATAAGCGACCAGTTCAAGATCCCTGTAAAATATATAGGTATAGGTGAGGGTATCGACGACCTCCAGATCTTCCGGCCCGAAGAATTCGTGCGTTCACTCTTCCTGCCTGACGAAAAATAAGCAGCTGCAAACATTATTCGCTGCTTAAAAGTTATTTCAACCTTCAAGTTTAAATAACGCTGATGATAAAGAAAAATCATATCGACATTATTTCAATGGGCTGCTCCAAGAATCTTATAGATTCGGAGCGGCTCATTAAACAATTAAGCGCAAAAGGTTACGACGTTGCTCATGACTCCGCCGACCCCCACGGAGAATATGTAGTGGTCAACACTTGCGGATTCATAGCCGATGCCAAAGAGGAATCGATAAGCACAATCCTTGAATTGGGCGAGAGGAAAAGCGATGGAGAGATCGGCAAACTGATCGTGATGGGATGTCTGTCACAAAGATATATGGATGAGCTCAAATCGGAGATTCCGGAGGTTGACGTTTGGTATGGTAAATTCGACTGGAAAAACTTCATTGCCGAGCTTCCCGACCGAAAGGTTTCTAAAGAGAAGCCCAAAAGCTGGGAACGCACTATTACCACCCCACCCCATAGCGCCTACCTTAAGATTTCGGAAGGATGCAATCGTTTCTGTGCGTTCTGCGCCATACCTATCATCACCGGGCGCCATACCTCCCGGCCAATCGAGGAGATTCTGGAGGAGACCCGCCAACTCGTAGGGGATGGCGTGAAGGAATTCAATATCATAGCTCAGGATCTCTCATCTTACGGCACCGATCTCTACGGACGCCATGCCCTCGCTGAATTGATCGACAGAATGGCCGACATTGAAGGGGTGGAATGGATTCGTCTGCATTATGCGTATCCTGCCGATTTCCCGATGGATATATTAGAGGTGATGGCAAAGCGCGACAATGTATGCAAATACCTTGACATCGCATTGCAGCATATAGCGGATCCTGTGCTTTCCAACATGCGCAGGCATATCGACAAAGCAGGCACCCTCGAACTTCTGAAGACCATTCGCGAGAAAGTGCCAGGCATACGTATCCGCACCACTCTCATGACAGGTTTCCCCGGGGAAGGTGACAAGGAATTTGAGGAACTCAAGGAATTTGTGCGCATTCAGAAATTCGACCGGATGGGAGCTTTTGCCTATTCGGAGGAGGATGATACATTTGCAGCAAAAAATCTTGATGACAACATTCCGGAAGAGGTGAAACAGCGTCGCCTCGATGAAATAATGGAGATTCAGGAAAGTATAGCTCTCGAACTCAATGAACAGCTCATAGGCACAGAGCAGAAAGTGCTGATTGACCGCATCGAGGGTGGAAAAGCTTACGGACGCACTCAATATGATTCGCCTGAAGTTGATCCCGAAGTAATCATCGAAGCCGGCTCTCTCTCTCCGGGAGAATTTGTAAATGTAGAGATCACTGAGGCATATCCGTTTGAGCTGATAGGCCGCGTGGCAAAATAATCCAATATCGGTTATGGGAATCAGATTTGAATATGGTGCGAGAAAAGCCACCAATGGCCCTATGATATTCTTTTCCGATCCGGTGTCGGAGGTAAATCTTCAGGAAGAGATACGTGGAGCAATCGAAAGTCGCCTCTGCTTCTATGCCTATCGGTTGCCGGGCGACATGATGGTGAGCTTCGGAAGTTCTGAAGGTGCGGTGGAGGGAATTCATGGGCCCGGATTTGTGATAGCGCCTTTCCTGCCCGAAGACAAACCATATACAATCCCTTATGCCCCTACTCCCCGCAGCACTGCCCAAGAGGAGTATCCCTTTCCCGAAAGATCAACCACCAAAGAGGAATATACTGCTGAAGTGGCCGACATAAGGAGAGAGATAGGAGGTCATGAGGATAGAAAGATAGTGGCTGCCAGGGTAAAGACACAGCCCAATTCCATAGACGTGGCCGCCACTTTCATGCTGCTGCTCAATAAATATCCCGAGGCATACGTGTTTTGCTTCTCCACCCCTCAGACAGGGTGTTGGATCGGAGCTTCGCCGGAATTGCTACTTAGCGGGAAATCGGGAGTATTTTCAACTATGGCCCTTGCAGGCACCCGCAAAGCTCTTTCTTCCGGGCCGTGGGATCAGAAAAATCTCAAGGAGCAGAAGATGGTGGCCGATTATATCATCTCTACCATGCAAGATTTTGGTCTTGAGGTAGAAGTGGGTGAAACCGTAACCCGTAATGCCGGAAATGTAGAGCATCTTTGCACGCCCATAAAAGCTTATTCATCTACGGCCAAGCCTGATGCAGCAGAAATTTCTACCCTTTTACATAGTCTTTCCCCCACCCCGGCCACCGCAGGGGTGCCCCGCGCGCGAGCCCTTGATATTATCACCTCTTCCGAGCATTTTCAACGTGCTTTCTATGGAGGTTTCTGTGGACCATATCGAAATTCCGATGAATTCACATTCTCCGTAATGCTGCGTTGCGCACGTGTGGAGAGTGGAAGAGCCGCCCTCTTCGCCGGTGGTGGCATCACAGCCTTTTCCGAACCGGAGAAAGAATGGGAAGAGACCGAACTGAAACTTGCCACGTTAGGAGGCTTGCTTATTGAAGAAACAACAATCAATTAAACTTATATTTTATGAAATTAGCTAAAGCAATGATGATCCTTGCGCTTGCCGGCACTACGTTGGCAATCAACGCTCAGGAACATCTCAAGAGCCTTGATCCAAAAGGTCTCGACAAAACAGTAGCACCGGGTGCTGATTTCTATCAGCATGTCAACAGCGGCTGGATGGAGAGTCATCCCCTCACCCCTGAGTATGCCCGCTACGGTCAGTTTAACATTCTCAACGATTCCAGCAACAACCGCGTAAAGCGTATCGTGACCAACCTCTCCAAGACCAATCCGGCAAAGGGAACCAATGCCTACAAAATCGCCGCTCTATATGAGGCCGGCATGGACTCCGTGCGCCGCAATCAACTCGGAGCAACTCCCATAAAGGCTGATCTTGACCGCATTGAGAAGACCGAACCGGCCGACATGCAGAAACTGTTCCTCTGGCTGCATCAGAACTATACCTCTCCCCTATTCGGCGCAGGTCCGATGGAGAACCTCGCCAACAGCAAGGAGTATGCTATGTATGTGAGCGGTGGAGGCCTCACTCTTGGCGACCGCGACTACTATCTCGCCAACGACAAGCGTAATAAAGATGTGCGCGAGGCTTACAAGACTCTCATCAAGAATCAGATGATGAACGCCGGCTACAAGAAGAAGGATGCCGAGCGTATCGTGAAGAATGTGATGAAGGTAGAGACACTTCTCGCCGACTCCACATGGACCCGCGAGGAGAGCCGCAACATTCCGGCTATGTATAACCCACGCTCAATCGCCCAGCTCAAAGAGATGTATCCCAACATTCCATGGGATGTGTTCTTCATTGAGACAATGGGAATCGAGACTCCGGAGACTGTCATTGTCGCCAACATCAACACCGTAAAGCAGGCCGACAATCTGATGAAGTCGCTCACCGACCGCGAGAAGAAAGACTATTACCTCTGGCAATACGTCAACTCCGCCGCACCCTATCTCAGCGATGACTTCAGTGATGCCAACTTCGAGTTCAACAAGGTAATGAGCGGTGTGCAGCAGCAACGCCCCCGTTGGAAACGCGCTCTTGGCGTAACCGAAGGTTATCTCGGCGAAGGTATCGGTGAGCTTTATGTAGCAGAATATTTCCCGGCAAGCTCCAAGGAGTATATGATCGGTCTTGTGGAGAATCTACGCAACGCCCTTGGCAAGCACATCATCCATCTTCCCTGGATGAGCGACGACACCAAGGTGCAGGCTCTCAAGAAGCTCAATGCCATAACAGTGAAGATCGGCTATCCCGACAAATGGAAAGACTATTCCGCTCTTGAGATCGACCCATCTCTCTCATACTGGGAGAATGTGCATAACGCACAGAAGTGGGCGCAGGATCAGGAACTTGCAAAGTGGGGCAAACCCGTCGACCGCACTGAATGGGGCATGACTCCTCAGACAATCAACGCCTACTACAATCCGCTCAACAACGAGATCGTGTTCCCCGCCGGCATTCTTCAGGCCCCCTTCTTCGATCCTCAGGCAAGTGATGCCGAAAACTATGGAGGTATCGGCGTAGTGATCGGCCATGAGCTTACACACGGTTTCGACGATCAGGGTTGCCAGTTTGATGCTGATGGCAACATGGTGAACTGGTGGACTGCCGAAGATGCAGAGGCCTTTGGCAAACTCACTCAGGGACTTGTAGAGCAGTTTAATAATGTGGAAGTGCTCCCCGGTCTTAATGCAAACGGTCAGTACACCTTAGGCGAGAATATCGCTGACCAGGGTGGTCTCCGCATAGCCCGCACAGCCTTCCTTGACTCTCAGAAGAAGAAAGGTGTGGATGTCACATCAAGCGATGCGAAAATCGATGGCTTCGATCCGATGCAGGTGTTCTATATGAACTATGCCAACCTTTGGGCCAACAATATCCGCGAAGAGGAGATGCGTTCGCTCACTACAGGCGATGTACACTCACTTGGCAAGAACCGTGTGAATGTCTCCATAAAGAATATCGCCCCCTTCTTCGAAGCGTTCGGCATCACGGAATCGGATCCGATGTGGCTTCCTGAAAACAAACGTGTTATAATCTGGTAAGCAACTCAGTATAGGCTAAATTAAGCAATTTTATAAAAAAAGGACAGTCTTGGACTGTCCTTTTTTTTCATATTCATACAATATTTTCTCAATTTTCTCATTTATTAGATATATTATTAATTATATTCACTTCAATAATTTGAATTTAACATCAGTCTCTCCAGCTAACACAAAAAGACACATATTAATTCAACCTGAAAGCCACACGGCTATTATAAAACTAACACAAACAAATTATTATAACTTTTTAATTAAACAAGCTTTTCATGAAACATTATTACCTTATCGGGTCATTGCCACTCATGGCATTGGTTTCGTTGACGGCTTGTGTCGACGACAAATATGACTTGTCAGATATCGACACAACTACAGAGATCAAAGTAAAAGATCTCACACTTCCTGTCAACATAGAAGAGATAAAACTTGGCGACATCATCTCTGTAGAAGATGACAGCGAGTTCAAAGAGATTATAGTTGGAGGCCAAAAGGTATATGCTGTAAATAAATCAGGAGAATTCAATTCAAACCCAATCGAGATCCCTACATTCACCATCGAGGCCCCTGCCGTTGATGGCTTGACTATCGGATTCGGACAATCTGCCGCCCGGTCTTCTCGTGCCGGCTCTGTTGAGTTTACCCTTAACAATCCTGAGACCACTAACGTCAACTACTCAGCCAAAGATATTGACCCTGCCATTGTGTCGGTTGACGCGATAACCACCTCTCCATTTGATATCAAAGTCAATTTCGATGCTTCATCGGTAGCCAACCTGGTATCGCTTGAGCTTAAAGATATGACACTCTCCCTTCCCAAAGGTCTTGTCATCGACAATCTTACTCCGGCAGGAATTCAGTATGAGAATGGCGTACTTACCATACCGTCGCTCACGTTTGATAATAACGGCAAAGCCGAGATCAATCTGAATGTTGTCGGCATCTCGGATATGGCTCAGAACGGTTATAATATAACAGACCACAAACTGAACATAAATGAGGATATAACTATCTCGGCTGCCACACTTGCTGTCGAGCCGAAAGGAAATGCCTCAGCTAACGTGCCGTCTAACGTGGAGATCGCCGTAGATTTCGGCTTCTCCAACCTTGTGCCCAAGACTTTCTCAGGCGAAGTGCAGTATCGCGTTGATGGAATCAGCATCAGCCCTGTAGAGATCAATGATCTCCCCGATTTCCTCGCAGGACAGGAGACCGACATCGTGCTCGCCAACCCTCAAGTATATCTTAATCTCAATAATCCTGTTGGTGAATACAATCTCGGCTATCAGGCAGGCATCAACATCATCCCTGTGAGAGACGGTGTGGATGGCACTACCCTTACCCTTGACGACAATAGGATGATTGAAGTAAACAATGGTGCTTCCCTCTCCAACCTTTATCTTTCTCCCAAAGAGGTTACAAGCATACCTGACGGCTTCTCAAATCCGGCTCCGACTCATTATCCCTTCTCCTCACTGAGCAATGCCATCGCCGGTGAAGGTATACCTCAACAGATTAAGTTTGAACTCGTGAACCCCGAAATTCCTACACAGCGTGTGACAGGGTTCCGTCTCGGAGAAGTGCTCGACGGCGTTCAGGGTAAATGGGAATTCATCGCTCCCCTCGCTTTCAAGACCGATAGCCAATCCAAGATAATGTACACCGCCGACGGCTGGAACGATGAGGATGTGGATGCAATAACCATCTCTCACCTCAGCATTTCTTTCAACGTAACCAATACTCTCCCTGTAGACCTTATCATCTCAGGATATCCGATTGATGTAAATGGCAACAGAATCTCCGGGACTGAACTCGTGGCACAGAGAGTTGAGGCCGGAGCAACCGATCAGCCGGTTGTGCTTGAAGTAAAGGGTACGGTGACACATCTTGACGGCTTCACATTTGAGATTGGTATAGGCTCAGGCTCTGAAGAGGCTCTCTCTCCCGACCAGACCATCATGCTAAAGAATATTCGTGCCAAAGTGAGCGGCAGCTACATTAAAGAACTCTAAAATCCCGGTAATAAGATATGAAATCATCAATCAAGAAACTTATATTAAGCGCCGGGATTCTCGCCAGCGCATTTGGGGCAAACGGCCAGATGACATACTCGGGCTACTTCCTTGACAACTATACCTATCGCTTCCAGATGAACCCGGCCTTCGGCAACAGCAGAGGCTTCGTCTCTTTCCCCGGTCTCGGCGACCTTAACCTGGGCACACAGGGCAACCTGAATGTAAGCGACATAGTCTACCCCCTCAACGGCAAGACCGTGCTCTTCACCAACCCGGGCATATCCGAGAAGGAGGCAATGAGCAAATTCGGCAATCGCAATCGTCTTGGAGTCAATGTAAAGGAGGATATCCTCACTGTAGGCTTCAAAGGTTTTGGAGGCTATAACACCATCTCTATCAGTGCTGTGGCTAACGCGTCGGTCTCCGTGCCCAAGTCTTTCTTCTCTCTGGCAAAAGAGGGTGTCACTAATAAGACCTACGACATCAAGGATATGTTTGGTTATGGCGAGGGCTACGCTCAGATTGCCCTTAACCATAGCCGCGACATCAAGCAGGTGCCGGGACTTCGTGTGGGTGCCACACTCAAAGCTTATCTTGGCGCTGGAAATGTAGACTTCAAATTCAACGACGCATATCTTCAGCTTGGAGAGAACGAATGGATAGCTCAGACCAATGCCGACATATATGCATCTGTCACCGGTCTTAAATTCAAGATGGACCGCAACGACAAGTCGGGAGCTGAATACGTCTCCGGTGCTGATGTAGACAATTTCGGGCTTAACGGTTTCGGTATGGGTCTTGACCTCGGCGCGGAGTATAAATGGAATGATTTCCGCTTCTCGGCAGCCGTACTCGACTTCGGATTCATGAGCTGGGGAAAGACTCAATGGGCATCAACCAACGGCAATAAGACTGTCTCCACAGACGCTTACATCTTTAATGCCAACAGTGACGCTTCCAACTCTTTCGACAATGAGTGGGATCGGTTCTCAGGTGATCTCGCCAAGCTGTATGAATTGGAGGATATGGGTGAGCTTTCCTCACGCACCCGCATGATGGCAGCGACACTCAACTTCGGTGCAGATTATGAGTTCCCGTATTATCGCAAACTGCATTTCGGCCTGTTGAACTCTACTCGTATCAATGGTTGCTACAGCTGGACTCAGTTCCGTCTTTCTGCGGATGTAAATCCTGTGAAGTGCTTCTCGGCAGGCATCAACGGTGCGGTGGGTACATTTGGAGCTGCCTTCGGATGGATAATCAACCTCCACGTGCCGGGATTCAACCTTTTCGCAGGTATGGACCATACTGTCGGCAAGCTCTCCAAGGAGTATATTCCGCTCAACTCCAACAACTCGTTCAACCTCGGCATCAACTTCCCCTTCTGATCAGCAGACATATTACATATCAGACCTGTCTGATAAAAATTTGAGAACGACCACACAAAATTTTGAAATTTTGTGTGGTCGTTCTCATACTGTAAATATAGCTGAACAACAAAGCGACGTCATCGCCCCATTACAAAGGCGTGACGTCGCTATAACATGTATAGTGCCCGTATAAACTTTTTAATGACGGAGGGAGAAATGATTATCTTATCATTTTTGATTTTACTTGCCTACATATTGCTCGACTGTTTCTATAAGATATTCTCCCCTAAGATTACGTTCTAAAATAGTGCCATCGGGACCGAAGAGAATTATCATCGGAATGCCGTCAAATCCGTAAAGTCTCATCGGAGTCATACCTGCATCCAAAATCTGTGGCCATTTATAACCGAGAGTATCGAGTGCTTTACGAGTCCTGTCAAGATTATCCCAGGTCGCCACTCCCAATATCTCAAAATTATCTTTATCCTTCATTCTTTCATAAAGAGGCTTGAGCGTGGTCTCAGCCTCCGCCTTACAAGGACCACACCAAGAGGCCCAAAAATCGACAAGCACATATTTACCTTTTCCGACATAATCTGACAGGAGTGATTTATTACCCTCGACATCAATACCTTCAATATCTACGAATGGCTTTCCAACCATTGTTTTGCGTTGATTGCCATATCTTTCATTAAGATCAGCAACCAACCTCGTGTCCTTCAGGAAACCGTCCATTGTGTCATATAATTTCTCCCAATCATCGGGCGTAAAAGTGGAGTAACCGGAAAGGCTCAGAAGTGAACTGTAGCCTACACCATTATTATTATCCTTGATACTCTTGACATATAGGTCGACCGTCTCATCAACTATTCTCCATCTATACTTCTCAAGACTATCCTTACTTATCTCCCCATTATTACATTTGTTTTTCATATTATCGTAATCACGTACAATCAAGCTCTCCTCTCGTTTATTATCCCTGTAGAGACGGTTGAGCAGAGAACCATCTGAGGGATAATGAGTCTCGAAATCTACAACAGCAAGTGAATCCAACACGCAATTAGTAAAAATATTATCTGACTCGACCCTTACCAACAGTGGTTGCTCCGTAGTGCCTTTTATAATAAGTTTTCCATCCACCACTTTCCCTTTTCCGATCACTGACCTGGAATCATAATCAAATACGGTAAATTCACGACCATCCTCTCCTGGGAGGGAACCTTCTATCACATAATCCTTGGCAAAAATGGCTGAAAGGCAAGTGATAAGGCAACATAATGATAATAAAATTCTTTTCATGATAACGAATTATTTTGTTTGAAATGAGTTAAGAATATCTAAGTAGAATGTTTCCGGCAAGAGGAAACATTGAAACGGGTTATAGGGAACCCCCGAGGATTTGAAAGATCCCCGGGGGTCGATTACATTACATATCGAGAAGAGGAACGAGGTTTACTTGAAGAGATACTGAGATGAGATAGACTGATTGTTGTGGATGCGACGGATGGTGTCGGCAAACAACTTGGCAACAGGAAGCACCACAGCTTTCGGATTCTCCTTGCCATAAGGGATGGAATCTGTGAAGACAATCTCAGTAAGGCCTGATTTGATCACACGCTCAGTGGCGGGATCACTCATCACAGCATGGCTGCAGAGTGCGCGAACGGATTTCGCACCATTCTCCATAAGAAGGTCGGCTGCCTTGGTGATTGTGCCGGCGGTGTCGCTGATATCGTCAACAAGTACAACATTCTTGTCGGTTACATCACCAATTACGGTCATCTTCTCCACTACATTAGCCTTGGCTCTCTGCTTATGGCAGAGCACGAGGGGCACATCGAAATATTTGGCATAAGAGTTTGCTCTCTTAGCGCCACCCACATCGGGAGAAGCTATAACGAGATCTTTCAGATGGAGGCTCTCGATATAAGGGATGAAGATGGAAGATGCATAGAGATGATCTACCGGAACGTTGAAGAATCCCTGGATTTGATCTGCATGGAGATCCATCGTAATCAGTCGGTCAATACCGGCCACACTCAAAAGATCGGCAACCAGCTTGGCGGCTATCGAAACTCTCGGCTTGTCTTTACGGTCTTGACGTGCCCAACCGAAATAAGGAATCACAGCCACAATTGTAGCCGCCGATGCTCTCTTTGCCGCATCAATCATCAGGAGAAGCTCCATCAGATTGTCGGTATTTGGGAAAGTAGACTGCACAAGGTAGACTTCTGCACCGCGTATTGATTCCTCAAAAGAGACCTCAAATTCGCCATCGGCGAAGGTCTCGATCTTCATTTTGCCTAATTCTATGCCCAGGTCTTTGCATATCGATTCGCCAAGATAATGGCTCTTCGTGCCGGCGAAAACCTTTATGGGCGGAAGGTAATTGCTCATGATATGGATCGTAAAAAATATTTACAAAATTAGAATTAATTTTTGACATATCAGCAAAAGTTGGTTCAAACTTTTTCTACATACCGCTATTTCCACCCTTTTTAGGTTGTTGAAACAACTTCCTTGCAGCATTGAATCATCTACATATGCAATCTGAACCACTCCGGATGCTCACATTTTCAGCAGGCGTCCGTTTCTTTAGCCTTTTTCGTCATTTCATTTTCCGGTTTCTCTGAGTTGAGAGCCTGTGAGCTTCTTCTCCGCCTCTCCCTTTAGCTTTCCCACAGGAAGAACAAGAGCATCTCCGGCACTCATATATACTGTCAGGGGTTCGGCAGAAGAGAGATTAAGCTTGTGTGGCTTACCCCAAAGAAGGTCAGCGGTGACAATCTCTCCTTTCTCCATCCCTGTCATCTCAAATGCCAATTCCGGAATCATCACGCATACATTGGATGCCTCGCGGGAGAAATTGACTATTATCAGAAGCACATCGTCTCCTTTATATCTGAGGAAGGCGAAGTTGGAGTGAGGATTGAATCCGGGAGTGCGGAGATTCACATACATCAGATCGAAAAACGCTCCATCATGAAGTGATTCACGATTATTGCAAAGTGTCAGCACATTCTTATATACGTTGCGAAGCCAACGCTCATGGGCTGAAAGCAATTCATCGTTGCATTTTCCTTTATTATACCATCTTCTTATGGTGGATATGCTCCAGTAGTCGAAGATTGTGCTCCGGTTATTATCGCCGGCGAAACCCTCATTGTCGCGGGCCGACTCTCCGAGTTCCTGACCGTAATACATAAGGAAAGGCCCGTTGGAGATCATGGCCGAGGTCACCAAGGAGGGAATCACCCGCAAAGAGTCGCCTGCATAGGCATAAGAGCCGAAGCGCACCTCGTCGTGATTCTCAAGGAAGTTAAGCATACAGTCGCCGATGCCGTCAACGGTCTGCCAGCAACCTGTGAGCTGAGCGGCCGACCACCCATGTTTCTCGATACCCACAAGGGTGTCG
>CAZEOI010000026.1:0-44614 GCA_964513775.1 uncultured Sangeribacter sp. | reverse complement strand
GGCCCCAATATTCGGACGAGAATCAACTTGTCGGCCTCATACCTTCCAATTCCGAGGACCCGGAAGAGGAGGCAAATCCCGGCATCTTCATGATATCCCTTAAATAATCTGAAAGCTATTCATTGCATCAGATCAATCTCTTTATCCACAAAGATATGCTGAGAAAACTCATATTCATCTCCTCCATATCAGCGTTACTTCTTGCATTGGTAGTTATTGCCGGATGCAATCGCCACAAGGAGAACAGTCTTGAGACGGTGCTGGAGATGGCCGGGAGTAACCGCCAGAATCTTGAGAATGTGTTGAGGCATTTCGAGTCGGACTCTACGGGGCTTGCTGCAGCCAAATTCCTTATACGAAATATGCATGGGCATATTTCGTATAAGGATACTGTCGGGCTCGGCAGACTTAATCTAACTGTAGATTCCTGTGTGGAGGCTACCTCCGACCGTTTTGTACTAAAGGATAAGCTCGACTCAATCCTTGCTCCTGTGTCAAATTTTTCAGGTAAGACAGTTCCCGACCTACAATATCTTGACGAGGAAGCTCTCATCAATCATATAGAGACTGCTCTGAGGATATGGAAGGAATCTCCATGGGGCGCCCATCTTAATTTCGATGAATTCTGCGAATGGCTTCTTCCATATAAGGTACAGGAATTTCAACCGATAGATAATTGGTTAAATTATCTATCACCATACTTCAATGCCCAGTTAGACTTAATTGAATGCTGTGATATCTATAAAAATTCAGTATCCCGTGCCTGCCGTATGGTCAACGATTGCATGAGAGAGACAATACAACCATACATCTTGGATATATCCTACTCACCTGCCACCCTCTCTCTAAAGACCCGCACCAAGATTCCAGTCGGAATATGCGCTCATTATGTAGCGCTAACCACGGCGGTAATGAGAAGCAAAGGTATTCCTGTGGGTTGGGACTTCACTCCAATCTGGGGTTACCGCAATCTCGGTCATGACTGGAATGTTTTGCTTGACAGGGATGGTAAGACAATCCCTTTTGACGCATTAGGAACAAACCCCGGAGATGCCCTTAAACAAGATGAAAGGATGGGAAAAGTATTTCGTCACACATTCGCACCAAATCGGGATATCTTGGATTTAATAAGATCGGGAGGTTTTGTGCCCATTCCATTCAACTCTCCGTTTATCAAAGATGTAACTTCTGAGTATCTGTCAACGGTTGATATAGATATTGACCTGCCTCGGATCAATAATAAATATGTCTATCTCGCTCTATCAAACAGATACGAATGGACTCCAGTGGATTTCTCCGAAGTAAAAGGAAGGAAGGCGCACTTCAAAGATGTCGCACCCGGTAATGTATATGCAGTCCTTGCATATAAACCCAACGGCAGTTATGAGGTCGTTGGCGATCCATTCCTTCTTAACAGCGATGGATCACGACGGCTGTTTATTCCGGATGAAAGCGACATCTCGTCTGTCTCTCTCTTTAGAAAATATCCGGTACTCCCCTTTGTCTTTTATGTCTCGACACGCATCAGGGATGGGGAATTCCACGTGTCGGATAATCCCGATTTCTCCACATACAAAGTGGTCCATACTGTCACAGACCCTTATACAATCGTGCATGAATTCAACGTGCCTGATTCCATAAGGCCCGGAAGATACTGGAGATATTGTCAGGAGAAGCCCGGTACACTCTGTAATATTTCTGAGATAGAATTCCTCGACTCCCTCGGAAATCTGATGAAAGGATCAATAATCGGCTCTGAGGCCTCAAACAGCAGCATGGTGAAAGAGAATGCATTTGACGGAGATCCACTGACAGCGTTCGAGACCCTGTCAGCAGATGGTGGTTGGGTCGGCATGGATTTCGGGAAGCCCGCGCGTCCGTCAAAGATCACATATCTCGGCCGTGGTGACGGTAACAACATCGAGAAGGGTGATCTCTACGAGCTCTCCTATTTCAAGAATGGCGGATGGCATAGTCTCGGCCAGAAGATAGCGACAGCGGGACACTTAGATTTTGATGGTGTGCCGAAGAATGCTCTTTTATATCTCCGCGATCTCACCAAAGGTCGGGAGGACCGTATCTTCACATATGAAAACGGTCAACAGGTGTGGAGATAAGCCCATTCGACCATCTTACACGCAATCGGCGTTATTATACTAAATATCAACTGACTAATCCACACATCACCCTTCAAAAACCTTACATGGTCTCAAAATGAGCCATCAAGGGTTGCTCCTCTCCTTATTTCGATGTAATTTTGCATCTTAACTCAATCATTTTCATTACGATTTACCTACATCATAATTACCAATATCCCTAATGGATTACTCTGGCAACACCATAATAGCCCTGCTCAAGCCGAATACCATCTTCTCGCATATGCGAGAAAAGGTCTTCGGCTCTGAGCCCGTGTTGGCATCAGTAATCCGCATCCTACTTCTCGGAGCTACTCTGTGGCAGGAGGTCTACGGTATCATGCAGTTACTCGGCTTCCGCCACTCACTACATCACCTCTACCCTGTCACCGGCTCATTCTACAACCCCGGTCCTTTCGGTTGCTTTCTCGCCCTGACTTTCCCCCTTGCACTTGCCGAAGCCCTCCACGGGCGCCCTCTGTTACGCTATCTCGCCATGGCAGTTATCCTTCTCGATGCAATCCTGCTCCCGATTTCCCTGAGTCGCACAGCATGGATTGCCGCCGCTCTCGGCTCGATTATCCTCTTCCTCCCTGAAATCACCACCCTCTTCCGACGTCGCAAAATCCTCCTTCCCCTCTCCATCCTCGCATTAATTCTCCTGTCATCCTCTCTATTCTATTTGAAAGCCAACTCATCACACGGTCGGCTACTCATGTGGAAAGTTGCCATCACCGCTGTAGATTCTCGTCCATTCTCCGGAGTGGGTCCGGAGTGCGTGGCCGGGGCTTACGGTGAGGCGCAGGAAAGATACTTCTCTCTGCCTGACCACACTCATACGCCATCACAAGCAGCATCACAACGTCTGCAAAAAGAGATACTTGTGGCCGATGCTCCCGATTTTGTGTTCAACGAATATCTACAGACGGCCATAGCTCACGGCTGGGGTGTTGCTCTCCTTCTCATCCTGCTTCTCCTCTCTGCTTTCCTTACAGCCTTCTCTTGCCGCAACCTCCCGATTGCCGGTTGTGTGGTGGCTGCAATGACCGTTATGATGGCCTCCTATCCGTTTCAATTTCCTCTCTCTTCTGCTGTGATTGCACTCATTCTCGTGACAGCGTTCCTATCCACGACCATGATTGACATCAGAATTATCGGGTCAGTCGCTGCCATGACCCTACTCCTGATACTCTGCCAACCTGTCGACAGAATGGAGATTAACCAAACTTTCGGCATAGGTCTCTCTCTTCACAAGGCGGGAAAATGGGAGCGGTCTAATAAAATTTTGATGGAGCTACTCCCCCACACCGCCGACCCTATGCCTCTCAATATCATTGGCAAGAATTGGCAACAGCTTGGCCGCCCCGACAGCGCGGCTTACTATCTCAACCGGGCGGCCATCCGTTGCCCAAACCGTCTCTACCCTCACTATCTCCTCATGAAGCTTTATGCCGATTCTGCCTCCTTCTCTCCATCGAAGGCCCTCCACGAAGCTTCTATATTGCTGAATATGAACATAAAGGTCTCATCGCCCGCCACTGACGACATGCGTGGCGAGGCACGACTGCTTATCAATAATCTGACAGATGAAACTAACCTCAAAGATAAATAAATGCCTGAAAACAAATAGAACGGTTCTCAATCGGATAGGGAATGTGGTCTACTATACGTTCATGACTGTGGCCACACTTTTCATCCTGCGTTACCTGATTCTATTTGTGGCTTTCGACACTTTCCATACCCCCACAAGGTCGATGACCCCGACAATACCCCCTGACTATACCGGACTCGTAAACAAACTTAAAATGGGTGGCCGGATATTCGATTTCATGGCCGCCGCCGAGGGGCGACCTTTCTCAGTGAAGAGATTGCCGGGTTACGGAAAGCTGGAGAGGAACGACATAATCGTATTCAACACCCCCTGGACCAACGGATGGGACAGTATCGCCATGAACATGCGACTCTATTATTGCAAGCGGGCCATAGCCCTGGCGGGCGACACTCTGGAGGTGAGGGGCGGTCATTACCGTGTACGTGGTTATCATCACCCGCTCGGTGTCCCGGCCGAACAGAATGCCGTGAAGGAGTATGTGGCTTATAAGCGTCGCACCACCCCCGATTCCATCCCTATGGATGGTGGCGTCTATGCGGCCCCTTTCGATTCGCTCTTCAATTGGACTATTGACGAGATGGGCCCGCTCGTGGTGCCCGCCAAGGGGATGACGGTGACTCTCGACCGACGCAATATCATCATCTACCGGAAATATATCGAATGGGAGAGCGGCGAAAAATTGCCGGATGACCTTCCGCTGATGCCCTCTGATTCTTCGGCCGACGCCTCTCTTCCCACCTATACATTCCGCGAGAATTATTGCTTCGCCGCCGGCGATCATGCCTCCGACTCGCAAGATTCCCGGTATTGGGGTTTCCTCCCTGAGAAGTTCATAGTGGGCACAGTCCCTATGCCGGAATCCTTATTATCGCGTTTTTTCTCGAAATTGCTGATAAAATTTTTGCGTTTGTAAATCTAAGTTCCACTTTTTTTATAATTTTGTAAAATCAATCTCATCCGGGCATTACACCTGCCCTCTCACTTCCACTATATATATTAAATTCATGAAACCTCTGCATACTCATTTCGCCTTACCGGCACTGCTGATCCTGTCGGCCCTTTTGGCATCCTGCAACGGGAAAACCGACGATAAAGGTAGCAATGAATCTATCACTACCGAGGCTCCCGACCTCATGGTGCAAGTAGACACCATAATCATCCACCCTGCCACTTTCGCCGCCAATGTCATCAGCAATGGACGGGTGGCAGCTGCCCGACATGCCGACCTCTTCTTCCGCTCTGCCGATCCTGTGAGCGAGGTGCTCGTGCGGAATGGTCAGAGGGTGCGTAAAGGTCAGCCTCTCGCCCGCCTCGATCTATTCCGCCTCAATGCGGAGAAGGTAAAAAATGAGGCTGCTCTCCAACAGGCGCGCCTTGAGATGCAGGATGTGCTCATTGGCCAGGGGTTCGATCCTTCACGTATATCGGAAGTGCCTGACGATGTATTGCGCCTTGCACGTGTGCGTAGCGGTCTCCTTCAGGCTGAGACCCTACTCAATTCCACTCTCAAAGATATTGAGCAAGCCACTATCTCCGCTCCCTTCGATGGAGTCGTAGCCAACGTCAAGACCTCTCCCTTCTCTATGGCCTCTACTTCGGAGCCTTTCTGCCGCATCATCGACAATTCATCTATGACGGTGGAATTTCCGGTGCTTGAATCGGAGGGTGCTTCAATGAAGACAGGTGAACCGGTGAAAGCCTCATCTTTCAGTTCAGGAGATGAATTTACCGGGCATATAGTGGAGATAAATCCCCTCGTGGATGAAAACGGCCACATAGCAGTGAAGGCACGGCTCGACAAGGCTGCTTCTCTGCTCGACGGCATGAATATGCGCGTCAGCATCAATCGTCCGGCCGGAGAGCGTCTGATGGTGCCGAAGTCTGCCGTAGTGCTTCGTTCGGGGCGTCAGGTGGTGTTCACTTTCAAAGATGGCAAGGCTCTCTGGAACTATGTCACCACCGGTCTGGAGAATCTTGATTCATATGAAATCACCGACGGCCTCAATCCGGGCGATGCCGTCATAGTGAGCGGATGCGAAAATCTCGCCCACGAGGCGCCGGTAAAAATATGAATTATTATGGTTGATTTCCTTATAAAACGCCCTATCGCCGTCATCATGGCCTTCCTTGCCTTAGTGATCGTCGGGTGTGTATCATTTCTGTCTCTCCCGGTGTCGCTTCTCCCGGATGTAGCCATTCCCCACATATCCGTGCAGGTGAGCGGCGACAATATGTCGGTGCGGCAACTCGAAAATTCTGTAGTGACCCCACTCAGACGGAATCTCATGCAGGTGGGTGGCCTCAGCGACATTCAAAGCGACACCCGCGACGGAGCCGCCGTGATCAACCTTACCATGGACTATGGTGTGGATACAGATCTCGCTTTCATTGAGGTCAACGAAAAGATCGACGCCGCCATGAACTCTCTGCCGCGCTCCACTACTCGCCCGAAGGCTGTGAAAGCGAGTGCCACCGATATTCCCGTGGTATATCTCTATCTCACTCCTGCCAATGGAGCCTCGTTCATGGATATGGCTGAATTGGCATCATCCGTGGTGCGCCGCCGTCTCGAACAGCTTCCGGAGGTAGCTATGGTGGATGTCACCGGCATCCCTACCCGTCAGCTGAAAGTTACGCCTGACCCCGATCTACTTCACTCCTCAGGTATAACCTCTTCCGACATCAGCCGTGTGCTCTCCGCCAACAATTCCGAGCCCGGAAGCATGACCGTGCGCGATGGCTATTATGAATATAATATACATATCTCCAACCGCCTGCGCACGCCGGACGATGTGCGCAACCTGCAGTTTCTGAAAAACGGCCGTCTTCATCGCCTCGGCGACCTTTGCCGGGTGGAGCTCTCCGAGTCGAGGCCGGAAGGATATTCTTACTACAACGGTGAGCGTGCCGTCACTCTCGCCCTCATCAAGCATGACGCCGAGAGCATGGCGGCTATGGAGAAAGCTGTGGATGATGCGATTGCCAATCTCTCCATCTCCTATTCCGACATCAAATTTTCAAAGAGCCGCAGCCAGACGCAGCTTCTCGACTTCACAATCTCCAACCTTGAACAGAATCTTATCCTCGGTCTGATTCTGATCTTCATAGTCTGCGCAATATTCATGCGTAGCGGCCGACTCCCTTTCATCATCGGTATCACCATAATTGTGGCCGTAATCGCTACTTTTCTGCTGTTCCGCCTTTTCGGAGTCTCGCTCAACATTATCTCACTTGCCGGCCTTATTCTCGCAATAGGCATGATGATCGACAACTCGGTGATCGTGGCTGAGAATATCACTCAGTATCGCATGCGCGGTCATTCTCTTGAGGAGAGCTGCGTGATGGGCACCCATGAGATGATCACACCCATGCTCAGCTCGTCGCTCACCACCGTTGCGGTGTTCGTGCCTCTTGTCTTCATGAGCGGTATTGCGGGTGCAATATTCGCTGACCAGGCATTCGCGATCACTGCCGGACTGGGCGCCTCCTATCTTGTGGGCATCACCCTGTTGCCGGTGTTGTATTATCTGTTCTTCAAAGGAAAAGAGGTGACTGTCAAGACACCATCCGACGATAAGATAAAATCCGACGAGAATAAAACGGAAGCCTCACCCTTGGTGCGTTGGTACGACCGTTGGATTGACTCTGTGTTTGCTCACAAACGCCTCTCCGTGCTCTTCGTGATTGTGACTGTCTTGGCGGCTTGGCCATTGTTCAATCTTCTCGACACCGAGAGAATGCCGGCTGTAGACTCTGACGAGATAATGGTGAATATCGACTGGAACGAGAATATAAGCGTCGATGAGAATCTGCGCCGCTCACAATTGATAACCTCCACTCTCGGCGACATTATCACGGAGTCTTCCGCCGCCGTCGGTCTCCAAGACTATCTCCTGCCTCAAAAGAGGCTCACTCCCGCTGAGGCTGAGATTTATCTGCGGGTGCCTTCGCCCGACCGGCTGAGCCATGCCACCGACTCTGTCGCCACCCTTATATCCACGCTCTTCCCGGAGGCTACTTTCAACTTTTCGGCGCCTGAGAATGTGTTTGAGAGGGTATTCTCCTCATCTGAGGCGCCGCTTGAACTTCGTGTCAGTCCCCTGAAACCGGGGACAGATATTGTGGTGGCGGTAGACTCGCTGCGTAAGGACGTGATACACACATCAGGCTTCACTACCCAGGAGATTCCGCTCCGGCAGCAGATCGACCTATCAGTGCGTCGTGATCTTCTTCTACTTTACGGAGTAGACTATTCGGATGTGGAAAACACTCTTAAAGAGGCATTCCGTGGGTCGGATGTCACCACTCTCCGTTCCTACGGAGAATATATCCCCATCAGGATCTCGGCTCCGGAAAAGACTCTCGGTGAAATAATTGACACCACTCTCGTGACAGCCACAGCATCAGATGGATCAAAGACCGAGATTCCGCTTAAAGCTCTCGTGAGCACCTCATCCTCGCTCGACTTCAAGACTCTCCGGGCCGCGGCCGACGGTGAGTTTGTGCCTCTCACATTCGATGTCGATGCCAAGCAGGCTGAGAAAGTGATCTCGGCTGCCCGCCAGGCTACCGAGAAATCCGGAATCCTCGATGTGGTCTTCACCGGCTCCCTCTTCTCCAACAAGAAGATGATGCAGGAGCTGTCGGTGATTCTTCTTGTCTCGCTTGTGATGATGTATTTCATCCTATGTGCCCAGTTTGAGAGTTTCTCCCAGCCTCTCGTCGTGCTTTTGGAGATCCCCGTCGACATCACTTTTGCCCTCCTCTCCCTTGGGATCTGTGGGGAGTCGCTCAATCTTATGTCGGCGATCGGCATAATAGTCACCTGTGGAATCGTGGTCAACGACTCTATTCTCAAGCTGGATGCCATCAATGAGGAACGCGCCGCCGGAACGCCCCTGATCGAAGCGATACACATTGCCGGGCGCAGGCGTCTCCGACCTATCATAATGACCTCGCTCACCACAATCTTCGCCATGCTCCCGGTGCTATTCACCTCCGACATGGGTAGCGAGTTGCAGCGTCCTCTGGCGATCGCGATGATAGGCTCCATGGCTGTGGGCACTCTCGTGAGCATCTTCATAATCCCTCTCATCTATTTCCTCATCTACCGTAAGAATTCCAATAAGTCGCTCGCCAACGCCGACTGAATCAATACTAAACGTTTTTCATCATGATGCGCCATAAAATTATTCTCTTTCTGACGGCGGCCCTGCTGTCGGGCTTTTTCTCGCTCCCGGCCTGCGGAGGCGACAGAATCACCCTCTCCCTGACTAAAGCTATTGAAGTGGCCAACGACTCCTCTCTTACCGCTTTCAAAAACCGCAACCTGTATGCCTCGGGCTATTGGCAATGGCGTTCGTTTAAAGCCGAGAGGCTACCGAGCCTGTCGCTCGATGTCACTCCGGCAAGCTATTACCGATATATCGCCCAGCGTTACGACTCTCAGGAGAATATCGACGTATTCCGTAGCCAACAGACTTACAGTGCCTCGGCCGGACTCACCGCCACCCAGAATGTCGACTTCCTCGGAGGTTCGCTCTACATGGAATCTGATCTGCAATATCTGCGCAACTTCGGAGCCTTCGCCTCTCATCAGTTCTCTACCGTGCCTTTCCGAATCGGCTACCGTCAGGAGCTGCTTGGATTCAACAGTTTCAAATGGGAGAAGCGGATCGAGCCCATCCGTTATGAGAAGGTGAAACGTGAATTCATCTACAATATGGAGACAGTATCGGAGGAGGTGGTGAGCCGTTTCTTCACCCTCGCTCTTGCCCAGACAGAGTATAACCTCGCTGTGGAGAATCTCGCATCTGCCGACACCCTTTACACCGTGGGGGAACGCCGGTTTGCGATCGCCGCCATATCTCAGGCCGATCTCCTCACCCTGCGTCTTGACAAGGTAAATGCCCGCAACTCGCTCGAAAACGCCCTCATCGATCTGAAACGTGCCAGATTCGATCTCGCATCTTATCTCGGGCTGCCCACCGACACTGAGATCGATGCGGAGCTCCCTGAGAAGCCGGCCACCATACAGATTACGGAAGCGGATGCCTTGAAATATGCCCTCGACAATAATCCCTCCATCCTTGCGCGCCGACAGGCCGTCTTGGAAGCGGAGCGTGATGTAAACCGCACTCTCGTGGAGTCGCGCTTCAACGCCAGTGTCAACGCCAGCATCGGCTTCAATCAGGTGGCACCGAATTTCGGAAGAGCTTATGACGACCTGAAACGTCAGGATCTCGTGTCGGTGTCTCTCTCTGTGCCGCTCGTCGACTGGGGAGTGAGAAAAGGGAAATATAATATGGCACGCAACACTCTCAACGTCTCGCGCATCGAGGGGCGGCAGGAGGAGCTTTCAGTGGAGCAGGATGTGGCGATCACCCTTTCGGATTTCGCATCTCAGCAAAGCCTCGTGGAGAGCGCGGTGGAGGCGGTTGACCTTGCCGATAAAGCCTACGACCAGACTCGCCTCCGGTTCATGATCGGCAAGGCCGATATCAACAGCCTTACCCTATCGCTCAACCGCCGACGTGAGGCGAGCCGCAACTATATCAGCTCGCTCCAGAATTATTGGCTAAGCTATTACAAGATCCGAAAGCTCACTCTCTACGATTTCGAAAAAAACGTCCCCCTCTCTGAATCTTTCGACTATTCTCTCGGAGTGAGGTAATTACCTATGAAGTCAACCTCTATGAAGCGTAACCCCGACACTATAAGACTCAGCCGTATATCGTCGTTCTCAGTGATTGTGATGTTTATCGCAATCTCTCTTCTCGGCATCGTGCTTCTCCCCTCGCTTCCGGTGCGTCTCTCCCCCTCGGAGGCACTTCCCTCTGTCTCGGTGTCATTCTCGATGCCGGGCAGCTCGGCACGCGCAGTGGAACAAGAGGCCACGAGCCGTCTCGAATCCGCCCTGTCGAGGGTGACGGGAGTGAAGGCGGTCAAGTCTCGCTCCCGTTCCGGTTCCGCTTCAATCACCCTTGAGCTCGACCGCAACACATCCATAGCCACGGCCCGCTTCGAGACCTCTATGATCGTGAGGCAGATGTGGGATCTCCTACCTGAAAATGTTTCCTACCCCTCTGTGAGTGTGCGTCAGATAGATGATGATGCCTCCCGCCCTTTCATTAGCTACACCGTAAACGCCGACCTTCCCCCCTCTGAGATCATGGCATATGCTGAGGCGCGTCTCAGGCCATCCCTCAGCCGTATCGACGGTGTGGCCAAGGTTGATCTCTCGGGAGCCATGCCTATGGAATGGGACATAACCTATGATGCTCCGAGCCTTTCAGCTCTCAACATATCGCCCGATCAGATTGCCGGAGAACTGGCCTCTCACCTCGGCTCCGACTTCCTCGGCGTGGTGAAGACCTCATCCGGTCAGGAATCCGAATGGATACGCATAGCCCTCGCCCCCTCTGCCTCCTCTGTATCCTCTGACCCTGACACATCCCCGGTAGACCTCTCCCGCATATTCATAACCAAAATTGGCGGCGAAGTTATAACTCTTGACAAAATAGCCACCCTGCGTCATGTGGGAGCGTCCCCTTCGGGCTATTACCGCATCAACGGTCTCAATTCCATCTATCTCTCCATAACAGCCACCCCTGATGCCAACCAGATAGATCTTAGCCGTAAAGTAAAGGAATGTCTTGACGGTATCGCCCTTCCCCGCAACTTCATGCTCACTCTCGGTTACGATGCTTCGGAACGTATCTCGGAGGAACTTGACAAAATCTATTTCCGCACCGGTCTCACGGTATTCATCCTCCTCCTTTTCGTAGCCTTAATCACCCTCAACTGGCGCTATCTGCTCGTAATCACCATAAGCCTCGCCATGAATCTCGGAGTTGCTTTTGTGATCTATTGGCTCCTCGATGTGGAGATACAGCTCTATTCCTTAGCAGGCATAACTATCTCCCTGAATCTTATCATCGACAACCTCATCGTGATGACGGAGCATATCACGCGCCGACATAATCTCAGGGCCTTCTCCGCCATACTTGCCGCCACGCTCACCACCGTCGGTGCCCTCTCTGTAATCTTTTTCCTCGATGAGCAAACGCTTCTGAGCCTTAAGGATTTCGTGGTCGTAGTGATCGTAAATCTCACAGTGTCGCTTTTCGTGGCTCTTTTCCTTGTGCCGGCTCTCGCCGAGCGCATCAACCTGCGCCGTCGCTCCGGATCAAAACCATCCCAAAAAAAATCAAAGGTAAGACGATATATCCGTCGTTTCCCCGTATTCCTCACCCGAGTATATTCCGCTGTCATCACTTTCCTGCTTCGCCGCAAGCCGCTGGTCTATATAATTTTTATCCTTGCATTCGGATTGCCGGTGTTCATGCTCCCTGAGAAGATCGAATCCGAAACAGCACCGGCCCGCTGGTATAACGCCACTTTCGGCTCTCCTCTCTACAAGCAGTCGATAAAGCCCTGGGTCGACCGATGCTTAGGCGGTTCGCTACGTCTTTTCGCAGAAAAGGTATCTGACGGCAATTATTGGGGACGCTCAATCAATGAACCTACCCTCTATGTAAATGCAAATCTCCCCAACGGAGCCACTCTTTCCCAGATGAATGAACTCATGAAGAAGATGGAGGCTTTCCTGGCCGGAGAGGATGGCATACGCCAGTTTCAAACATCCGTCTATAGCGGACGCCGTGGCTCGATCACCGTATATTTTAAGCCGGAAAAGCAGCGCACCGGATATCCTTATCAACTTAAAAGCAAGGTTGTGAGCAAGGCTCTCACTCTGGGCGGCGGAAGCTGGGGCGTATATGGACTGGAAGACACTGGATTCAACAACGATGTGCGACAGTCGGCAGGCAGCTATCGTGTGGCGGTGCGTGGATATAACTACGACGATCTCTATGATCACGCCCGTGTGCTGGAAGACTCTCTCCTCGCCTACAAACGTATAAAGGAGGTAACAATCAACTCCGAATTCTCCTATTGGAAAGATGACTACACTGAGTTTTATCTTGAGTTTGATTCTCGCCGTCTCTCTGCAGACTCCCTTGCCATTGCTGACATTTACGGAGCCTTGAGGCGTGAAATAGGTCGCGACATCACCGCTACCTCCATCGTCACCGATGCCGGATCGGAAGAGGTGCGACTCATATCATCCGACCGTGGACGCGACGTGTGGGGCTTGATGCACATTCCCCTGCAGGTTGGCAAACGACTCGTAAAAATTGCTGACTATGCCGTAATAGAACCGCGCCAGACACCACCTGATGTCGTAAAAGAGAATCAGGAATATCTGCTATGCCTGCAATATGAATATATCGGATCGCCGAAGCAGGGGGATAAAGTGCTGGAGAAAGTATTGAAAAACTTCAACCGTACCCTTCCCATAGGCTACACAGCAGAGAGAGTGTCATACAGCTGGGGCGACAAACCCTCCGCCGGAAGATACGCGCTGCTGCTTCTGATAGCCGTGATCATATTCTTCATCTCCTCCATACTCTTCAACTCCCTGCGCCAGCCCATAGCTATAATATTTGTGATACCCGTATCCTTCATCGGTGTTTTCCTGACTTTCTATCTATTCGATCTCAAATTCGATCAAGGAGGTTTCGCCGCTTTCATACTCCTCTGCGGCATCACCGTCAATGCGGCAATCTATATTATCAACGAATATAACTCTCTGCTACGCAACATACACCCCGTCAACCCAAATAGCGTAGAGCCGGGTTCAAACAGCTTGATGGAGCTTGGACAAAAATCACCGGGACGGTTGGAGATGCTACGCAGCCGATTATATCTGAAAGCCTTCAGAGTGAAGATCACAGCAGTCTTGCTGACAGTGCTCTCTACTGTATTAGGCTTCATCCCGTTTCTCATCGGCGACGTACATGAAAGTTTCTGGTTTGCTTTAGCGGCAGGAACAATGGGTGGACTTGTATTCTCCCTCACCGCAATCTTCCTTCTGCTCCCTCTCATGATTCTCCCTGCGCCAACCGGCAAACGCCGCGCGAGGAAAACCCGTAGAAAAAATAATCCTCTTTAATCCTATGAAACGGGTGAATCGTCATAGGTATGTATAACAGATTGGTGACATACACACCTATCTGAACAGACATAATATTTTATCTAAATATGTATCGCAAAATCCTACTATCATTGTTAATGATTGCATCCATTGTCGCATTTGCACAGGGACGCAAATCAGTATCCGTACTCGGTGATTCATATTCCACCTACGAGGGATATATCGAGCCTGCTACAAACTGGACTTGGTATTTTACAAAACCTCGCGTAGAGACCACCGATGTAAACGATGTGAAACAAACCTGGTGGCATCAGTTCATCAAAAACAACGGCTACAAACTTGAAAAAAACAATTCTTACTCCGGTTCTACGGTATGTTATACAGGATATGACGGCGCAGACTACACCGATATTTCATTTGTGAGCCGTATGGACAACTTAGGCAGCCCCGATATCATCTTCATCTTCGGGGCCACCAACGATTCCTGGGCAAATGTGCCATTAGGCGACCTGATTTACAGTGGTTGGACACCGGAAACTCTCAAATCGTTCAAACCGGCACTCTCCTATATGCTCGACCATATGAGCAACCGTTACATCAACACCGAGATTATATATCTGATAAACGACGGCCTCAATGAAGAGCTTACAGATGCCATCAAAGAGGCATGCGACCATTATGGAATCCGCTACATAGCGCTCAAAGATATCGACAAGACAGCCGGGCATCCAAATCAACACGGCATGACTCAGATTGCCGACCAAATCAACCAAGCCCTAAAAAATAAGTCTGTCGACAAAAGTTGCCAAACATTTCGACACACATCACGCAATAAACGTATCTAAATATCGTTTATTAGTCAGTGTTAACAATAGAAAGGAGGTTGTCTGCACATATTCGACTGAAAAAATAGAAAAAATTTCAAAGAAATATGCCTAAAATTTTGTCAAACAAAGAAGTTTGACTAATTTTGCACCGCAATTTTACGCGATAGCAATTCACCTTTATGTGATCTATTCAAATTGAGTGAGGTAAATGCTCCCTCGGTAAGAACAAACCCCATAGAGTGTGAATGATATTGGCCGAACCAACATTATCATCGCATAGTGACTGATAAAACTTCTCGACGAGTAGGAACTATCTCCGGAAAATTGCAAAATACAACTCCAAACAAAATATTTTTAACACATAAAAAATTAACTACCAAAAATGATTATCGTACAAGTTAAAGAGGGCGAGAACATCGAGAAAGCGCTCAAGAAATTCAAACGTAAATTTGAAAGAACCGGCATCGTAAAAGAACTGCGTAGCCGTCAGGCTTTCGAGAAGCCCTCTGTCACCAACCGCAAGAAGATGATCAAGGCAGCTTACGTTCAGCAGCTCCGTCAGGCAGAGCAGTAATCAGCCCTCCCACTTGCAAAGAAATACCAACCGGCTTCCGCCCAGTCCCACCGACTGTCCGGAAGCCGGTTTCATAATATCCCCCATGCAGGAATTTTTAACATACTTGCGATACGAGCTCAACCGTTCTCAGCTCACCGTAGATGCCTACGAACGAGACATACGCCAGTTTATCGATTGGCTCTCCCCCGATGCGCCCGAAAACTTCCGTCCAGACTCCGTGACACTCTCCGACGTCCGGGCATGGCTCGCCACACTTGCCCGTGACAACCAGACTGCCACCACCATACGCCGAAAGGCACAGAGTCTACGGGCATATTTCCGATTCCTGCTCAAACGTAGCATAATCACCTCCAATCCCACCGTTGATCTCACCCTGCCAAAGATTCCCAAAAGCCTGCCGGATGTTGTTCGCTCCGAAGAGATAGAAGGCGTGCTACGCCTCGATGAGCAAGCGATCAACCTCGACCCCGACAACGAGCAAGAACTGCGCGACGACCTCATAATCGACCTCCTCTACTCACTCGGCATCCGTCGCGCTGAGCTCATAGCAATCAGCGATCCCGACATATCACCCTCAGCCGGAGAAATACGCATTTTTGGAAAACGCTCGAAACAGAGAGTCGTACCCGCGCCTCACGCTCTTATTCAGAAGATAGAACGCTGGCAGCAATTGCGCGACAGAATCTGGCCCGAACTTGAAACCCCTACCCCACTCTTCGTGGTGAAAGGGAAACGCATATCCCCACGTCAGGTCTACGATGCTGTCCACCGCCAGCTTGAGCCAACGGAAGCCAGAAAAAAATCTCCTCACGCCCTCCGTCACTCATTCGCCACAGCCATGCTCAACGAAGGTGCCGATCTCAACACCGTAAAGGAATTCCTCGGACATTCCTCACTTTCCACTACCCAGATCTACACCCACGTCTCTTTCGCCGAAATGAAAAAGGCATACGAGTCGAGCCATCCTCGTGCCAGAAAACAACGCCCCGAATAGTTTTTTTTCATCTTCGAAAGAAAAACTTTGCTCAAATTTGTTAACTTTGTAAATGAGTTACCGTAATGCTGAGGTTCCTCTCCGTATATCCTCTTCGGCTCTCCCATGCGGTGCTATAGTTATAACCCGATAAATCCGTTAATTATGGAAGTTCAGATCAAAGCGATTCATTTCGACATCTCCGAAAAACTCGTTGCATTTGTCAACAAAAAAATTGAGAAGCTCTCACGTCGCTTCGATGCTATCGGTGGCGTGGAAGTAAATCTTACACTCGTAAAGCCCGAAGCCGCAAAAAATAAAGAGGCCGGCATCAAACTCAGCATCCCCGGTGGAGCTGACCTGTTCGCATCGAAAACAGCCGACACTTTTGAAGAGGCCATTGACCTCTCTCTCGATGCTCTGGAGCCTCAGCTTGAGAAAGTTAAAGATAAGAAATAAGCACGCTCCATATCATAAGCTTAATCAAAAACAGCCCGTCTCCCATATTCTCACAGAGAGACGGGCTTTAATACCGATATGACATCACCGAAACAATCCAACGGATCAAATTCTCAGAGCAATCATCAGGCAGCTTCCCGAAGCAATAATAAATCCACTTCCCGAAGCATCCATACATCTGCACCCCAAAGCAGAGGGAAGGCATCCTCTCGCAACCATCGTAATAAAACCTCGCGAAACAATGCCTCAACCAACAAGGGACGTCTTATTGCCGTAGGGATAGCAGCTGCAATGGTCATAACCGGAGTCCTTATATTCCTCCTCCCGCTCGTGCTCGTTAAGGCTCCTGAAAAAGCTGTGATACGCATTCCTCAGAACGCCTCTCGTGAAAATGTGCGTGACTCTATCTCCAAATATCTTGGTGAGGACTATGCATCAAAAGTGATGCGCATAGTCTCATTGAAAGGCTCAGAATTCACACAACGTCATGGGGCCTATATGATTGAGGAGGGAATGTCGCCTCTGCGTGCCGAACGTCGCCTGTCGCAAGGAGCAGAGCATCCTCTTACAATCACTATCAACGGGTTCCGCACACTCCCTGTGCTCACAGAGCGGGTGAGCCGTCGTCTTGATTTCTCTTCCGACTCGCTCACGAAGGCACTTGCCGACAAAGATCTTCTCTCTAAATATAATCTCTCAAAAGATCAGGCTATCGCTCTTTTCGTTGATGATTCCTACGAACTCTACTGGTCGGCCTCCCCAAAACAACTTATCGAGAAAATCGGGGCCAACTACAACCGTGTCTGGAACAAGGATCGTCGCGACAAGGCTGCCGCTCTCGGTCTCACCCCTGCAGAGGTTATGACCCTCGCTTCGATTGTGGATGAAGAGAGCAACAAACTCGATGAGAAAGGGAAAATCGGCAGGCTATATATCAACCGTATCAAGACCGGTATGCCTCTGCAAGCAGACCCTACCGTGCGCTTCGCTCTCAACGACTTCACGATAAGGCGTGTGAAAGGTGACCACCTGAAAGTGCAGTCGCCTTACAACACTTATATCAATCGCGGACTTCCACCGGGCCCCATACGTACCACGAGTGTGGCGACAATCGATGCCATCCTCAACTCCGAGCCTTCCAATTATCTGTATATGTGTGCGAAAGAGGATTTTTCCGGCTATCATAATTTCGCAGCTTCATATCCCGAACATCTCGCCAACGCCCGAAGATATCAGAAAGCTCTCGACGCGAGAGGTATCAGATAAAACTTCATTATTCCACCACCCCCAACCCTCCATGTCACCCTACAAAAGACATATTCTTTTTATTACGTTTATTGTAGTGATCTTCTCCTTACCCATATACGGAGCTGAATCCCTTATAACCCAGACCACAGAAGCTTCGGTGATAGCATCTCAGCTCACACCTCCGGCTGTGGATGCCACCTCCGCGCTCCCTCCGATGCCGGAGGAGCTCCCAGGTTATCGCCCTACCGATAAGGAGCGTTGGTGGCTCAACCGTCTTAAGGCGGGTCAACTTGATCTGCACGACTCCACTGTAGTGTATCCCAAATTCCTGAAATTCTGTCTTGACGTCTACAATTGGGCCGACCATTTCTTCAATTATTATGAACCGGATTATGTCGTCGGCACCGGGAAACGATGGAAAGCGCGGATTGTGAACGACAACTGGGCCGACACTCATATCATGATGTTTCCCGAGCATATGAAAATGGATATGCTCAGTCAGGTGTATGCCAACATCGGTGCCTATTTACAGTATATGGCTGTGAGCGTCGGATATACTTTCGACTTCAATAATATAGCCCACGACAAAACTATGGATCACTCAAAATGGGAATTCGGATTCAACTGCTCTCTATTCGATGTCAACCTTTATTATCACGAGAACACCGGTGGCACTTATCTGCGTCGTTTCGGTGAATACCGTAAAGGAGAATTCTTCAAGGAGAGATTCCCGGGGGTAGATTTCTATACTTTCGGTTTAGACGCAGTTTATTTCTTCAATCATAAACGCTATTCCCAAGGGGCTGCCTACAACTTTTCCAAGTTCCAGAAGAAAAGCCAAGGCTCATTCATCACAGGTTTTTCATATTCCAACAACGACATCTCATTCGATTTCACTCAGCTTCCGTTAGATCTCCTCCCATATCTCACCATTCCTGTCTCCACCTATCATTTCCATTACAAAAGCTATGCCCTCGTAGTGGGCTATGGATTCAACTGGGTAGTAAATCCACGTCTCCTCATCAACGGCACGCTCACACCCTCCATCGGGCTTACCTATTGTTATGAAGACTCCCTTGAGGGGGAGAAATATATGCCCGCGATGAATCTCGCCGGACGTGCAGCCGCCACCTACAATCTCGGCAACTTCTTCCTCAGCGGAATTTTCCGTTTCAACGGCCATTGGTACCGCAGCTCCACCTATTCTCTCTTCAGCTCTATAATCAACTTCTCCGCCAACATCGGCTACCGATTCTAATTCATAATTCATAATGCATTAAAAAAGCTGACTCCGGATTCGGAATCAGCTTTTTTTATGGTTTATGAATTATATTACTGCTCGTTGTTGTTGCGCGGAGTGAAACGGCGCGGACCACGGTTGTCGCCACCTTCACGACGAGGCCCACGGTCACCATTCATCGGACGCGGACCGCCGTTGCCATCACGACGGGGACGATTATCGCCACCTTCACGACGCGGACCACGATCACCACCCTCACGACGGGGACGTGCCTCGCGCTCTACATAACCCTCGGGCTTCTCAGTGAGCACTCGCATTGAAAGACGATACTTGCCGGTCTTCTTATCGATCTCGATAAGTTTCACCTTCACTTTATCGCCCTCCTTCAAGCCGCTCTGATCCATAGAATCGAGACGGTTCCAGGAGATCTCGCTGATGTGAAGCAGACCGTCGCGTCCGGGCATGAACTCAACAAACGCTCCGAAATCGAGGATAGAACGCACTGTGCCGTCATACACCTCACCCTCTTCCGGCTGAGCCACAATTGCCTTGATCTTGGAGAGAGCTGCGTCGATGCTTGCCTTATCCTTAGATGCGATCTCCACGCGGCCTATGCCGAGCTTCTCATCCTCCTCAATAGAGATGGTTGAACCAGTCTCCTCCTGGATACCCTGGATCACCTTGCCCTGAGGACCGATGACAGCACCGATCATCTCCTTCGGAATCTCCAATGTCACGAGGCGCGGCACATGGGGCTTGTAGTCCTCGCGGGCCTCCGGAATTGTCTCTGCAATTTTGCCGAGGATATGGATGCGTCCCTGGCGTGCCTGTTCGAGAGCTTTCTCAAGAATCTCATAGCTGAGACCGTCACACTTTATATCCATCTGAGTGGCGGTGATACCCTTCTCTGTACCTGTCACCTTGAAGTCCATGTCGCCGAGATGATCCTCGTCGCCGAGAATATCGGAAAGCACTGCATACTTCACGGCACCTGCGTCAGAAATAAGACCCATTGCCACGCCGGCTACGGGACGCTTCATCTTCACGCCTGCGTCAAGAAGCGCGAGTGTGCCGCCGCATACGGTTGCCATTGATGAGGAACCGTTACTTTCGAGGATGTCGCTCACAATACGGCAGGTGTAGGGGAAGCCATCGGGGAACATTCGCTTGAGCGCACGATGGGCAAGATTGCCATGACCGATCTCACGACGTCCCACGCCTCTCTGCGGACGGGCCTCGCCTGTTGAGAAGGGAGGGAAGTTATAATGGAGAAGGAAACGCTCCTTGCTCTGATTGAGCACATCGTCTACAATCTTCTCGTCGAGCGTGGTGCCGAGAGTTGCTGTCACAAGAGCCTGAGTCTCGCCACGTGTGAAGATAGCCGATCCGTGGGGGCCGGGCACATAGTCGATCTCACACCAGATGGGACGGATCTCTGTGGTCTTACGGCCATCGAGACGGATACCCTCATCAAGCACACAACGGCGCATAGCCTCTTTCTCCACATCGTGATAGTAGCGCTTCACCATCGCGATTCTCTGCTCGGGAGTGTAGAGAGCGAGCTGCTCCTCGGTCATTTCGGGAAGGTTGTCGATATACTCCTGGCATACAGCCTTGAAGCTCTCGTTACGCCAGTGTTTGTCGGCGCTTCCGGTGCGGGCGATGGCATATGCCTTGTCGTAGCATTTCTCCTCCACGTCTTTGCGGAGCGCATCGTCGTTAACCTCATGGTTATATTCACGCTTCACCTCTTTGCCGGCCTCTTTCATGAGTTCGAGCTGGGCTACGCAATGTTTCTTGATCTCATCGTGGGCTACCTTGAGGGCTTCGAGGAGCTCTGCCTCGCTCACCTCGTTCATCTCGCCCTCCACCATCATGATGTTGTCGTAGGTGGCACCCACCATAAGCTCTATATCTGCACGCTCCATCTGTGCGAATGTGGGATTGATCACCCACTCACCATCCACGCGGGCCACTCTCACCTCGGAGATAGGGCCCTGGAAGGGAATATCGCTACACATTAGGGCTGCGGAGGCAGCTATGCCGGCAAGGGCATCGGGAGCCTCATTCTCGTCGGCGGAGAACATCGTTACGTTCACAAAAGTCTCCGCATGATAATTGTCAGGGAAAAGCGGACGAAGCACACGGTCTACAAGTCGTGATGTCAGGATCTCATAATCGCTCGCGCGGCCTTCTCTCTTGAGGAAACCGCCGGGATAGCGGCCTATCGAGGAGTATTTCTCTTTATACTCTACTGTAAGGGGCATGAAGTCTACTCCCTCGTTGGCCTCTGCGGCCGAACAAACTGTTGCAAGGAGCATGGTGTTGCCCATGCGCACTTCCACAGCGCCATCTGCCTGCTTGGCAAGCTTGCCCGTCTCTATCGTAATCTGACGGCCGTCGCCAAGATCGATGGTCTTCTTTACTGGCTTTAACATATAAAAAAATTTCTTTCTTGTGTTTGCGTCGCTGAAAAAAAATCTTGAAGTCGTTGGTTAAACCACTTCTTTTTAACTTCAATATAGAGGCTATTTACACCACCCCTAATCTCAAAATTTCCGCAAAGTTAACATTTTTTTCCGTATTAACCGCAGATTCTTATTATATTTGCACCCTAAAATCGCAATTATAGTGCTATGCAACTGAAATTTCATTCCCTCATGGGAGCAAAAGCCCTCTTGGCTGTAGCCTCCTCTCTTCTTTTCGTCGCTTGCGGCGAACCTACTTTTAAGATAAAAGGTGACATCGCCGGTGCCGACAATCAGAGTGTGTTGCTTGAGAAATCCGACTTCCACGGACGTTGGGTGGTGGTCGACTCAACGCGTACATCTTCTTCCGGTTCTTTCTCCTTCTCCCGCCCAGCCCCGGCATCTCCTGAAATTTTCCGTCTCGACATCGACAATAGATATATTTATCTCCCTATCGACTCCGTGGAGACTCTCACAGTGACTTCATCGCTCGATTCTTTCGGTACTGACTTCTCCATAACAGGATCCGAGAAGGGCGAGGCTATGGCCCGTTTCGAAAAAGAGCTTCAGGCCCTCCCCTCAGATATAACCCCCGATTCCCTTGAAAACTTCAAACGTGGGGTTTTCTCCCGCTATATGCGTGATGCGCAAGGATCGATCGTGAGCTACTACATCCTCACAAAGGTACGCGACAACAAGGCGCTCTTCGATCCTGATGAAGACTACAAATATTTCGCCGCCGTAGCCACAGGATATAAAGCTGTGCGCCCCGACGATCCTCATACGGCTCTTCTTGAGACTACATCTGTCAACGCTCTGAAACGTCGCAATGCCGGAAAGAGCGCTCAACTTCAGATCGAGGCTGAGGAACTCACGATTCTTGACATCGATCTTCCGGATGAGAATGGCAAAAACCAAAAGCTCTCTGACATCGTTGCCAACGGCAAGCCCACCGTTGTGATGTTCACCCTCCTTACCCATCCCGATGCCCCGGCTTCCAACATTGAGCTTTCAAAGCTATACAACCGTCTCGGAGGCAATGTCAATTTCTATCAGGTGAGCCTCGACCCCGACCAATATGGATGGCGTGATGCGGCCCGTAATCTCCCCTGGATCACCGTCTATGATGCCGATGGCGAATATTCCAAAGCCGCTCGCAGATACAACGTAGTCAACATTCCCTCCTACTACATCTACAACCGCAAGGGAGAACTCGCCGACCGTGCTCTCGACATCGACGACCTCTCCAAAAAACTATCATCCTACTAATCCTTTGCCGGCTCTTCCAAGCCGACTCAACCTAACTTTTACATTTTGGCCACCCGCAGAAGAAATTTCTCTACGGGTGGCCAGAAGTAAAAATGCCTCTCTTCCGGTGGCCACAGAAAGCGGCTGCAAGATGCCCGCAGAAGATATTTCTCTACGGGTGGCCGAAAGCATAATCCCTTCCTAACCCAAAATACCGACCGTTTCGTGAAACAGATCAAGACCTTCATCTCTCTTCTCTGTGCAATCTCATCTATTTCATTTTCCATTGAAGCCGCCGACAACGCGGAGCCCAAGCTATCTCTCGCCCCCTGCGGACGAATCCTCATGGATGGAGCCCTTTATGCATCTCCGCAAAAGAGCCTTTTCCCCGACGGAATGGCCATTCCGGAGGCCCGTATCGGCGTGAAGATGAGCTATGGAAATTGGTCAACGATGATTGATGCAAGTTATTCATATGCTAAAGTAGGATTGCGCAATATGTGGATTCAGTATGATTTCAACCCTTACAACGCCATCAGGGTGGGTAATTTCATACACCAGTTCGGCTATCAGAATCAGTCACAATCTCTGAAAGAGACCTTCGAACAGCCTACGGCCGCCACTCTCTACACTCCGGGGATCCAGTTAGGTGCCATGTACACGCATTGGTCGCCTACATTTATGGCTGCCGCCAGCTTCCACGTGGAGAGCAGTGCCGCCCAGCAGATAATGAATGCCCCCCTATTCAATCAGCAGGGATTCTCTTTGCTGACAAGGCTTGTGTGGCGCACTCCGCAGAAAGACCAATTCTTCTGGCATGCCGGCATCAGTGGTGGATATTCATCTCCTCAGCGTCATGTGGCTGACAACGATGATATCCACGACGGATTCACAGTCTCCGCTAACTTCCCCACGAAGGTGGTTCAGCTTCAGGAGATTGGTCTCACAGTCGGGAAGTCGCGCAATCTCTTCAAGTTTACCCCTGAGCTCGTGGCCGCCTACGGTAGAATGGCTTTCGTAGGACAATATTTCTTTCAGCAGATCAACCGCCGCGACGGCCTGCGTTCCTACGTGTCGCAGTCAGGCTATGCCACACTGCGTGGCATGATTATCGGCAAGGGCTACACCTACGACCCGGCGGCGGCTTCTATCGCCACTCCCGCCCCAAAGACTCTCGAATGTGTGCTCAACTACAACTACTGCAACCTCTCCGACGTTAAGGCGGGACTACTCGGCGGGCGTGCCAACACTTTCTCCGTGACTTTTAACTATCAGTTTAACAAATACATCACAGGTCGTCTGAACTGTTTCCATGCCCACAGATGGAATCTCGCCGGTGAAGATCCACTCACTCTCACCGGATTTCAGGCTCGCCTTATGGTGCTCTTCTAAACGCAAACCCTCATGGATTGGAAAGACGCACTCAGCGCACTCAAAGCTTCGGGCGACATACCCGTTGACAATACTCCTGATCCGGAGCCGGAAACCGATGCCAACGACCCGGCTCCCCAAAAAACTCCGCTCCGGATTGTTATCGACCGTAAAGGACGCAAAGGTAAGACAGCTACAATCGTAGAGGGCTTCACCGGCTCCGACGAGCAACTTCAACAGCTGGCCAAGACACTTAAACAGCGGCTCGGCTCAGGCGGCTCGGCTCGTGAAGGTGAGATCCTGATTCAAGGCGACCGCAAGGATGATATAGCCGAAATACTTCATTCTCTCGGTTACAAAACAAAATTCTGACACATTCAATCCCCACTATGCTTCAGCTTCAACGTGCCTCCGCGGGCTCCGGAAAGACCTACACGCTCGCAAAACAATTCATATGGTTCCTTATCGCGATCAAGGAGAAGGAACGTGGTGGCAAATGGCGTCTGCGTAATTCTCGCGAGATTGCCGATGGTTTGCGCCGCATCCTTGCCATCACCTTCACCAACAAGGCCACCAATGAGATGAAGCAACGCATAGTGGAGAAACTCGCCGATCTGGCACGCGCTGATGCGGAATATCCACTCTCTGAAGAGCAACGCAAGAAAATTGACTATCTCAACGATTTCGCTGAACGTCTCGGTATCGACTACCGTGAGATCGGACGCTCTGCCGGCGTGGCTCTTTCGGTGCTTCTCAATGAATATTCCGATTTCAAAGTCTCCACCATCGACTCTTTCTTCCAGACCGTGCTCCGAACTTTCGCCTACGAGTCAAATCTAAACGACACCTATCAGGTGGAGATTGACAACGACTACGTGGCGGCGGCTGCTGTAAACGCTACTCTTGCGGAGATCGACACATCCGATCTACCCTCCACTCCAAGATTCTGGATCAACTGTCTGATGGATGGAGAGTTGTCTAAGGGCACAAAAAACTGGAACGTTTTCCAGAAAAGCCCCACCGACACCTCTATCTACACACGTCTTCTATCTTCTGTGAAGCGACTTGAGAATGAGGATTTCAAGAAGGTAAGGGAGAAACTCGACGAGTATTTCGACAATCCGGATATCTCCGACCCTCTGCGTCTCGCCTACACCAAGGCTGTGGAAGCCGTATATGCCCCGGTGGAGAAAAGTCTTGCCGACGCGAAAAAAGCCGGCGCCAAACTGAAAAGGCTCTTCGCTAAACATGGTCTTGATCCGGCCGAGACAGGGTTGCGGTTTATGGCCGGACACCTCGAAAAGCTCCCCGCCATTACCCCGGATACATCCTCTTCGAAACTTTTCACTCCCATCAACATGGATGGGAAGACGTCTGTTTTCAAGACCGTCGGCAAGTCGAAGCAACCTGTAGCCTCCACTCCCGACGATGCGCTTATGTTGCAGACGGCTTCCCTGATGTATGAGTCTTACTCACGTTTTCTGGAGCTGATAAGCTCATCCGACTGGTTGCATTGGAAAGTTTATGCCCCACAAATTCCTTATCTGGGTTTGATCGGAGTGTCGAGAGCTATGATGAAGGAGTATCTGGACGCTAACAATACAATTCAGCTTGGTGAGACCAACTCGATGCTCCGCCGCATCATTGGTGAAGACGACGCCCCGTTTATCTACGAACGTCTCGGCGCCCACCTCAACCATTTTCTCATCGACGAGTTTCAAGACACCTCCCGCCTTCAATGGGAAAACCTCCTCCCCCTGCTGCACGAAAGCGATGGCCGAGGAGAAGACAACCTTATCATCGGCGATGCCAAACAGAGCATCTATCGCTTCCGCAACGCCGATCCCTCGCTTATCACTGATGCTGTGCCCCGTGAGTTCCCGGAGCGTAAAGATGCCGGAATGTCGCGTGAAGAGAACACCAACTGGCGTTCCCGACGCACGATTGTTGAATTCAACAACATCTTCTTCCATATGCTTATGCAGAGAGTGGCAGAGCTGTCAGAGGAGGTTCGTGAAGGATCTTCCATACCTCCCACGGTAGATTTCCGCAACCTATATTCCAATGTGGCGCAGTATCCGGCCAAGAGGGAGAGAGCGGGCTACATTGAGGTCAATTTTCTTGAGGCACCGGAGACCCGCACCGATGAGCAGGGACGCATACGCCGACTCTCTTCTGAAGAGAAAACATCCGTCATGCGAGATGAGGCACTTTCACGCATCGGGCCGCTCATTAGGTCGCTCATCGACCGTGGCTACCGACAGAGTGACATCGCCATCCTCGTGCGTGTCAACTCTCTGGCAAAGGCCGTGATCGAGGCTTTGGTTGATTACAACAACACTATTGCTAATCCTGCGGATAGAATTGAGTTTATCAGCGAGGAATCCCTGCTTGTGTCTTCATCCGACGCGGTGGGCATAATCATCGGCATCCTGTCAAAAATGGCTGAAGGGAACGTGGCTCCTGTAGTTGCCAAAGATAAGGAGGGGGAAGCGGTTAAAAGCCGTTGGTCTGAAATCCAATGTGATTTCATCTTCTATGCTATGCGCCACCCGGGGATGTCAGCTGCCGAGCAGGTACGCGGATTCCTCAACGAAGACACCCACACAGATGCAGTCAACGCGATGCTCCGATCTATGCAGACGGTGGCTCTCCCGGCCCTCGTGGAAGCAATCACCGAAAACTTTGTGCCGGAAGACCTTCGTCGCTCACAAGCAGTATTTATCGCCGCGTTGCAGGATATGGTGCTTGAATACACCGAAAGTCATCCTGCCGACCTGTCTTCATTTATCGATTGGTGGCGCACAAAAGGTGTAGCTCGCTCAATATCTTCTCCGGAGGGCACCGATGCCGTGCAGATTATGACAATCCACAAGTCGAAAGGCTTGGAATTCAAATGTGTGATCATACCTTTCGACGACACATCCATCATTCCTCAGAAGAAGAGCGAATGGAAATGGGTGCGTCCTGCCGAGAAGTTCATATCGCTCGGATTCCCACCTTTCATACCTGTCGCCACAGAGCCCGCACTACGCGATACGGAGCACCGTGACATATACTTCCGTTTCTTCGACCTCTCTTCGATGGATATGCTGAACGCCTACTATGTAGCATTCACACGGGCCGTAGATGAGCTATACATCTTCACCCGCCAACCGGCTGCAGGGGATAAAAACGGTAAAAAAAGGAAGAAAGCATCCACTCTCGGGAGTTGTCTCAACGAGTTCTTTACGCATGACGAAGACTCACTCTTTGCCCGTGAGGTATTGGAAGACAGCGGACTGAGTGAAGAGCTACGTTCGCTTACGCTCTCAGAAGATTTAATTGAATGGAATGAAGATGCCTCACGTCTCACTATCGGCTCTCACCTACCCTCCCGCTCAATCAGACCAGAAGAGAGATCTCAAGTTTCAGAGCCCCTGACCTCCGAGGACTCTCCCTCCGGTGCCACTGACCGACAGGATCCGGAATCAACAGCTACGACCGGCATAATCGACATTTATCATGTCGACAGCAGTCCCTCGGTGCTGCAATATATAGAGAGTCCTGACGGCGAGGGTGAGACTGCTACACAAATGCCGGAAGCCGAAGACACCGACCCTCGTTCTGAAGGAAACTTGCTCCACTCAATACTCTCGATGGTGAAAGTCCCGGCCGACCTTCACAGAGCCATCCTGCGTCATAAAATGCGTGGACTCATATCTTCCAGCCAAGCTGAGGAGTGGGAGGAATTTCTTGCCGAGGCCATCTCCCGCAAGGAAGTACGCGGCTGGTTCGCTCCCGGATGGCGCGTGCTCAACGAGCGTGATATGCTCTATCCCGGCAAGAAAAACCGCAGGCCAGACCGTGTGCTGATCTCCCCTGACAGAAAATCGGGAGTCGTGATCGACTATAAATTTGGCGACATACCCACCGGCAACTCTCATAAGAAGCAGCTGAAGGAATATCTCGAAGGCTTTCGCGAAATTCTCCACATCCATAACGTTGTCGGCTATATCTGGTATCTCCGCAAACACCATATCGAGACCGTGCTCCCCTAAAATTCCTAAAAAATAATCACCTTTCAGCCGTAATTTGGAAGAAATTCACTAACTTTGCACTGCAAATCAATATTTTTATATTTTGGACACAGACCCTTTACCATCTCCCTCACCCACGATATCACTAATGATCCTGCTGTCGCAGGCTATACAGTTTCATGCGCCGGAAAACTGGGTGTCGTGGAGCATTATCATATTCATTGCCTGCCTGTGCCTTCTCCTTTCAGCATTCGTTTCAGGAAGCGAGATAGCCTATTTCGGTCTCACCCGTTCTGAAATTGATGAACTCAGCGAAGAGGAAGACGACCCTCAATGTCAAAAGGCATGCGAGATGCTCGGCAACAGCGAGCGACTTTTAGCCACAATCCTCATATCAAACAATATGGTGAATATCACCATGGTTGTGCTCCTCTCATTCGCGTTCAACCAGGTGATCCATATCAATAGTCCGGTGCTTGATTTCCTCTTGCAGACGGTGTTGCTCACCTTCCTGTTGCTGCTCTTCGGAGAGATCTTCCCGAAACTGGTGGCCCGCAACAAGACTATGAAATGGGTGAAGATGGCAGCTTCTCCACTTATGTTTCTCTACCGTCTCACCGGTCCCCTCGCATCCCTTATGGTGAAATCATCAGTACTCATCAATAAGGTTGTCACCAAAAAGGATGAGAATCTGTCTACCGACGAGCTTGAGAAAGCACTTCAGATTTCCGACATCAAAGAGGGAGAAGACAAGGATATGCTTGAGGGTATTCTCACTTTTGGTGAGAAGGAGGCAAGCGATATCATGATCTCTCGTGTAGATATCACAGCGATAGAATTTCACGACACATGGTCGGAAGCCGTAGACGTGATTCTCAAATCGGGTTATTCCCGAATCCCGGTCTACGACACTTCGCAGGATACCATCCGTGGCATACTCTATTCAAAAGATCTTCTGCCATATATCGGCAAGCAGAGCGACACTTTCCGCTGGCAGACTCTGTTGCGCGAGCCATATTTTGTGCCGGAATCTCGCGCTCTCGACGATCTGCTCGAAGATTTCCGCAAGCGCAAGATACACATAGCCATCGTAGTCGATGAATATGGTGGCACCCAGGGTATGGTCACACTCGAAGATGTGATCGAGGAGATTGTAGGTGAAATCGATGATGAATATGATGAACAGACTTCTGTATATAAGAAAGTAAACGCCAACACTTATATCTTCGATGCTAAAGTGGCACTCGGCGAATTTTGTCATATAATCGGAATAGATGAGGAGGAACTTGGCGACACCGGTGATGCGGAAACTCTTGCCGGTCTGCTATTGGAAATAAAAGGTGATTTCCCAACGATGAAGGAGACTCTTGAAAGAGGCAACCTGAAATTTCAGGTGATTCAGAAGGAGCGTCATCGCATCACTAAAGTGAAGGTAACAATCTCCACCCCTCCATCACCTGCCAACGAATAACCGATACTCTCCGAACAGCTTCATAACTTCTAAAACTATGGACGAATTCATATACTGGCCTCATCCCACCCCCGTAGGCATACGTGTGGAAGAAATTTGTGGCATGGAAAGTAAATCCGGGCGTCTTTGGGAAGAGATGGCCAAGCAGATTTATTGTGAAAACGGACGCGATGGATATCGTGAGATCGGTCACTTCGCCAACGGTGCTCCATTCCTTTTCGCTCAGACCACCCGCATCTCGATCACTCATAGCGGCCATCTATTGGCAGTGGCATCTTTGCCGAAAACTCCGGAGGCGGATCTCGCAACATTTTCCCAGCGCACAGCTCTTGGAATTGATGCAGAGCGAAACAATCGTGAACAGGTGCTGAAGGTTCGCGACCGTTTTCTCTCTGACGAAGAAAAAGCCATAATTCCAGCTGACAATCTTGAAGCCAACATTATAGCATGGACCGCCAAAGAGGCTCTCTATAAAGCAGGGATGACAGAAGGTATCGACCTACGCAAAGATATCACCATCCTCTCACTCCCTGCCATCGACCGCAAGATGAATCTTCCCGGTGCCCCCGCCCCTATCCTCGGCAAAGCCCTGATATCTCTCCCGAATCCCATTTCCGGAAATTCTACTGACCCTAACGCTGATGCTCCTGAATCTTCATCACGTAAGGAATATGAGTCTTCACGTAAGGAATATGAGATGGAGTTATACACCTACGAAAGCGAGACCGAAACCGATACCTATATCGTAACTCTCGCCTATTCACCCAAGTGTGCGAAATACTCCCGTAAGGGTGCGTGAAGCAGTGAGTGAACTGTTCCCAAAGGTATGCTGAATGGTGTCTGCAACATATGATGCAGACACCATTTAAGTATTATAAAAGCTACTGCGAAAACATCTGAAGTTTTCATTGATTAACATTTCTTAACATAAGAATGAAAAATAACGGCATACGTCCGTTATTAACTTTGCACCGTCATCAGGCAACGGAGACGGCCGCTCCGCCATCTGAGACTTGCCGTTAAAGCAAAATCCAAAAACATTCACCTGCGTCGGGCGCTCCTTGTGCGGTAAACTATCCCGAAAAGAGATGCTTCTATTATAGCAGAGAGCTCCAATCGGTTATCTCAGAGCCTCACAAGCCGCCTCCCGACGCCTAAAAACATTCTTATGAAAACTAATGAACAAAAATCTTCCTCAATCGGCAACAGACTTGCCGTCTCAGCTATCTATCTGATCGGCCTCGCCTTTATTTTCCTGCAGATCCGTAGTCAAATCTAAGTCTCTTCCTGATAGAGAAGGAACGGTTCCTATCCGGAATCCTCTGAAATGACTGAGATCTACTTCAGGATCCCTACCACTAACCAAGCAGAGTGTGTCCTCCAAAATGTCGACACACTCTGCTCAGATCTATATCCCCACACCGGCAATTTCAGCCAACCCCGCATCCTCAACCACAAAATTGTGACAATTTGCTCAACACCCTATAAAGTTTTGACAATATTCTAAATTAAAATGCGTCAACCATGCAAAAAGAGATAAATTTATTTGCAATGATCAATTCTATTTGCTATCTTTGTCTCCCACACATTCAACACTTCTGCTATGGCAAAATTCATTGACCCATTTACCGATACCGGTTTCAAAATAATTTTTGGCAAGGAGCATTGCTCAGAAGAGATACTTCTTGAGTTCCTGAGGATATTGTTCGCCAACGACCCTATCCTGTCGCGCATCACATCAGTGAAGTATCTTCCTTCCGAACGTGTCAGAGAATGGGACGAGGGGAAGTCAATAGTGTACGATATACACTGTGAGACATCAACGGGTCACCGCTTTATCCTTGAGATGCAGCTCAACGAACAGGAGTTTTTCCTTAAAAGATCTTTCTACTACTCATGCCGTGCCGTGGCGGAACAGGGATACAAGGGGACGCTCTCGCTTAAGGAACGAAAGGAAAAGGGAGTTTTGAAGCACAGTGATATTTTGCCGAAAGACTTGGATACGGAATCTTCCTACTCCACGGAAATGAGATCACGGGAAGCGGAGAAAGATAGAGAAGTGAAAGAGTATTGGGACTATGACTTCACTCCGGTTATAAGCGTGATCTTCTCCAATTTTTTCATCCAGGATCTTGACAGAAAACTTGTCACCTTCATGAAACTCATGGACGCGGAATCTCACAAACCGATTGGCGACTATATGCAGACGGTCTTCATACAGCTCCCCGCGTTTGACAAACCGAAGGAGGAATGTACCACTTTTTTTGAACAATGGATTTATAATCTTACACATATGTCTACTATGGAATCAATGGCTTTCACATCACATCAGGATATTTTCAATCGTCTGGCCAAAGTAGGTAATCTGGCGACACTTTCCCCGGCGGAACGTATGCAGTATGATTATGATCTCAAGAAGGCCCGTGACTATCACGCCGAGATGAAGTTTGCCCGTAATAAAGCTTATAAGGAAGGCAGAGAGGAAGGCTTGGAGAAAGGCAGAGAGGAAGGTATACAGGAAGGTATACAGCAAGGTATGCAGGAGGGTAAAAGGGAAGCTATTCTCGAAATGGCACGTAATCTGAAAGCTCTTGGCGCCTCAAATGATATGATATCTAATGCCACGGGACTTTCGATAGATCAGATCAACTCACTGTAATTTATTTTTACTAACACTTACCAACTTAACTTCTCTTCAAATGAAACAAAAAGTAAATCTCAGTCTCTACTGCAAACTCCTCACCGCCATCGTATCAATAATTTTGTTAGTGATCCTTCATTATTCTAATAATCTTTGGAGCGTAACTACAGTAGGCCTGATTCTGCTTGTCTGGATAGGACTTGCATTCTACTTTATGCCTGTTTCTGTAAGTGTCGACGACGAAGCCCTACACATAAATCGCCTTGCCAAAACCAAGACAATCCCCTACACTGAAATATCGTCCATCACTCCTATGCAACCCACTATGGGTGAGCAACGTCTGTTTGGCAGTGCCGGGTGGTTCGGCTACTGGGGATGGTTCAAAGAGAAGGATCTTGGAAAATATTTCGCATACTACGGCAAAGCGTCCGAATGTTTCCTTGTACGCCTGAAAAATGGCTCCAAATATATGCTTGGTTGCGAAGAGCCCCAACTGCTCACCGGCTTTGTGTCCCGCCGTCTCCCAAACAATTAACTCACGTAGGAATACTGAGAGGTTATTCTGATTCCCCTTAATAAACAATCCATCTCGCAGTAGTCTCTCCACCTTTTAATATAATAAAACCAACCTCTTAATATAATACCCCACTACCTCACGATAGAATTAACCCAAACCTTAATCCCTTAAACCTTAAACAAATTTCCTTTTTAATCCTTTTATGTAATAGGGGCTGATAAAAAGGGTATATTGCCCATTCATTACGCACCGGTCCTCTTCACTATAAGAATTAAACGGGAAATTTATGGAAGCAACAGGATTCTCATTTCGTAAATACATAGCAGTCATAGCATTGCAGATTGTAATGATTATGACTGTATTAGATGTTACAGTTGTAAACGTCGCTCTCCCTGTGCTGGCAGATGAATTCCACATTTCCAACTCTTCGGCCGTATGGGTAATAACCATCTACCAGCTCGTGATCACGATGCTTCTCCTGCCCGTCAGCTCTTTCGGCGACCTCCACAGCTATAAACGCTGTTTCCTGATCGGTGTGTCTATCTTTACCCTCTCCTCAGCTTTCTGTGCCGCATCCCAAAATTTCACGATGCTTGTAATAGCCAGAGCCATTCAGGGCGTAGGCGCCGCCTGCGTAATGGGTGTGAATGTAGCCCTCGTGAGGCTCATATACCCTCGTGAACTCCTCGGGCGTGGTATGGCCCTCAATGCAATGTGTATCGCAATAGCCACTGCCGCCGGACCGACAATTGCAGGTGCCATTCTCTCAATCACAACATGGCACTGGCTCTTCCTGATCAATGTGCCTCTCGGTCTTATCGCCTTCTTTGTAGGCTGGAAACTCCTGCCAAAGAATCCCGAAAATCCGGATAGACCACATTTCGACTGGATAAGTGCGGTAGAGAATATGATTGTATTCGGACTGATCTTCTATGCTCTCGGCAATTTCTCCCGCAAAGGTGATATTCCCACGAGCATAATAATGCTTGCAGTAGGGTGTGCCATCGGAATATTCTATCTCCGCCGACAATTTAATCGTAAACAGCCACTCCTCCCGGTCGATCTCTTCCGCAACTCCATGTACTCCCTCAGCATCGCTACATCCGTATGCTCTTTCATAGCACAGAATGTCACGATGATTGCACTCCCTTTCCTCTACCTCAACAATTATCACTTCTCCGAAATCACAACCGGATTGCTTATGACCCCATGGCCATTGGCAACGATGATTGTCTCTCCGATTGCCGCCCGCTATGTAGAGCATCACAATCCCGGAGCCACAGCTGCCTGTGGCATGTTGGTATTCATAACCGGAGTAACCCTGCTACTCCTATGCGGCTCTGGTGCTACTCCATCTGAATGGAACATTGCATGGCGTATGGCGATATGTGGCGTAGGTTTCGGGATGTTCCAGACTCCGAACAACATCGTGATGGTTATGGCGACTCCGGTCAATCGCAGCGGCGGCGCCGGAGGTATGCAAAGCACCGCACGACTCGTCGGCCAGACCTTAGGTGCCACAATTGTAAGTTCCGTGTTTGCCCTTGTAGCCATCGAACTGAACGCCGTAAGAATCTGCCTTATCATAAGCATCTGTTTCGCCACATGCGCCGGCATATTCAGCTACACCCGCACTCTCGGCCACAAAAAAGAGCTCCACCTCTAACCCCTGCAACTATAAGAAATATTCTCTCTAATAAAATCCCCGGTATCTTACCCTCCATTGTCAACCTTCTCCTCAATCACCATCCACTCATCAACCACAAAAAACAATCAGCATCTTGCAAGACTCAGGACGACACAGTTATCAGCAGATGCCATAGAGACAGCAGTATAATTCCGCAGTAGTCTTTCGACTCTGACATTTAGACATCGACACAACGTATTTAGGATAATTAGCCATAATGACAAAATATCACACAGCCATGTAAAACAAACGGGCGGTGTTTCTGCACTGAAACACCGCCCGTTGATATTAAACACTCTCTTATCAGTCGCGACTGCCGCCACCGAAGATACGGAGAAGGAACAGGAAGAGGTTGATAAAGTCAAGATAAAGGTTCAAGGCTCCCATTGTGGCAAGCTTGTCGGCAAGCTGCGGCTCAAGATTTGCGGCCGCAAGACGCTTTACCTGCTGAGTATCCCATGCTGTGAGACCTGTGAAAATCAACACACCTACAATCGAGATTATCCACTCCATTGTGCTGTTGGCCCAGAAAATGTTTACGACACTGGCTATGATAAGGCCGAAGAGTGCCATTACAAGATATGTGCCCATCTTCGAAAGGTCAGACTTCGTGAAATAGCCATATACCGACATCGCGCCGAAGGTTCCAGCGGTGATGAAGAAGGTATAGACAATCGTACCCAGCTTGTACACAAGGAAGACAGGTGCCAACCATACGCCCATAATCGCTGAGAACACACAGAACATTGCCAGGCAAGCACCTGTTGACATCTTTGTCATTCTTGCCGGCAAGATCCAAGCCATTGCCAACATGGCTATGAAAAACCCCCAGAACACAATCTTGCTGCCGAAAATGAAGCTGATCGCTGCGGGACTCGACGCCACTCCGAGGGCACAGAATGCCGAGATAAGAAGTCCGATGAACATGCGCACATACACGCGCTTCATCACTGCGTTGGTCTGGTTAACCACCGCTCCCTGACCATAACCTCCCTGACCGTAGTACGGAGGAGGTGTCATGTTGTTTCTGTAATCCATAATAATTTTTATTTTGTTAGTTACATGTCGATTATTTTACATTCCTGATGCAGCAAACTTACGGAACACCGCGATACAACCTAACTGTCAAACCATCATAGCTACTGTCCGGTTACAAATGTCACGCCTTTACAACATAAACTATATTGCAGATGTGACATAAGCCATATCTCTGGAATGCAATCTATTGTTTTAGACAACAAATTTCATGCCGAGTTTACTCCTCTACCGAAATTCATAGTCAAAAGCAACTTATCCGACACTATTTCCGAAAAATCTGCCATTTACGCAGACCTAAAAATCACATACGGTCCGGCATCTCCATACCAAGGAGGGAAACACCTGCCTTCAACGTGCGTGCCACTACTGCCGACAGGAGAAGACGCAACTTCTTCACCTCCTCATTCTCCTCCTTCAAAATCGAATAGTCGTGGTAGAACTGGTTGTATTCCTTAGCCAGATCATAGCAATAGTTCGCTATAAGCGCCGGGGAATAACTGCGGCCTGCCTCCTCAACCACACTCTTGAAATCGGCCACCTTCTGAATAAGTGTAGACTCCTTCTCGTTTGGCGCGGCCTTAGGTTTGATATCCATATCGATACCACCCGCCTTGCGGAGCACGGAACGGATGCGGGCATAAGTGTACTGAAGGAACGGACCGGTGTTGCCGTTGAAGTCAATCGACTCTTTCGGATTGAAGAGCATATTCTTCTTAGGATCCACCTTCAGAAGGAAATATTTCAATGCGCCCAGGCCTACCATTCTCGCAACTTCCGCTGCCTCATCGGCCGGCATGTCGGCAAATCTGTCGGCGCTCATCTCGCGTGCGTCTGCCACCATCTTGTCAAGAAGATCGTCGGCATCCACCACAGTGCCCTCGCGCGACTTCATCTTTCCCTCGGGTAGCTCTACCATACCGTAGGAGAAGTGTGTAAGATCCTTACCCCACTTGAATCCCAACTTATCAAGCAGCAAAGAAAGCACCTGGAAATGGTAGTTCTGCTCATTGCCCACTACATATATCATCTTGTCGATGGGAAAGTCCTGATAACGGAGCTTTGCAGTGCCTATATCCTGAGTCATATATACCGAGGTGCCGTCGGCACGGAGAAGCAATTTATGGTCGAGGCCATCACCGGTGAGGTCGGCCCAAACAGAACCATCCTCCTTACGATACATGATACCTTTATCAATGCCACCGAGCACAAGATCCTTACCCTCAAGATAAGTGTCGCTCTCGTAGTAAATTTTGTCGAAGTCAACACCGAGACGGCGGTAAGTCTCATCGAAACCTTCGTAAACCCAGCCGTTCATTGTTTTCCAGAGCTCACGCACCTCAGGATCGCCGGCTTCCCACTTGCGAAGCATCTCTCGGGCCTCAAGCATGAGGGGCGCATTTGCCTTGGCCTCATCCTCTGTCATACCCTTCTCCATGAGAGCTTTCACCTCCTCACGGTAGTGTTTGTCAAAAGCCACATAAAAATCGCCGATAAGATGGTCGCCCTTCTTGCCGGCAGATTCAGGGGTGACACCATTTCCCCATTTCTGCCAAGCCAACATCGACTTACAGATATGGATGCCACGGTCGTTCACGATATTGGTCTTCACCACCTTATGGCCATTGGCTGCAAGGATGCAGGAGAGCGAATAGCCAAGAAGATTGTTTCTCACATGGCCCAAATGCAATGGTTTATTTGTATTTGGCGATGAATATTCCACCATTACAAGATCTGAATTCTCATCAGCCTTGCAGATGCCGTAGTCTGAATCCTCAGCAATGCTGTGAAGCACATCAAGCCAGAACTCCGGATTGATGGAGATATTGAGGAAGCCTTTCACTACATTAAACTTCTCCACTGCCGGCTCATTTGCCACAAGCCACTCTCCTATTTCATTGGCTGTAGCTTCAGGCGATTTATGAGATGCTTTAAGCCAGGGGAAGACCACGATTGTGAGATTTCCCTCAAACTCCTTCCTTGTCTGCTGTGGAACTATGCTCTCGGGAGCTACATCCAATCCATATAACTCTTTCAGGGCCTTTGATACGGCCCCTGTGATGATAGTTTCTACTGTCATTGATTTTACGTATAAATTTTAATGCAAATTTAGCACTTTTTCCGTTAATCCGCAAACAGTTCACAGTTACTCACATCATATATCCCACATACTTCTCCTGAAACCCACACCTCAATTTAGAATATTTAAGGAGTTGTTATAAGCGATCTATCTCCCGAGTTCAGCAGCCGGCTTGAACTTCACAGTCTTACGAGCCGAGATTGTTATCTTCTCCTTAGTCTGTGGATTGATACCTATACGCTCAGGTTTCTCAACGACAGAGAATGTTCCAAATCCCACCAGCTGCACCTTATCATTATTTACAAGAGCCTGCTCTATGGCTTCCAGGCAAGCCTCCAGAGCCGACTTGGCGGCTATTTTATTCAATCCAGCCTTTTCGGCAATTTCATTTATCAGATCTGTCTTGTTCATAATCCTTGTTTTTGTGTCTTTCAATTTTCGAGTGTCCTATATTTCAACAAATGATGTCACCCTTTTTCTATGCCTGACTCAATCTTTTTTCGGAGACTCTACTTTTTTTCAATATTGACAACACTATTTTTTTGAAGTCGAAAGCATGTGTTCAGACAGCCGTGAGATATAGTTTCCTTAAACGGAAAGGGAGGGGTTAGCGGGCTAAACCACTGATAAATGATGAAAGAGACACCCGAAAGATATCCGGAGAGCCACCTAAGAGGATTCTTTTTAGGGAAAAAACATATAAAAATCTATAATCCCGTAAAAGTTTGGGCCACTTCTCAGATAGATTTGTTAATTTTGCAATATGTTTGGAAATAGATTCAATAGTTTTGTGGCCTCGATTCCGCCGGTCACAAAAAATCTCGTCATCATCAATCTCATCATCTGGCTGGGCGAAGCATTATTCTCTCGTTTCGGCGATTTTGTCGTGAATCATCTCGGACTGCACTTTGTAGGCGCCTCCGACTTCAATCCGGTGCAGATAATCACCTATCTGTTCATACATGCCGACAACACGCCCTGGCACGTACTATTCAACATGTTCACTCTCGTGATGTTTGGAGCCATCCTTGAGCATGTGTGGGGATCCAAACGCTTCTTCATTTTTTATTTTATCTGCGGCATAGGAGCCGCATTCGTGCAGGAGGTAGTATGGGCCCTCACTTGGATGAACGACTATATCGACGCTCTCGCCATGCAGAATCCGGGATTCACAAAGGAGACTATCCGCCAAATTGTGGCTAATGAACAGGCTGCCGGCTCTCCTGACTTCCTCTCCAACGTGGCCATCCTGAAAAACAGTCTCGTCACAATCGGTGCCTCGGGCGCTGTGTTCGGAGTTATCATGGGGTTCGCGATGGTCTTTCCGGATCGTCCGATGTATCTGATGTTTATCCCAATTCCAATAAAAGCCAAGTATATGATGATCGGTTACGGAGTGCTGGAGTTCTTCCTTGGGGTGGCAAGCGTCGACATGGTGGCACATTTCGCCCATCTCGGAGGAATGATCTTCGGACTGATACTTCTGCTTTACTGGAAAAAGAAAGGTACTCTCTACGGTGGCCGCTTTTATTGACTCTTTGAAACGATACTGCGGGGGATCCTCTGTGCTCGCAGGTTTTATCATCGCCAATACAGTTATATTTCTGGCGGTGTGGATCGTCACCCTTATTGGTCGGCACTTCGGTCTTGAAGGAAATTTCACAATGCCATGGCTGTGTGTGGCCTCATCTCCGGCAGATGTGATGCGCCATCCTTGGACTCTGCTTACTTATATGGTGACGCAGTACGACTTCATTCACCTGCTCTTCAACGTGCTGTGGCTCTTTTGGTTCGGGGTATTCATACCCTTTACTGTATCCGAGAAAAGAAGGTTTATGCTCTACGTAGGCGGCGGTCTTACCGGAGCCATATTCTACGTAGCTACCAACCTGCTGCTCAACCCCTCTGCTATAGCTCCAGGCTTTCTCTGCGGCGCTTCAGCTGCTGTGCTCGGTGTGATGACAGCAGTGGCCATATGGGAACCAAAACGGGAAATACGTCTCCTTTTCTTCGGAGGCGTGCAGATGCGTTGGATTGCCATTATCTGCATAGCCCTCACATTCTTTGGCATGAACGGAGGTTCATGGGCCGCCCAGAGCGCCCATCTCGGAGGAGTGATTTTCGGCGGGATATTCGCGATGGTCACTCGTGGCGCAGCCTCAACAGCCTCATACACCTGTTCAGATTATTTTTCACGCTCCGGCCACACCTCCCGACAAGACTCCTCCAAAAGTGAGAAAGCACCCAAACGCTCTATCAGGCTGAATGTGAAGCGCGACGGGAAAGCAGTGGCCGACGCTGCAGAGCACCTTTCCGACACCGGACGTCTGGACGTATTGCTCGACAAAATACGAATCTCCGGTTATTCCTCCCTCTCCGCCGGCGAACGAAATGAACTCATGCTGCTATCTCAGCGGCTCAAAAACAATAACTCAGAATGATACTTCCGATCATAACCCCGATTTTCCGCATTATAATGCGGATTCTATCAATCATCGTATGGGTTCTGACGATTGCCTCAGCCTACGGAGGCAAGTTCAACCCTGATTTCTTTACAATCCCGGCAGTGCTCTGCCTTGCCCTACCCTGGCTCGCGATCGTATCCGGCATATTGATTCTTTACTGGATATGCACTCAAAGGTTTATCTTCGCCGCTCTCGGTGTCTTGGCACTGGTGGCCTGCTCAGGCCCTCTCGCTCTCGCCTTTCCACTCAGCTCAAAAAAGGATGCCACCCCGGGAAAGCAGACATTCAAGATAATATCCTGGAATGTGCTGCACACCGACGACATCCGCAAGCCCGACTATCCGGGCAACCGTGCCGTTGAATATATGATCGAATCGGGAGCCGACATCATCTGCCTTGCAGAACTCTACAATTTCAGCTCGTCTGAACTGAAAAAAGCTACTCCCACCCAGATCGACAGTCTTATACGCACATACCCATTCAGAGCCGGACTCTCGTCAACTGATATCAAGATCCTCTCCAAATACCCGGTTGACCGCACTGGAGTTTCATATCTTTCTCAGACAGGTCATCATCGATTTGATTTCTTCAAGGTTCATTTTCCGGGAGGCAAAAAACTTGACATCGCCATGGTTCATCTTTATTCTTACGATCTTACGGAACAGGAACGCAATGTGATGAAAGACATGAAATCTGTAGATGGTGCCAAGTCGAGCGTAAAAGAGCTGAAAGGAGTGATCAGATCCAAGCTCTCAAACGCTTTTGTGCAGAGAGCCGGCAATGCTGAGGAACTGCGGGCAGCCATCGATGAGATCCGCCCCTCGGCTCCGTTGATTGTATGCGGCGACTTCAACGATGTACCCTCCTCCTGGGCCTACAATCTGATAAAGGGCGACGATATGCGGGATGCATATGCGGAGACTAACTTCGGCCCCACGTGGACCTACAACCTCCACATGTTCTATTTCCATATCGACCAGATGCTTTACCGTGGCAATCTGAAAGCCCTGAGCCTGAAAGTGGGCAGAATCAACACTTCCGACCATTACCCTCTCATAGGGACATTCGAATTCACAAAATAGCCATAACTAATTCAAACCCATAATATGAAACCATTCTTTAAACTTGCGGCGATAGCTCTACTATCCGTCGCCTCAATTCCAAACGTAATGGCCGACAACACTGCCAATCCATTCCTTACCCCCTACACGGGGAAATATAACATCCCTCCCTTCGAGCAGATAAAGATATCTGATTTCATTCCGGCCATCAAAGCCGGCATCGAGGAGCAGAAACAGAATATGTTTGCAATTACCGCAAATCGCGCCCTCCCCGACTTCGACAATACAATTCTTCCTCTCGAAAACCTGTCGCCGATACTCGACCGCGTGTCGAACGTGTTCTTCCACTACGAGAACGCTCTCTCCACAGATGAATTCGCAGCGATGGCCGAGGAGGCAATTCCCCTTCTGAACGATGCTGCCAACCAGCTGAACCTAAATGATCAGCTCTTCCAGCGCATCAAAGCTGTCTACGACAACAGCGACAAACTAAAGCTCACCCCTGTGCAGAAAAGAGTAGTAGAGAAGTATTACCGCAGTTTTGCCGAGCAGGGGGCCGCTCTCTCTCCTGAGAAAAAAGCTGAATTGATAAAGGTGAACGATCAACTCTCAAAACTCTTTATCCAGTTTAACAAAAATCTTCTCGGCGCCACCAATAATTTCTTTGTCACCGTTTACGACAAAGCTGATCTCGCCGGCCTCCCTGAGTCGTCGATTGCTCAGGCAGCCGAGGATGCCAAGGCTCGCGGACTTGATGGCCTTTGGGTCTTCACACTTCAGGCCCCAAGCCGACTGCCGGTGCTTCAGAATGCCGAGAACCGTGGGTTGAGAGAAGCTATCTATAAGGGCTACACCAATCTCGCATCTTATGGAGAATTCAACAACTATCCTGTCATCGAGCAGATTGTGAAGTTGCGCGCTGAAAAAGCCAAGATCATGGGCTTTGACAATTTCGCCCAGATGATGACATCTCGCGTTATGGCAAAGACTCCGCAGGCGGCTACCGACCTTCTGCTCCAGGTGTTTGAACCCGCCGTAAAACGCAGCCACGAGGAGGTGGCCGACATGCAGGCCATCGTAGATGCTGAGAACGGTGGATTCAAGATCGCACCCTGGGACTATTATTATTATGCCGGAAAGGTGAAGAAACAGAAATACGACATCGACGAGAATGAGGTGCGCCAGTACTTCTCTCTTGAGAATGTGATAAAAGGTCTCTTCTCCGCTGCGGAGCATCTCTATGGAATCAAAATGGTGGAGATGCCCGACGCTCCGAAATATATGAATGAAGTCACTGTATATGATGTGCAGGATGCCAAGACAGGCGAGCACGTGGCTGTATTCATGACCGACTATTTCCCACGCTCCTCTAAGCGTCAGGGAGCATGGATGGAGCAGATGCAAAGCTGCGGACTCTATGAGGATGGCGAACGTCGTCCCATCGTCTACAATGTTGCCAATTTCACCCGTCCCGCCGGTGACACTCCCGCTCTCCTCACCATCGACGAGGTGGAGACCACCTTCCATGAGTTCGGCCATGCCCTGCAGTCGATTCTTTCACGCGCCCCCTATCGTTCCATAGCCGGCACGAATGTTGACCGTGATTATGTGGAGCTCAGCTCTCAGCTTAATGAGCATTTCGCTTTCACCCCGGAGCTGCTCAAGGAATATGCACGCCACTATAAGACCGGCGAAGTGATTCCCGACGAGCTTATCCGGAAGATAAACGCATCATCTAAGTTCAATCAGGGTTTCACCGTAACCGAACTTGCAGGAGCCGCACTCCTTGACCTCGCATGGGGACAGACTGATGGCAACGATGTGAATGTGCCGGGATTTGAGGCTGAATTCGCCGCAAAGATCGGTATGCCCGAGGAGATAACCTATCGTTACCGTTCACCCTATTTCAAACATATCTTTGGCGACGATGGCTATGCCTCAGGCTACTACACCTACCTTTGGAGCCAGGTGCTCGAAGCCGACGCTTGGGAACAGTTTGAGAAAGCCGGTGTCTTCAACAAGAAGAATGCCGACAAATATAAGAAATATATTCTTGAAAGTGGCGATACGGAAGATCCCATGATACTGTTCGAGAAATTCAGTGGCCACAAACCTGATTCTCATGCAATTCTCCGTCTTCGCGGATTCGAGTGATTGATAGTTGCAAATCAAAGTCTATTGCAAATGCACGAAAAATATATGCTTCGGGCGCTACAGCTTGCCCGCGGCGGCGAAGGACGCACAGCCCCCAACCCTATGGTGGGGGCTGTTGTCGTAGCCCGAGGACGCATTATCGGAGAGGGCTACCACCGCACCTATGGAGGGCCTCATGCTGAAGTCAACGCCATCGCCTCAGTAAAAGAGGAGAATCGACACCTTCTCAAAGAGGCCACAATCTATGTCACCCTTGAGCCTTGCTCTCACTACGGCAAGACTCCACCTTGTTCGCTCCTTATCATCAACACCGGAATTCCTCGTGTGGTGGTCGGTGCGCCGGATCCCAATCCCCTCGTAGCCGGACGTGGCATCAAAATGTTGCGTGAGGCCGGAATAGAAGTCACTGAGAACGTTCTGCTTGAGGAATGTATGGAGATCAACCGCAGATTCATGACCGCGCAACTTAATCCCCGCCCCTGGATACTGCTGAAATGGGCCCGGAGTGCCGATGGCTTCATGGCTACCCTTGACAAAGAGGGGAATCCCCATCCGGTGAAACTCTCCACTCCCCTCTCCTCAGTGTGGATGCACCGTGAACGCGCAAGGAATCAAGCCATCATGGTGGGGTCACGCACATTAAAAATAGATTCTCCACGTCTTGATGTAAGATACTGGGCGGGACAATCACCTGTGAAAATCGAATGTCCCCATGATGCCGATCTTCATACGCTCATGGCAGAGGTGCGCGCACGCAACATCAACTCCATCATGATAGAAGGAGGCCCCACTCTGTTGCAGAGCTTTATCAATGAAGGTCTATATGATGAAATACGCATTGAGACAGCGCCCATAGCCATAGGATGTGGCCTGAGAGAGCCGATTCTCCCCGACGGCCTGAATTTAGTGAGCCGAGAAGACTGCCAAGGCAACATAATCACCCTCTTCAGACGTTAAAAAGCCCTAAAAAACACTTATTTGTTAAAATAGGGAGCTTTTCTGCTCAATTTTTCACCAAGAAATACTAATTTTGCAGATTGTAATAAGTGTGCCTAAGACGCTTCGGTCTTTTCCGACTGTTGTCTGCACATTCTAACCAATGTCTACAATAGTGAAAAAATCACTTTTCAAAAGAACTTCCCTTTTGGTCCCTGCCGCTCTTCTGCTGCTCGGATCAGCAACTTCGTGCAACGAGAAAACGAAGGAACAGGATGAGATCGCCGTCACCGTCTCGACTGTGGCGATAAAGAGCTTCACTCTGAAAGCCGACTCCAAGATTCTCTCCAATCTTGATTCAGTGTTTTTCTCAATCGACCTCGACGAGGGTGT
>CAZEOI010000025.1:0-47651 GCA_964513775.1 uncultured Sangeribacter sp. | reverse complement strand
AATATCGGATTCCGGTTCCGACGATTAGGGTTCGACTCCCTATGGAGATACAAAAAGAGCGTTTCAACTTCTAAGCAAAGAAGTTGAAACGCTCTTTTTGTATCTATATCTTGTGATATGTCGTGTTATAATAGTTGGCTTTTATTAAAGATGCTTGATGATACGGGCCGGATTACCTCCGACCACCACATTGTCGGGAATGTCTTTGGTTACAACCGAACCTGCACCTACCACTACATTATCACCGATTTTGACGCCAGGCAGAATTGTGACGGAGCCACCGATCCAAACGTTGTTGCCGATAGTAACCGGTTCAGCCCATTCAAGAATCTTGTTTCTTGATTCAACATCGAGAGGATGACAAGCAGTGTAGATACTTACGTTTGGGCCGATGAAAACGAAGTCGCCGATTCTGACTTCAGCTTCATCAAGAATCGTGAGATTGAAATTGGCGAAAAATTTTTCGCCTACATGTATGTTTGTTCCATAATCGCAATGAAACGGCTGGTTTACATGAAACCATTCTCCGTGACTGCCGAGCAGCTCGTGTAAGATAGAGTGAAGTTTTTCCTTTTCGGAAGGACGAGTGTGGTTGAACTCCCACACTTTGTCGCGTGTTATCTCAAGTCGGCGCGTCAATTCAGGGTGAGAAGCTTCGTAAACCTCACCGCTCAGCATTGCATCCCATATTTCTTTGCTGTCCATAAAGATTATTATTTAGAATTTCAATAGCATTGTAAAAACAGTTGTGTTGATGACACATCATCGGGTGACTTAGGTCAGTGCTTTATGCCATCTTATCAACAGTGCAGTGTTTTAAACCATCCTGTCAGCTCTGATGTCTGTATAACAGATTGTACTGGAAATAGGTTCCGATTTTCAGTTTATTTTCGCTGAATATTAAATGAATTGGTTATCTTTGTAAATTGATTTGTTCAGCTCAGGCGGAAAGATCAGAGAGATAGTAATCATGTAAACGATATAACCCTTCTAAATATTTGAGAATTATGAAATTCAAACTGTTGACGGTTGCCACGTTGGCAGCCGGAATTATGACCACAGGCTGTGTGTCAAACAAGAAGTATGCAGAACTGATGGGTAAATACGAGGATCTGCAAAGTGAATATGGCTCCACGCGAGAGGAGCTAATCAACTGTAATGCCGATTCACGCAACCTCCGTTCGCAACTCGATGTGGCGAGCCAGAGCAATGCCGAACTTAAAAAGGGTATGCAGGAGCTGAAGCATACGCTCGACAAGAGTATGGAAGCCAACAATCAGGGGAGTGTGAACATCGCCAAGCTTGTAGACGAAATCAACGCTTCCAACAAATATATCAAACAGCTTGTGGATGCCAAGTCGAAATCAGACTCTCTCAACATCGCCCTCACTAATAAACTCACCCGTTCGCTAAGCAACGATGAGCTTAAGGATGTGGATGTGAAAGTGCTGAAAGGTGTGGTGTATATCTCGCTTGCCGACAATATGCTCTTTAAGAGCGGTAGCTATGAGGTGAACAGCCGTGCAATGGAGACTCTTTCCAAGATCGCCAAGATTTTGAAAGACTATAAGGATTTCGATGTGCTCGTGGAGGGCAACACAGATAATGTGCCTATCTCCAAGACCAATATCCGCAATAACTGGGACCTCTCGGCTCTGCGTGCATCATCGATAGTACAGGTGCTTCAGGATAAGTTCGGCATCAATCCTCAGCGTCTTTCAGCAGCCGGCCGAGGTGAGTTTAATCCACTTACTGACAACGATTCGGAGGTTGGAAAACAGCGGAACCGTCGCACAGAGATAATCATCACTCCTAAACTCGATGATTTCATGGAGCTTATCGACAAGGCTCCGGAGTCAGATCAGGATTAAAGAGGAGATATGAAGAGAAAATTAATGAAATATTCGGGTGTGGCGGGGATAATGTTTTCCGCCGCACTCATTTCGTATTTACCCTCCTGCGGTTCATCAGCATCGGCCGAGACTCCCACGGTAAGGTGGGAACTTGTGTCGTCTGATTCAACCGGAGGACGATGTGTGGAGCGTATCATAGTCAATAATGTCGATTCTGTAGAGCGACTCTGTTTCATGCAGCTTGCAAGGCCGCTTAAGGCTGTGTCGGAGGGTGATTCGCTCATAGAGATCAATGCCGGATATTATTATCTCACCTCACCGAAGTTTGGCACAGATGCAAAGGATGTCACGATAGAGGTGGAATGTGGCTGGCCCGTAAGAGGATGGTCGGAAGGTCCCGAATCATTCCATGCTGTCACACCCGGTGGCAGAGTTATTGATGTAGCCCTTCATGACCGTCAAGACCCTACGGCGGCAGCCTTTGCCGACAGCAAGCTGATGAAATGGACGTTGGCTGCCGATTCCATCTATCGCCTCAATGAACGCATTTCAAAAGGGAAAAAGCCGGGCGTGTTTGATATAGCTCCCTCCTTCAAGAGCGTGACCCTTACGGAGGGCAGCCATAGGCAAGGCTCACCTGTTGAGACAAAGGTAGTGGCTCACGAGAATCCGGAGTATTATAAGATTACTCTGCTGCCCGATAAGGCAGTGATAGAGGGCGCGTCGGATAAGGCCGTCAACATGGGGCGTAGGATGCTTGAGCGACGTCTGTATGGATCGGTCAATGGTTCGCTTCCTTGTGCAGTGATAGAGGATTGGCCTGATTATCCCTATCGTGGTCTGATGATCGATATTGTACGTAACTATCAGACACCGGAGACGATGCGTGATATGGTTGACTTGATGGCCGACTACCGCCTGAATCGTCTTCATTTCCACATAACCGATGATGAGGCATGGCGTCTTGAAATTCCGGGATTGCCGGAGCTGACAGAGGTAGGAGCACGTAGAGGCCACACACTCGACAGCAAGGACTATCTTCCGGATATCTTCAGCGGTACCGGCAGAGTGGACGATAACGTAGCCACAGCCAATGGCTATTTCACCCGTAAGGAGTTTATCGACTTTATCCGGCATTGCGATTCAATCGGCATATCCGTAATTCCCGAGATCGAATCTCCCGGTCATGCCCGGGCCGCTATCAAGGCGATGGAGGCTCGCCGACGGAATACCGGAGATGATACCTATCGACTTATCGAGGATAATGACACATCCGTATATACATCTGCCCAGCTTTATCATGACAACCTAATGAATCCGGCACTTCCCGGTCCCTACAAATTTATCGCTAAGGTTGTGGATGAGATCGCCGCCATGTATAAGGAGGCCGGTGTCGAGCTGATAGGGATACATCTTGGAGGCGATGAGGTGCCCGAAGGAGCGTGGGACGGATCGCCATCAGCCGTTGCATTGGAGAAGAAACTCGGCATAAAGGGTCGCCATGCAATGCAAGGAGAATTTGTAAAAGGTATCTCGGCCATAATGAAAGATCGCGGCATACCACTTTACGGCTGGCAGGATATCTGCACCGATTACGACAACACATTCCATGCACAGGTGGCACCCACGGTCGGCGGTATGGATTGCTGGGTATCGCCTCATGATCCGGAGCGGAATATTGCTCTGAAAGGTGTCAAAGCCGGTTATCCTGTGATAATAAGCAATGTGGATTATTTCTACATGGATATGCTCTATGCACGTAATCCTGAAGAGAGAGGTCTTTACTGGGGAGGTATCACTGATGAGTTGCGTACACTCAACGGGTATCCCGACAAGATATGTCCTCCATCGCCCGACCATAAGGGTAAGGTGATAGGAGTTTCAGGAAAACTCTTCGGTGAGACGATCCGAAGCCGTGAAGATATGGAGCGTCTGCTCTTCCCGAAATGTCTTGGTTTGGCGGAAAGAGGATGGAATGCGGCTCCCACATATTCCGATGCGGATTTCAACATACTTATAGGTGAGAAGGAGCTTCCGCGACTTGAAAGCTTCGGAGTAGAGTGGCATCTGCGTCAACCCGGTATCAAGATAGAGAATGGGAAGGTCTATATGAACAGTCCTTATCCGGATGCGGCTATTCATTACACGATGGATGGTACTCGTCCGGCAATCACAGGGTCGGCTGTTTACAACGGACCGATTGATCTTCCGGCAGGGGAGACAGAGATCCGGGCTATCCTTGTGAAAGATGGCAAAACTTCTGCAACCAGTCTTCTGAAGCACACGCCAGAGAAGTAATAGCAGAATCAATATACAAATAAGGAGTGCAGCTAACTTTTCAAGCTGCGCTCCTTATTTGTGTTTTAAGGATTTAAGGTTTTAAAATTCGGTTCTGATCTTAGCAGGTGATTCATTTTTGCAAGCAAAACATAAAAGCATCTAATTCCAGAAAGGATACAGAGTATGAAGTATTTTCTTTTGTTTATTGGATTGAGAAACGGTGTGAATATGATAACAGAAGGTAAGGGGGTATGCGTAATGGAAAAATATATAATTCAAATTTGATTGTTGAATCCAATTCAGTGAAAAAATATTTATGGTGATGTAGTTTTTGGGTTTGATTTACGTCTTATTAAAGTGAAAGGAAGATTGGATGAGAATGTTGGGTGAGGATGGATTATTATTGGCGGAGGATGTGAAGATAAGTATATTTCAATGATCTGAATATAATGAGATTAACTGATAATATGGAAGAGAAACCTATGATATGGAAGAGAAATTGAATAAGCCGGATAAAGTGTTTGAACGGATTATAGAGGCTCATAAGGCTTCTATCTATTCAGTCTGTTACATGTATGCGGCCAATAAAATTGAAGCTGACGATATTTTTCAGGAAATACTTGTCAATCTCTGGAAAGGTTTGAAGTCTTTTCGGGGAGAGAGTGAATTGAAGTCATGGGTTTACCGGATTTCACTCAATACCTGTATTTCTTATCAACGGAAGAAACGTGTCAAGACTGAACCTCTTGATATCGCTCCCGAAATTTTCACTACCGATTCCCCTGCCGGACGTCAGACGGAACAGCTTCGCCGGCGTATCACACGTCTTGACCCTATGGACAGAGCTATCGTGCTGCTATGGCTGGAAGACATGGCATATGAGGAGATCGGTGCCATTGTTGGTATGACGGCAAAAAATGTGGGAGTGCGATTGATAAGAATTAAAGAAAAATTGAAAAAACAGCGTAATGATGAAGACTGATATGCAACATAAATACGATGAAATAAATGAGCAATACAAGAGCCGGACTGATTCTGAAATAAAGCAGGATTCGGAATCTGCAGCCTCCGAGGTATCTCCTGATGCCGCAGCGTCATCTTCTGTTGCTTCAGATGCTTATACTCAATCTCCTGTTTCTTCCGATGATAATTTGGAGCTTGAAGCTTTGCGAAATGAGGTTAAAGAGTTGAAGAGACTGTTGGCAAATTCGAGAATCACTAATGAGAAAGTGCTCAGAAAGGCTATGAATGCGAAGAGCGACTGGCTTGACAGATTGGTAAAGGTGGAGATTTTCAGTTTGCCATTGACAGCATTGATCTTCATGGCTTTTTCTGCGGCTGTCGGTGCTTCGATATGGCCGATTGCTGTTTTCATTGTAATTGGAGGGATCAGCACATGGCTTGACTGGTATACATTGAGGATCGCTCCCACCAGTATTCTTGATATGCCGATGATGCAATTGAAAGCAAATCTTATAAGACAGAAAAAGTATCGTATGATTCAAACTGTGGTGGAGTCGGTTGTGACTTTCCTTTGGCTTTGCTGGTATGTCTATTCTATTAAGAGTGTTTTGTCGCCGGATGATGAGTTGGACAACATTTTGAAGTATTCCATTTTTGGAGGATCTTTTGTTGGCGGTATAATTTCAGTATTTGTTATTACCTGGATTTATAAGAAGGCTCAAAAAACTAATAATGAATTGATATATTCTATTGATTCAAGTTACGATCTCGGATGATGGGTATGGGAGTATGGATACAATAAAAGGGGATGCATGCAACTGCTTTGTGAACAATGGTCTCCGGAAGTTTTCAAAACTTCCGGAGACCATTGTTTATGATGAAATTTTGGGTTTGTGAGATTTTTTTGAAAATTTTTTTGATTTTTTGTTGCAAACGGGGAAAGGCTACGTTATGAGAGTGAACGATTTCAAAAACGAAGTCAAGATAACCCCATTATTAACCCCGATAACTGCATTAATCGCGACAATAATTATTAACCGCGAAAGCAGTACTCGGCAACAGTTATTAACCGCAAGATAAGTTATTAACCGCTACATCAGAATGGACGCAGAAAGATTTACCGACATATTCTCCAGGATGCAGACAAAGCTTAGGCATATTGCCTTGCGTATTGTCGGCAATGAGGAGGAAGCCTCCGATGCGGTGCAGGATGCGTTTGTATCCCTCTGGCGCAAGAGGAATGATGTGGCCGATGATAGCAATATCGAGGGATTGGTGACGGTGAGCGTACGCAACCGGTGTCTTGACGAAGTGAGGGATCGTTCCCGCCATCGGATGGAACAGATAGATGAAGCGTATGCTGTGGCTACATCTGATAATGTTCGTGGTGACACATCGGAAAATGAAATCTTATCAGAAGTGGAGGCTCTGATTCAGAAGTATCTCTCGGAACGCGATCGGGAAATCCTGATACTCCGAGATAAATATGGCTGGGATTTCGAGGAGGTTGCTGAGAAATTCGACATGACTCCGGCAGCTGTGAGAATGGCTTTGTCTCGCGCCCGAAAAGCAGTGGTAATGGCTTATAGGGAAAGAAACGGAGGTAAGGCATGAGACTCATAGACCGATGGCAGAATATTATTAACCGGAAAAATTAGTGCAGATGAAAGATGCAGACTTAATAAGATTGATAAATAAATACTTCGAGGGTGAAACTTCTCTCAATGAGGAAAGACAGCTGAGATCGGCATTGAACGAAACTTCTTCAGCTGATCCAAGAATCGAAGAGGCGAGAGCTGTAATGGCTTATACAGCGGTTGCTTCCCTACGTGGAAATGAAAGGGGTAGTATTACAGATGATAGGAATGAAGCGGTATCTCTGAACGTGGAGGCACCTGAAGAGGTGAATCCGCTTGCCGTTGGAGGATCAAACGATAAAGGAAGTCGCAAGAGAAATGTCAACGGAATAAGAAGAAGGGTATGGCAGGCGGCCGCAGTGGCAGCAGTCCTTTTCATCGGAGTGTCGGTGACAATAGCGGTGAAGTCAACGGAAACCGGTTATCACACGATGATAGCTTGTGTGGAGGATTCCTCAAAAGATGTGGCCTTCGATCTTATCAGCAGTCAGCTTCAGGCCGTAGGAGAGGCTTCAGCGATGATTGAAGAGGATGTGCAGGGTTCCTTGAACCTTATGCTTGACTTCGAGACTGATTAAGTTCAGCGGTTGCCTGAATTCGAGGCGGATCAAGTTAAGATGATGTCTAAATTTGAGTCTAATCAAGTTTAATAATCAATTAGATTATGAGAGTAAAAGAATTAAAAAGATATTGACATGATACGTTTGATATTTCTAATTATGGCAAGTGTGGTCACGCTGGCGGCTCAGGCCGCCTCCCCGCCGGTATCAGTGAAATTCCTTGACGGTTATTTCGACAAGGATCCATCGGCGGCTGTGACTGTGGTGACGGGAAAGCCGTTGAAATCATATAATCTTGAGGAATACCGCGGACTGACCATCCTCCACACCCCTGAGAAGGCATCAATGATAGAAACTACTGTAAAGCAAGATGCCGCAAAGGCTGAAGATAAGGAGATCTCCTATCGAAAAGGTAGTCTTTATTATGCTTTTCTCACACTTCCACCTTTACAGGGGAAAAAGCAATATCTTTTCTATCTGAACCAGACATTGGCAAAGGGTGATAAGGTGATACTTATTTATATGCGGGGGGATGCCTCGGCCGATAAGATCAGAAAGATGATAAAGAAATGATAGTTAAGCTTCAACAGAAGCTTATTGCTTTAGATGATTCCAGACACAACTATAAATTATAGATAACAGAAGAAGTATGACACGACAGATTTTCACCATAATACTGCTTTGCTCGGCATGGCTCACAGCCATGAGTTCAGGCGTGATTTCAAACGACACGGTAGCCAAGATCTCAAATCCGGAGGAGATTGAGATAATGAGTAACGGCGATACCCTTAAAATAAAGACCAAAGGATTTTATAAGGGGAAAGGTTACGGCACCTACACATACTCATATGCCAAAGAGAAGGAGGATGATTCCAACGACTGGGAGATAAATCTTCCGTTTGTGACAAGCTATCGGGAGAAGTCAAAGAGACAGAAACCGGGGAGTCGGTTAAAAGTAAGATGGTGTCATGATTTTTATGTAGGTGGAGTTATAGGCATCGACAAACCATCCGGCATGGGAGGTGGCTGGGAGATCGGTCTTGACAATTTCATCGGTCTATATTGGAGCGCAGGAAGAATGGCACCCGTATTTTCAATAGGTGCCGGTCTCGGCTATCGCTCAATGAACTACAGCGGTGGTTATATGCTCTCACAGACCGGGAAAACACTCACCATAGTGCCGGTGGATGATGAGATAACGAATGCGTCATCACGTCTGCATCTGTTCCGACTCTCCGTTCCGTTTATGATAACCCAGCCTCTCGGATGCGGCGTATCGGCTCGGGTAGGGGCCATACTGAATCTGAACACCTACATGAGTGCAACCACAAAGGTGAAGTCACATGGCGAGAGTTCGAAACAAAGCTTTCATTCACTTGAACAACGTTTCGCCACACCCGATTTTTACGGTTCCATATTGTATAAACATACCGGAATATATGTGCGCTGGTCGCCGGTATCTCTGTTTGCAAACGAATGGGGCCCGAGATACAAGGCTGTTTCGGTAGGTGTGAATTTCACTCTTTGATAGGAGAATCGGGAGCCTGTAAAGCAGACCGAATTCTATCAAGAAGTAGAGCCAACTAATAAATAACTTCCCAATATAAACTGATCGAAACTTACTTAATATGAAAAAGATAATATATACGCTTCTCTTTTTGGCAGCTGCATTGCAGGTGGCGGCGGCAGAGAAAGGAGACACAGTGACAAAATATTACGATGCCCGCAATCTCACCATCATAGAGAATGAAGATGGTGTCAAGGTAGAGGTGACGGATGCCGACGGCGAGACCACATATTTCAACAATGCCTCAAAGGGAGATGGCCACTCGAAGATAACTTCCGGATTCAATAGAATAAAAGTGGGTTGCTGCGACCGTTGGGATCTTGTGTGCGGAGGGCTTAACTTCGGATTTGTCACCACCCCCGGCACTTCTTCAGCTGCTTCGCCCGATATGGGAAAGTCAATGGAGATAGGTTGGCTCAACATTATCGGAGTAGAGAGAAGATTACCGCAAAACTGGCGATGGTCGCTCGGCGTAGGTATCGACTGGAGAAACTATCGCTCCACGAGCGGACTCGTATTCGCCACAGAGGATCGTCACGTGAACTTATCCGATGAGGAGATAGAGGGTTATCGTTTCTCCCGCATAAAGATCTTCAGCCTGCAGTTCCCTCTGCTGATGACCAAGAAATTTAAGAAACGGTCAGGTCTGAGTCCATCCATAAGTTTCGGTCCTATTTTCAACCTTAATCCACACGGTTCGGTAAAGACCTCATGGAAAGATGAGAAGGGTAAGAACAGGTACATATCGACCGATAAAATCGGACAACGAAAATTCACGATTGACCTTTACGGACAGCTTACACTCAGCGATATGGGAGTGTACGTAAGATACACTCCTTACAAGATCCTTACCGGAGCGGTAGCCCCCGATTACAGGTCATTGTCTGTGGGCATTATACTATTTCCGTGACGAGGTGTGGCGGAGCTGCCAGAAAGCCACGGCCGAGGCAGCCGCCACATTGAGGGAGTCGACTCCGGCTGCCATGGGAATGCGCGCCACATAGTCGCAAGAGGTGATCACTTCAGACCTCAGACCGTCCCCCTCTGTGCCGAGCACTATCGCGAGTCTATCCTCGGCACAGAGCTGTGGATCATCAATAGGCACTGAATTATCGCTGAGAGCCATGGCCACAGTCTTGAAGCCATATTCATGCAGAGATGTGAGCGGCCGTCTTATCCACGTCCAGGGCACCTGAAATATAGTTCCCATCGACACTCTTACGGCACGTCGGTTGAGCGGATCGCACGATTCCGGAGTGAGAAGCACACCATCCACACCCAAAGCGGCCGCCGAACGGAAGATGGCTCCGATGTTGGTGGTGTCGACCACTCCATCAATCACGGCCACACGATGTGCGTTGCTGCAGATATCCTCCACCGTGGGGAGAGCATGGCGTTTCATGGCACACAAAACTCCACGTGTAAGCTTATATCCGGTGAGAGCGGTGAGCAGTTCCCGCGAACCTGTGTAGACATCAATATCAGGAAACTCGCGTACTATGAAAGCGGCATCGCCCGATATGTGACGCTCCTCGCAGAGCATGGAGAGCGGACGGTAGCCGGCGTTTATGGCCACCCTTATCACTTTCGGACTTTCGGCAATGAAGACACCGTTCTCTTCATCAAGACGGTTGCGAAGCTGGGCTTCGGTGAGCGATACGTATTGGTTCAGACCGGGATGGTCGAGAGAATCGATATGTATTATCGGCATGGGATTGGTTGTGACTTTAGGATAGTGTTATTTCATAGAAAACGCACATAAAGGGTGTGTTAGTGTGTAATAAAATGAAACGCGGTCAAAGCTATATTCAGCTCTGACCGCGTTAACCGTTTTATATTACGTTATATCTTTGCTACAACGCTATGTATTGTCATTATTTCTTTGCAAGGATGAGGGCTGAATAGGGAGCCAATGTTATCTTGCCACCCTTGGATGAGCCAAGACCTTCGGCAGGGGAGATCTTGCCATCTTTTGCCACAATCATCCAGTTGCCTTTCGGCACTGTCACTGTCTGCTCTTTCGATGCACCGTTGAACACCACCTTGATCTCCTCCCATTCATCGCCGTTGGCATGGTTCTTTAGTGAATATGAGATGAGGTTGGGAGTCTTCGAAGAGTCGATATTGTCAAACTTCAGATTCTTTGCGATATCCTCGGCAGTAGTCATTCGGAAAGCGGGGTGACTCTTGCGCAACTCTATCAGACCTTTGTAATAATCAAACTGGTCGCGGTATTTCGCTTTATTGTTCCAGTCGATAGCATTGATTGAGTCAGGACTCTTGTAAGAGTTGTGGACGCCCTGCTTGTCGCGGAACACCTCTTCACCTGCAAACATGAAGGGAGTGCCCTGTGAAGTGAACACGATGGTCTGGGCGAGTTTGGCGGCGTCAAGCATGTTCTGTTCAGGCTCACCCTCCATCGACTTGCGCAGCTTGTCGGTAAGTGTGAGGTCGTCGTGGCAGGAAACGTAGTTCACTATCATCTCGGGCGACTTCGCGTAAGGGAACTTTGAATTGTTACCCTTGGAGTAGTCTACCTGCGGATGAGCGGTAGCGGCTACAATACCGATCTTCACGGTCTCCTCATTGCCCGGTTTGCCTGTGGCAAATCCACGGTCGGCAGCATCAGTGTAATGACCTTTCACAGCGTCGCGGAGATCGTCGGAGAAAACGGCGATATCAGTCATTTTGCTCACATTCTCTTTGAGAGCGCGGCGGTCAACAGCCAAAGGTGAATCGCCGGCGGTCCAGCCTTCGCCATAAACGAATATCGAGGGGTTGATTTTCTTGAGCTCCGCAGCCACCTCGTTCATCGTGTCGATGTCATGTATGGCCATAAGGTCGAAACGGAAACCGTCGATATGATATTCATCGGCCCAGTATTTGGTGGAGTTGATGATATAGTCGCGCATCTGCTGAAGGTCGGAGGCAGTCTCGTTGCCACAACCGGACGCGTCGGAATATTTACCGTCGTCCCAATGACGGTGATAATATCCGGGAGCAGTTAGCTCGAAGTTGGAGTCGTCGTTCTGAGCCGTATGATTATACACCACGTCCATGATCACGCCGATTCCGGCATCATGCAGGGCCTTGACCATCTCCTTCATCTCTTTTACGCGAGTGGCGGGGTCAGATGGATTGGTGGAGTAGGAACCCTCCGGGGCATTATAGTTAAGCGGATCATATCCCCAGTTGTAAGTGTTGTTCTGGAGATTCATCTCATCCACAGAGTTATAGTCGTAAGAGGGGAGGATGTGTACGTGGGTCACGCCCAATTCCTTGAGATGGTCGATGCCGGTTTTGTCGCCAAGCGGTGTTACGGTGCCCTCCTCGGTGAGAGCGAGAAACTTACCTTTGTTGGCGATGCCGGATGAGGGATCCATCGACATGTCGCGATGGTGCATCTCATAGACGATTACATCACTGAAATTCTTCACTTCCGGACCCTTGTCGGAGGCCCAGCCTTCAGGATTCGTAGTGGCGAAGTCAATGATAGCCGCACGGTTGCCGTTGACCCCGACGGCCTTAGCCCAAACACCGGGAGTCTCCTGTTTCCATTGGCCGTCCCATTTTATCTGGAAGGTGTAGAACTTTCCGTAAAGCTTCTGCGGCACAGAGGCTGTCCATGTGCCTGTGGCGGCATCAAATTTCATAGGGAGAGTCTCGTAAGGAGAGCCGGTGTGGCCATTGTCGTAAAGGTTTACGCGGGCTTCCTGAGCTTTGGGGCTCCAGAGACGGAAATGCGTGCCTGAGTTGTCGACGGTAAGTTCAAGATCGTCGCCATTGTAGGTAGGGTAGGAGAGGAACTGAGAGTCGAAGCTGCTTTGTGCTGCAACTGTCGAGGTGTTGATTGTCATTGCTCCGGCGGTCATTAATGCTGCGGTGACAAGTGAGGGTAAAATTCCGGGTTTCATGTAAAATCGTGTTTCTTTTCAGATTAAGCATGTAAGAAATTCTGAAGCATAAGCACGCTTCAAGAAATGTATCGCAAAAGGTGTGCAAAAGCCACGGACCGGCTTATTGTACATCTGTATAACGTATAAAATCTGTGAATAATACATGATTAACACAAATTATTGAAAATAATTGTTTTTCAACAATTGTGCCGCAGTGTCGATGTCATTTCAGAGGTAGACGAATTTCTTATATATCGATATCTTTGGTTTTATTTTCGAAATTAATTGGAGATGTCGGGTAAATTTTGTAATTTTGCGGTGCTTTTAGAGAAAGGTAGGTCTCAGTGGGGGAGAGCCCCGGGGCCGAGAGCTTTTCGAATAAAAGTGGAATAAATTTAAATAACAATCTAAAACTCTCACAATCATGCATCTTTCAACAGAAGAGAAGCAGGCCATCTTCGAGAAATATGGCCAGGGTAAGAACGACACCGGTAGCCCCGAAAGCCAGATCGCACTTTTCTCAGTGCGTATCAAACACCTCACTGAGCACCTCAAGGAGAATCACAAGGATTACGCAACTGCACGCGCTCTTAAGATGCTCGTAGGTCAGCGTCGTTCACTTCTCGACTATCTGATCCGCAAAGACATCAACCGTTACCGTGCCATCATCGCTAAGAAAGAGCTCGGTATCCGTAAGTAATTGCCCTGCCGATTCAGATCGGAGCCATCAAGGCTGTCGCAATGCGACAGGCGATTGCGGAAAAATTAAAAACATCCCTCGTCGGAATCTCCGGCGAGGGATGTCTGCTTTCATCCGTTTCGTGCGCTCGTTCAGTAGAGAAACGGGGAAAGCCTATGGAGAAAGAAAGAGCAGAGCGCTCAGAATAAAAAAGGCGACCTTCACGAGGTCGCCTACGTTGTTCTTGATAATTGCGGTTGAGAAGAAACCTGGTTCCGTGTCTCGGGTGGCATCAATCACGCTGATTCTACATACGGCTTCGCGCCGAAGGAGAAAAATCCGCTTTCAATACCGGGTTGACAGCGGGTGTCTGCCAATAGAAGAGACACCGACTCTGGCCGCGGTTGTCAGACAATTCAATTATTGCACGGGTCGCTTCCGGAGAAGCTTCCCTATTAGGGATCCTTTGTCTTAATAACGCGGGGATTACCTTAATGGTTCATTACTTACCAATAAATTCATATTGCCGTCAGAGATTAAGATTTTTTTTGTAACTTTGCAACCGAAAATTTACAAAGAGATTTATGCAAGACATCCGCAACATCGCGATAATCGCACACGTCGACCATGGCAAGACAACCTTGGTGGACAAAATGCTCCTTGCCGGCCATCTTTTCAGAGATAATCAGACCACCGGCGAACTTATACTCGACAACAACGACCTCGAACGCGAGCGAGGCATAACAATTCTGTCAAAAAACGTATCGATCAACTATAAAGGCACAAAGATCAACATCATCGACACTCCGGGACACGCCGACTTCGGCGGTGAGGTGGAGCGCGTGTTGAACATGGCCGACGGATGTCTGCTGCTTGTCGACGCTTTCGAGGGCCCGATGCCCCAGACCCGTTTCGTGCTTCAGAAGGCTATACAGATGGGTCTGAAGCCTGTGGTTGTCATCAATAAGGTAGATAAACCCAACTGCCGTCCGGATGAGGTGAACGAGATGGTGTTTGATCTGATGTTTAACCTTAATGCCACAGAGGAACAGCTCGATTTCCCCACAATCTACGGTTCTGCCAAGAACAATTGGATGTCGGAAGACTGGCGTGAGCCAAAAGAGGATATCACGGCCGCTCTCGATGCAATCATCAAATATATTCCCGCTCCCAAGCAGATAGAGGGCGACCCGCAGATGCTCATCACGAGTCTTGACTTCAGCAGCTATGTGGGCAGAATAGCCGTGGGGCGCGTACATCGCGGCACCCTGCGCGAAGGTATGGAGATTGCCCTTTGCAAGAAAGACGGCACATTCAAGAAGCAACGCATCAAAGAGCTCCACACTTTCGAAGGGATGGGGCGCAAGAAGGTGAGTGAGGTAAGCTCAGGCGATATCTGCGCAATCGTTGGCCTTGAAGACTTCGAGATCGGCGACACAGTGTCGGTGCCGGAGAATCCCGAACCGCTTCCGCGTATAGCCATCGATGAGCCTACAATGTCGATGACATTCACCATCAACGATTCACCCTTCTTTGGAAAAGATGGCAAGTATGTCACCTCACGCCACATAGCGGAGCGACTTGAGAAGGAGCTTGACCGCAACCTTGCCTTGCGTGTGCAGAAAGGTGAAAACGAGGATAAGTGGACTGTATTCGGGCGAGGTGTGCTCCATCTTTCCATCCTTATCGAGACGATGCGTCGCGAGGGTTATGAACTGCAGGTGGGTCAGCCTCAGGTCATCATCAAGGAGATTGATGGTGTGAAATGTGAACCTGTCGAGGCTCTCACCATCAATGTGCCCGAGGAATACAGCTCGAAGATGGTGGATATGGTTACGCGCCGCAAGGGTGATATCGTTTCAATGGAGACCCAGAACGACCGCGTGAACATTGAATTTGTGATTCCGTCGCGAGGCATCATCGGCTTGCGCAACAATGTGCTCACCGCTACTGCCGGAGAGGCTATCATGGCCCACCGTTTCCTTGAGTATCAACCCTGGAAAGGCAACATAGAGCGACGCACCAACGGTTCGCTTATCGCTATGGAGGCAGGCACTGCCTACGCCTATGCCATCGATAAGCTTCAAGACCGCGGCCGATTCTTCATCTTCCCACAGGAGGAGGTTTATGCCGGCCAGGTGGTGGGAGAGAATGCCAAAGACAACGATATCGTGGTCAACGTGACCAAATCGAAAAAGCTCACCAACATGCGTGCGTCTGGTGCCGACGACAAGGCCCGTATTGTTCCCCCCGTGGTGTTCTCGCTTGAGGAGGCTCTCGAATATATAAAGGAGGATGAGTATGTGGAGGTTACACCCAATCATCTTCGTCTTCGTAAGATTATACTCGACGAGAACGAGCGCAAGCGTGCCAATCGTTCATGACACGTCGGTATCGACAATCGTCTTACTGTAAACAATAGTATAAATGGAGACATTGACTCTCAATATACGCGGGCGTCTTGTTGACCTCTCCACACCCAAGGTGATGGGGATCGTCAACGTGACGCCCGACAGTTTTTATTCCGGCAGCCGCACTTCGGGAAGAGAAGCCCTGGAGCGCAGAATCCTTCAGCTGAGGGAGGAGGGTGCCGATATAGTCGACCTGGGAGGCTATTCCTCACGTCCCGGAGCCGACGATGTAAGTCCGGAAGAGGAATACTCACGTCTTGCAAGTGGCCTGGAGGTAGTGAAAGAGGTGTGGCCCGAGGTTCCGGTAAGCATTGATACGTTCCGGGCCTCCGTAGCGCGGAGATGTGTGGAGGAATGGGGTGCCGACATAATCAACGATATCGGCGGAGGCACTCTCGATCCGGAGATGTGGCAGACAGTAGCTGATCTGAGAGTGGCCTATGTACTGATGCATATGCGGGGCACGCCGTCAACCATGTCATCGCTCACAGACTACGAGGATGTCACGGCAGAGGTGATCACAGATCTTTCCCGTAAGGTTTACGAGCTTCGCGGTCTCGGAGTGTGTGATATAATCATTGACCCCGGATTCGGTTTTGCGAAGACGGTGGATCAGAATTTCCGGCTCCTCGACGAGCTTCGTGAGTTCTGCCGTATGGAAATGCCTGTGTTGGCCGGTATGTCGCGCAAGACAATGATCTGGAAGACCCTCGGCGTTACACCCGAGGAATCCCTTACAGGCACGATCTCGCTCAACACCATAGCGCTCAGGGAGGGCGCTACGATCCTCAGGGTTCATGATGTGAAGGCTGCGCGTGAAGTTGTAATGCTTCATGAGGCTATGAAGAGAGCCCACCGCTGAGGGATGTTTTCTGCGGGAGAATGGGGTGGATCAGCATAGATTTAGATGGGCAGGAATTTCAAAAATAAACGAAACGATAGGATAAATCAATGATTTCAATAGGAATAAAGGATATAATAGACATTCTGATTATATCACTGTTGCTTTTTTACATCTATAGGATGATGAAGAACAGTGGCACCTTGTCGCTGTTCTACGGTGTGCTTATCTTTTTTGCGATATGGGTGCTTGCTTCGGAGATATTCGATCTTCGCCTTACGGGGTCGATTCTCGACAAATTTATGAGTATCGGTCTGATAGTCCTTGTCATATTGTTTCAAGATCAGATAAAGCGATTTCTCATAGATATCGGTAGTCATGGCAAGCTGAGTTATTTCAGAAAACTGTTCAAGCATGAGAAGAAGGAGAATGATCAGGAGCACGCTCGGGTTATGGCTGTGGTGTATGCTTGCATGAGCATGAGCAAGTCGAAGACGGGAGCCTTGATTGTTTTTCAGAGGAAGGTGCCGCTCACGGAGTATGAGAAGACCGGTGATATGATTGATGCCAACGTCAATGTGCGTCTGATAGAGAATATCTTCTTCAAGAACTCTCCGCTTCACGATGGTGCAATGATCATAGCCGACCATCGCATCAAGGCCGCGGGATGTATCTTGCCGGTGAGCCATGACATGAACATTCCGAAGGAGTTGGGTTTGCGTCATCGTGCGGCGTTAGGTATGAGCCAGGAGACGGATGCTGTCTGCGTGATAGTGAGTGAGGAGACAGGTGGAATATCTGTAGCCAAGGATGGAGCCATAACCGTAAAGGTGTCGGCGCCCGACTTGGAGCACATACTCTCATCGAGCCTTGTGGATGTGTGAGTTTTATTTCAAGTCATAATCCATGAGATATTTACTAACCGGTTTTATATTTGTTCTATTACTTATAGGCTCGTGTAATCGTCATTCTGCCGAATGGTCCACTCTTCTTTCTGTGGAGGAATGGATTATAGACAATCCTGATTCGGCTATGAATGTTCTTGAAGCGCTTGATACCACTCGCCTTTCCAGCGAAGAGGAGATGGCATTGTATGGGTTGCTTCTGACAATGGCCCAGGAAAAGACCAATATAGTGGTAGCCGATGATTCGCTTATCCGGTCGGCGGCCCGTTATTTCGAGGATAAGGGGGATCAGCGCAGGGAGATGATTGCGAATTGCTATTTGGGCATGGTGCGCTATGATCTTGAGCGTTACAGCGAGGCAATAGTAAATTACTATAAGGCGAAGGAGATTGCGGAAAAGGTTGGCGACTGGTTTTATGCAGGTCTTGCGTGCCGGGGTCTATCTGATATTTATAACGAATCGTTGAATAAGGATGAGGAGCTATCTTACGCAGAGCAAGAGGTTGAATATTTTCAAAAGAGTGGACGACAGCCCTACATAAATTATGCTATGCTTGATTTGAGTAGAGCTCTGTATAACCATAGTGATTTTGAGAAAGCACTTGATCTCACGAGGCAGTTGGTTGATTCGGCAGCGGTGGCAAGAGATGATTACCTATTGATATGTACCCGGAAGTTGGAAGTTGAAAGTTTGATACATTCGGGCCAATATGAAAAGGCAATCCCAAAGTTAAAAGAGATAATTGATAGTGGAGTTGCTGATTCTAAGGACTCCATAAGATATTGGGCATCTCTAATATTTACTGACAGGAGAGATGAGGCTGAGAGATATGAAAATCAGAATTTTTCAGAAGATACACCTTGGCATCATGTGATGAAGTATATGGTGTATAAATATGAGGGCCGTATCCATGACGCACTGAATGAACATGAGGCAATTGACAGTATTAGGGACGTGTTGGAGAGTAAAGCCATGAATAATAATATAAATGGTTCTCTTGTGGGCTATGTGGAAGTAAACAAGAAGTTGACTGATGCCAAATTAAGATCCTACCGCCTAATGCTTTGGCTTATTATAGTCTCTATTATTTTCATTGCTTTTATTATTACGTTATTTTTGTTGAAGCTATTCAGAAGGCTTAGGTCTGAGCGAGACAATAAGGTTAATTTTGCTGAGGAACTACAAGAGAATCTTACAGAAAGTGAACGTAAATGTGAAGAACTGTCCGGTATCCTTAATAAGGAGAAAGAAATCCAGAAATCTCTGATTACACAGTTAGACGAGGAGAGATTAAAAATGAAGGAATTGTTTCTTTCTCTTACGGAAAATAAATCGTCATATGATAAGCTTTCGCAAGAATTTGAAGTGGAGAAAACTGCGCGAAAGATATTGGTTGATGATTTGGAAGAGGAACGTACTCAGAGACAGTTGTTGATTGAGCACATGGCAAAAGAAAAGGAGGAAGCAGAGCATCGCAAGGAGATTATCAAGACTCTCTTTTCCGGTCAGTACCAATATCTGGAAGGTATCATTTCGGCGATCCAGGAATCTAAGGATAGCGCAACAGCAAAGAGAAGGATAGCCAACTCCATGACCGGCTTTGTTGATGAACTTTCTTATCAGAGTAAAAAAGTTAAGGAATTAGAGAAAAAAGTAGACACGATATATAAGTCACTGATGTCTGACTTCAGAAGTGATCTTCCAAAATTGAAGGAGATTGATTACAGATTATTCCTTTTTTCAGTGATGGGCTTTTCCATACCTTCTATTTCTATGCTTTTAAAGGTAGAAAAGATTGAGGATGTCTATAACCGAAAAAGGCATTTGAAGGATAAAATCAAAAGATTGGATAGCCGAAAAGCAGAGAGATACCTCTCATATTTAATATAAAGTACTAAGTATCAGTAATATATTTATATATTACTGATACTTAGTACTTTATATTATGTGCCAAATTTTTAAATTTAAACACATATAAGTTATTGATTATAAGTAGTATAGGATTAGAAGTTGCCAAATAAAACCGGTTCCAAAATACCCTTGGAACCGGTTTTTCTATCTAACTTTGCAAACGATAAATCATCAAACCATACTAAATGAATCCATCAGTCAAACAGATAATTATTGCTGGCATAGTTATTATTTTCATACTATCAGTGTTATACTTTTTTAATATTGATATTTCCAAGAAATTACCTTGGAGTGGCTTAATCCTATGTGTAGTAGTGATTATCGCCGGTATTATAAAAAAATATAAATAAACGATCCTTCATCCTGACTCTCTCATTGGGGTTTCGGTGACTCATCCGTTTTTCTTCCCAACAACGTATGTGAAATTCGAGCCTGTCAAGGGGTTTGATGTGCAGGTGTCAGATAAAGAATGGGAGTGTCATTTTTATCACATTTGATGATGAGTGCGTTGGAGGGAAATCTATTGTCGTTGGGATTACTTGAGCCGGACAAGATTTATAGTAATATAGATGGAGGAGCCGGCATAATGGGCAGTTGCAATCTGAGCGCAGTGCATCTTGACATACTCAAGGAGACGGTTGGATGGCCGGCACAATAATACTTCTAAAAAGTAGTTTAACAACAAATAATGTATAATCATATTGGCGTATGAAAAAACATATTTAGGTATTGCCATCGGATTGATGGGTATATCAACAGCGGGGTGTAATGACGATAAGGTCTATGAGATAGAAGAACCGAATGAGTCAATAGAATCAGACTTGCATTACTATTCCGAGAAGGAATTGGGAAATAAGGCTGTAAAAGCACACGAAATTTTCTTTTCTGAAGATGGGGGTGTGAAGTCAATGGCTTTTCAGCGTGACTACTTATATTATGGCTTGACTGATGATGCCGGAGATGGTAACTACGATAGCAGCATAAATGAATATTTAGGTTTTATCGAAGTTGAGCCGAATGCGTATTATGATATATCCGACCGATGGCATGGAGATGAGTCAGACGATCCGAAGATTATCAATTACTCAGTATCAAGTGAGGGTAAGGAGTTGACAGAAGAGGAACTGGTAAAGAAGATGTGGTCACAGGGAAAATATCATTTCAAGTTTGAATTGATCACATCGGAAAAAGACTCACCGGAAGTTGTGATGGTGGAGCTACGTCCTGAGCAGTTGTGGGATTTCCATATTGTGAAAAGAGTTGCGAAAAACAAGAATGGGGTTAAAAGCTATACTTATACTATCAATCCGGATAGGTTTACAAAAAAACGTGTGGATTTGAGTAGCCTGAATCTTTCACTTGGCTCCTGGAATATAAAAGATGAGAGCCTTGACAGATATATAAGGATATGTGAAGAGGATGGAGGAGAACAGGCATCTCAGATATTTGAGCTTGATTGGAGCCTGATTAATCCCGAGTGGTTTGATGGAGATCGTAAACTATATTTAGGAGACAGGTCAATTGTAGTAGAAAAACCGATAGGGGGCACCTCTTCAAATATCAAGAAGACAGAGGTAACGCTAAGTACATTTTCAGATGATGATAATTTGGGCACGAAAACCATTAATTTCTATGATCCTGTGATTATTGAGAAAAGCAATAATGGATATTTATTGCAAGCTTATAACACAGGCATCGTTACCTTCGGCATTATTGTAAGGTAATGCCAAACTTGTTCAATCTGTTTTTGAAGATCAAACGGATGCCCATAATGGGCGATGTGAGTACAATAAGTGACCATGACCGTCACGGCAGAGTGTAATAGAATCCACATATAATTATAAAAAAGTCTCATCCCTCTATATTGATATATTAAGGGATGAGATTTGTGTTTGTCAAGAAGGCAAGAAAAATGCCTATTCTTGTTTTTGAGCTTTATTTGAAAATTCTACGAAATTAATAGATGGGAGCATTACAGGGGGATAACCAGCTTGCATAGTTACTATAGATAGAAAACTTCTTAAATAAGGAAATGCAATTGCTGGCGCATTGATTGACGGGAATAAACTATTCTTAAATTCCTCTGTAATTGGGGAATCGGCTTCAAAAAAGAACCTCATTTCTGTCTTTATTGAATAGCCCTCTTGTTGAAAAGCAACTTTAAATCCCACTCCAAAGATATTTTCATTATCATCAGGAAAAAAATTACCTACATGTAGATCAAGTTCATTTAATGACTGCTCTAGCGAAGAATCCGCTTCAACAGCCTCTAAATTCAGAGTCACAACCCTGTAATCACGTAGTTTTAATTTCATGACGCAGCAAGATTACACTCATCTAACACAGTACTGTCAAATGCGTCAGTTATGTTAACTTTATTGTATATGACGTATTCAGACATGCCGGTCTCTATAGTTGCTTTATCAAGAGGCAATATCTTAGAATATTTATCATACATATTAAGAATCCCAAACTCGGCATCGCGAATTATACCTTGAGCGCGGTCTGCTTCTATCTGCTCGTCTATCCAACGATTCAAGGACTCAGTAGTTTCTGACTCCAACGCTGAATCAAGCATGTCATTCAATTTCTTAAGATCTAGCATAAGAGTTCGTTAATTTAAATTCATAAATGCATTCCTCATTATAAACTGCAGCCTGAATGCGCTTTCTAATGGGGATGGGAAACAACTCTCGTTCACCTTGCGGGTTGTCATTGACAATTAAAACATCAATTTCTTTTTTCCAATCAGCTCGCTCATTTAAATATTCGCAAAGTAGGCTTTTAGAGAGCTTTCGTCCTGTCTTTTTAACAATCTTGGAAGCCAGACGTTCAAGTGCATTTCTGAAAAAATCATAATGTTCTTTGTTAAAGACAGTATCTAGAACTTTGTCAGATTCAATACGAGCTGAATATACCTGAAAAATACCATTCTTTGAATCATAGCCCCAACGGATAGCATCATCTTCTTCTGCCCAAAAATAATAAGCTGTTCCTAACCAAGCATTTTTGCGGCTACACATTATAGGCTTAGTCAGAACATATCCCCTATCTTCTTGGGTATGGAACATAATCTGATTCATTTTCTTCGATGCAATTTGTCTTCAAATTGTAAAATTAGTACAATTTTTCAGAATAACAAAACTTTTCGCTATTTTTTGTTTGGAGAGTTGTGGGGCATTCTTTTTTTCTCAGACTATGAATTTTTTAGGTCAATTTTTACAAATTTTTAGATTTCAGCATAGGGGTTTTCAGAAATAACGAGTCGTATAAGTGTAGATGGCATTAAATCATGATAGAATTGAATACTGATATAACTGTCGATTACTACAAATTTCAATTTTAACGCAAATCATCAAATTAGGTATGATAAGTATATGTTAGCAGTCTTATTAGTTTATGACTCAAATTTTTGATTCATACTTACACGAGGGATATTTTTAATATAAACAAATAGAAAATTAATAAAAACATGAACATGAAGACAAAATCAATTTCATTAGTTGTTCTCGCAATACTGATTGTGATCGGTATTGGAAGTTGCTCTAAAGAATATAATCCGGATGATTATATTATATCATTTATTGATGGAGAGTATGGTAAAGATGAGTCAAGAGAGCTTAATGTAACTATAAATGATCAGCCTCTCCAAGATTATGGCTATGTGAAATTCGAAATGAAAAATTCGGAGAGAGTAGCAGATATCTGTTTTGTAAATGTTATACCCGGTGAGTCTGAAAGAGAGTTTGAGAAAGTACCTATCACCTCTAATGATCGGGGTAATCCGGTCTTTACTATTGAGTATACTCAAGAATCGACTCCGATGGTAATTAGAGGAGAGATAGATGGTTTTACAATGACTGTGAATATAAAAATGTAAGCCAATCTCGCTGGCTCAATCACTTGTTTACAATGAGTAGATCATTTATTATCAAAAAGATGCAGCCCTTTATCTGCATCTTTTTAGTGTCTAATACACTTTCCGCACAAAATCCGGCCGACACAACATCGTCACATCAGACACGACAGCTGAAGGAGGTCGTGGTGGAGGGCAGCGCAGGCAAAGGGAAAGATCGTATCGGATACCTGTCTATTTCCGGGGGCGAGATTAATAAACGACCCGCTTTGCTCGGGGAGCACGACGTTATCAAAGCATTACATTCCACTTCCGGAGTTGTGGCCGGAACGGAGGGATTCGCAGGATTATATGTGCGTGGTGGAGAGACCGATCAAAACCTATATCTGATAGATGGTCTTCCTCTTCAGAATATCTATCATTTCGGAGGATTATTCTCCACTTTCTGCACAAGCGCAATCGACAGGGTTGATTTCTACAAGGGTGCTTTCCCTTCTGTGTTTGGAGAGAGGGCATCAAGTATTGTGGATGTCGCTCTAAAGAGACCGGATCTGTATAAGACCCATGGGTCATTCTCCATAGGTCTTATCAGCGGTCAGCTTTATTTGACTACTCCTGTGAAAAAGGGGAGTTCCGGCCTTTCCGTGGCTTTGCGGCGCACATGGTTTGACGTATTCTCAGCCCCTGTGTTGGCTGTCATGAATGCATCCGATAAATCCAAAGGTAAGAAGACTATCTTCCACTACAATTTCACTGATCTGATGCTTAAGTTCAGTGCAACTGATCATAAGAGAAACGATCTTTCCCTACTCCTGTTCTACGGACAAGATGACTTCAAGTTAGGTAAGGAGAGATTTGACAATCAAGTTACCTCCGGTGACAGATTACTCCACCGGGACATCAACAATATGTCGTGGGGCAATTGGGGAGCGGCACTTGGTTATACCCTCTCTACGCAGATCGGTGATTTACATATCGAGCCGTTTATATCAAAAGCTTTTGCCAAGGATACACAAGATAACGCGGACGGTAATGGGGGTAGCGGAGTGGTGACTTCATTCACTGAGATGCGGCCATCAGTGCTGCAGGCCGGAATGAGGGAGAATTTCACTATACCAGTGGCTGCCACGTTGGATGTGAGTGTCGGAATGCAGCAGACATGGTTTGACTATAATGTAGGTAATCCGATTGCCAAATACACCGGAGTGTCAATTGATCCGTCGTCTGTGACATCTCGATTCAAAAGTCATTCGAAGAATGGACTGTTATCTGCATTTGCAGACGTTACACTTGATTTACCTGATATTATGCAGGCCTCGGTAGGCGTCAGAGGAAGCAATTATCTGAGCAATCGGCTCCATCATTACAATCTGGAGCCGAGGGCAAATCTCAAGGTCTCTCTTCCGTATGAATCAAGTTTGAGTGTAGGTTACTCGCGTGTGACACAATATGCACAGCAGGTTTCTTCCAATTACATATACCTCCCTTCTGATGCGTGGCTCCCCACCGCATCATATGCAAAGCCGTTGGTAGCGGATATATATTCCGTAGGCTACTACAGAACCATTAAGAAAGATTTCAATGTAAAAGGGGAGCTGTGGTGGAAAGAGATGCACGACATAGCGGAATTCAAGCCTAACATTTCCAACACTACCCTTAACATGGCATGGCACGATAAACTGACATACGGAAAAGGTTGGGCTTATGGACTGGATCTGGAGACGGAGGGTAAGTATGATAAATTGAGTTGGACTGTGGCATACGGGCTGATGTGGAACTGGCGCAAGATGCCGGGCATTAATTCCGGTCGTAAGTATCCCGCTAAGTTCGACAACCGTCATAAGATTGATGTCAATCTTGGCTGGCAGATAAACGAGCGGATGGAGCTGACCGGAAACTGGACGTATATGACCGGCAACCGTCTGACACTCGCGTTGTACAACATAGCTCCGCCGGATATCGCTTTCCCTGACTCACCTTTCCTTAATCCCCTGGATCACCGTGGAGATCGTGGCGACGGTATAGATTATTTCGAAAACCGCAATAATGTAAGGATGCCCTCATTCCATAGGCTGAATCTCAACCTCAGCATAAAGGGGCGCCTCAGGAATAAACTCTCATATCAGTGGGATTTCGGGTTGTATAACGCCTATTGGCGACTCAATCCCTTTACTGTGGTTAAGAATTATGTAGATACAGAATGGAAGCATGATGGGAGTTATCGAAAGTTTCATAGCTTCAGTCTTTTCCCTATTCTCCCCTCAGTGTCTTACACTTTAAACTTTTGAATTATGAACCGATTCTTTTATTTCTCTTTTCTATCCTTCCTTTTTCTATCAGTTTTCATGAGTTCCTGTGAGCAGGAATTGAATCTTGACAAATACCGCAATCCCGAGATGGAAAATATGCTGGTAGTCAATTCGATCCTTAATCCTGACTCTCTCATTGGTGTTTCGGTGACTCATCCGTTCTTCTTCTCCACGCCGCATGTGAAATTCGAGCCTGTCAAGGGACTTGATGTGCAGGTGACGGATAAAGAAGGGGAGTGGTCGGCCATGACTTTTGATGATGAGTCGGGTCTTTATCTATCAAGCCGTAATCCAGAACCGGGAGAGGTGATTGAAGTAAGGATAGCGGAAGACGGCAAAATTGTCAATACCCGTGATACGATACCTCACAGGGTTGCCATTCAGGATGTCGAGGTTACGAGGGAAGGCCCTATGCATATCTATTGGGATGATGATTATCTTTTTACTTACAGGATAACCTTTCAGGATACGCCCGGAGAGGAGAATTTCTATTTTCTTTCCATTGATCATGACGCGCTCAGTTATGAATTCTCATATATGGGGCAGCCTGATTTTTCTGCTGACTATGTATTCAAAGTGCTGGCCGATATGATAAATAAGGATATGAATGGCTGGAAACCGGATGGAGTGTTTGGCTATCCCTTTTGTGACAAGGGGATAGACGGACAACGTTACACTATAACTGTAACGGAGGATATTCAGTCTCCTCTTACATGGCACATCAAGCAGTTGGCTCGCAAGGTTTGCCTCTACTCGATTTCGCGTTCCTATTTTGAGTATATGGTGAGTGTCCTTTCCATGGATTATGATGAGAGTGCGTTGAAAGGAAATCTATTATCGTTGGGACTGCTTGAGCCTGACAAGATTTATAGCAATATAGATGGAGGAGCCGGCATAATGGGGAGCTACAATCTGAGCGCCGTGCATCTTGACATACTCAAGGAGACGGGTGGTTGGCCGGTACAATAATTGGATGGAAAATATCAGAATGAGTGATTAAGTCTGGAATTAATCTTCAAAATCGGTCTGTAAAAGGATAGATTTTGAAGATTTTTTATTAAATTTGCCAAACCGATGACAAATTTTTTTGAAATCTTCCATTTCGGTTTCCTGGCGGAGGAACAATAGGTTTCTACCCATTCTCCTTTGCAACTCAAATTCTGAAAAACTTAACAGTAATCTTTACATCATGGGAATCTGGAGTCTATGGCTTTTTGTTGGAGCAGGGTTCCTTATAGCGGAACTCCTCACATTGTCTACCACATGTCTGTATGTCGGGCTCGGGGCACTGATAGCTATGTGTGCGGCCTTCCTCGGTGGTGACTGGCTCGCCACAATAATCACATTTGTGGCTTCCACAACGCTCCTTTTCGTTACAACTTTACGTTGGCGCCATCGATTGATAAAGGCTCTCCATAAAGATGCGGAGCATGGTGCCACCGGTATGGATGCCCTTATCGGGCGTACAGGTAAAGTGTTTGCCGCGCCTGACGCTTACCGTATGAAAATAGATGGCGACGTATGGCAGGTGAAACCTTCACGACATGAACATTCGCTGGCTCCCGGTGAGGAGGTCAGAGTGGTGGGCTATGATTCCATCATATTGACAGTAGAGAAATTGGGTTGATTGACGGGTTTGCCTACACATTGATTCATCAGACCGATTGCCTATGTATAGATTGATCGGGATCTTTACCTATTAATGGACTCCTTGTCCGGATAGCCGATTTAAAAAACTACAATTAAATAAAAACGATAATATTATGACAACAATCATCGTAGCTGCAGTGATTCTTCTGCTTGTAATAGTGATACTGATGGCGGCCATAAAGGTAGTGCCCCAATCAGAGACAAAGGTAGTGGAGCGTCTTGGCAAGTTCCATTCCGTGCTCCAGCCGGGACTGAATTTCATCATTCCTTTCATCGACAAGCCAAAAGTTATATACACACGGCGCATTGAGACCGGAGCTTTCGGAAAGACTTCAATTCGTGTTTCCACCACCTCTGTGATCGATCTGCGCGAACAGGTCTACGATTTCCCTTCTCAGCAGGTGATAACCCGTGATAACGTAACCACAGAGATCAATGCCCTTCTTTACTTCCAGATCGTTGATCCGAAGAAATCAGTATATGAGATCGACAATCTTCCGAATGCGATTGAGAAGCTTACCCAGACATCGCTGAGAAACGTGATCGGTGAGCTGGAACTTGACGAGACGCTTACTTCGCGCGACACTATCAACGCGAAGCTCCAGTCGATTCTTGACGATGCCACCAACAAATGGGGCGTCAAGGTTAACCGTGTGGAGCTTCAGGACATCACACCTCCGGAGAGTGTACGCGTGGCCATGGAGAAGCAGATGCAGGCGGAGCGTAACCGTCGTGCTGAGATTTTGAATGCCGAGGGTGAGAAGCAATCGTTGATACTTCGTTCGGAGGGTCATAAGATGTCGCAGATCAACAAGGCGGAGGCAGAGAAGCAGGCGGCCATTCTCAAGGCGGAGGGTGAGGCGAGGGCACAGGTGCTACGTGCACAAGCAGAGGCTGATGCCATCCGCAATGTAGCGGATGCGGTGGCTCAGTCGCAAACCGATCCGGCTGCCTATATGTTGGCGCAGAAGTATATAGAGACACTTAAAGCTATGACGGAAGGGAAAGATAACAAGACGGTCTTCATGCCCTATGAGGCTACCTCCGTGCTCTCCTCGCTCGGCTCGGTGAAAAACCTCTTCGGCAACAGCTGACCCCCAAATTGAGGGATGCTTGACCGTGCCCTCAATACGTTGAGACATGTAGGGATAAGACTATTTGGTTGTGAAATTTTCGTCTATAGTCGAAAATTTATACGGATTTGTTGATTTTTTCAGCTACAGTCGAAAAAATCGTGATTATGTTGAAAAAATTCAGCTGTAGTCGAAAATTTCAATGGAAAGATTGAAATTTTCGACTACAGCTGAATTTTTATATGTTTCAGAAGGGTTTGCGGTATTTGTCGGCTCCGGTTTCTTCGGATGCCTCTTCGAGAATGGACAGATAGGAGGCGTAGCGGCTTTCGGATATGTAATGTTCTTCCACGGCAGGGATCACGGCACATCCCGGTTCCCCGGTGTGCTTGCAGTCGCCGTAACGGCAGTTACGGGAAAACCGGAAAATCTCAGGGAAGAAGTGTCCCACCTCCTCCGGTTCGAAGTCGATTGTGCCGAATCCTCTCACCCCGGGTATGTCGATGAGCGCACCTCCACCGGGAAGATCGATCATCTCTGAGAAGGTGGTGGTGTGCATACCTGTGTGATGAATGTCAGAGATCTCACCCGTGCGCAGACCGGCTCCCGGCACAAGTGCATTTATGAGCGATGATTTGCCCACGCCACTGTTTCCGGCGAGAAGGGTGATCTTTCCGGTAATGAAATCGGAAAGCTGTGAGAGTCCCTCTCCCGTGGTTGCGGAGACGGAAAAAACGGGATAGCCGATAGATGTGTATAGATTGGTGAGTGCGGCTCCCAATTCACGGTCGTCGTCATCCCACATATCCATTTTATTGATCACCAATGCCGCCGGCACGGAATAAGCCTCTGCGGTAGCTAAAAAGCGGTCGATGAAGGTGGTAGGGGTTGATGGTTCGCGAAGAGTGGCCACAAGGATAGCGAGATCAAGATTTGAGGCTAAGATATGGCTCTCTTTAGAGAGATTTGAGGCACGTCGGATTATATAGTTACGGCGAGGAGAGATCTCTGTGATATAGTCGGCATCGTCAGCTGCTTCTGTCACAGTCACAATGTCGCCCACGGCCACGGGGTTTGTGGTGCGTATCCCCTTTATACGGAAATTTCCTTTTATACGGCAGGGGAGTTCGCGTCCGTCGTCAAGACGCACTATATATGATGACCCCGTATTCTTTATCACACGTCCCACTCCGAGAACGGTCTGAAGGGGTGTAGGTTTTGACTTTTTCTTGCTCATGACTGCAAAATTAATTAATAATAAGCATAAAGAGTGTATTTTTTTAACAAATATGGATGGAAGTTTGTTAAAAATACAGATGGTGGTCCTGAAACTCATATAGATGGGTTGACCGCTACCTTGAAATTGCTTGTTTTTTCTGGAGTCTGCAAAATATAACGACTGCTCAGATATAACTAATTCAATTACTGAAATTCAAGTTTAACTATAAAAATTAAGTAAAGATGACTATTGAAACAATTGGTACATGGGCCGGTGAGGTCTATAAGGCACTTGAGAATTCCGACTCACGTATGCTCGGACTCAAACTCATTAAAAAAGCAACCAAACTTAAAAAAGATGAGATCATGGCAGCTCTCGGCTGGCTTGGCCGTGAGGGTAAGATTGTGATCACAATGGAAGACGAGGATATAGTTGTATCTCTGGTGTAAGGATATAGTTATATCTCTGGTAAAAAATTGAATGAGGTCTCTATTGTATATGGGATTACAGTGCCTTTTATATTGATAGAAGATTGAACGGCTATCCGTTATGATCCACACTGTCAGGAAGCATTGGAATGCCTTATGCAGGGGGAGACGGTTATTAAGATCACCGGATTATAAAGATTAAAAAGGACAGGCCTCACGGTCGGTCCTTTTTTCTGTGCTAAAAATCAAAACTATTCAATATGTTGTTTGCATAAAGAATCTTATTTTCTGAACGGCACGGCCCAGATTACTCTTACGGGCACTGTCTGGCCGTCGATTCGCCCCGGAGTCCAGCCCGGCATCTTGGAGAGAATCCTCACCGCCTCACGGTTAAGGGATGGTTCCACTCCTTTGAGCACTGTGACATGCGATACCGATCCATCAGGATTCACTACAAATGAGCATGTCACTCTCCCCTCGATTCCTCTTGCGTAGGCTTCCGCAGGATAGCGGCGGTTTTGGTTGATATACTTTATCAGGGTAGACCCACCTCCGGGAAATTCCGGCTTTTCATCCACATAATCAAACTCATATACAATTTTATACGCCTGACATCCGTCGGGAGTTACTCCGGCGTTGACACGGCAAGTCTGCGCCGTGGCAGTTCGAGGAATAAGGAGCGACAAAGCGGCCCCGATGGTCAGTGCTATTGAAAGAGTTTTCATTTAGGTGAATAGGTGAAAAGAGAATTATATTGCAAATATAGTAAGCGGATGATTAATATGCAAGTAGATTTTATTGAGGATTGAGAAATTTAAAATAGTTTTACATTTATTAGCACTTGTATCTCCTGATATGCCCGAAAATATTGACTTTAAGCCCCCTAATGTTAAAAAAGTGGCAGAATGATATATTTATAAATTTCGTGCCATATATTCCGGGTGATACTCTCATGTATATTCCGGATGGTACTCTCATGTGTATATGGTACTCTCATGTGTATATTGTGTACCAATCATAATCATAAGTAGTATCCTGTCTCCTGCTAATCGATATTCCGTAAGAAATATGCACATGAACAAACATTTATATCCTGCTGGCAATAGTTGCGGCCAATGTCCGTTTAAATAAGGTATGAAGCCCGTAAAATCAGCACATATTATTTCAACGGTATCGTTGCTTGCACTCTGTGCCAGCTCCTTCAAGGCGGAGGCGCAGACAGGCAGCTCCTCCTATGAATTTCTGGAGATACCCACATCGAGCCGTGTCTATGGATTAGGCGGATGTAATGTGTCGGCTATAGATACCGATGTCATGCTTTCGCAACAGAATCCGGCATTGCTCGGCGCGGAGATAGAGAGCCAGTTAGGGGTGAGCTACATGCACTATATGGGGTCGTCTAATTTTGCAGGGGCACGTTTCGGCCACTCCTCGGGCGAGCGAGGTGCCTGGGCAGCGGGTATACGTTATCTCAACTATGGAGAGATCTCAGGTTACGATAATACGGGTGCGTTCACAGGCTCATTCACCCCGGTTGACATGTGCATAGAGGGTACATATTCACACGACTTCACCGACCGTCTGCGAGGAGGCATCAGCCTTAAGATGGTCTACAGCAACTATGAGCAATACACTGCGTTTGCCTTGGCTGCAGATCTGGGCATCAACTATTTCGACCCTGACCATGATCTCTCGTTTGGTCTGGCTCTCAAAAATATGGGCGGACAGTTAAAGCGGTTTGAAGATAACTACGATCATCTCCCTTTCGACGTGCAATTGGGTCTGACCAAAGGGCTTGGCGAAACATTCTCCATAAGTGTCACGGCATGGAATCTGACCAAGTGGAATCTGCCGTATTATAAACACACGGATGCCGACGGCCATGAGAGCGAGAAGAAATCCGGCTTCGGCACCAATCTCATGCGTCATCTTGTGTTTGGCGTGGAGTATATGCCCTCCGATCGCTTTTATCTTGATCTTGGCTATAATTATAAGACGCGCACCGATATGAGCAATTATCAGCGCAACTTTCTCTCCGGATTCTCGCTCGGTGCCGGATTCAGGGCGAGGGCGTTTACGGTTGGGGCGGCCTATGCCATGCCCCACAAGAGCGCTTCGTCTATTCTTCTTAATCTTGCGCTCGATATCAGGGCCCTTTGACTTCGGGGGATAGAGGATGTCTGCGATTAAAGTTCCTGCAGGCGTGGCGATATGCGCAAGTGGCGGAAGATAAAAGAGGCGAAGTGTAAAGAAGTATGAAATGGGGAAGGGTAAAATATGAAAAAAGCATGGCTAACTGAAAGATTTATTTTCATATATCGGAAAAATTTTGTAATTTTGCATCCGAATTTGTAATCTCTGGCAAGACATGGAAGCTTGTTAAATTGCAAACTAACCCGTAAACCACACATTAGCAATGGATTTAATTAAAATCGCGGAAGAGGCTTTTGCCACTCCCAAAAAAGAGTTTGATGAGTTTGGTCCCGGCGACACTATCACAGTGTCTTACCGTATCAAAGAGGGTAACAAAGAGCGTATCCAGCAGTATCGCGGCGTTGTGATCCGTATCAACGGTCAGGGCGACAAGAAGCGTTTCACTGTACGCAAGATCTCCGACGGCATTGGCGTGGAGAGAATTTTCCCGATCGAGTCACCTTTCATCGAGTCCATCACAGTCAACAAGTATGGTAAGGTGCGTCGTGCGAAGCTTTACTATCTTCGCAATCTCACCGGTAAGAAAGCCCGTATCAAAGAGCGTTACGTTAAGAAAAACGCGAAATAAGAAGGGTTTCACCATCGTCAGTATTAAAAAGCGTTGTCCGATAGCACGGATAACGCTTTTTTATATATTATTAGCAGCCAGAATGATTCTTTTTTGGAAAAAATTGAGTACTTTTGCAACGGAATTATCCTTGGCTCACATCCGGAGTCTTCGGGAGATGCTTGCAAGTGACGTCGCAAAAGGCGTTTTTATGCAATCGTGGAGACTCAATTACCATAGAAGTTAAAAAGTCTGCTCAAGGCTGTGTGGCCCAAAAAACGAATGGAAAAACATAAACAAACATATATCTATGTCAAATAAAGCATTACTGATTATCCTCGACGGATACGGCATCGGCGATCATAAGAAAGACGATGCAATCTTCAACACCCCGACCCCTTATATCGACAGTCTTGTGGCGGAGTATCCCAATTCTCAGCTTCAGGCAAGCGGCGAGAACGTTGGTTTGCCCGACGGTCAGATGGGTAACTCCGAAGTGGGTCACCTCAACATCGGTGGTGGCCGAGTGGTGTATCAGGATCTCGTGAAGATCAACCGCGCTATAGCCGACGGTTCTTTCGCTCAGAATCCTGAGATCAAGAGCGCCTTCGAGTATGCGCAGAAAAACAATGTGCCCATCCACTTCATGGGCCTTACTTCATCGGGCGGCGTACACTCAAGCCTTGAGCATCTTTACGCTCTCTGCGACACCGCGAAGGCTTATGATCTCAACAGAGTGTATCTCCATTGCTTCATGGATGGCCGTGACACCGACCCCAAGAGTGGCGCCGGCTTCCTTCAGGAGGTGAGAGACCACTGCAAGAAGAGCGCAGGTGAGATCGCCTCTGTTGTGGGCCGCTATTATGCAATGGACCGCGACCACCGCTGGGAGCGCCTCAAGGAGGCTTACAATATGCTCGTGTATGGCGAGGGTAAGCACACCGACGATGTCGTGGCAGCTGTGGAGGAGTCGTATGCAGAAGGTGTCACCGATGAGTTCCTCAAGCCTATTGTCAACGATCGTGTCGATGGACGCATCGGTGCCGGCCATGTAGTTATCTTCTTCAACTATCGCAACGACCGCGCCAAAGAGCTTACAACAGTGCTCACCCAGCATAGCGAGGATGGCATGAATCCTATTCCGGATCTGCAGTATTATTGCATGACTCCCTACGACGACTCATTCAAGGGAGTGCACGTGATCTTCCCGAAGGCTGATGTGAAGATGACATTGGCTGAGTATCTCTCCGGCAAGGGTAAAAAACAGCTTCATATTGCGGAGACTGAGAAGTATGCCCACGTTACATTCTTCTTCAACGGCGGCCGTGAGGCTCCGTTTGAGGGTGAAGACCGTATCCTTGTGGCTTCTCCGAAAGTCGCTACTTACGATCTACAGCCCGAGATGAGTGCTCCGGAGGTTACAGAGAAGCTTGTGGCTGCTATTGACTCCGAGAAATATGATTTCATCGTGGTGAACTTCGCCAACGGCGACATGGTGGGCCACACCGGAGTGTATGAGGCTATCCAGAAGGCCGTGGCCACTCTCGACAAGTGCGTGGAGAAAGTGGTGGAGGCTGCCAAGGCTCACGGCTACGGCACAATCATCATCGCCGACCACGGAAATGCTGACCACGCGATCAATGAGGATGGCACTCCCAACACCGCCCATTCGCTCAATCCTGTGCCCTTCATCTATGTAGGCGATAAGGATGCCAAGGTTAAGAACGGGCGTCTTGCCGACGTTGCTCCCTCTCTGCTCCACATCATGGGTCTGCCCCAGCCGGAGGAGATGACCGGTGAGAATCTCATCGACTGATCCGCAGATCAGCGATAGTGAAATCAGAACATAAATATTATTAATCCAATACTCTCGATATGAGAATAAAGGAAGCTTTCTACAATAAGGCGGCGGTCTCCCTTCTGGGACTCGCCGCCCTGTGTTTTTCCACGCAGGCGAGTGCCGACAAGCTCGTGATACTCCACACCAACGACACTCATTCCTCCATAATGCCCGATAAGGAGGGCCGCGGAGGTGTGCTTCAGCGCAAGGCCGTGATCGACTCCGTGCGTAAGGCCGAGAAGAATGTCCTGCTGATCGATGCCGGAGATATGGTGCAGGGTTCGCTCTATTTCAAATATTTCCGGGGCGATGTGGAATACCCGCTGTTTAATATGACAGGCTATGACATACGTATTCTCGGCAACCATGAGTTTGACAATGGTATGGAAGATCTCGCCGAGAAATATAAGGATGTAAAAGCCGCTCGTCTTTCGGCCAACTATGATTTTTCAGGCACGGCTCTCGACGGCATCTTCCAGCCTTATGTAATCAAGAAAGTGGGTGGAAAGAAGATAGGGTTCTTCGGTTTGAATGTGGATCCTGAGAGTCTGATCTCTGCAAAAAATATTGATGTAAACTTCAAGGAGATCATTCCTGTCGCCAATGAGGTGGCCCGTCATCTGAAGCATGACAAGAAATGCGATCTGGTGGTGGCCGTGACCCACATAGGCTATGAAAAAGAGAACGACAAGACAATTGATCCTGAGATGATAGCGGCAAGTTCCGATATCGATCTTGTGATCGGAGGGCACTCCCACACTTTGATAGATCCGCAACACCCGGAAATATATCCCTCACTCATTCCAAATGCCGAAGGACGCAACGTGAGGGTAGGGCAGACCGGTAAGTATGGACGCTACATCGGAAAGATGACCGTAGACCTTGACCGTCTCGGCAAGGGGAAGGCTGTGGCGGGCGAAGATATCGCCTACGAGCTTATCCCCGTCACCGATCGTTTTCCTGCCGAACAGCTTGACATGAAGATGATAGCCCACATCGAGCCATATCGTCTTGCTGTAGATTCTGCTGAAAACAGGGTGATAGGTATCTCCCGTTATAATCTTGACAGCAGTGGGCGCACCGGAGGGTTCGCAAATCTTACGGCAGACATCACTCACGAATATCTCAGTCATAAGGCCGATTCGCTGCGGGCCGGCGGTATGGATATAGGCCGCGTGGATATGTCGCTTATGAACGTGGGGGGGATACGTCAGGATATGCCGGTCGGCAATATTACAGAGGGACAGATCCTCTCCACATATCCTTTCTCCAATCATTTCGTGCTGATAGAGCTGAAAGGGGCCGATATCATCGAAACCCTGAGAGTGGCAGCCCGCAAAGGTGGAGAGGGAATCAGTGGCAACGTCAGGGTTGTGACCGATAAAGACCGCAATCTCCAGAGGGTGATAATTGACGGTGAGGAGATGGACCCGGAAAAAACTTATCTTTTCGGCACAATCAATTATGCCGCGGAGGGGAACGATGATATGCGCACTCTTGCCAATCATCGTCTCGTCTGGACCGATGAGGTGGAAGTGGCCGCCCCTTTGCTCCGATGGTTTGAGCATCAGAGAGAACTTGGTCTCCCTGTGGCTCCGGATCTTAACCCACGCTTCGTGGTGGACATAAACGAAGAGCTGTGACACTATTGCGCGTCCTCTTCCCGGCCTTGCTGCTCATGTTGTCGCTCTCTTGCAAGAGGGCGACCGGCTCGGAGCGTGGAGATGGCGTCGATACATCAGCCCGTGTAGCTTTTGAAAATTCTACTGAAGAGGCCGACCTTACAGCTTACGCATTACATATGGCCGACTCGCTTCTTTCGGAGATGACTCCGGAGGAGCGTGTCGGTCAATGTTTTATGCCTACTGTCTATGCCAAGGCCGACGAGGAGTCGCTGCGCCGGCTTGCGTTTTATATAGATAGTCTGAAGGTGGGAGGAATTGTGCTTCTCAAAGGCCACCTTGATGGCGCATCGGAGATGGCTTCACGCTGCATGAGTGCGAGGATTCCCCTCTTTACAGCTATCGATGCGGAGTGGGGACTCGGTATGCGTCTTGTGGATGCTCCCGACTTTCCGCGCAACGGACATTTGGCGGCAACAGTTGACGAGCAATTGCTTTTCGACTATGGCCGGGAAGTGGGCCGCGAGTGTCGCCGAGTGGGTATAAATATGGTGTTGGGCCCCGTGGTGGATGTGGCAGGAGGTAAGGAAAATTTTATCGGAAGCCGTAGTTTCGGGAATGATCCACGGCGTGTGGCCGACCTTGGTGTGGCATATGCCCGTGGCGTGGAGTCTTGCGGAGTGATAAGTGTGGCCAAGCATTTTCCCGGTCATGGCAGTCCGGCAGGCGACAGCCACAGGTCGCTTCCGGTGATAGACCGTTCGCTGCATCAGCTTGACAGCGTAGATCTCTATCCATTCCGGCAGTATATCAATGCCGGGCTCAGCGGAGTGATGGTGGGGCATCTGGCAGTTCCGGCCATTGATCCGGCCGCGTTGCCGGCGGCAGTGTCTGAAGTTGTGATAGACGGGCTCCTTCGTCGCGACTTGGGATTCGAGGGCCTTGTGATCACAGATGCCCTCAATATGGGAGGGGCTGCAGGTTACGGTGCGGCGGATGCGCTGAAAGCCGGAGCCGATATCGTGACAGGAGTGGCCGACACTCCGGGAGAGTTGGCTTCCTCACTGCAAGCCCTGAAAGAGGGTCGGCTCAGCGAGGCTGCAATAGCTGACCGATGCCGGAGAATACTGTTTTATAAGATGCTCCTTAACATCAGAAAGTCGGCAAGACCATCCCGACAGGGGCTTCTTGAGGATGTATCCGGTGAGGCCGCCACTATAAAAGCCCGGCTCAAGACGCAGTGACAAGACCGCGATTTTGTAACTAAGTGTTGAATAGTTACGTTATTTTGGATTTTGGCAAAAATTTATTAATTTTGTGGCCGGAAATGGTTTTGCCATTGGATTTATCCGTCACATTCCGGGTAAATGGCAATCGCCGGATTTCCGTGATATGACGAAAATAGAAATCAAAAGATAAAAGATTTAAAGCATATGATGAACGCTCAAGACATCAAGAACGGCACCTGCATCCGCATGGACGGCCGTCTCTATTTCGTGGTGGAGTTCCTCCACGTAAAACCCGGTAAGGGCAACACATTCATGCGTACCAAGCTCAAAGACGTGGTTGACGGCCGCGTGCTTGAGCGTCGCTTCAACATCGGTGAGAAACTTGAGGATGTACGCGTAGAGCGTCGTCCCTATCAGTATCTCTATGCTGACGGTGGCGACGATATCTTCATGAACAACGAGACATTCGAGCAGGTTCCCATCAACAAGGAGCTCGTGACCGGCGCCGCCTATATGAAGGAGGGTGACACCGTGGAGGTTGTGAGCGATGCCTCTACAGAGACAGTGCTCTATGCCGAGATGCCTGTCAAGACAGTTCTCAAGATCACCTACACCGAGCCGGGACTCAAAGGCGACACCGCCACCAACACCCTCAAGCCCGCTACTGTAGAGACAGGTGCCACCGTACGTGTGCCCCTCTTCGTCAATGAAGGTGAGCTTATCGAGGTAGACACCCGCACCGGTGAATACGTAGGTCGCGTAAAGGCTTGATTCTGATATGAAGAATCCGGCTGAGCTTCTGTTTTCTATCATAGTCCCGGTCTACAACCGGCCTGACGAGATAGCCGACCTCTTGGAGAGTCTTGCCGTTCAGACCGACAAAGGGTTTGAGACGGTGATAGTGGAAGACGGCTCAACCGTAGATTGCCGCACGCAATGCGAGGCTTTCAAGGAGAAAGCCCGCGTGAAATATCATTATAAGGATAACGAGGGGCGAAGCATCGCCCGTAACTATGGTATAGTCAGAGCCGACGGAGATTATTTCATCTTTGTCGACTCTGACTGTGTTTTACCCCCCGATTATATCGCGAAGGTGCGCTCTTCGCTTGCGGAGAATCCTGTGGACTGCTATGGAGGTCCGGACGCAGCCCACGAATCGTTTACCGACACACAGAAAGCCATCAACTATGCCATGACCTCATTCCTCACCACCGGTGGCATACGCGGTGGCAAAGTGAGCATGGAGAAGTTCACACCGCGCACTTTCAATATGGGATATTCCCGTGAGGTGTACGACAAGGTGGGCGGATTCCGCGAGATGTTTAGCGAGGATATCGACATGAGCACACGAATCCGACTTGCAGGATTCAGCATCACGCTTTTTCCGGATGCCGCCGTCTATCACAAACGCCGTGTTGATTTCCGGAAATTCTGGAAGCAGGTGCATGTGTTCGGTATGTCGCGCATCACGTTGGAGCTGCTTTATCCCGGCTCTATGAAGCTCGTGCATTGGTTTCCGGCAGTGTTTGTAGTCGGTTCGGTGGCAATGATTCTCCTTGCTGTTTTCTGGAAGTGGTGGATGATCCTTCCCCTTGTGGCCTATATCCTTGCGTTATGGGTGTGGGGCATAGTGAGCACCCGAAGTTTCAAGATCGGCACCATGGGAGTAGGGGCGGCGCTTGTGCAGCTCACGGGCTATGGCACCGGATTTATCCGCGCTTATGTGTGGAAGATTCTGTTGCGCCATGGCCGAGACATCGATGAGGAGATCCGCCGGCGATCTCGCCAGTGATGCTTTTTTGAATTCCCTATCTTTATTTCTTATGGCTGATTATGACGACATCGAGACTGTGGCATCGCGACCACGGACGGTAAAGGAGTTTGATCCTGACGATCAACCCCGTGAACGGGCGGAGAAACATGGTTGCGGCGTGCTGTCGGTGCCTGATCTTTTGGCCATAATCCTGCGCACAGGGGTGCCCGGGATGCCGATTACAGAGATGTGTCGGCAGATAATGAGGGATAATGGGGGGCGCCTTCATCGGCTTGAGCGACGCACCCGTCAGGAGCTGCGAACCGTCAAGGGTATCGGATTGACGAAGAGCATCCAGATAGAGGCCATTATGGAGCTGATGAGACGTTATGTGGAGGAGGAACCGGATCAGGAATTGCCCATCACGTCTTCTTCTCAGATCTTCAGTCGTATGCAACGGAAAATCGGCAATCTTCCGCATGAGGAGATCTGGCTGTTGCTCCTCAACCGAGCCAACAAGGTTATCAAGGAGGTGTGTCTCACCCGAGGCACCGCCACAGCCTCGCTGTTTGATGTGCGTCAGGCCATAAAGCATGCCATCATAGAGAATGCGGAGGGAGTGGTGCTTGTGCATAACCATCCGTCGGGCACATTACGGCCCAGCGATGCCGACGATCGCATCACCCGTGAGTTTAAGGAAGCCTGTGGATTTATGAAACTGCGTCTTCTCGACCATGTGATAGTGACGGCAGATGGCTGCTATTCCTACCATGATTCCGGGCGGTATTTATGAATTACAGGTAAAATACTCAAAAAAATGGATGTAAATTTGTGAGTGTCATATAAAATTCTTAATTTTGCATCCTGAAAATCGGAAATAAAAAAGTCAATATAAAGAAATGAAAAGAACATTCCAGCCCTCTAACCGTCGCAGAGTAAACAAGCACGGTTTCCGCGAGAGAATGGCCACAAAAGATGGCCGCAAAGTGTTGTCACGTCGTCGTGCCAAAGGCCGCGCAAGTCTCACAGTTTCTGACAGCATCGCAAGCAAGTAATCAATCTCTTGCGTCTGAAAAGATAAAAACGAAGGGTTTTTCACCGAATGGTGGAAGTCCCTTCGTTTTTTTTGTTTGTGATGTATGCGATGGACAGTGCTTCAATGGGCCGGATAAAAAAAAAGCCCCCGAAGTGCAATACTCGGGGACTCTCGGTCCTGGTCAAAAATTTAAATCTGTGATAAGCCCTTTAATAGAACTATGAATGGCCAGGTGTTGCTGTTTTTGATAATCAGTTGCCGTTGATAGATCCTGACATGCTTTCAAGGATATCAATGCTGAAAAGCCAATAAACGAGAATGGCGATCAGCAAAACTACTCCTACCCACATCCAGATCTTCCGACTGTTATTCTGTTTCATAATTAATTACCGGTTGCGTGTGTCATACCTTCAAATAAACCCATACTGAAAATAGCGTAGAGGAGAATTGCAACGAGCACTAATATGCCGAGCCATAACCAGAGACGGTTGTTTTTAGCGGCATTATCGCGACGACGGTTCTTGGCATCGACTCTCAGAGAATCGGCGATGAGATCAGCATTAACTGATCCGTTTTCATTTTTTTTGTTTTCCTTGCTGTCCATAACCTTTTATTTAATGTTTGTAAATAAAACGTCTGCACTCGCTGATAGGTTCAAATAATTCTTAAAAAATGATTAGAACGGAATGTCGGAATCATTAGGCCCGGGCATGATGTCGGGCATCGGAGTGCCGAAAGGACTTCCGAACGATGAGCCTCCGAACGATGAACCGGCTGCCGAGGCTCCGAATGAGGAAGCGGTGTCGGGAGCTGCCGAATTGCCGAAAGGAGCGTCAGGGTTGCCGAATGGCACGCCGGAATGAGAGCCGGAATCGCCATTCATCTTCGACCCTAACTTCAAGGGGCCTTCCGACAGGGTTTCCTGAAAATCATTGTAACCCTGATCCCAGTTTTCAAATTTCGCATATTTGCTCACAAACCGTAGCTTTACATCCCCCACTGCGCCTGAACGGTGCTTGGCCACGATAAGCTGAGCCAGTCCGCGAATGTCGTTGTTTTCCGCATCCACCCCCGAGCGGGTGTAATACTCCGGACGGTGTATGAAGCATACGATGTCGGCATCCTGCTCTATGGCTCCCGATTCACGGAGGTCAGACAGCACCGGGCGTTTATCTTCACGCGTCTCAGTGCTTCGGTTAAGCTGCGAGAGGGCGATGATAGGTATGTTGAGCTCTTTGGCGAGCGCTTTAAGCGAACGCGAGATCGTGCTCACCTCCTGCTCACGGCTGCCGAGCTTCATGCCGGTGGCGTTCATAAGCTGAAGGTAGTCGATCATTATAAGCTTCACGCCCTTCTCCCTCACAAGGCGTCGGGCCTTGGTACGCAACTCTGTGATTGACAATCCCGGAGTCTCATCAAGATAGAGCGGGGCGCTGTAGACGTTGCGGAGCCGGGAGTTAAGACGGTCCCATTCCTCAGGCGACAGCTGGCCGCTCTTTATCTTCTCACCCTCCAATTCTGCTATATTACTGAGCATACGTTTCACGAGCTGCACATTTGCCATCTCAAGGGTGAATATAGCCACCGGGATATTGAAATCCACGGCCATATTCTTAGCCATCGAGAGCACGAAAGCGGTCTTGCCCATTGCAGGACGCGCGGCTATGATGATGAGGTCGCTCATCTGCCAGCCGGAGGTCATACGGTCGAGTTCCGTATAGCCTGTCTGAAGTCCGGAGAGACCGCTCTCGTTGTTGGCGGCGATCTGAATCTGTTCGAGCGCGAGATTGATCACAGGGTCAATCTGAGTCACCTCTCTTTTTAGCTGAGTCTGCGAGATGTCGAAAAGCTGACCCTCTGCCTCCTGGAGCAGATCATCCACATCATTGCTCTGGTCGAAAGCCTTGGTCTCTATCTGGGCCGCGAAGCTTATAAGGCGTCTGGCAAGATACTTCTGGGCTATGATTCTGGCGTGATATTCCACGTTGGCTGCGGAATAAACCCTTGCCGTGAGTTCGGTGATGTGTATGGCACCCCCTACCTCCTCAAGAGTGCCCTCCTGCCGGAGCTGTTCCGTCACGGTCATCATGTCGATGGGACGTTGGTTAAGACCGAGGGTGGTGATAGCCTGGAATATTTTTTGGTTCACAGGCTCATAGAAGCTGTCGGGCACGAGAATGTCGCAGACGTTCATATATGCGTCTTTCTCAAGCATACAGGCTCCGAGCACCACCTCCTCAAGCTCAACATCGTGAGGAGGAAGCTTGCCGGTGAGATCTGTGATCTGCTGTATATTGTCGTTTTTCTTTGCCATGTAAAGTTATTTTCGACCGATGTGGAAGAGCCCACATCCGGACGTCGGAATATATTAGCCGATGTGGTTTAAACAACGTCCGGAGGTGCGGAATTATTTTTCAGACCCGGAAATAAATATTATTTTTCAGGCCATATGGCCAGGATCAGGAAGAGATAGAGAGAGGCGGCCAATGTAAGGAGCGAGGTGAATTTGAGCACTCCGTTTAGGGCTTTGCCATGGCAGTCGCGGAGGCGTTGCCAGAGCATGAAGTGGCAGAACAGATAGCCGAGCCATCCTAAAATGGTTATGGCGGGTGCGTAGGCTCCGGCCATCGACATCGCAAGCACCGCTATCAGTCCGTTGATGAGGTAAACGGCAGCCATCACAGGGCGTCCGAATATCACTACGGTGGTATGTTTTCCCACAGCCATGTCATCATCACGGTCGCGATAATTATTTACGATAAGCACATTGGCCGCCATGAGACCTACGGCCAAGGCCGAGCACACGGTAGTGGCGGAAAGATGCCACACTCCGGTCTGCACATATTCGGTGAATATCACAGGCACAAAACCGAAGAATATTATTACGGCCACATCCCCGAGGCCATGATGCGACAGGGGATAGGGTCCGGCACTGTAGCCGATGGCGAAGAACGCCACGGCAACCCCTACGGCTATGAGCCACCAACCGCCATAATATATGAGCGAACAGCCTAAGAGGGCATCGAAGGCAAGGAGAAGGAATGTGGCGCGCTTCATGGCGGCCGGGGAGATGTCGCCTTCGGTCACACCACGGCGGAAGCCTTCCCGTCCCTTACGGTCAAAGCCATTCTTATAGTCATAATACTCATTGGCGAAGTTTGACGCGATCTGTGCGAAGATTGCGAAAAACAGGCAGATAAGCATGGGCACTACGGAAAACCCATGATGAAAGATGGCGCAGCCGGTTCCCGCGGCCACGCCAGCCACGCTCACAGGGAGCGTGCGAAGTCTCATTGCTTCAATCCAAGGATTGTTCATTCATTCATAAATCTTTTCTGGAGCAGGGCTGTGAATTTCTCCACCGCCTCATCGATTCTCTCCTTGCCGATGAGATTGTCGATATATTTGGGGTCGAAAGCCTTCACTCCGTATTTAAGTCCGAGAAGTCCGGTTGCGAGAGAGGCGTTAGTGTCGGCGTCGCCGGCCTCGTTCACAATCTTGAGGAGAGCTTCGTTTGGATCGTCGCAATGCCAGAGGGCCCAGAGAGCCGCCCCCATCGCCTTGCGTACGAAGAAATAGTTGCTCATATTGTCGAGATCAAAATCCTCGAGATTTCCGTCGTGGGCGGTCTCAAGATAATCGAGAGTCTCGATATTCCTTTTCTTCACGATGTCATGAAGTGTCTCGTAGGGCACCTCCTTATCTTTCCAGAGAATGGAATTTGCCATATGGGCTATCATCACGGCCGATGTCTCACACCTTGATTTGGGATGGGTGAGCCGACAATTCTTCTCAGCATTCTCCTTTACGTTTTCATTCCACACTCCGATTATGAGAGCCCGTCCGAGGGCATCGCTTGGAGATTCCTCCTCTTTCATGTCGCGCCACACCCGTCGCGCCACCTCATAAGGATTTTCAGTGTAATCAGGTTGCGACAGCACCCAACGCAGATGCGTGGTGAAGTCATTTCGATCTTTGTTGTAGAGTTCGGTGAGACGTCGGGCATAGTCAAGATGGTCGATCCCCTCACATTCGCAGATGCTGTCTACGAGTTCAAGCACATAGTTGGTGTCGTTGCTCCATTCTCCGCGTCGCCATTGGGAGCGGTGGGCATCGCGCACAATCTGGGAGTAGTCGCTCAATCCGTAGGGATATTTCTTTTCGGCCACTCTGCGAGTCATTAGCTCGGTTCCGAGTCCGAGGGCATCGCCGATGGCCACTCCGTAAAGTAGTCCGGCAATTCGTTCTTTTAGATTAATGTCCATGAAGTTGTTGGTTTTAGGTGATCAACAGAGGTGGAGTCAGAAATCAGGAGTTGTGAATCCTGATGGTGGCTTCTTGCTTCTGCCACTGCCAAGTTGATAATTACGTTAGTTTAGAAAGAAGATATAGAAGAATATTAATTCTATTTTGCAAAATTAACTAAAAATATTTAACAGGCAAGATAAAACCGAATTATTTTTATTCCAAATGTTTTATTTTGTTTTTCTTTTGCGTTTATTACGGAAAAATCCGGTCATGAGAGCTGATGCCTCTTCAGCGAGCACACCTTCCGACACAATCGTCTTTGGATGCAACGGGCTTCGGCTCTCTCCACAGAAGCAGCGGTAGCCACGCTTGGGGTCGGAGGCACCGTAGACAATCCTTCCTATCTGGCTCCACCCCAAGGCTCCTGCACACATCGGGCACGGCTCGACGGTGACGTAGAGTGTGCATTGCGGCAGATATTTACCTCCCAATGTGTTGGCGGCCGCCGTGAGAGCTATCATCTCGGCGTGGGCGGTTACATCGTTAAGGGTCTCCGTCTGATTATGGCCACGCCCTATGATGCGATTCCCGACAGTGATCACGGCTCCTACCGGCACTTCATCTTCAGCGGCAGCCATCTGAGCCTCGCGGAGAGCCGCCATCATAAATCGGGCGTCGCGCGCGGGATCGGCCGGAACAGGCAATGACTCAGGCTTCATGGATGGATTTGATTTTATCCGCCACTCTCTCCATAAGCCATAGGGGAGTGGAGGTGGCGCCGCAAATGCCGATGCTTCCGGCTCCCTCTATCCATGCCGGGTCGAGCTGGGTATCGTCAGATATAAGATATGTGCGCGGATTGACTTCCCGGCACTTCTCGAAGAGCACTTTGCCGTTGCTGCTTTTGGCTCCGCTAACAAACACCACCACCTCATGACCCTTGGCAAACTGACGCATCTTCTCCATACGGTTGGCCACCTGGCGGCAGATAGTGTCGAAATATTCAAATTTACCTGTGGTCTTCCGGCGTTTTATCTCCTCCACCACCTGCCTGAACCCTTCGAGCGATTTTGTGGTCTGGGAATAGAGGAGTATGTCGCGGTCAAGATCAAGGCTGTCGATACCGTCGAGATCCTGAATCACCACGGCCTCACCGTTGGTCTGCCCGACAAGACCGTTCACCTCGGCATGTCCGTTTTTACCATATATCACAATGAGCGGCTTACGTCCTCCCGCTTTCTCAGCCTCAAGTCCCTCGGTGTAGGCCCGCTTGATGCGGCGTTGCAACTGTAGCACCACGGGGCAGGTGGCATCGATAATCTTTACGTTGTTGGCGGCGGCGGTGGAATATGTGCTGGGCGGCTCGCCGTGGGCTCGTAGGAGCACGTTTACATCATGGAGCTGTGCGAGCTCCTCGTGGGTGATGGTCTTGAGACCCTTTTCCCGCAGACGCTCCACTTCTCCGGCGTTGTGAACGATATCGCCGAGGCAGTATAACTGCCCCGACTTTTCGAGCTCCTCCTCTGCTTTCGTTATTGCGGTGACCACGCCGAAGCAGAATCCGGAGTTTACGTCGATCTCTACACTCATATTTATATGCAGGTTATTCTCTGGTTAAGGCTGCTTTGAACTGATTCATGAGCCAGTCCATCTGTTCTTCGGGAGTCATCCGTCCGTTGTCGAGCTCTATGGCATCGTCGGCTTTACGCAGCGGCGACACCTCACGGGTGGAGTCGATACGGTCTCGCTCCTTCACGTTTGCGAGCACCTCCTCGAATGAGGCCTCCGATCCTTTCTCCTGCAGCTCCTTGAATCTGCGGCGCGCACGCTCCTCAGCATCAGTGCATACATAAACTTTCAATTCAGCGTCAGGAAACACGGTGGTGCCTATGTCGCGGCCATCCATCACTATGCCACGCTCTTTGCCGAAAGCCTGCTGCATGGCCGTGAGCCGTTGTCTCACCTCCGGGATCACAGCCACAGGACTCACGAGTGAGCTGACCTTCATATCGCGGATCAGGCTTTCCACATCCTCTCCGTTGAGAAGGGTGTGTTGCACTCCATCGGCTCCGGCAGGGGCGAAACTCACCGAAATCTCGGGGAGTGCCTTCACTAACTCCGCGGTTTTGATTGTGGAGTCGGGGTTTACCATATCGTGCCGTATGGCATAGAGGGTCACGGCACGATACATTGCTCCGGAATCCACATAGACATATCCTACGCGGCGAGCCAGCTCACGGGCCATGGTACTCTTTCCTGAAGATGAGTAGCCATCAAGGGCCACGATAATTTTTTTATCCATCGTTTGGTTTCTTTTTACAGTAAGGAAGGTGAGAGAAGAAAGAGAGGAGAGATGAGCAAGGGGGAGGGAAGATTAAGAGAGTTCGGCGAGACGGGCCAGATATTTCCCGATTATGTCAAACTCAAGGTTCACCACGGTTCCCGGTTCGATACAGTGGAAATTGGTGTGTTCCGAAGTGTAGGGGATTATTGCCACGCGGAAGCTGTCTGGCTCAGAGTCGCACACGGTAAGGCTCACACCGTTTACCGTAACCGAACCCTTCTCCACTGTCATATATCCCTTCTTCACGAGAGCGGGATCAGCCTTGTAGCGGAATTTGTAATAACGGCTGCCATCGGCATCCTCCACACTCTCACACACGGCGGTGGTGTCAACGTGTCCCTGCACGATATGCCCGTCAAGGCGTCCGTCGATTTTCATAGAGCGCTCCACATTTACAAGATCGCCCGGTTTGAGGAGTCCGAGGTTTGAGCGGTCAAGGGTCTCCTTGATCGCGGTCACGGTGTAGGTGCCGTCGCCGGGAAGAGCGACCACTGTGAGGCATACTCCGTTGTGGGCTATGCTCTGGTCTATGCGCAGCTCGTCGGCAAACGGGCAACGCATGGTGATATGCAGATTTTCAGCCTCATGACGGAGGCCTGTTACTTCAATAGCGTCTTCTACGATTCCTGAGAACATAAGGGTAAATTTTTTTAGTTCGGGCGAGCTGCCGTGTATGCAGGAGCCCTTGGTATAATTTACGACATATGCCTGGATGCATATATCAATACAAAAATAGTGATAAATTTCCTAATCTGCAAAATTTACGCTATATTTGAAGA